>CBDHCW010000010.1:0-258525 GCA_965261445.1 Dehalococcoidia bacterium | reverse complement strand
CGCTCAACCCCTTCCAGCACTGCAATGGGGTTGCCCGATAGCTCCACGATCATAGAAAGCTGCGACAGAGCGCGATTCAGCTCGCGGGCCGGTTCCACCAGCGGCGGAATGTCTGACTCGCCCCAGAACGACTTGGGCAGACGGAGGTTGGGGAAGATGACAAAGGGAATGACGCCGTAGGGGTTGGCGCGCTCCTGGAGCAGGACGTCCTCCACCCATAGCTGGAAAGCGTCTTCGCTCCAGGCCTCTACCACGGTGACCTGCTTGCGGCTTGGAGCCTCGACTCCATAGAGCATGGCGGCCTCTTCCGCCGATAGCTTGTAGCGGCTGGCGACGCGCCAGACCCGTGACGGGTCGTCAGCGATCCACCAGGCAAAGAGGCCCTGCACGTCCGGCGCCGATACGTGGACGCGCTGCCCCGCGTTGTCCCAGGTCACCTTGTAGGCGGCGTCGCCCAGAATGGCGGCGTCCAGCTCGGTCTCGAAGTCCAGCTCGTCCAGGTGGTTCTCCTCGTGGACTCGCCGCAGCGCCTCCCGGGCGCGCCGGGCACGGTCGGCGCTTTCCTGCGACGAATCGGACGGCTCGATGGCGGTGTTGACGCCGCTCATCAGGTAGGAGGTAATCTTTTCCAGGACGGTCTTGGTATAGTTGAAGGTGAGGCGCCGCTCGCTGGGACGGGCGCGGCCTCTCCACTGGTCGCCCTGGTAGAACGATAGGTTGTCGCGGTAGGCGCGCATACGCTCCCCGTCCATGCGGGCCAGCGTCTGAGGAAGGGTGGTTTGGGTCATGGTTCACCTCCTGTCATAATTCACCGCACTTCCCTCACCTCGCCAGAGACAACGCGGGCAATGGCTTCGCCGCCACCGAAGCCGTCCTGCCGTTGGCCCGGGCCAGGATGCGATGCACGGTACGCTCGCTGATCTGGAAGCGCTGCGCAAGCTCGCCAACGCTGGCATTCTCCCGGCGTCGCACCCTGAGCAGACGGCGGTCCCGCTGGGCGCGGCGGTAACTCCGCAGCCAGCCCGGGTCGTCGTGCTTGCACTTGGGAAGAGGGCACCGTAGGCACGACTGCGATACTTCACAGCCGTTGTCTCTATATTGAAAATGCTCCGGCAATACGTCCATCTTGGGCACACCTTTCTTGCTGGTCATTGGCCATCACCTGTAGTGATTGCGACAATCCTTGTGATAACGGCAATCCCTATGCGTCCCCTGACCGCCACGCCGCTCCTGGATGCCCGCCTGCGCGAGCATGACGGAGGAGAGAGTGCGCTCAGAACCATGGTGTGGGGACATCAGCGCATGGCGGCGACCTCCATTTCCCGGGCCGCGTTCCGGCTGTGGCCGCGAGCCACCCGGGGAGCGTACCTAGAGGCCTGCACCAGCAGGGCAAGGCTCGCCAGGTAGTCGTCGTGGCCGCGTTTGGGATCAACGTGGAAGTTCATGGTGCGGTTGGGTCGAAAGTAGGCCTCGGCCTGTCCGATCTGCTCCCAGAACTCCACGTACTCCGGCGAACCGTCCGGGGCGTATATCTTGAGACGACCGCTGTTCACCGCCGCCAGCAGGTCGAAGCCCAGGCGCGACTTGCTCTGCGCGGTGAATACGAACGGATCGACGACACCCTTGCCCAGGGCGCGTTCCAGGAAGCTGGCCGGTCCCTGTCCCAGGGCCGGTGGCGTCTACCACCACGCGCCGGCAGCCCCAGACCCGCTTCAGCACATCGATCAGCTGGGGATAGACGGCGGCCAGCGATACGCCAGTCCACTGCATGTGCCTCCACTACCTTGACCTGCGGCTCGCCGCTGAATGGGTCGCCGGCATCAAAGTCAAGCTCAGCAATGGTAAGTACGGTGGAGTCGCGCTGGGGCCTCTCCTTGCCTGAGCCGGATAAGCTACCCACGCTCGAACTAAGGGTATCGCTTCCGGCGACTCCGCCCGCCATGTCTAGGGCTGCCACGTAGGTCTTGCCATGCTCCGGCCAGCGACGGCGTGAGTGTCCGCCCTGAAGCTGGGCCTGCTGCGATGCGCCGAGCAGGCCCCCCTGACCACGCACCGGCAGCAGCAGGTACTGGCTGCGGAACAGGGGGTGGTCTTCTCCCAGCCGCAGCCGCTCACTCTCTACGTATTCCCGGTACAGAGGGTTGTGCAGCGCCACGTCCTGCCAGTCGTAGCGGAAGTGACGCCGGACCCCGTCGCGACGCTCCATCTCCAAGTTCAGTTGCTTCTGCTCCTCCAGCAGCGAGTCGCCGTCCCAGGGGGTGCCGTAGAGCACGGTTGTGACGTTGGTGGAAGCGCCCATGGGACGGAACTCCTTGTAGTACTTGGTCTTGTCTATCTCCTGTGCCTCGTCCATTTCCAGGAGGACGTGCGCCGTGGCGCCCACCACCCTGGCCGACGGCTCTGCGCTGAGGAAGACCTGGCGCGCCTTGCCCACGCGGAAGGAGTTTCCTGCCCTCCGCCGTCCAAAGACCTTTGTGGCCGGCATCGTTGAGCCGGTCTTTCAGCCGGAATATGCTGTTGAGTAGCTGGGGCATGTAGGTGGGCGCTGCCTTGACGAGGTTCCCACCCGAGGAGCGATTGAGGGTGAGCAGCAGAAGCTCCAGCTGCCGCTGAAAGCTCGTTCTTGCCTCCCTGGCGCGCCACCTCCACCGTGATGGTTAGTCCGCGGTTCCGCAGAACGCTCTTCAGAATGGCGTGCGCCGCCTCCAACTGATAAGGTCTGAGTCTTTGCTTGATTCCCATAGTCACACTCCTTAATTGAGCAGGCCTATCGCTATCTGCGCTATCACGGCGCCTATCACCAGGAATATCAGCCCGTTGACCCGGCCCTTCAGTTCGTCCACCTGGCGTTCCAGGGCGTTCAGCCTGGCATCCAACAAGGCATCGAAGGCCGAGCGGGGCGACAGGTTAACGCCGTCCCACTGAGGTGGACCCCAAAATTCGGACAGGTGGCTAAGAGAGAGTCCCGCTCCTAAAATAGGACGGAAACAAGGAGCAGGACATGAAGCAAACACGTAAGAAGCACAGCCCAGTCTTCAAGGCCAAAGTGGCTTTGGCCGCGCTCCAGGGGGAGCACACCATTGCAGAGCTGGCCAGCCGGTTTGAAGTCCACCCGAGCCAGATCCATGCCTGGAAGAAGGCCTTGATTCAGGGGGGCGCCGCACCTCTTTGAAAATGGTGCTGGACGCCAGGAGAAGGACCAAGAGGTCCTCACTGCCCAGCTCTACCAACAGATTGGGCAGCTCAAGGTGGAACGGGATTTTTTGTCACGGAGCTTCGGGTTGTGAGCCGGTCCCAACGCCGGGCCATGATTGACCGAGAAGAACCGAAGCTGTCTCTGGTGCGCCCAGTGCGCCTTGCTGGGTATCAGCCGCTCCTCGTTGTACTACCTGCCAACCGAGGCCGGCGCCGAGGACTTGGAGTTGATGGCCCGCATAGATCAACAGTACCTGAAGACACCTTTCTACGGCTCCAGAAGGATGACTGCCTGGCTCAGAAATCACGGACACCAGGTCAACCGCAAGCGGGTCCGCCGGCTGATGCAGCTGATAGGCCTGGAGGCCATCTACCGGCGTCCCAACACCAGCAAGCCAAACCCAGGGCATAAGGTCTATCCGTACTTGCTCAGGGGGCTGGAGATCAACCGGGTCAACCAGGTGTGGGCCACCGACATCACCTACATACCCATGGCTCGGGGTTTCCTCTACTTGGTGGCCATCATGGACTGGCACAGCCGCTACGTGCTGGCTTGGCGGCTGTCCAACACCCTGGAGGTAGACTTCTGTGTTGCGGCTCTGGAAGAGGCCCTGAGCAAGGGTCGGCCACAGATCTTCAACACCGACCAGGGCAGCCAGTTCACCAGCGAGGCCTTCACCAGCATGCTGCTGGCGCAAGGCGTTCAAGTGAGCATGGACGGCAGGGGCCGGTGTATGGACAACGTCTTCGTGGAACGGCTGTGGCGCAGCATCAAGTACGAGGAGGTGTACCTGAAGGCATACCAAAATGGGACTGAGGCCAGAAAGGGGATTGGGGCTTATCTGGCCTTCTACAACCAAGAGCGGCCCCATCAAGCCCTGGGCTATCGGTCACCGGGTCAGGTGTTCCAAGCAGTGAGCCCACAAAGGTGTTTACTGGAACATCCACGAGCCTTACCATCGGATGAAGGTTTACGAGACACCCCAGCGGTAGACTCTCTTATTTTAGCCTCACCGCTGTCCTGATGATGGGGTCCACCTGACACAGGTCGCGCCTCAGTCTCTTAGCCGCTTCTCTCATCTCTTCAGACGGCACTGGGACTCTCCTCCGCAATTGCCTGCAATAGCTCCTCTACAGTGGCCAGCATCTCCTTCTCCAGCTCCTCCGTCGATCCGGAGGAGAGCTTGTACTTAACGGATAGGCTCTTTGCCAGCGTGCCTATGCCACGCAGCAGAAGAGCGAACTCATCCGGCTTGTTCCCGGCTAACCGGCGCAGACGTATCCTGAGAAGGGCTATCTCCCCATCCAAGCCTTCCAAGGACATGGCAGAGGGAAGCTCCATCCTCTCCGCCATGGTCAGAGCCGATGTATAGAACCGTTGCGCATCCATCCTCTTATCGCTGTCCGTCATCGGTCCCATCCAGCATCTCCAACATCTGTGGAATGGCGTCTTCGGGAAGCGTTAGAGCGGTCTCCATCAAGGCATTCAGGAGCACCAGGGCGGCTATGTCCCATCGCTCGGTTCGGATCGCCTCGGCCAGTGCGCTCATGACTTCCTCCTAATACCCCTTGAGCCGTCGCCTCAGGACCAGAGCCGTTAGAGTGGCGGCCACGGCCAGGGATAGAGACGCCGCGGCGACCTGCACTCCCGCCGAGACTCTGAAATCGCTGCCCAGCAGGGTGGAGAATACGAACGCCAGGCTTTCCAGGCCAATGGCCAGGTTGATCATGACTAGGGTGAGCAAGCCAACCCGGCGCTTCCTTTGGCATGAGAAGTAGAGCCCAAAGTAGCGTGCGTTGTAGCCGCTCAATGCTATGGTGAAGCCGCGTTGCAAGAGCAGAATCAGCTCTACGGGACTATTCAATACAACACCTCTGGCCACCAATGGCCTCCTGACAACCAGAACGTTAGTGCTGACTATAATAGAATAGATGTTCTATAAATGCAAGCCCAGGATGTCCTTTTTTGGTAGAATCTTCACTGCGACGGCCACCGGCGCGGGTCTTATCCAGAATGTCCCCAATACCGGCGCGCCAGACTACTGAGACCCTCTTGAAAGGAGGGCATGGCTATGTGGTGGGCGGACCTTCTCTGGGGATTGTGGAACGGCCTCACGGCCTGGATAGTCTTCGTTGTCCACGTATTTGGCGGCTGGGATAGCTTCCCTGTTTACAACGCGGCAAGGAGTGGAAACTGGTACGACTTCGGGTTCCTGTTTGGCACGGGCTCGCCCCTTTTGGGCGTCTTAGGCAGGCGATCTCGAAAGCGTTGACCGTCCCCTCGGCACAGGCAGGGGAAGCGACGCCCAAAGCCGCATCAGCAAATCGTTGCGCTGGGATAGAACCGCCATTTCAGGGCAAGGTCAATAGGGCCTTCCGCTCTGCCATCGCCGGAACCACAGCATCATGAGGGCGAAGACGCCCAGAATGATGGCCGTTCCTACGAAGTCCTCGGCAAGTGCCGCGTTCTTCGCATCTCCAAGGAGAGGCCTGATTGCCAAGGAAGCGGTCACGCCTACCAGGATCAGGAACGGGGCCATCAGACCGAGTGGGACGTACTTGATGCGTCCCACCCTTGCCGTCCTGAAGAAGGTGGCGTCCAAAATCGCCAGCAGTAATGCGAACAGGTAAGAGGCTCCACCCAGCGCGCCCAACTGGTCGAAGGCGACCGGGACCAGTGCGTTGGCGATGAAGAGTCCGAGGATGAGGTAGAGGAATCTGAGAGGGCGCGCCGATTCACGCCATGCCGACCGCCATGCCGAGCGAGTCTTCTTCCAACGCCAAGCCAAGAGCTTGCCAAGCAGCTTGAGGGGGAATAGGACGAGTTTCGCAAGGAAGGAAGGCATTGCCCTCATTATATCAGCCCGGGCGTCTTAGGCAGGCGGCCTCGAAAGCGTTGACCGGCCCCTCGGCACAGGCAGGGGAAGCGACGCCTAAAGCCGCATCAGCAAATAGTTGCGCGCCTCTATGGAGGCCGGATGTATCAGTCTGCCCATCTCCAGCAGTGAGGTAATCTCCGCCGTCAGGTATTCCACGGCGGCCCGTTCCAGGCTTTCGCGAGCCAGCACCGCTGTCCTGCCCAAATGCGGGGCGCGTTCTACTTTCTGAGGCTCCACTTTGTCGGCGATGAAGACAACCAGGCCAACTCTGCTCATACCGGGGCATGACGTGGAGTGCCAGCGCACCGCTTGGAGCACGTCCTCATCGGCCACGGCGCACTCTTCCCTGAGCAGGTGCGCCGCCAGGGGCCCGTGCAGAAGGACCGGCGCGCGCTCCTCCAAGGAGGTCAGCGCCAGGCCCCTGGCCCTGGCCTCAGTCAAGAGCTGCTCCTTGCTGTGGGCGCGGTAGAGGTCGTGTCCCAGAGCCGCCGTCTCCACCTTGCCGGGATCGACTGTGTGAATGGCGGCCAGATCGAGCGACAGTTCCCTGACCCGTTCCAGGTGGGCTTGCAAGCCTGGAGGAAGCGACTGGATGATGGAGCGCAGCTTGACCAGGGAGTCCGCCATCGTGCTCAGGAGTCGTTGCCCCAGGGCAGCCTCTTGCCGCCGAGCAGGTGCACGTGGACGTGGGGAAAGGTCTGGCCTGCGTCCTGGCCCTGGTTGATTATTAGCCTGAAACCGCTCCCGGCGACGCCCTCTTGTTGCGCCATCCGGCCCGCCACTTGGAAGAGGTGGCCTATCACCCCTTCGTGGGGCTCGTCCAGGGAGATGATGTGCTCGTGGGGAATAATCAGAAGATGGGTTGGCGCCACGGGGTAGATGTCGCGTATGGCAAAGCAAACGTCGTCATTGTAGAGCTTGTCGCCGGGTATCTCGCCGGCGTCTATCTTGCAGAAGACGCAGTCAACCATTACTCACTCCTGAAGAGCACGCCTCCGCCCCTGGATGCCCGCCTGCGCGGGCATGACGGACGGGACAGCCGTTTTCCGGTGTCTCTACGAATAGGACCGGCGCGCCTAGCAATATACACCTTGCAGGCAGGCGGGGCTATCGACGGCTAATGGCCAACGGCCAGGCAGGTCACGGTGCGCTGAATCCCGCCGATGGCGTGTACGCTGCTGGTCACCATGTTGCCCACCGAGCTCAGGTCATCGGCCTCAATGACGGCGATGATGTCGTACGGGCCGGTGACAACATCCACAGACCCGATCCCGGGCATGCCCTCCAGCGCCTGCACCACGTCCTTGGTCTTGCCTACAGCAGTCTCAATAAGTACAAAAGCTTTTGTGGCCACGATCCCCTCCCGACGTATGTCTTTGGAAAACTGGTAGCCATTTTATGAACGGCCAAGTGGGCTGTCAAATTGAGGAGTGCTCTTTCTTAAGACTTCTATGGTACAGCTTGTATCTCGCCCGTTCAGCATAGATTGCGTACTGGCTACTATGCTAGTAAGGTTTTGCGGCTAGGATGCTGTCGCACTGAAACTTCTGAAGAGAGCCGAGTAGCGTAGAGGAGGGCTTTGTGACCATGGAGCAACAGACACCGGACGACCGGATGGAGTTGGGGCGCGCCGTCGGCACGATACTAGAACTGCAACGCCAGATTGAGGGACGCTTTGACCGCTCGGAGACGCGTCTTGACCGCTTGGAGATGCGTCTTGATCGCTTTGAGGCGCGTCTCGACCGCTTTGAGGAGAATCTGGTGGAGGCCCACAGGCGTTTTGATGATACGAAGCAGCAAATTGAGGCGTTGCAACACAAGGTCAACGGGCACACGAATCGCCTCATGTATACGGTAGTGTTTTTTAGCGTTGTGATAGTGGGGGCGGTTATCACCAGCGTGTTCGTGGGCTGAGACGCAGGGACTTTTGCACTCCTCTCCCCAGCCATACACCCGCTTGACCTACCGATGTCAGGCAATTACAATGGAGAGTCCTAGAAGAACAGATGTGTGGTGAACGAATATGGTGAATACAAACGACGTATTGGAAAAGAAGACCATAGAGGAAGCGCAAAATCTATGTCAGCACCACTGGTTGATTGAACCGGCGGGAGGACCCACCAGTAAAGGGTGCTGCCGTTTGTGTGGTGAGGAACGCTCCTTTAGAAATTCTTTGGACAGTATGGGTTGGGAGAGAGATATGCCCGTTATAACCGACTCTCCTCGTACACGTCCGGCCACTATTTCAATAGTGGAAGAAGATATAGACGAGTAGCGAGCATAGTATAGATACGGGGTTTGCTCGTCATAAGTCAGCGGTGCTAGAATGGGTTCTCTTTTGGGGATTCGTCTAGTGGTAGGACGTCAGACTCTGGATCTGAAAGCCCTGGTTCGAATCCAGGATCCCCAGCCAGCTACAAGTGGTTCCGTGGCGCATTCGTCTAGTGGCCAAGGACATCGCCCTCTCAAGGCGAAGACCACGGGTTCGAATCCCGTATGCGCCACCACTTAGCATTCTGTTCCTGCCCCACACCGTCCTGCAATACGGAGCCCTAGGAGCGCCGCTATCGAGGTGACATTGCCTTACGAACCGCACGCCAAGGCTTCCTGGTGAACCTACGGCCAAGCCTCCGCTCGATCTCGCCCCACTTCTGCTCATCCTCCACCGAGATGAACGTAACCGCCTCGCCGGAACGGCCCATGCGGCCAGTCCGTCCGACGCGGTGAGTGAACAACTGCTCAGAGTCCGGCAGGTCATAGTTGATAACCTGACCGATACCCTCGAAGTCCAGGCCTCTGGCCGCTACATTCGTTGCCACCAAGATTGACGCGACGCCGGAGCGGAAGTCCGTCATCACCCGCTCACGCGCGCTTTGGCTTAGATTTCCTTGGAGCGCTCCTACCGGGTAGTCCAACGAATCGAGCTTTCTTGCCATCTGTTTGACGCCGCGCTTGGTCTTGAGAAAGACAATAACCGGCGAACCATCTCGCCCGTCTAGCAGCGTCAGCAGGGCCTCCATCTTGTCATTCTTCTGAATACTATAGACCAAGTGCTCCACGGTGGGTGGCGCTTGCAAGCCCGCGTCCACTTCCACCCTAACAGGCCGGCGCAGGTGCTTCGCGGCGGTCCGGGCCACCCACTCAGGCATAGTTGCGGACAGGAGCATCGTCTGCCGCTCGTTGGGTGTCCGGCCTATGATGGCTTCGACATCCGGGGCAAACCCCCTATCCAGCATTTCGTCCGCTTCGTCCAGCACAAGAAATTGCAGCGAACCTAGGTCAAGGGTCCCTTGCCGTAGATGGTCCAACGTCCGGCCCGGAGTGCCAACGACTACATGGGTTCCGTTGCGCAACGCTGCGTACTCCCGCCGCAGAGGCCGACCGCCATACAGTAGCGTCACGCGGATCTGTTGCGCAGAAGCCAGAGCTTCTACAACTCCGGCCACCTGCATGGCCAGTTCACGGGTGGGTAGCAGCACAAGCGCTTGAACCTGTTGGAGCGACGGGTCGCACCGCTCTGCCAGAGGCACTGCGAATGCCAGCGTCTTTCCGGATCCCGTACGCGCTTGGCCAATCAAGTCTCGTCCTGCCATGAGATGAGGTATAGCCTTCTCTTGAATGGGTGTGGGCCTCGATATGTTCATCCGGGAAATTGCCGCCTTGGAAGCGGCCTTCAAAGGCATTTCAGAAAACACAAGAGCACTGCACGGGGCGCTATCAATGGCTTGCTTGCTTACGATAGACAGCTTTCTCTCGTTTGTACTGACCATCGGAGAAGGTCCATGGTGACGACGGGCATTGAAGCATGGACGGCAATACACTGGCTTGCTCTGGCGTGGCCGGAAGGAGAGGGTTGTGGATATGCCGCAGTCGGCGCAGACGGTTTGGTACCGGGTGCGGTTGGTTGGGCGCATGTGCGCGGGCGAAGAACTATAAGTCATACTAGAACGGACTCCCTAATTTAGTGTGGCAGATGAATCAGCAGGGGAGCGGACAAGAATTGGGAAGGGCAAAGGGGCGCAGTCCGTTCTTGTGTCAATCCTTATTGCGTTGTTCCAACGTGCCCTTGCATTATAGTCCAAAATGACGGAATCCGCTAGGGCCGGGCTTAACAGCAGCCTCACGCTTCACACGGCGCCCCGTGAGTTGGTAGAATGGACGTGCAATGACAGCCGCGAAAGCCAGGATCGCCGCACACGTACTGTTGTTTGCGCTGGCGGTCATCGTGTTCTATCTCGGGCTGGGAGTGGGACTGCAGTTCAATCCCGCCTTGGGCACGCTGCTGTGGATCGTTGCCGCCGGCCTAATCGCGCTGAACCTGTTCTGGATCGTCCGGTCGCGCCGCTAATGATCCGCCGGCGGCATACCGCCAGAGCCCCCGTGTAAGCACTCGCCGCAGAAGCTCCCGCTTCGCCCGCGCCTTCTGGGTGTCGTGGAGCGCGATCCTGCGCCAGTTGGTCTGCCCGTCCCGGTCGAAGCCCCGTGGCGGAAACCCTGGCCTGGGGGAGTGTAACCTTCACGCTGGGGTTCAAGCTGGCTATTGGGGCCTCGTCAAACTCAATAAGTCCCATTGAAGGCGAACCAATTGATCCGAAAGTAGCCGGGGTGAATAGGGGACTCTATCTTGTCTTTCTCACAGCCGCGTATTATCTTTTCCCAAGAGGGGCATCAACAGCCCAGACTACCAGATTGTCCCGCCAGTGATCTGACCTGCGCACCAGGTGCACTAGCTCAAGTGAGGTGAGCGTTGACTTTGAAAGGCCGGTTCATACACGCGCTTAGCGCGCTTCTCTTGGCGGCAGCTCTCGTGCTGCTGCTGGCTGCATGTGGGAGAGCGGACACGGCGGTGATAGCCACAGACGGCAACTACCATCCCTTCAACTTCATCAACGGTGAGGGTGAAATAGATGGCCTTGAGCGTGAGCTTGGGGAGGAGTTGTGCGGACGCGCCGATTTGGAGTGTGAGTGGGTTCTAAATGATTGGGAAGAAATGATTCCCGACCTCGTGGACGAAGAGTTCGATGCGATCTTCGCCGGCATGAGCATCACTGCAGAACGGGAGGAGACAATCGACTTCACGGAAGCCTACTACCCGCCTACGCCTTCCGTGTACCTGGCCAGGGCCGGCGAGGGCGATGCGGCTATCCAGGGCACCATTGGGGCAACCGTAAACACCATATACTCCGACTACTTCACCGAGCTGGGCAGGCCCTTCGTATCGCTCGAAGGCTCGATAGACTTGGCCGAAGCAGTGTTCAACGACGAAGTGGATGCCGTCCTCGTGGACCACGGTTACGGGGTGGAGAAGCTTGCTCAGTACGAGGGTCAACTGGCCATTGTGGGGCCAACCGTGCTGCTGGACCGGGGACTCGGCATTGGCGTCCGCGAGGGCAGCGACCTGAAGGGCAAGCTCGACGAGGCCCTGGCGTCTATGAAAGCCGACGGCACCCTGAACGCCATCATTCGCAAGTGGATAGGCGAGGACGCCTCTACGTTCCAATAGCTAAGCTGATTCAAGGGCGTGGCTGATCTCGTTCAGATAGATGCCGTACGCATGTCAGGATAGGGCTGTTCCACGGATTTTCCACGTGATGACCGCAGGGTCCGCTTGGCACTTTATCGGGAGGCGGAGCAGTTGCTGATGGACGATGCGGGCATCATCCCCCTCTTCCACGTGCAGGACTTTGTCCTGGTGCGCCCCCACGTGAAGGGGTTCCGCATGCTGCCAGTGGGCCAACCCGCCTTGACAGGCATCAAACTAAAACCCATCCCGCGTGACACGGGATAGGGTTCTAAATGTTGCGGTAGTGGGGGCGGCTATCCCCAACGTGTCTTTCACGGGATGGAGAGAGGACAGACCCTGCAGGTACTTCGCGGCAAGAGGGCTGAATCCTCAATTTCCTGGAGCGCCTCCCCCGTGTTATCATCCCTCCAATGCAAGTAGGCAAACTTCCCCCCGACCTCCTGCACCGACTCCTCTCCTCCGCACCCCCCACCGACCCCCGAGTCCTCATCGGCCCCGGCATCGGCGAGGACGCCGCCGTCATCTCCATGTCCGACGACCGCGTCCTAGTCGCCAAGACCGACCCCATCACCTTCGCCTCCAACGAAATCGGCTGGTACTCAGTTCACGTCAACGCCAACGACATCGCCGCCACGGGGGCCGAGCCCCGTTGGTTCCTCGCCACTCTCCTGGTGCCCGAAAACACGCCCGAGTCCCAAATCGAAAACGCTTTCCGACAGATCTACGACGCCTGCAAGGACATCGGAGTCTCCCTCATCGGTGGTCACACCGAGATCACCTATGACATAAACAGGCCCATTGTTATGGGCGCCATGCTCGGTGAAGCTCACCCGGACGACCTCACGCCCACCTCCGCTGCCCAGGTTGGCGACGCCGTACTCCTCACCAAGGCCATCGCCATCGAGGGCACCGCTGTCCTCGGCCGTGAGTCGGCTTCCACCCTCTCTGCCAAGGGTGTTCCTGACTCCACCATCCAGACCGCCCAAGGCTTCCTTTACAACCCTGGCATCAGTGTCCTGAAGGATGCCCGTATCGCCCGAGCCTCGGGCGCCATTCACTCCATGCACGACCCCACGGAAGGCGGCCTTGTCACCGGCCTTCGGGAGATCGGCTGGGCCGCGGGCGTGGGCGTGAGGCTTGACCTCGCCTCCGTACCGATCCTCCCTGAGACCCGGGTTTTCTGCCAGAATCTCGACCTCGATCCTCTCGGCCTCCTCGCCTCCGGTGCTCTCATTGTGACACTTTCACCTGAGCATGTCCCGGATGTAACCGCTGGGTTGGAAGGTGCAGGCATTCCAGTCGCCCGAATCGGAGAGGTGACGCCGCCAGAGGGCGGATTCGTGGTGTGTACTGCAACGGGGGAGAGGGAAATGCCAGACTTCCCCATCGACGAGCTGGCTAGGTTCATATCATTCCAATCATCTGCTGAATCTTCACCCCAATGACCTACAGACTTCTCGCCTTCGACATCGACGGCACAATATACGAACGTATTACCAACACTCCTCTCACCAAGCGAACCAAACAGGCCGTCGCCCGTGTCATGGAGACCGGTGCGGGGGTAACCCTGGCCACGGGGCGAACCTACAAATCCGCTCTCATGTTCAGCCGAGACCTCGGCCTTACCCTGCCCATAATCTGTTACCAGGGCTCTCTGACGTCCAACCCCGTCACCCACGAGATCGTCCGAGAGACCCCCGCACCCCTGCCCCTCGCCCGCCGCCTGATCCGTCTGCTTGAAGAGAGGGGCCTAAATCCCGAGGTATATGTGCGAGACCATTGCTACGTGCAGGAAATGACCGATGCTGTGCGCCAGTCGGAACAGCTTCTCAAGATCAAGGCTGAGCTTGTGACTAGTCTCATCCGCGACATCCATGAACCGCCCACCAAGATCGTTGTCACCGGGGACACTGAGCTTATAAGCGGCGTTCCGACGATGGTAGATACCCACTTCCACGGCACCATCGCTGCCATGCGCACCTACGACTACTTATGCGAGATAGGCCACCCCGACGGGACCAAAGGCGCGGCCCTTGAGCACTTGGCCGAGTCCCTGGGCGTGAAGAGGGAGGAAGTAGTCGCCGTAGGGGACAGCCCCAACGATGTGGATATGATCCAATGGGCGGGCTTGGGCGTAGCCATGGGTAACGCCCCCGACAAGGTCAAAGCCTCCGCCGACCAGGTAACCCTCCCTGCTTCCGAGCAAGGCTTCGCCCTCCTCCTCGAATCTCTTTTGTCCCAGAACCGCTTCGCTCCCCTTCCTTCACCTTCGGTTAGTTAGAGACGGCTTGCGCCAATGGGGCTGGTGAGAGGGTGCTATCCACGCTATCCACTTGACAACCCCTCGCGGTAGGTAATACTATCTCTAGTTGGATTAGCACTCTGGGTCGTAGAGTGCTAAATGTTCGATAGGCAGGCAATATCTAGTTTTAAGGAGGGCAGTGTGGAAGTAACTTTCCAACCGCTGGGAGACCGCGTAGTAATCAAGCCCCTGGAAGAGGAAGAGGTCACTAAAGGAGGGCTGGTTCTCCCAGACACCGCAAGAGAGAAACCCCAAAAGGGTGAGGTCGTCGCAGTCGGCCCAGGCAGGCTCGGCGATGATGGCAAGCGCCTGGACATGGAGGTCAAGGTCAATGACAAGATCGTCTACTCCAAGTATGCAGGCACCGAGCTAAAGGAAGATGACGTTGAGTACCTGATACTCCGCGAGTCTGACATCCTGGCAAAAATCAGTTAAGAAGCAACTTTTTATTCAGTCCAACTTAAGGAGGGACAATGGCGAAGCAGTTAGTATTCGGCGAAGAGGCCCGGCGCTCCCTGAAGAAGGGAATAGATGCACTGGCCGCATCAGTTAGAGTGACCCTGGGCCCCAGCGGCCGCAACGTAATCCTGGACAAGAAATTTGGCCCACCCACCGTCTGCAGCGACGGTGTAACCATAGCCAAAGAGATAGAGCTGGAAGAGCCCTTTGAGAATATGGGCGCCCAGCTGCTCAAAGAGGCGGCCAGCAAGACCAACGACGCCGCCGGTGATGGCACCACCACCGCTACCGTCCTGGCACAGGCCATGGTGACGGAAGGGTTCAAGAACGTAGCCGCCGGCGCCAATCCCATGGTGTTGAAGCGAGGCATGGATAAGGCAGCCGAGACTCTGCGGGAAGAGATCAAGAAGCTGGCCAAACCCGTAGAGGGCAAGGAGCAGATAGCCCAGGTTGCCACCCTGGCCGCACACGACAAGGCTATCGGCGAGCTCATTGCAGAGGTGGTCAACGACGTGGGTAAGGACGGCGTAATCACGGTGGAAGAGTCCCGCGGCATCACCGATGAAATCGAAAAGGTCGAAGGCATGCAGTTCGACCGGGGCTACATCAGCCCCTACTTCATCACCAACGCAGACCGCATGGAATCCGTGATAGACGACCCCTACATTCTCATCACGGACAAGAAGCTCTCGGCGGTGTCAGATCTTCTTCCTGCCTTGGAGAAGATCCTGCAGATTACCAAGAACGTGGTAGTCATTTCGGAAGACGTAGAAGGGGAAGCCCTGGCCACTCTGGTGGTCAACAAGCTGCGCGGCACCCTGAGCGCCCTTGCCATCAAGGCTCCTGGCTTTGGTGACAGGCGCAAGGCGATGCTGGAAGACATGGCTGTCCTTACAGGCGGCGAAGTCATCAGTGAGGAAGTGGGCCGCAAGCTGGACTCCGTGACAGTGGACGACCTCGGCCGCGCCCGGCGTGTCGTGGCCAACAAAGAGGACACTACCATTGTGGAGGGCAGGGGCTCCGATGATGCCATCCAGGCCCGCATCAAACAGATCAAGGCGCAGATAGAGGAGACCACCTCTGAATTCGACAAAGAGAAGCTGCAGGAGCGCATGGCCAAGCTTTCCGGCGGAGTCGCCATCATCAAAGTGGGCGCCGCTACTGAAATCGAGCTCAAAGAGAAAAAGGCTCGCGTGGAGGATGCCCTTTCAGCCACCCGCGCCGCCGTTGAGGAGGGGATCGTTGCCGGCGGGGGCTCCACTCTGATCCGCGCCGCCATAGCGTTGGACGATCTGAATCTGGGCAGCGACGAGGCCACCGGCATCCGGATCGTCCGCAAGTCCCTTGAAGAGCCCATCCGCATCATCTCCAACAACTCCGGCATGGACGGCTCCGTGATCCTGGATTCCATCCTCAAAGGTGATGACGATTACGGGTACGATGCCGAGATTGGGGAGTTCGGCTCCATGTTCGAGATGGGGATTGTGGACCCGGCAAAGGTGACCAGGTCTGCCCTAGAAAATGCCGTCAGCGTGGCTACCATGATCCTAACCACGGAATCCATGGTTACCGAGATTCCCAAGAAGGAACCTGCCATGCCTGCGGCTCCTCCCATGGACTACTAAGCCGGCGCAACAGGTACACCCTGAACAGGCGCTCCATATTGGAGCGCCTGTTTCTTTCACCGCCAGGCCGGTGCGTCTATAATGCGCTCATCTCAACCGGAGAGGTCCGCCATGTCCTTTGAACTCGTATGCGTGGAATGCAGCCGCCATCATGACGCTTCCAGGTACAGAACCACCTGCGACGAATGCGGGAACTTGCTCAGAGTAGATTACGACACCCCCGCAACGGCAGAAGCAAGAATTCTATCAGGAGCAACGGGCATCGCTAGGTATTTGCCCATGCTGCCAGTGCGCGATCAGGCCAACTTGGTGACCATGGGAGAAGGAGATACGCCAGTCGTACCCCTGACCCGCACCAGCCGGGCCCTGAACATCGATGCCGTGTACGCCAAGCTGGAGTACATGAACCCCACAGGCTCCTTCAAGGACAGGGGCAACGCTGTGCAGGTCTCCGTACTGAAGGAGACAGGGGTGCAAAGGGCCGCTGAGATTGGAGGAGGCAACACAGGCCATTCGCTGGCCGCCTACTGCGCCCGCGCCGGCATCACCTTCGTTGCCTTCGCGTTTGAAGGAGAGGACAACCGCAAGGTACAGGCCATCAGGCAAAGCGGCGCAGAGATGCATTGGGTAGACGGCGACCGCCGGGCGGCAGCGGCGGCGATGGATGCGTTCTGCTCCGACTCTGATACGTTGAACCTGGCCTACCAGCTCAACGCTTACTTCATAGAGGGCAACAAGACCATGGCCTATGAAATCGCCGAGCAGATGGACCAGTTGCCGGACAATATAATTATAGCCGTGGGGAACGGCTCTCAGCTTCTGGGTATGTGGTGGGCTTTCAAAGAGATGCTCCAGGACGGACGGGTGCAAAAGATTCCCCGCTTGCACGCTGTCCAGTCGGAAGCATATCAACCTCTTGCCTCTGCTTTCCAGGGACATGATTGGAGTCCGGGTTTACCGGGGGCGGAGACGGTGGCAATAGGCATAAAGATTTCCTCGCCTCCCCGGCTGCAAGAGCTCGTTGAAGCCTGTCGACAGACCGGAGGCCAGTGCCTGGCCGTACCGGATAGCGAGATAGTTGAGTGGCAGAGGCGGCTGAGCAGTATGGAAGGTCTCTTCGTGGAACCCACATCAGCTACGGTACTGGCCGCAGCGGAGAGATTGAGGGCCCAGGGAGCAATAACGTCTTCAGAAAGCGTACTTTTTCCGTTAACCGGATTCGGGTTCAAGGAACCTATGCCCTAGGTATATTCAACCAGCCAGTGGTAAAACAATGATCTCTGCTCTGGTCAGAGATATCCTAATTTAGGCGTAAATGTACTGCTAGGTGAGCGCAGTTGAACCGTTTTACTGTTTTCGACCCAACTGGTACACCACGTGAAACGTGAAGCAACGTTGGGTTGAACGTTGGGTTGTTTGTATTCAATGACAGTGCTATAATCTTGCCAGTTATTGGTTCTCCAACCTCAATTGTTTACTTGGAAAAGTGGGTTTCGTCCCACTTTTTTGTTCAGTTAGGGGGTTGTTGAACAGAGCATAGAGGAGGTGGCTGGCTATGAAGAGCGACTTTTTGATCGCACTAACCCAGCTTGCCGCAGAAAGGGGCCTGCCCAGGGAGATGGTGCTCGGTGCTATTGAAGCTGCACTGGCCTCTGCCTACAAGAGAGATAATCTAGCCGCCAGCCAGAATATTTCGGTTAGGCTGAGTCCAGGCACGGGCGACATCCGGGTCTATGTTCTCAAGAATGTGGTGGTCGACGTTGAAGACAACAAGATAGAGATGACCCGCGCCGAGGCTAAGAAGATGAAGCCGGATGCCGAAATAGGCGATGTCATTGAGATAGAGTCCACCCACAATCTCTCCGGGCGCATTGTTGCCCAGACCGCCAAACAGATGGTCATGCAGCGTCTCCGCGAGGCGGAAAGGGAACTGGTTTTTGAGGAGTACTCGGACCGCTCGGAGGATGTAGTGACAGGCACGGTCCAGCGTATAGAGGCGAGGCAAACTATTGTTGACCTTGGCCGTACCGAAGCTGTGCTGCCTGAACGCGAGCAGGTGTCCACGGAAAGGTACCGCCAGGGGCAGAAAATGAAGTTCTACATAGAGGAGGTGGCAAGGACCGCCAAAGGGCCTGAGATCATAGTATCCAGGTCCCATAGGAACCTGCTCAAGCGCCTCTTTGAGATCGAAGTCCCTGAGATATACAACGGCATAGTGGAGATCAAGGCCATCGCCAGGGAGCCCGGTTCCAGGAGCAAGGTGGCCGTGGTTGCTAAGCAGGAAGGCGTCGATGCCGTAGGTTCCTGTGTTGGCCTGAGGGGCATAAGAATCCAGAACATAGTCAACGAGCTTCAGGGCGAAAAGATAGACGTGGTCCAGTGGCACCGCGACCCTTCCGCCTTCATCTCCAATGCGTTGAACCCGTCGCAGGTGCTCTACGTCTCCTTGAATGAAGAGGAGAACAACGCCACCGTAGTTGTGCAGGACAAGCAGCTTTCCCTGGCTATAGGCAGGGAGGGTCAGAACGCCAGGTTGGCGGCCAAGCTAACCGGCTGGAAGATAGATATCCTGAGCTCTGCGGACGTTGAGTTGGAGCGTCTGCGCAAGCCCGCTCCCGCTGCTGCAGTTGCCGAACCCGTATCGGAGGCTCCGGTCCCGGCCAAGCCGGTAGAAGTCCTGGAAGAAAAGGTTGAGGTGGAACCGGCGGAGGCTGCAGACGCAGCAGTGCCTGTGGCTGAAGTGCAGCCGGTTGAAGCTGAGATGGAAGAGCTGGCAGCAGAGGAACAGCCCGTTGTGATAGAGGTCGAGGCGGAGGCGCCGGCCGCTGTCGAAGATGATTGGTCGGACTTCACTGTAGAAGAAGAGGAAGTTGAAGAAGAAGTGGAGGAGATTCCTCTTACAGACGATATTTGGCAAGTACCTCAGCTTACTCCCACAGGGGGAGGTTCCCAGATTAGATTTGCCGAGGACATCATAGTGCCTAGGGGCGGTGAAGGACGGCGCAGCAAAGGGGGCAGGCGAGGCAAACGGCGCAAGGGCGCCGCAACAGGATAGCTGGGTAATAGGCTCGTGAGGGAGGGCAGTGCGGCAGCGTCATAGACCTCTGAGGCGTTGTGTGGCCTGCGGCAGGCAAGCTGTACAAAAAGAGCTTGTACGGATTGTCAGGACTTCCCTTGGAGATATACTGGTTGACCAGGGGAGGCGGAAGATCGAGGGACGCGGCGCCTATCTGTGCGTAACCCGTGAATGCTGGGAGTTGGGACTAAACAAAGGTAGGCTGGAATACTCCCTCAAGGGTAAGCTCGCCGCGGGTGATAGGGAAACGCTACAAGAATTCGCCAAGACTTTAGATAGCCAGGAATAGGTTGGATTTGCCATGGAAAGAGAACTTCAGGCCACACAGACAACAGACAAGCCCCAGGCGGAGCAGAAACAGCGCGCCAAGACCACCGTCCGAATCGTCAGGATACCTGAAGCTATCACCGTGGCCAACTTTGCCGAGGTGCTCAAGGCCAGTCCCATAGACCTTATGAAGCAGCTCATGCGAGCGGGAATCATGGCCAACATAAACCAAGCCGTCGACTTTGACACGGCGGCGGCACTGGCTCCGCTCTTCGGCTACAAGGCAGTGCCCTTGGAGGAAAAAGCAAGGAAGTCCACCACTGTAGAAGAGGCAGAAGAAGACGCCTCTGTGCTAGAGGAAAGGTCTCCTGTGGTCACTATCCTAGGCCACGTGGACCACGGCAAGACAACACTGTTGGATAACATTCGCAAGACCAGAGTAGTTGAGCGGGAGGCCGGAGGCATCACTCAACACATCGGCGCTTACCAGGCCGAGTACAACAACCGCACCATTACTTTCTTGGATACCCCTGGGCACGAGGCCTTCACTACCATGAGGGCCCGCGGTGCAGAGGCTACGGATATAGCCGTTCTGGTGGTAGCCGCGGACGACGGAATTATGCCGCAAACCGTGGAGGCAATAGATCATGCCAAAGCGGCCGCCGTCCCCATAGTGGTAGCTATAAACAAGATAGACCGTCCCAGCGCGGACATAGACCGCGTCAAGAGACAGCTTTCAGAGAACAACCTTCTCATTGAAGAGTGGGGAGGCGACGTTATAGCAGTACCGGTGTCGGCCGTGACAGGAGAAGGCGTGGACGAACTGCTGGAAAACGTCCTCGTCGTCTCTGAAATTTCGGACCTTAAGGCAAACCCCAGCCGCTCCGCAAGGGGAGTGGTGCTGGAAGCCAAGCTGGACAAGAGCCGCGGTCCAGTAGCTACTCTGTTGGTTAAAAACGGCACCCTCAACGTGGGCGATATCCTAGTCATAGGCTCAATCACCGGTAGAATCAAAGCGCTAGTAGACTACGCCGGCAAACGAATACGTTCTGCCGGGCCATCCACTCCTGTCGAAGTGCTTGGCCTAAACGATCCCCCAGCCGCTGGCGACACTTTCAAGGTAGCGCCGAACGAAAGGGAAGCCAGAACGGCGACGGAGCTTGCACAGCGGCAGCAAGAATCCAGGCGTCAGGTAAGCTTGGAAGATATAATGAGCCGCATCCGCACCGGAGAAGCCAAGGAGCTAAACCTGGTGTTCAAGGCTGATGTACAGGGAAGCATAGAAGCCATTCGTGACAGCATCCTTCAGTTGAGCACAAATGAGACCCAGGTCCGCATCATCCATGCCGCCTCCGGCTCCATAACGGAGAGCGACGTGTTCTTGGCCCTAGCCTCAGAGGCCATTGTCATTGGCTTCAACACCACAATACAGCAAAGCGCCCGCCAGGTAGCCGACGCCGAAAACGTGGAAGTGAGGTTCTATAGCATCATCTATCAGCTATTGGATGACGTACAGAGCACAATAAAGGGCATGGCCGCCCCCACGATGAGGGAGGTGATAGACGGCCATGTCACGGTCAGGGCCGTCTTCAGCCGCGGCAGGAGCTCCAAGATAGCCGGAATCTACGTCACAGACGGACGTGTCGTAAGGAACTCGTCGGCCCGCGTAGCGCGCAACGGCAGTGTTATATTCAATGGAACTATAGCTAGCTTACGCCACTTCAAAGACGACGTCCGCGAACTGGCTACGGGGTACGAAGGCGGCGTGATGCTAAACAGCTTCAACGATTTCCAGGAAGGGGACACCCTGGAGTTTCACCGGCAGGAGCAGGTCTCCTAAAAAGCGGTTCCGGTCTCCAGGCCTCTACAGCTTGAAGCTCCATTCCTATTTTCCAAGGACATTCCAATGAGCAGGCGAATTGAACGTGTCAACGAACTGGTTCGCAAAGAACTGAGCAGTCTGCTGGCAACTGAAATGAACGATCCCAGGCTGCCTCTACTGGTCAGCGTTACTCATGTTGACGTCTCTGCGGACCTGCGCCAAGCCAAAGTTTACGTGAGCGTGATGAGCCATGAAGAGGAGAAGCACTCCACCGTTAAGCTTCTTCAAAAAGCATCGGGGTTTCTCCATAGAGAGCTTAAAAGCAGAGTCGCTTTGCGCTATGTTCCCGTGCTGTCTTTCCATCTGGACGAGTCCATAGAGAAGGGCTTGTTGATGCTTCAATTCATGGATAACGTCCAATCGGAGAGGTCGGCCAGTTGAAACGGCCCAGCCACGGTATTTTCAACGTGGACAAGCCGCCGGGCATCACCTCTATGGACGTGGTGCGGCAGATCAAGAGGTTTTCTTCTCAACGACACGTAGGTCACGCCGGGACGCTTGATCCGGTGGCCACGGGAGTCTTGCCCGTTTGCCTGGGTCAGGCCACCCGCCTCATGCAGTTCATTGTCAACACTCGAAAAGAGTATCTGGCCACCGTCCATCTGGGCGTATCCACTGATACTTACGACAGCGTAGGCGAAATAATCCACAGGCAAGACGTCTCAGACGTAAACGCCGGGATGATAGAGGCAGCCCTGGCGCCTTTGAGAGGCGTCGTAGAGCAGACGCCCCCCGCCTTCAGTGCACTGAAAAAGCAGGGCCGGCGTCTCTATGCGCTGGCGCGGGATGGCGTTGCCGTGCAAGCCCCTCCAAGGACGGTTGAAGTGCTCAAGTTGGAGCTGGTTGAATGGCAACCGCCGCAAGCCAGGCTTTCCGTGCAGTGCAGCCGGGGATTCTACGTACGTTCTCTGGCCCATGACTTGGGGCAGGCGCTGGGGTGCGGAGCCCACCTCTCCCAGCTGCGCCGTCTGCGTACCGGCCCTTTCTGCGCTGATGACACCACCCCCTTGGAGGCCCTGACGACCTCTTTGGGGAACAATACCTGGGAACCGTTGTTCCTCCCCCCGGATTGCGTTGTGCTCCACTTGCCCGCCGTTCAAATGGACTCCTGGGAAGCGAGCCAGGTGATGAACGGCCAGGCCGTCCCCCTGAGTCCCGGCACTCACTATGCGTCCCATCTTCAGGAGGCGAGAGCCTACAGCCGCGACGGTCGTTTCGTTGCTCTGATGAGATTCGACCGCACCGCTGCAATATGGCGGCCCTTCAAGGTGTTCAACATAGACAGACCTTCTCCTTACAGTAGCCGCAATCCTCTGGTTTGAGCGGCTGAGAGGTCGAATCCGCGCTATTTACCTGACATAGCCTCAATGATCTGGCCATGGACTTCAGGCCAGCCTATGACCACCACCGGAAATTCACCGTCCTGGCTCCAATCGAGGGGGGTTCCCGAGGCATCTGTCGCCATGATCCCCAGCTCTGTTGCGATGAGTGCTCCCGCCGCCAGGTGCACCGGGGTTATCTTGTAGAACACCGCCGCCGCGAGTCGCCCCAGGCATATCTGTGCAATGGGGAAAGCCGCGGAGGAGAACGAGTTGATTTGCCCCACGCTGCCCACCCAGTCCAGGCTTCCCACCAACGCTCTCTTCCATTCCGCGCCGCCGTCTATCTCCAGGGCAACGGCAACCTCCGACAGCCTGGCGCCCGGCGAAGAGGAGGTCCAGATACGCCCGTTCCTTGATACACCGTGTCCCCTGACCACGGTCAGCTGGTCTTGCTGCGTCGGTAAAGTGAGGACGCCAAGCTCCAGGCTTCCACCTTGACGCAGCGCGATGCTCACTCCCCAATGCGCCAGCCCGGTGCTGAATGGGACTGTGCCGCACAGCGGATCCACCAGCCAGGTCAGCCCGTCGTCGCCGGCGGGTGTGTGGCTCTCCTCCGACAGGATGGCGCCCGGCACGTTGTGGACTTTGAGCACCTGGGTTATGGCCTGGTCTGAAGCTATGTCCGCCTCTGTTACCAGGCCGCCTCCGTCTTTGGTCCAGCTGTTCAAGGGTGGCTCTCCCCTCTTCTGCCTGAACCGCAGACGCAGCGTTTCCGCGGCCTCTCTGGCAGCTACCAGCGCCGCCTCCAGTGCCTTGACCCTGTCCAGTCCCTGCTCCTTACTGCTCATTGTTGTCGCTTGCTAGGTCTTTAGTCAGAGAGTTGGGCATGATGAGATCCAGATCATCAAGCGTCCAGTCGCCGCTCTTGAGCAATGTCCTCACGACTTGCCTTGGAGAATAGATGGTCATTGGCAGCCCGAAGGTGCCAATGACCTGACCCGTTATATTGGCGGCGGCCTCTGTACACAGATACGCTATCTTGGGAGCGTTCCGCTCCGCTGAGCGAGCGCCTTCCATGACGGGAGCGCCTGAGGAACGTCCCCATTGCTCTATGTAGGCTCTGGCCGTCTCCGGCATGCCCTCCGTCATCCTGGTGTCGGCCCCGGGGAGGACAGCGTTGGCCGTGATGTTGTAAGGGGCCAGCTCCTTTGCCAGGGACAGGGCAAGGCCAATCTGCCCTGCTTTGGCCGCCGAGTAGTTGGCCTGACCCAGGTTGCCCAGCGCCGACACCGACGAAAAGAGCAGAATGCGACCGTAACGCTGCCGCATCATGTGAGGTACGGCCTGGCGTACAAGATTGAACGCTCCGTACAGGTGGACCCGGATGACGTCGTCCCACTCTTCCTCTGACATGTTGAACACCATTCTGTCTCGAAGGATGCCTGCTGCATGGCAGACGATGTCCAGTCTTCCGTAGGTATCCAGGGCCGCCTGTACTATGCGTTCCGCCCCTTCAAACGTGGCCACGGAATCATAGCTGGGGATAGCATGGCCTCCTTCGACTCTTATTCGTGAAACGACGGCATTCGCCGGAGCTTCAGAAGCGCCTGCTCCGCTCAGCGAGCCCCCAGGGTCGTTGACAACCACAGAGCAGCCTTCACCGGCCAGTCGCCTGCTGACAGCTCCTCCAATGCCTCCCCCGCCTCCGGTAACCACAGCGACCCTGCCTTCTAGCCTGTTGCTCACCGCGACCCTCCTCCGGGGAAAAGATGCCTGGGCGCCAGCGAGGCAATCTCTTCCACCGAGAACACCTCGGCGCCGTAGAGGGCGCGGGCCACCGCTGGCTTGGAATACAGGTAGAGCTCTTCCGCGCCGGCGCCGAGCACGTGACCGCTGAACCGGGCCATTGCATCCGTGCAGAGATAAGCGGCCAGGAGAGCGGCGTTCTTGGCTTCGCTTGCAATTACAACGTTGCAGTTGACGCCGTATCTTTCCATGTCCAGCGCCGCCGTGCGGCTCAGTCCTACTATGGCTTCCAGTGCGGTGTCGTATGCCGCTGAACGGGGTTGGCCGTATTCAGGCTCTTGGAGCAAGTAGACTATGCGGCCGTTACGTTGCTGACGCATCTGGGCGCAGGCGTGTTTGGTCACCATAAACGCGCTTTTCAAAGTTCCCTCCATAGCCGAATCCCAATCCTGCTCTGTCATCTGGGCAATAGGCCGGGGGTGTCGTACGCCTACAACGATAATCAGGATATCCACTCTGCCAAAGGAGTCTACCGCAGACTCTACCAGTGCCTCTCCACCCTCCACTGAAGTCACGTTGTAAGAAGTCGGTATGGCTTTGCCTCCGGCATCTCTGATTTCAGCGGCTAGCTTGTCCGCCTCCCCTGCGTCCGTTGAGTTGATCACCAGTGAAGCGCCTTCTGCGGCAAGGAGAAGCGCCGCTTCCCTGCAGAAGCCATAATCATCTCCGGCCACTATTGCTGCTCTGTCCTGGAAGCGGATGCTTGTGTCTCGTTGCATGACACTGTGGATTATACAGGACAATGTCCCGCCCTCTGGTGCTTCTTAATCAACGGGTTTAGTATTGCACTGCATTTTGAATCAGGGAGTTCACCTCTGACACAGGCCGCAACAACGGTTGAGAAAAGGGGACGGGCCAGGGCTGAAGAGCCGTCTCTAGGCTTCATGCTTGGCTTGGCGGCGGGCCATTCTGTGAAGCACTTCTACCAACAGGCGTTTCTTCTCCTGCTGCCTCCCATCAAAGCCGCCTTGGGTATTAGCGACGTGCAGATCGGCGTTATTGGCTCCGCCAGGACCATTTTCAGCGCTGGAGTCAACATCCCCGCTGGCGTTGTTGCCGATATGTGGCGGAGCAAAGTCGCGCTCATCCTGGCTTCCAGCCTCAGTTCGCTGGCAATAGGCTATCTGCTCATAGGTGTGGCGCCGAGCTATTGGCTGCTCGTCTTGGGTGTAGCTGTCACGGGGATCGGTACCTCTTTCTGGCATGCTCCCGCCTTTGGGACGCTGGCCGCCGTTTATCCCAGCCGGCGCGCCACCGCACTGGCTGTACACAGGATGGGAGGCTCCATAGGCGACAGCATATCTCCGGTAGTAGTGGGCGTTCTGCTGGGCGGCTTCACACTGTTTGGCCTGGAGTGGGCCGGCCTTGGCTGGAGAGCCCTGGCTTTGCTCATGGTGCTGCCCGCGTTGATCAGCGCCGCAGCCATTTTGCTGGCCTACCGCGATATACCTGGCGGAAGCTCTGCGGGGCTGACGCTCAAAGCCTACCTGAAGTCCATGCGGCCGTTGGTCAAGAACAGTGCCGTATTGAGTATGACCACACTCACTACGGTAAGGGCTATGGCTCACAACGCTCTCAACATCTTCATAGTCATCTACATGAGCGAAGACCTGGGGTTCTCCTCGTTCAAGATAGGTTACCACGTGGCTCTGCTCACACTGTTCGGTATTGGGTTTGCTCCGGCTATGGGATGGACCGCCGATAGAATAGGCCGACGCCCCGTGGTATTCGTGGGACTGGCAGCCATATCGATTCTCATCTACTCGTTGCTTTTCTTTGGAGACGGCATTGGCTTTGCCGTGGTGCTTGCCCTGCTCGGTCTGTTTCTATACTCGGTGAACCCCGTCATGCTGGCAGCAGCCATCGATGCTGCAAAGAGGGGCACGGAAGGCTCCGTGACCGCCATTGTGTTCACTGGGGGAGCCATCTTTGGCTCGGCGTCGCCGGTTATTGCGGGATGGCTGCGCGGGTCGTACGGCATGGACGGCATCTTTTACTTCACCGCCACGATGGTAGCGGTTACCGCTGCGGCCTCACTCGTCGTCCCCATCAGAGTGTCCGCAGACTGACCGATTGATCAGGGAGGGTGCACAGGGGAGGCTAATCATCGGAAATCACGCCTCGTCAAAGTCTCGCCGCAAGGTAAAGGGAGGATGCAATGAGCTTGTTGATACGCAACGTAAGGCTGGTGGACGGTTCAGGCGCTGCGCCCGTGCCGTCTGTAACCGTGGAGGCGGAGCACGGCCGTATAACCTGGATCGGGGAAGACGCCGCCCATCCGGCGCGCCACTCGCACACCGAGGAGGTGGACGGACGCGGCTTCACGCTGATACCCGGCATCATCGACTGCCACGAGCACTTCACCAGCGACGGCGGGCCTGACAACGGCGAAATCCTGGCCGCCGATCCGCCGGAAGTGGCCACCCTCAAAGCCGTGGGTAATGCCCGTCGCGCCCTCCTTTCCGGCATCACCTCGGCAAGAGACGTTGGTTCCAAGGGCGGCATCAATGTCCCCTTCGCTGAGTCGGTGGCTGCGGGCAATGTGTTCGGACCGCGTATCCTGGCCGCGGGCGACTGGCTGGCTTTCCCGGGTACATGGGGGCCTTTTGTGCGCACGCTCCACAACCTTGAGGAGATGGTCCTAGCCGCCAAAGACCAGGTGCAAAGGGGCGCCGCCCTGATCAAAGTGGGCGCTACCGGCATGACACCTGAAGGCGAGCAGGTCCCCACGCTTGGGCTGGACGTGCTGGAAGCGGTGGTTCGTATTGCCAGCGAGGCCGGCCTTAAAGTCGCTGCCCACTGCGTCGGATACGAGGGTACTCATCAAGCGGTCGAAGCGGGTGTGGTTTCCATAGAGCACGGCTTCTTCATAGACGAGGAGACGGCCCGCCTCATGGCGGATAAGGGCACCTACCTTGTGCCGACCATGTCCA
Source organism: Dehalococcoidia bacterium (assembly GCA_965261445.1). Classification (GTDB taxonomy): domain Bacteria; phylum Chloroflexota; class Dehalococcoidia; order Lucifugimonadales; family QGNO01; genus DAOUJH01. The sequence goes on along the minus strand of CBDHCW010000010.1, from coordinate 231,255 downwards.
CCTGGGACTCCCGCCTCAGCCAGGGATACATGGCCGGCGAAGACAGGGAGGTGCTGGCACGCACGGAGGAGCGCGCCGCTGAATCCATTGCCAGCTTCAAGCGCGCCCTGGCTGCCGGCGTGAAAGTGGTGCCGGGTTCGGACGCCGGCGGTTCGGCGGTGCGACACGGGATGCTGGCCAGGGAAGTGGAGCTGATGGTGGAGAACGGCATGTCCCCGCCTGCCGCCATGAGTGCCGCAACCCGCGACGCCGCATCTCTGCTGGGAATTGACGATATGGTAGGCACGCTTGAAACCGGCAAGGTTGCCGACATGGTGCTAATAGACGGCGACCCGTACTCGGACCCCGCCGCTCTGCGAAACGTCTGGGCCGTGTTCCAAGCGGGCAGACGCGTCCGGTAAAGGAAAGAAGCTGCATTGATCCTTTGAGCCGGCAACCATTAGGCATCCTTCGTATTATTAAACCGCTAGCTATTTGAGTCGTTTGTCCATTCGTATCGTGGTTTGAGAGATGTAAGCTGGTTGTAACCAATTAGTTTCTCCTTCTGGAGCCTTCCAACCACTATGAATGGAGCTATACCGATTGATTCTGCGAATTCCTTAACGGAGTCCGGTGTGAAGATGTCTACGCTACAGAAATCTGTCCACTCCTCCGGCTTGATGAGAAAATCTCTTGCAAACCGGTCGGCTTCTGCTTCGATTTCGGTGATGTCCGGGTCTGCACCGAGTCCATCAATTACAATCCGGCGCTGCGTTCGATGCTTGAACAGATGGCAAGCCTCATGGAAGAAGCTGAACCAGAAGATGTCGGCCCACTTTCGCCGAATGCTCATCTGAATCAATGCCTTCCTATCTGTAAGCCAGCGCGTAGCACCGTTAGCCCCGCTCTTCGGGAACTCCTGTACTATGCAGAACACGACACCAGCTTCCCTACAAAGAGCTGACATCGCCGGTATGAACTCTTCAGGCGAATCCTCTGTCATGCCCCTGATCTTGGTTAGGGCTTGATTGAAGACTTCTTCGTCGTAGTCAGGAGTGATTATCTCTTGTGCATCAAGCTCTCCCTTGCGTAGCCAAGCTGCCAGAGCACCAATAGACACACTCTGTTGAGCAGCCTCCGTAATTCGGAAGCCGACAGCCTCTTGGTACACTCGTGGCTCAGCAACAGCTACACCGAGAAAGCTAAGCAAGGCTTTCAATTTGCTCTGCTTATCCCGTCCAGGTTCCAGCCAGCCTCGATTGATCATCTGTTTGATCGGGTAGTCATTTAGCCATTGCACATTAGCTGCGAGCGTGTCCCGGTCACGATTTCGTGCTAAAGTCATGCGATAGTCGGTCTCGAGGTTGGCCCAAAACTGCGCGTCGATTCCCAAAACCTTCTCCAGCATGATTGCGGTATCCGGCGTGATGGCCTTCTTTGCCTTGATTATCTCGTTGATCGCCTGCGCTGGCCTGCCTAGCCTTGTCGCGAGCTCCTTCTGAGTCATCCCGCGGGCTTCAAGCTCTTCTTCCAGAACTTCTCCCGGAGGAACCGGCATATCTGACACTGCGCGCGGGCTCCTAGTCGTCATAATGGTTACTCACCTCCTTTATGATCACCTGACTCTCTGTGTCGCCCTTAGATACAATGAGACGCCACTTGCCCGTCAAATAGATGGATAATTCTCCTCGCTTTGATCCTTTCAGTGGATGCAAACGCATCGACCGTATGTTGTACGCTTCCTGGAAGTCTTTGACTGCATAGAGCTCGTTTATGCGTGTGACGTACTTGCGTCCGACATCTGGGCCCCACTCCCGAATTGCTCCGGCTGACTTCTCGTAGTTGCGCAGAAGTTTGTTCGTTCTGAAGGACACTTCCACTGTTCACCCCATCGGTGAATACATTTTAACTTGGCAGATGTGTCATGGTCAATATGAGACTACTTCCACCAACGTCCATTAGAATCTCTGTACATTGGCCTTATTGGCGATGGCAAATGGGTCCTGAGCCTTCTAACCCTTGAGGAGGTCGAATTGAGCAGTCATCCATGACGTCCATTTGCCTCAAAGAATACAAGCCTCGCACCGTTTGAGTGTGTAAATCGCATTATATGCCTTATAATTCCAATTAAATGAGCGTTAAACCTCGCTACTATTGACATTTACCTGGTTGTTTCCTTACAATACCGTCGCAAATGTGTGTAAAACTTGGCAAGACAGTCCTATGTCTGTAGAAACAGGCATCGGCTTGCGAGAGGCGGCCCGCGATCTATCGGTTGAACCAGGCACCATCCGGTACTGGGTAAAACGCGGTTGGGTCAAAGTGCTCCAGCAGGCGGAAGGCCAGGGCAAACCGATGATCCTGGACCGCCACTCGGTCATGGCTTGCTATACAATCAGGTCCAAGAAGGACAGGCGGTACCAGGTCAACTATACTTCACAAGCAATGGAGCCGGGAATGAATGAAAATATAGAGGTTCTTCTCAATGGTACACTGACCAGCGTCCCCGGTTTTCTGGCTGGCGCCACGTTCGCCGGAATGAAGACCTACTCGGAGGACAAGCTGGACTTGGGCATTATCCACTCCTCGATGCTTTGCGTCAGCGCCGGCATTTTCACCGCCAACCAAGTGAGGTCGCCCTCTATTGTCCTCACTGAAAAACACGTTCGGCGGGGAAATGTCCGCGCCGTGGTGGCCAATAGCGGCATCGCCAATGCGGTTGTCGGTGAGCCGGGAGTGAAGGACGCCGCCGAGGTTGTCAGGCTAGCCGCGGCCTACCTGGACCTGATGCAAGAAGAGGTGGGATTTCTTAGCACAGGACTGGTCGGCGTAGAGCTTCCCATGGCTTTGATCAGGGCCTCTTTACCCAAGATTCAGACCTCTCCCGACGGCGGCAACGCCTTTGCCAGGGCCATCATGACCACTGATACCCATCCCAAAGAGGCGGCTGTCTCCTACCAGCACAACGGGCGGACGGTGACGGTAGGGGGCGCGGCTAAGGGATCCGGAATGATCCATCCCAACATGGCAACACTGCTCAGTGTTCTGGCAACGGACGCCCCGGTGGACGGCGCCTTCCTTCAGAAAGTGATCGCTCAGGCGGGAAACAGTTCGTTCAACATGATCTCCATCGACGGCGATACCAGTACCAACGATTCGCTGTTGATCATGGCAAACGGAGCCGCGGGAGGGCCGGCGATCTCTGAGGGGACAGACGAGGCAGGGCTGTTCCAGGAGGCGGTGACGCGGCTTTGCATCCACCTGGCCAAACAGGTTGTCCTGGACGGCGAGGGCGTGAGCAAACTGTTCGAGGTAGAGGTGGTGGGAGCGCGCAACGATAAGGAGGCGCGCCTGGCGGCTCGTGCCGTTTCCAGCTCTAACCTGGTCAAGGCAGCCGTTCACGGCAACGACCCTAACTGGGGCCGTCTGGTGGTGGCCCTGGGCCGCAGTGGCGCTCGGGTCAGGGAGGATAGGCTGTCGCTATACATCAACGACGTATGCATCATGGAGAACGGCCTTCCCATACCGTTCTTCAAGGACGCCATTGTCCTCCAGATGCAAAACCCGGAGGTCAAATTTACCATCAACCTGAACCTGGGCAGCGCCTCTACCAGCGCCTGGGGTTGCAACCTCAGCGAGGCGTACGTGACCTTCAACAGCGCCTATACTACCTGAGCCGGTTAGTGATCAGTTTGCCGGTTGGAGTTGAAGGCGTGGGCCTGAAATCGATCTCTAGGATATGACCTCCAAAGATACAATAGTAGTCAAAATAGGCGGAAGCACCCTGGGAAGCGCCGATACCTCTTTTCGCGATATCGTTGCCCTGCAAAAGGCGGGGCGTACGCCGGTAGTAGTGCATGGAGGCGGCCCGGTCATTTCCCACTGGATGAAGAGGCAGTCGCTGCCGCCGCGTTTCATACGAGGTCTGCGCGTCACCGACGCCCCCAGTCTGGAGGTGGTGGTAGCAGTGCTCGCCGGCCTTATCAACAAGCAGCTTGTCGCCGCCATCTCTGCTCTCAACGGCAAGGTAGTGGGGCTCTCCGGCGCTGACGGTGGCATGCTGCGAGCGCGAATCAACAACCCGGAGCTTGGATTTGTAGGTGAAGTCACTGAAGTGGACCCGCAGCCGGTGATGGATGTCTTGAAAGCCGGCTATATCCCGCTCATTGCTCCCGTGGCGGTGGCCGCAACCAACGGCGCGGGTGAAGACGGCTCTTTGCTCAACATCAACGGCGACACCGCAGCCGGCCACCTGGCCTGGGCATTGCCGGCTCAACGGCTTATCTTTCTTACAGACGTGGGGGGCGTTCTGGACTCATCGCGAAGGCTCATCACCAGGCTTACGCCCAGGGAAGTGCAGGGGCTGCTCACATCCGGTACCGCTGACGGCGGCATGATTCCAAAGCTGGAAGCCTGCATCAAAGCCCTGCAGCGAGTTCCGGCAGCTCAGATAATAGACGGTAGGTCCCCCCAGGCGCTGCTTAAAGCCGTAAACAATGATAATGTAGGTACCTGGTTAACCGCTTAGGCAATCCGAAGGAGTGAGGTGACTTGAGACAGAACGGCGGCAACGTCCCCCCCTTAGACTGGGAGCCCACTCTTGCTTTTCCTCCCAATACCGGCTCATTTATCAAGTGGGGACTGGTCCTCTTAGGCGTCGTCTTCCTGCTGGTGTTGTTCAACACCCTGCGAGGCGTCTATACCGACTGGCTCTGGTTCAACTCGCTGGGTTTCCTGGACGTGTACAGGACCATACTGTGGACTCGTGCCGGGCTTTTTGTCACGGGGGCCCTGGTCTTTGGCGTAATGATCGCAGTAAGCGTTGTGCTGGCCCAGCGCCGCGCTCGCGGCGAATCGGTTCTTCCCCTCCCCGCCGAGACCATATACTGGTTGAACAGGTTAACCATCCTGGCCATTGTCCTTGGCGCAACGCTCGCCTCACTTGCGTTTGGCTCCAGCCTCAGCGGCCAATGGGAACTGACGCTCAGGCTGATCAACAGCTCCTCCTTTGGGATTTTAGATCCGGTTTTTCAAAACGACGTCTCCTTCTACGTGTTCTCCCTCCCTATTCTGAACCTGGTGCAAAGCTGGCTCCTTGGGGCATTCATAGTCCTCCTCCTGGCAACCGCCGGTGTATACATAGCTTACTTTGCGCTGAGAGGCATACCCTTTCAACTCACGCCCTGGCAGAGAGGGCACCTGGCCGTTCTGGGATCTCTGGTCTTCTTCAATTTGGCCTTCAAGCATATCCTGGACAGGTACCAGGTACTATTTTCCGGAGACGGAGCAGTCTTTGGCGCAACCTACGCCGATATAAACGCGCGTCTGCCGGTGTTACTGGTAATGGCGGCTATTGCCGTGGCCAGCGGCGTCTTGCTGCTGGCCACCTTGCATCCTTCACTGAGAGGCGCAAGGGGCAACCGTCTCATCATCGGCGGCGTGGTTCTCTGGCTGGTGGCCGCGGTTGGCCTGGGCAGCCTCTACCCCTCTTTCATTCAGCGTTTCACCGTTGAACCCAACGAGCTGCAGAGGGAGCGCGGCTTCATCGCCCGCAACATCGAGTTCACCCGCGCCGCCTTTGGCCTGGACCGGATAGAGGAGCGATCGTATGAAGCGACGGCTCAGCTTACTTCAAGTGACATCCTGGCCAACCAAGAGACTGTGAACAACGTGCGTCTATGGGATCCACGCCCCTTGATAGACATTTACAACCAGATCCAGCACCTGCGGCTCTACTACAACTTCCAGGACACGGACGTAGACAGATAAGAAATAAATGGTGAATATCGCCAGGTGCTCATCGGGGCTCGCGAGCTCTATCCGGAGTTCTTGCCGGAAGAGGCCCAGAGATGGGTCAACCAGCGGCTCCAGTTCACGCATGGCTACGGCGCTGCCGCCAGCCCCGTCACCGAGTTCACCGATGAAGGCAGGCCCCTCTTCTTCGTACAGGACGTGCCTCCCACCGGCGACATTGAAATCAACAGGCCGGAGGTCTACTACGGCGAGAACACCAACAGCTACGTCATAGTCAACAGCGAGACCCCTGAATTCGATCACCCAACCGAGGAAGACGTGCCCGTATACGTTCAGTACCAGGGTTCGGGCGGTGTCCACCTTAGCTCATTGCTCAGGCGAATTGCATATGCCTGGCAGTTCGGGGATATCAACATAGTAATCAGCGGTGAAATCCTGCCCCAGAGCAAAGTCCTCTACAACCGCCACATTCAGGAGCGAATCAGCCACGTGGCGCCCTTCCTGGAACTTGACGCAGACCCTTACTTGATAGTGGAACAGGGTAGGCTGGTCTGGATGCAAGACGCCTATACCATGACGGACAAATACCCGTATTCAAGACCGTTCGATGAGCGGTTCAACTACATCAGAAACAGCGTTAAGGTGGTGGTCGACGCTTACAACGGTCAGATGCAGTTCTACATCGCCGATCCGCAAGACCCTCTTATTCAGACGTACGCCAAGATATTCCCTGCTCTGTTCAAGCCCATGGATGACATGTCGCTTTTCCTCAGAGACCATCTGAGGTATCCGGAAGACCTGTTTTCCGTCCAGTCGGAGACCTACCTCCAGTATCACATGACGGATCCAACGGTTTTCTTCAACAAAGAGGACCAGTGGAGCGTTCCATTGGAGGTCTTCTTTTGGCAGTCAGCAGGCGGTTGAACCTTACTACGTGATTATGAAGCTGCCCGGCGAGGAAGACGTGGAGTTCGTCCTTATCCTTCCCTTTACCCCAGCGGAAAAACCCAACATGGTGGCCTGGCTGTCGGCGCGCATGGACGGGCCTGAGTATGGCAAGCTGATAGCCTACACATTCCCCAGAGGGGTGCAAATAGACGGCCCGGTACAGATAGAAGCACGCATAGACAACGATACCGAGATATCGCAGCAGTTCACATTGTGGAACCAGTCCGGGTCGGTGGTGATCAGAGGGAACCTGCTAGTCATTCCGATAGCCGACTCCATCCTTTACGTGGAGCCCGTATATCTCAGAGCGGAAGGGTTGCCCTTGCCTGAGCTAAAACGCGTCATACTGGCTTCCGCCAACAAGGTGGTCATGGAGCCCTCGCTGGATGAGGCGCTGGGAGCCTTGTTTGGAGGGCAGGCCGTGGCAGGCCCAAGTCCGCCCAGTGGAGGTGGAGGTACTCCTATCACCCTCTCTGAGGAAGCGGCCAGACAGCTGGAGGCCATCCAGAGAGCCTTGCAAGACCTGAGGGAAGGCATAATTACCTTGGAAGAGGCGGTTAGCCAATTGTCAGACCTAGTACAAGAGGAGCAGTCATTGTGAGCACGTGGCAACAGATAGAGAGCGAATATTACATGCAAGTAGTGCGTCGTCAGCCTGTGACCATAGTCAAAGGCCAGGGGACAAAGGTCTGGGACGAAACGGGGAAGGAGTACCTGGACTTCACTGCCGGCTGGGCGGTGAACAACATAGGGCATTGCCACCCTGCAGTTGTGGAAGCTATCCAGGAACAGGCCGCCACCCTAATGCAGACCTCCAACGCCTACTACACGGTGCCTCAGCTTCAGCTTGCCCAGGTCCTCATAGACAACAGCTGCCTGGATAGGGTTTTCTTCTCCAACAGCGGCGCTGAAGCCAATGAAGGTGCGGTGAAGCTGGCGCGTAAATACGGCAAGCTGCACCGCGACGGCGCGCACGAGGTGATCACCGCTCTCAATTCGTTCCATGGTCGCACTCTGGGAATGATAGCCGCCACGGGTCAGCCCCACTATCAAGAAGCTTGGAGGCCGCTGGCCGACGGCTTCGTCAACGTTGAGTACAACGACCTAGAGGCGATCAAGAACGCCACAAGCGATGCTACTTGTGCCGTGATGCTTGAGCCGCTGCAGGGCGAAGGCGGGGTCAACGTGCCGGAAGAAGGCTACCTCAAGGCCGTCCGCGATTGGTGCGACCAGAACGGGCTTCTCCTCATCTTCGATGAGATACAAAACGGGGATGGGTCGCCTTGGTACTCTGTTTGGCTACCAATCGTTTGGCGTAGAGCCGGACGTAATGACTCTGGCCAAGGGGCTGGGCGGCGGTGTGCCCATTGGGGCATTCCTTGCCAAGGAGCATGCCTCCGTACTTGAACCCGGCGACCACGGCTCCACCTTCGGCGGCAACGTCCTCACCTGTGCCGCGGCGTACGCCTCCTCCAAGTACATAGTTGACAACGACGTGCCGTCCCAGGCCGGAGCAGCCGGAGAGTATCTGAAAGAGCGCCTTGTTGAGCTTAAGTCGCGCTATCCCTACATCGCCGAGGTGCGGGGTATGGGTCTCCTGCTTGGCCTCGCCTTCCATGATGAAGTCTCGGCCAAGGTAGTTCGCTGCCTGCAACGAAGAAGGACTTTTGCTCAATGCGGTACGACCCGGCACTATACGCTTCATGCCGCCGCTGACGGTGAGTAGGGAAGAGATAGACCAGGCCGTGGAGAGGCTGGAGAGTGCCTTGGAAACGGTGATGGAGTGATGGACAACCAGAAGAAGATAGTGCTTGCCTACAGCGGAGGCCTGGATACCTCTGTCATCCTGCACTGGCTCATCAGCCAGGGACACGACGTCGTCACCTACACCGCCAACCTGGGCCAGGACGAGGATATGGAGGAGGTCGTGGTCAAGGCCCGCCAGGTTGGAGCTTCCGCCACCTATGTGGAAGACCTGCGGCATGAGTTCGTTACCGACTTCATCTATCCCGCGATCAGGGCCAACGCCATCTACGAGGGACGTTATCTTCTCGGCACGTCGCTGGCGCGTCCCGTAACGGCCAAAGGCCAGGTGCAGACGGCGCTCAGAGAGAAGGCCACCACCCTTTCCCACGGCGCCACCGGCAAAGGAAACGACCAAGTGCGCTTCGAGTTCACCTTCCACGCGCTGGCTCCAGAGCTGGAGATATACGTCCCCTGGCGCGACCCCGTCTTCCTGGGCAAGTTCACCGGCAGGTCAGACATGCTGAGCTATGCTAGGCGCAATGGCGTCCCCGTATCGGCGACCAAGCGCAAACCCTGGAGCAGCGATGCCAACCTGATGCACATCAGCTATGAGGCCGGCGAGTTGGAAGACCCGGCGCGCCGCCCGCGAAATTCCATGTTCCAGATGACGCGCTCGCCCAAACGCGCTCCCAATAAAGAGACGGAGCTTGAGATAGAGTTCCGCGAAGGGAACCCCGTGGAGGTGCGCAACCTCAGTGATGGCACAACACAATCGCAGCCACTGGAGCTGTTCGCCTACCTCAATCACCTGGGCGGCATCAATGGCATCGGACGTGAGGACATGGTGGAGAACCGGTTTGTCGGCATCAAGTCCCGCGGCGTTTACGAAACTCCGGGCGGCACAATCCTGCACAAAGCGCACCGCGACCTGGAAGGCATCACACTGGACAGAGAGGTGATGCATCTCCGCGATTCGCTGATCCCCCGCTTTTCGGAGCTCGTGTATTACGGGTTCTGGTTCTCCCCGGAGATGGATCTGGTGCGCCTGGTAATGGACAAGAGCCAGGAGTACGTTACCGGCACAGTGACCCTGGGGTTGTACAAGGGCAACGTCATCACCAAAGAGCGGCGCTCACCCGTTACGCTGTACAATGAGGACCTGGTGAGCATGGATAGGATAGGCGGCTTTGAGGCCCCGGATTCCACGGGATTCATCAGAGTCAACGCCCATCGCCTGCGCAGCAGCGCCCTGCGAGCGCGGGGAGACGCCGGTTGATGGGCTTCACACACGTAGAAATAGACGTTGCCAGCGTGTCTGAGCCTGATAAGCGCCGCAGCATACAATTTCTGGCGGACACCGGCGCCTTGCTCACCGTCGTTCCTTCCCTAATCCTGAGAGAGCTTGACATTGAGCCTGTAAGTGAACGGGTATTCCGTGGCTTTGGTGGAGCCATTAGAAGGCGAATAGGAATCGTACGGATGGCATATGAAGACTCGATAATTGGAACTTCCGTTATCTTCGGTGAGCCGGACGACGCCCTCGTGCTCGGCGTCACCGCGTTCGAGGCACTGGGCTACCAGGTAGACCCCGTGAGCCAGCGCCTCATCAAAGTCGAATCTCTCCAGCTATGACGCAAAGCAAGACTCCCAGGCCAAAGATTTCGTCTGACTACACCGTCTCCCTGCACTACGATAGACGGCTGTACAGGCAGGACATAGCCGCTTCCATGGCGCATGCCCGCATGCTCGCCAAGCAGAACATCATCTCCAAAGACGATGTCGAGGCAATTGTCAGCGGCCTTGCCGGGATCCAGAAGGAGATAGAGGACGGAACCTTTCCCTGGCAGTCTCAGCTTGAAGACATCCACATGAACATTGAATCGCGGCTCTATGAAAAGATAGGTGACGCAGCGGGCAAGCTGCACACAGCCCGTTCCCGCAACGACCAAGTAGCGGTGGACATGCGCCTCTATGCCAAGCAGGCCATCCAGGATACGGTGCGCCTCATCCACCGCTTCCAGCAAGTAATCCTGGACGTGGCCGGGGCCAATCTGGAGACGGCGCTGCCGGGCTACACCCACATGCAGCGGGCTCAGCCCGTGCTGCTGTCCCACCATTTGCTCGCCTACTTCCACATGCTGCACCGCGATGCGGAGCGGTTCCAGGAATGCCTTCAGCGCACCGACGTGCTGCCCCTAGGCAGTGGCGCTCTGGCCGGAGTGCCCTATGATTACGATCGTGAGTTCCTTGCCAGGGAGCTGGGCTTTGCCCGTATAAGCGAGAACTCCATGGATGTTGTTTCCGACCGCGACTACCTAGTCGAGTACCTGGCGAACTCCGCCCTCTGCATGGCGCACTTGTCGCGGCTTGCGGAAGAGATCGTCTACTGGTCCTCCCAGGAGTTCGACTTCATCCGCCTGGGCGACGAGTACGTCACCGGCAGCAGCATGATGCCGCAGAAGCGCAACCCTGACTTCGCCGAGCTTGCCCGCGGCAAAACGGGGCGTGTCTACGGCAACCTCATCGCGTTGCTAACCGTCATCAAGGGCCTGCCCATGACCTACAACCGCGACCTTCAAGAGGACAAGCATGGCTTCTTCGACACGGTGGACACGCTTCAAGCCACCCTTGAAGTCATGTCCGGCATGATGTCCACCGCTGAGTTCAATACGGAGCGCATGCGACAAGCCTCCGAAGACAGCCTGGTCCTGGCCACAGACCTTGCCGACTACCTAGTAGCCAAAGGTGTCCCGTTCCGCGAGGCTCACGGCGTTATGATCCAGGTCTCCAGGTACGCTTCAGAACAGGAGAAGCGGTTCAAAGAGCTCAGCCTGGAGGAGTACCACCGTTTCTCAGAAGTGTTTCAGGAGGACGTTTACCAGGTCACCGCCGAGACGTCCATCCAAGCGCGGGGACGTGCCCGGCGGCACAGCGCCCAACCAGGTACGAGCGGCACTGAAAAGGGCGCGCTCCCTGCTGGAGGGTTGAGGCTTAGCTGATGAGCAACATCAAACTAGCCCCGTCTATACTCTCTGCGGACTTCGCCAGCTTGGGGGATGCCGTATCCGAAGCTGAAAAAAGCCGGTGCCGACTACATCCACGTGGACGTCATGGATGGGCGCTTCGTGCCCGGCATCACCTTTGGCGCATCCATGGTGCAGGCCCTGCGCGCTCGTACTATGCTTCCCTTGGACGTACATCTCATGATCGTTGAGCCGGAGCGGCACGTGGAAGAGTTCGCCAGGGCCGGGGGAGACATACTCACCGTCCACGCCGAGGCTTGTACGCATCTGCACAGAGTCGTGCATCAGATCAAAGAAGCGGGCGCCAAAGCGGGTGTGGCCATCAACCCGGCAACCCCTATATCCGCTATCGAAGAGGTGCTGCCCCACCTTGACCAAGTCCTTGTCATGTCGGTCAACCCCGGCTTCCCCGGCCAGTCTTTCATCCCCAGTTCAGTCGAGAAACTGCGCCGCATGCGGCAACGTCTCGATGCCATAGGCGCCAAAGCCGAGTTGGAAGTGGACGGGGGAGTGAACCAGGACACCATCGCTTCGGCAGCTCAAGCCGGCGCAACCGTGATCGTGGCGGGCTCCGCCGTTTTCAACGAGCGCGAACCGGTGCGGCAGGCCTTGGAGCGGCTGAGGGCGAAGCTGGAAGAGGTCTCCTCCGGATAGCCTGGCTTACGCTATTTTCCGGTGATGCGTGCGCAGACAGCGAGTGCATAGACGGACGCGCTGCATCCGGCCATCTATCAGCAGCTTGGTCTTGTGAACGTTCGGGAGCCACCTGGTGTTGGTGGCCCTCTTGGAGTGGCTTACGTTGTGGCCGAACTGGCCCGTTTTTCCGCAAACATTGCACTTAGCCATGACTCAATCTCTTTGACGCCAGCGCAGGGCTGGATATATACTCCGCCTAAAGTAGCACAGGTTCGAGTACAGTTCAAGCGAATGCCGTAATGACTCACAGAGCGCAAAGCACCTTCCCCGGCCTTACCGGCGACGATTTTCGGGGCATGCTGGTTGCCGCTACAGCGTCTCTCGAACTAAACGCCCCAATTGCCAACTCCTTGAATGTTTTTCCAGTTCCCGATGGTGATACCGGGACCAACATGTACCTCACTCTGAAATCAGCTCAACCCGCTCTTGACGAACTGAAGGATGCAACGGGAGACAAGGTGGCCCAGGCCGTGGCCTACGAGACGCTTATGGGCGCCCGCGGCAACAGCGGCGTCATCATGTCGCAGTTTTTCCGCGGGCTTGCCGAGGGGTTCAAGGACAGAGAGTCCTTCTCAGGAGAGGACGTTGCCCGCGCCTTTGACCAAGCCTCGCAGGCCTCTTACAAGGCCGTAGGCAATCCCGTGGAAGGCACCATGCTCACCGTGATCAGAAGAGCTGCCGAGGAAGCGGGGAAAAGGACGGCTTCTGGCGAAGATAACCCCGTACTGGTGCTGAGTTACGCCTATGAAGCTGCATGCCAGGCATTGCTGGAGACGCCGGACCTGCTTCTCAAGCTCAAGGAGGCAGGTGTCGTAGATGCCGGCGGTCTGGGCATAGTCGCCATCATAGATGGGATGATCTGCTATCTGAACGGGGAGGAGCCCAAGATTCTTGATATAGACGTTGGGCAGGTGGCCCCCAGCGCGGCCTATCTGGACGCCACGGAGCAAGAGGAGTTCGGCTACTGCACCCAGTTCCTTCTTTCAGACTTCAACCTGGACGTTGAGGAAATCAGGAGATACCTGGAGGAGAAAGCGCGCTCCACGGTGGTGGTGGGTATGGAAGACGTGATCAAAGTTCACTTTCATACCGAGGAGCCAGAAGCCATAGTTGACTATGTCCGGAGCCTGGGCAGCGTAACCCAGTTGAAAATAGACGATATGGACAGGCAGCACCGTGGCTTCCTAGAGGACCACCGCCGTGGCCAGCAGGAAGCTGTGCCTCTGGGTGTGGTCGTAGTGGCTTTAGGCAGCGGCATAGAGCAGATATTCAGTGACCTGGGCGCCGTTGATGTAGTGCGGGGCGGTCAGACCATGAATCCCAGCACAAAGGATCTGTCCGATAGCGTAGCGCATTCCGCCGCCGCGGAGGTCATACTCCTTCCCAACAACTCCAACATAGTACCCGCCGCACGGCAAGCTGCCTCTCTATCAGAAAAACCCGTCCACGTTCTGCCCACTACGTCCGTTCCCCAGGGTGTATCCGCTTTGCTGGCCTTCGACCCGGAAGCCGGCGCCGAGTCCAATCTAGCCAACATGCGGGACGCCATGTCCGCACTGCATTCAGGAGAGCTGACCAGGGCGGTGCGCTCCACCACGATAGACGGCAGAAGCGTGCGCCAAGGCGAGGTCATAGCCCTTCTGGACGGACAGCTCGTCGCCGCTTCACAAGATATAGAAGAAGCGCTGCGAGAGATGTGCCGCCGCGCTGCGCCTTCACCGGGGAATCTCATCACCCTCTATTGGGGCGATGCCACCCAGGAAGGCCAAGCCCGGCAAGTGGCGGAGAAGGTGCGGGGATGGTGTCCGGGCGTTGAGGTTGATCTGGTCTACGGCGGACAGCCCCACTACAATTACCTGGTATCTATTGAATAAGGAACGGTAACTTATTATGGCCATTAGAATAGTCACTGACAGCACCGCCGACCTGCCGGCTGAAGTAGCCGAGCAGCTGGGCATCACCGTGGTCCCTCTCAACGTTCATTTTGGAGAGGAGACCTTCCTGGACGGTGTAGACATCCTCCCTGACGAGTTCTTCCAAAGGCTTGCCGCCGCGCGACAACTGCCGACCACTTCTCAGCCCTCGCCTGGCAAGTTCATGGAGGTCTACGGCTCTCTGGCGGAGGCCGGGCACCAGGTGGTATCCATCCACATCTCGGATAAGCTCAGCGGCACGTTGAACTCCGCCAGGCAGGCCAAGGAGCAGATGGAAGGCGCAAACATAGAGATCATTGATTCCAAGCAGGCCGCCCTCGGGACTGGGTTGGTGGCCATGGCCGCGGCCAAAGCTGTTCAACAGGGCGCTTCGTATGAAGCCGTCTTGGAAGAAGCCAATCGCGCCGTAGATGAGGTGCAGCTTTTCGGCTTGCTGGACACCTTGGAGTATCTCCGCAAGGGCGGTCGCATCGGCATGGTGCGGGGATTCATCGGCACTCTCCTCAAAGTGAGGCCCATTATCACCGTACGGGACGGCATCGTTCAGTCCGAAACCTCCGTGCGCAGCAGGTCATACGGTATCCAGTACATGGTCACCCTGGCGGAAGAGAGAGCGCCACTCAAGCAGGCGGCGGTGATGCACAGCAGCACCGACGAAGAGGCTGAGGCGCTGGCTGAACGGATCAGGCCTCTCGTTGCGGATGGCCAGGTATTACAGGGCCGTATTGGCCCCGTAGTTGGCACGCACGCAGGGCCTGGCGTCATTGGCATAGTGGTGCAGTCGGAAAAGACCCCCCAGGCGTCCTGAGGAGACAAACGTTCCCGTGAAGGAGCCTGCCACGCCTTCTAAGACTAGAAGCCGGAAATCAGGCAACGGCGCCCGGCTTAAGGCCTTCATAGCGGTGCTGAAGCTGGAACAGCAGCGCGGCTACGACAACAAGTCCGTTTACGGCGGCTTGGATGGGTTCCTTGAACAGTGGCAAGCCTCTGGCAACGGGGAGAGCGAAGCCCAGCCTCTCCGCGCCGAAAACCTGTTCCCGGTCTCCTACGACGCCATGTCTCAGAAGGAGCGTTCCCGCTGGGTGCTCTCCTCTCTTTCGGCTTTGGGTGTTGAAGCCTCTGCGGAAGCAACTCCTGCCGCCAAGCCCCGCACCAAAGGGACCTGAGCCCGTCGCCAAGTCATTGTCTGTGGACCTTCCGGCATCTGTGCTGCGCAGCGTTACGTCCCGGGTATCCGCGCCTCTGAAGCGCCTTGGCTTGAAGACGGTTGGCGACATCCTGCATCTGTTTCCAAGACGGCACAACCGCGTCGTGAAGATAGCCGAACTTCAAATCAATGAGGAGCAGTCGGTGGTGGCTAGTCTGTGGACATCACCTTCCCAACCTCGCCGAGGGCATCCCCGCAAAATTGTGGAAGCTGACTTCGTAGATGAAACAGGCACTATCCATGTTGTCTGGTTCAATCAGCCTTACATGGCAAAGAATCTAAAGAGTGGCGCCAGATATATATTGAGCGGGAGGGTGACCGTTTTCAACGGACGCCGCAGCATGAACGCGCCACATTTGGAGATGGTGAATGCCGGTGAAAGCCTGGAAAAGCTAACCGAGCATGGACGCCTCTTCCCGTCTACCCTCTGAGCGAAGGCATCACACAGCAGTCCATGCGCAAGATAGTGCGAGAAGCCATGGGCCGGGCAGCCTCTTCAGTAAAGGACAGCCTCCCCATCGAGCTCCGGGAACGCAATGGCTTTCTTCGCCTGGAAAGCGCCTTGTGGCAAGCCCACTATCCGGATGACTCCGGCTCTTATGAAGCGGCACGCCGCCGTATCGCCTTTGAGGAGCTGTTCATGCTCCAGCTTGGCGTCCTCTCCGTCCGCAGGAAATCGGATTTGGTGGAAGTAGCGGTACCTCTATCTCCGCCTCACGGGGTCATGGACATCTTCCTGGACTCGCTGCCCTTCACGCTTACCGGCGCCCAGAAGCGCGTGCTGAACGAGGTGATAACCGACATGGCGCGGGACAAACGTCCCATGAGCCGTCTCCTCCAGGGCGAGGTGGGCAGCGGCAAGACCGTGATTGCCCTGGCTGCCTTGCTAACCGCCGCTGCCTGCGGCTTCCAGGGCGCTATCATGGCCCCTACCGAGGTCCTTGCCGAGCAGCACTTCCTCACGGTGGGCCGCTTGCTGGAGGGGTTGGCCACGCCTACCATCAGCGGGCATCTGCTCTCGGTGTATCTTGATCCCTATCCCCGGCCCATCACTGTTGGTCTGCTCCTGGGCAGCACACCGGCCAGTGCCAAACGCGAGATTCACCGGATGCTTGCCGAAGGCGCACTGGATGTCGTCATCGGAACGCATGCCGTCATCCAGGAGAACGTGGAGATCCCAAACCTGGCGCTCGCCGTGGTGGATGAGCAGCACCGCTTCGGGGTGATGCAGCGCGCCGCTCTGCGGGAGCGCGGACAGAGGCCGCACATGCTCGTCATGTCGGCCACTCCCATTCACGCACTCTTGCCCTCACCCTGTACGGCGACCTTGACCTCTCTACCATCGACGAGCTGCCGCCGGGCAGGCAGCCCATAAAGACCAAGGCCGTCGGCCCGGAGCGCCGCAGCTCGGTCTACGATTTTGTGCGAAAGGAGATTGCTTCAGGAAGGCAGGTCTTCTTCATTTACCCGCTGATCGATGAATCGGAGGCTATCAACGCCCCGTGCCGCGGTGAAGGAGCGCGACCGTCTTGACAGAGAGGTCTTCCCCGACCTGCGAGTGGGTCTGCTTCACGGCCGAATGTCCACCGGCGAGAAGAAAGAGGTGATGGACGCCTTTCGTAATGGCAGCCTGGATATTCTCGTCTCCCACGCCGGTAGTGGAGGTGGGCATAGACGTGCCCAATGCCACCGTCATGGTCATAGAGGGCGCGGACAGGTTCGGGCTTGCCCAGTTGCACCAGTTCCGCGGCCGCGTGGGCCGCGGCGAGCACGCCAGCTACTGCGTCCTTGTCGCCGAATTGCCGTCGGAAGACGCCAAGGAGCGTCTTGCCGCCATGGAAGAGATGGACGACGGTTTCGAGCTGGCTGAGAAAGACCTAGAGCTGCGGGGCCCGGGCGACTACTTCGGCACGCGGCAGAGCGGCCTGCCCGACCTGCGCATGGCCGCCTCGGTGACACCGACCTACTGTCGCTGGCCCGCCAGGAAGCGGAGACCCTGCTTGACCGCGACCCCACCCTTTCCCACATCCCGAATTGAGGCAATCCCTGGCTCAATCGACGTTTGCCGGTGGCGGAGAAGCAGGGTAGGGGGTCGTGTCTTCTGTTGTACAATCCCGTCAGATTCAATTGCGTATAGATCAAGCCTAATGCCAAACAACGTAAAAACTCAATTCCTCCAGACAATGGAGCAGAGATTCGGCAGGCTTCAAAAGCTGCCGCGAACTCAGTCGCTTTACGATTTGGGCGAAGGTAGGGCACGAATATACGTTCGCTACTCACGGATTCATGAACGCGGAGAAGCCTTTTACGGGTTGCGTCAGGAGGACCTAAGGCTGCTTGATGGCCGCAACTCGGTGATATGCTTCTTGTGGGAGGATCAGGAGGAGCCTTTATCGATACCATATGAGGACTATCAAGAACTCTTTGGTTCAACCCAGCCTGCGAATGACGGTCAGTACAAAGTCATGCTGTTTTTCAGAAATGATCAAATAGAGCTCTATGTTGCCAAAGTTGGGCGATTTAGCGTAAATGCACACACAGGATGGGAGCGGCTCACAGAGCAAATAGACAAATTGGAGGAGATGTTCCCGCAGATTTATCCCATTCTCAGATACAAAGTATACTAGCCGGCATTGGCCAACTAAAAGGATACGATTTGTGGATTCCACCGCATGACCGCGAAGGATTAGATAGCTCCAAAGTTGCGACTTCTTACATTCGCAATTCATTGCCAGACACTTACCTCTCGGTAGAGGACATTCTGAGAGAGGTAGATGTGGTTTGGATACAACACGGTGCTTCTCAGATTCAAGCACTGTATGAAGTAGAGCATTCTACTCCTATCTATTCAGCCCTGTTAAGGTTCAATGACGTGTATTTGGACAACCCTACTTTGCGACCTCAGTACGTAGTCGGTTGCAGATCAATCCAGACGACCCTTGTTCGCAAACAAGTATCGCGACCTACGTTTCGCTATAGTGGTCTGAATAAATTATGCACATTCCTAGAGTACGGAGATGCGTATAGATGGTATCTGAAAACGGCAGCCTCAACAAAACGGTAGGGAAGCCTGCTAGGCGGCATCAATATTGCTATGCCGTGGCCTATGTACAGAGCGGTGTACTGGACAGTGTAGAATTGTTCTGGAATTACAAAACGGCTAAGAAGTATCTGCGTCAACTCCGCAGCGATATGAGCCATCCAGATTACGACGACACTGAGATTCTTAGGCTAGAACTTCCCAAATGAAACGAAGTCGCTCATAAGCCACTTCCCTTCTGTCCCCGTCAAAGTCATCCTAGTAGAACGCCTGATTCTGGATTTACCAACCTTATTGAGCCTCCATCGTGGTATCACTTAGAGCATCACGCTGCTCAGACCGCATAGCTCAGCTTGCCGTACGGCCCCAGAACCCGGAGCACCGCGACTTCGCCGTGGGCCTGCCACGTCCCCCTTTCCCATTGGCCGCCTTCTCTCTATCATCGGTCCCATGAAACACGGCCCACCCACAACCCCCGTTCTCGCCCTCGCGACGAAAAGCGCGCCAACTTTGACGGAAGTCGGATTTGTTTCCCATATTTTCTGTTTCCCCGTGCCTGTACTAAACATAACGTTTGAAACAATTCTTCCACCTCTCAGTTGCTTACCAACCGCATTGGGCCTATCGTGGTATCATTTAGAGCATAATGCTGCTCAAAGACCGCATAGCCCAGCTTGCCGCGCAGGCGGTGGAGGCCGCACAGCAGAGCGGCGCTCTGCCCGCCGGGCCCACTCCTGAGATAGAGGTGGAGCGGCCCCAGAACCCGGAGCACGGCGACTTTGCCATCAGCCTGCCCCTGCGTTTGGCGCGCGCCGCACGCATGAGCCCCATGGCCATCGCAGAGCGCCTGGTTCCCCTCACTCCCCCCGACGACTCCATCCAGGAGGTGCGCGCCGCCGCTCCCGGCTTCATCAACTTCGTGGTGAAGCAGGCCTGGCTGCAACAACAGGTGGAGGAGATACTCCAGGCCAGCGAGACCTACGGCAATCTGCAACGCCGGACCAGGGAGCGCATCCAGGTGGAGTTCGCCAGCGTCAACCCCACCGGACCGCTGCACGTAGGGCACGCCCGCACCGCCGTGCTCGGCAGCGGCCTGGCCAGCATCCTGGCCGCCGCCGGCTACGACGTTTCCACAGAGTATTACATCAACGACGCCGGTACGCAGATGGACACCTTCTACCGCTCTCTCCTCGTGCGCTACCTGCAGCAGATGGGCAGGGACGCCGAAATGCCCGAAAGCGGCTACATGGGCGAATACATGAACGACCTCGCCATGGAAGTGGCCACCGAACACGGGGAACGCTTCCTGGACTTGCCCGCTGACAGGGCCGAGGCTGAGATAGGCACGATTGGCCCTGGAGAAGATGCTGGCCATCATCCGCACTGACCTGGAGGACGTCCAGGTAACCTTTGACGTCTGGTTCAGCGAAAATAGCGAGCTTCGCCAGAAGGGAGAACCTGCCGTCACTCTGAAAGACCTGGAAAGCAACGGATACCTGGCAGACCGCGAGGGCGCCACCTGGTTCACCTCTACCAGCCTGGGCGAGGAGAAGGACAACGTCCTCATCCGCTCCACCGGTGAGCCCACATACTTTGCACTGGACGTTGCTTACCACAGGAACAAGTTCATCGAGCGCGGCTTCGACCGCGTCATAAATATTTGGGGCGCCGACCATCAAGGCCACATCTCGCGCATGAAGGCGGCGGTTTCCGCTCTGGGCATCGACCCTGCCCGGCTGACCATCATAGTCAGCCAGCTTGTCACGCTGAAGCGAGGCGAAGAAACGGTGCGCGCCTCCAAGCGCTCCGGCGAGATCGTCACCCTGCGCGAGCTCATAGAGGAAGCAGGCTCCGACGCCTGCCGCTTCTTCTTTCTCTCACGCACCCCTGAAAGCCAGATGGACTTCGACTTGGAGCTGGCGAAGAAGGAGTCTGCGGACAACCCGGTCTACTACGTGCAGTACGCCCACGCCCGCATCGCCGGTATAATGGCCCTGGCCAAAGAGCGAAACCTTGACCACGCTTCAGGCGACGTCAGTCTGCTGAGCCACGAGGCGGAGACGGCGTTGATCAAGAAGATGGTGGTCCTGCCTGAGCTGGTGCAGCACATGGCTGAAAGCCTGGAGCCGCACCACCTTCCACGCTACGCCACGGAACTGGCCACGGCATTCCACTGGTTCTACCAGCAGTGCCGCGTCGTCTCGGAAGCGCCGGAGGAACTGCCCCTCACCCTCGCCAGGCTCAAGCTCGTCGAGGCCTGCCGCATCGTGTTAGCCCGCTGCTTATCCATAATGGGAATGTCCGCACCGGAGCAGATGTAGCTGCATAGCGCCCCACCTCTCTTCAGCAGCACGGATGAACCCTCTCCCTCGACTACAGCTCCCTACAGGGCTATCATAGTCTCCACCTTCATCACACTGTTCTAGGGAGAAAGACGCATCGAGTAGACGTGTTCCTGATGTCTCTCGGCGACCATTAGCGTACTTCCCTTTGTGACTGACATACGCACAACAACCCCACCATAGTTGACCCTTATTGTCTCATACTGTAATCTACGATATATTACGAGAACGTAATACCAAAGACAACTTCCCGTATTCCCCTTTGTATTGTGCACAATGATGTAGGCGCAACCGGTACGGCCGCCCCTCGGGCGTCTGAGAAAGGTGACGGATCATTCGTAGCTTTACAAGTTGGAAATGCAAATCTGTTTATTTGAGAAGAGGGAAAGATGACATCGAAAAACACTACTCCGCAAGTGGGAATTGTCGGTCAGACCATTATTGACGATCAGGTGATTGGCGCTATCGCAAACACCGCTGCTCGAGAGGTTGAGGGAGTGTCCAGCCTGGGCTCAGGTTCAGTACGCCGCATCCTTTCCGAACGCTTGGGCGGCTCTGGACAGCGGGCACGGGGCATAGGAGTCGTGTCCGGTCGACGAGAGGCCATCATCGACATCGAGTTGAACGTGTTCTACGGGTACTCCATCCCGGACGTCGTGAGTCAGGTGCGCGAGAACGTGTCCTTGCGTATCTCGGATATGTGCGGCCTTACCCCGAATCCACCGAAGGACACCGATGGACGGCGTGAGGAAAGCGGAAGGGGGATGAGGGAGCTACAGGGGAAATAGCCTGGGTTCCATTTGGGGTAGGGAGGTCGGCGGACGGTCTTCATCGCCGCACAGGGGCCCCTATGGCCGTCTGCAGGAGCTGCGATGCGCGGGATGGCGAGAGAATACGCAGCAGGGAACTCTCTCGGACCGGGCTGGCGCGAGTCTGCGGGGATCTTCGGTTGTCCGGTGGGTGGGTCGGTCGCCGACGGTGCCGTCAGGCCGGGAGTGGAATGGCTCGCAGCCGGGCCAAGGCGCGGCTGAACTTCTCAGCCCAAGGCCAGCGATCCGGAAGATGCAGGGTCAACCGGCGTGCCGAGCGGGTGAGCCGTCCGGCCAGGGAGAAGAACCGCCGCCGGAGGGTCTTGGTGGTGGCGATCCGCTCTCCCAGACCGATCCGCGCCGTCCAGCGGGCCAGGTTGTGGGCCATCACCTGTACCGCCAGCCAGGCGCCGTTGGCGGCGAAGCGGCCCGAGGGGAGATGGTTCAGCCCGACGCCGTACTTGAGGTCGCGTATGGCATTCTCGATCTCGGCGTGGCGGCGATGGTCAGCCTCCAGTTCGAGCAACTCCCCGTCCCGGTCGGTGATGAAGCCGTGATAGCTGTATTTGGCGAAGAGGGCCAACTGGGAACCGGGCGTGGGCTTCACACGCCGGACGATGAGCCGCACCGGCGCGGCGTCAGGTTCACTCTGGAAGGGAGTGCAGGTGGTCTCGGCCACATCGGCGGCGCCGTCCATCCAGTAGGGAATGGGAGTCCAGGCATCCTCGGGTATCGCCTCGATGAGATTGCGCAGGCTCTTGTGCTGGCGGATGGTGATGGAGAAGCGGACATCCATCTTGCGGCAGACGGATACCACGCCATGAGTGTAGAACCCGCTGTCGGCCCGTAGCGTGAGTCGTCCGTTGGCCCCGGCGTAGCGTACCCGCCCCACCGTCTCCCGCAGAAAGTGGGCGGCGCCCCGGGCGGTGTTGGCCCGGCCCTCACGCAGCCGGGACATCAGCACGTCGCCGGTGCCGGCGGCGACGGCCAACAGCGGGTGATAGCCCCGCTTGCCGGTATAGCCGTGGTGGCGTGCGCCCTCCTTGGCCAGTCCGTAGGTCTCGCAGATGGTGGAGTCCAGGTCAATGGTCAGGGGCCCGTCGCCGGGTCCCGCCCCGGCCTGCCAAGCCCGGGCCAGCAACTCGCGGCTCACCCGGTCGAGTTGACGGACGTGGCCCCACCGGAAGCTGCGCAGGAAGGTGCCCAGGGTGGATGGCGCCTTGACCGTGCCGCCCAGGGTGCAGGCCGTCCCCCCGGTGCGCAACACATCGGCGTCGTCAATGCAGTCGCCCCCAGCCAGCGCAGACGCCACCAGCGTCATCATCTTGTCGCTCGTGTTCGCCCGCCCCGGGGCATCGCCCAGGTCGAGGCGCTGCCGGACGAGTTCGGGCAGGCCGAGGTGCCGCGCCAGGGTGGCCGGAAGGAGCAGCCCGGCATTGGCCACCAAGCGGCGGTCGTCGAAGGTGATTTGGATCCGGTCGGGGTGGTTGCGTGGCAGCATCTATTGGGTGCTCCTTTTCCGGGGTCGGTTTTTTGCTACAAAACCATTATCCCAGAAGCACAGGAGCACCTTCTTGCCGCTTCAGGACGCTAACCCGACGCCCTCCTTCGGTGGATTCGGGCTTACAACTAAGGAAATCAACGTCGCCGTCAGCGGCATTGATTTCGCCCACGGGGATCCCAGCCGGTTCGGACGGGTGGAGTAGCTCATGGGCTTGGAATCAAATATGGCGGAGTCCGATTTGGCTGAGACAGGCATCGTTTCGCAACCAGAAACCGACAAACCGTCGAAAACCGTCGAAGTGGCATCGGATGTGGGTAAGGTCGAAGCCAGCATCGTTCTTCAGCCGGGAATCGCCGGTCAGACCATTATTGACGATCAGGTGGTTGAGGCGGTCGCAGGGACCGCCGCTCTGGAGATTGAAGGCGTGACCAACCTGGGATCCAATTCAGTGCGGCGCCTCATCGCTGAACGGCTGGGTGGCGCCCAGCAGCGGCGGGCCCGGGGCGTCGGAGTGATGTCCGGCCAGCGAGAGGCCATTGTTGACATCGAAATAAAGGTGGCCTACGGCTTCTCGATTCCAGCCATAGCCCAGCAGATGCGCGAGAGCGTGTCTCTCCGGGTGCTGGATATATGCGGCCTGGTAACCAAGGAAATCAACATCACGGTCACCGCTGTCGAATTCGCTCACAGCCACCCCAGCCCGTTCGCCCGGGTGGGGCAAATCACGACCGCGGCTGAGTGAAAGTAGGTCACGGCAGCCAGACCGTAATTCGCGGAATAAGCAGACATGGACAGTATAAACAGACTCCTCGTCTCATTAGCCGCAATCGTGGTCATCGCTCTGTTTGTCGTCGCCATTCTTGCCGTCACCGGCGGCATCGAGCCAGAGACATACAACGCTTGGTTTGAGTCGGAGTTGCGCGAGCTGGCCCTGCTCGGACAGCCGTGGAAGGCGATAAGCGTCGCCGCGGCTTTGGCTGGTATCGGCCTGATGCTGTTGTTGCTGACCTTCCAGGTCAGGGGCGGAGGCCGGCGAAGGGAGACACCCCTCCTTGTCAGTTCCACTGACTTGGGCCGCCTCAGTGTTGACCCGGCAAGCATCCGCACTCTGGTGGAGCACACCGGCATGACCAACCGGAGCGTTGTTGACCTGCGGTGCCGGCTCAGCGTCCGGCGGAAGACGCCGCCGGGGGGGCCCGACCACATCACTATTTCCTGCCAGCCCCGCTTGGAAATGGGGGCGGACCTGCGCGAAGTCCGGGACGACATTCAAAGCAGAGTCAAGGAAGTGATGGAGCGGCTGACCGGCCTGGAAGTCGACCGGGTTCACATCACCCGGGTGCGATATGAACGCCTCCCGGACCACCGCCTGATTGAATAGGCTTACCTGAAGGAGCAGGTCTGTTATATGTTCAACACCAAGTTAATCTTCACAATAGGCGGGCTGCTGGTCGGGGTGATAGTCGTGGCCTTTGGCCCCCTGGAAGCCTTCATCGTTCTGCTTCTCACCGCCGTAGGCTGGCTAATCGGCAAGTATGCCGCGGGCGAAATGCGAGTGGTTAACGTATTCCTGGCACAGTTTTTTTCCAACCGCCTGGGCGGTCCCCGGGACTAATTGTGCATTTGCGAGCGCAATGAGACGGACACTGGTTGAGGCTCTCGTTCAATCAAACAGCCGATCAACACAACGCACTCGGTCATGAGCTATGATGACCCGAGTAGCTACTGCGAGCCGCAGGCGTACGCCGTCGCCGCCGTCATGGCGCTCTATCAGTCACGATTCAGTCACGATGAGGAGGTCGACCATGATCACTCAGCAAATTAAGTTTGCCCTCCTGTTGGCTATGCTGTTCCTTGCTGTAGCTGCATAGCGACCTCACCTCTCTTTAGCAGCACGGATGAACCCTCTCCCTCGACTACAGCTCCTTACAGGGCTATCATAGTCTCCGCCTTCATCACACTGTTCTAGGGAGAAAGACTCCCGCAATTATATGGCCTTGCATTCCTCAGAATTGGACACGTGCAAGGCTAACGTAGACACAGAATAGAGGCTTCTGACGTCTTGACAATTCCGCTCGATACTCCCATAATCTTGTACAAAATGTACAAAATAAATGTACAAAATGGGGGTTCGCAGATGCCGGTCCAGGATAAATTGCTGACAGATCGAGCGATTCGCCATGCCGGGCCTGGAACCCACAATGACGGCAACGGCCTAACCCTCAGGGTAGGCAAGGGCGGACGCCGTAGCTGGGTGCTCCGGTACATGTTCAACGGCAAGCCTGCCAATGTTGGGCTGGGGAGCTATCCGTCGGTGGGGGTGAAGGAGGCAAGGGCAAAGGCCGCTGAATGCAGGGCGGAGATCGAGGAAGGGTATAAACCGACGGGATCAAAGGAAAGAGCAACTGCTAAGAGAGCTGCCCAGCAAGCCTACGCCAGCAAGCCTACCTTCCGAGAGGTAGCCGAGCGGGTCATCGAGTTGCGCAGGCCTACGTGGTCGAGTGAGCGCCATGCTACACAATGGACGGAATCCCTTACCAACCACGCATTCCCCGCTATCGGAGCTATGCAGATCGAGCGCATTTCGAGTGGCGACATTCTAGGCATGCTATCGCCCATATGGAACGAAATACCGGAGACGGCTACCAGGGTCAAGCAAAGGGCGGAAGTGGTGTTTGACTACGCGATAGCCTCCAACATGAGGCAGGACAATCCTGTATCCGCCGTTGCAAAGGCATTGCCTCGCCGGCCTCGATTGAAGCGTCATCACCCCGCCGTTGACGACTATAGCGAGGTACCAGCTGTCTTGAACCTAGTACGCAATTCCACCGCCGACAAGTTCACCCGCCTGGCTTTTGAATTCCTGGTGCTGACAGCTGCGCGGTCGGGTGAGGCTCGCGACATGATCTGGGATGAGGTATGGGGGGATACCTGGACTGTACCCGCCGAGCGTATGAAGAAGCGACGCGAGCACCGGGTCCCCCTGTCGGATCGAGCGGTTGCCATATTGAAGCAGGCCAAATCCCTCCGCAAAGAGGGCAACCTTGTTTTCCCTAGTCCCCGGACGGGAAGACCGCTTTCTGACATGGCATTTACCAGAATGCTAAAGCGGTTGGAGATTCCCGCTGTACCTCATGGTTTCCGGTCTTCATTCAAGGACTGGACGCTATCCGAGACGTCCTACCCCTGGGCGGTCAGCGAGGCGGCGCTAGCACACAACCTGGGCAACAACCTGGAGTCGGCCTACGCGCGCACCGACCTCTTCGAGCGGCGGCGGGGCCTCATGCAAGAGTGGGCAACATTTTGTGGGGGCAATGTTGAATAGGGAGGAACAATACGAAGAGGCCGAGCGCCTCGCTAAAGAGTTGAAACGGATACTCGATTCTGCATTCGGCGTTGGGTGGATCGACAATCATGTTGATATTCTCCTGAATGATTACAAGCGCTCAGCCTCCCCATGGCTGTTGAATGGGGAAGACTGGCCGGAGGAATACAAGAATGTCTGGGATAAGCTGAGGTTTGGCCACGCATGGCTGGACCGGAAGATTGCCGAGTCTGAGAACAATAAGAGAGTGAGGGATGTATTGTGGGCGATCGCCCGCTATCTGCGACGGGAAGGGAAAGTCCCGGACTTTCTAGCGCAGTGGTTGGTGGCCGATCAGATAGAAGGCAATCCGGCAAAGGGCCACTCCACTGCCTGGAGGGACTCTTTGTTGGGCGCAATGGTGGGTTTCCTTCGTGCTAAGGTAGGCATAAATCCAACTCGTAACAGTGCGACTGAACCAGAATATTCTGCTTGTGATGCGGTCGCTAAGGTGGTGGATCTCGGTTACAAGAGCATTGAGAGGGTGTGGAACGATTACGATGGTCTTCTCCCACTGCCTCCCCCCGACCCCGACCGAAAGGTGTGGGCGCGCTACGGGGAAACCTGGACACGTGCCGAAATCGCTGGGGACGACAACGACGACAGAGACCTCGAGAGCATTCTATTCTATGCACTCTAGAGGGCTGACAGGCAACGACAGGGCTGCCACTGTTTGAGTAGAACAGTGACGCTTTCACCATCCCAGCCTGCGAGCTCAGGCGTGGAGTAGACCGCCGAGTTCCATGGAAATGACACTAAAGGCATAGGAACGGTGACTTTGGCTGGCATTCCATACGCAGGAGCAGATCGCCGAGGATGTGGGGGTGGCGAGACAAACAATCACGGATTGGGAGAAGGACTTTGCCGAAATTAGTAAATTTACTAAATCCGGCAAAGTTGCCGCCGAGTTCCTGGACTTTGAGCAGCCGCTACTGATGGCGAGGATGAGGATGGCGAGGATGAGCGCCCTGGTTGAGGGCGCTTCAATCGCTCTTATGAGCGCCAGGGTGCTCGGACAAGTCAACGAGCGCCCTGGCTGGCCTTTCTCTGGGGGAGATCGGTTGGCAGGATCATAGCCTGGGAGTGAGCTGGAGCCAAGGGGTGATGAGAGAAAACAGTAGTACAACTGCGCTATAGTACAATTGCGCTAGGTTCGGCCGGAGCGTTATGATCCCCAGCATGCACTGGCACGTCTGGGAGTATCGAGACGGGGACACCCTGAAACGCATGCCGCAGGTCTTCACCTATCGGACCGGCGCTTATATCGCCGTCCGGCGCTTGCGCCAGGAGGGACAGCCCGCCCGCGTGTTCGTGTGCAGAGATCAATGCAGTGGGTGACGAATCATGACGAATGAGAGCCACGACTTTGCCAGCTGCCAGGATGCGAGTTGCCAGCGCTGTTTCGACTACGGGGACGGCTACGCTACAGGCAAGGAGAAAGCCTACAGTGAGGTCCGAGCCGTTGTTGGCAATGGACACGCCCAGCCTTGTGGATGCAGTCCATGCGCAGCAGTCCGCGCCGCCGTTCGTTCGATACTCAAGCAATACTAGCCAGGAGAGTGACCTATGGCCAACAAGCATGAATTTCCCTGTGGTGTTGACGAGTGCGAGCCGTGCGAACGCGCCGCTCAAGGATACTTCCTGGCACTCGATGAGCTGGCCAAGTCTGCACAGCACAAGCAGGATTCTTGTGGCTGCCGGAGCTGCGATGAGCTGCGCGAACGCCGCCTGAGAGTCAGGGCCCTACCGCCTTGCGCCTGTGGATGCAGCGTATGAGACGCCGCCTCAGCACCGCCGCCCTGGTTGTGGCCAGCCGCCAAGACGGCGAGCATGGTGGCCGCAATGGTGAAGATGCAGGCGGCGAATTCACAGGGTCCCCAGCAGGATCAGAGAATCGTCCCTTCTGCTACAATTTACTGGTGATGAACAGTGAGGACGACGGATCAAGGCTGCGGTCTTCCATGAATCAGCGATTCAGGCGGAGGTCAGGACAGAGAAGAAGATACGGCGGCATAGGAGGTAAATATGAGTCGTGAAATGGATGAGCGATTCCAGCAAATAAATGAGCGGCTGGATAGTGTGGACCGGCATTTGGTTAACCTGGAGAACGGAATCCAGGAGATTCTAAGCAGGCTTGAAGACGACGATGGGGGAGTAATCACACAAGCACACTTGAACCGTCCACCGTCTTGAGGGTTGACTAGCAGGAGTGTCAGAACAAGAGCGTCTTATGCCTGGTGACCGCATAAAGGCCGTCGTAGATCGAATACCTGCTTGAAATTTGCGACAATGTTAGTAAGATGTCGTCGGTTGGGTGAAAAGAGGGTAGTCTTGTCGCAAGCTAAGGATCAACCACTCAGTGAGGTAGTGCCGCTCTTGGTGGCGGCTCTAGTATGTGATGCTGCCGTCTCAGATCGAAGTACGGGCAAGAATAGCCTCATTGGTATCTTCGATACGATGCACGCACGGAAGTTCCCCGCAGAGCAGCCAATCTCTTTATACCTTAAGATGGTGGATGCAGAAGGTTACTACAGATTCGACGTTCGTTATGTCCAAGTCGCTACAGGTCAAGTTCTTGCAAATGCTGAAGGCGAATTGACAGCAAGGAACCACGGTTCATTCGAAATACACCTTCCATTTCCGCCTTTACCAATACCTGTTCAGGGTATGTACGAGTTCCAGATATGGGCAAACTCTATGTTTCTGGGCTCGACATCCATAAGGGTAGTTCAACAGCAAGGAGGCTAAAGATGGTAGCCGAGACAAAAATAGAGCAACTAGGTGAGCAGAGGTCGAGCGACGTTATTTTGAAGAACCCTCTCCCATTGGAGGAACTCGTTGGCTCGCTAGTAGAAGTCGGTGCCGCAGTGAAAGAAGCACCTGTAGTTCCGGAGAGATTTACCCTGGGTAATCTGCGTGATAGGCGTCTTCGAGTCATTGAGGCCATTGAGGTCAAACAGATGACAGAGGGTAATCAATACGTAGTCGAGGCAACAGAACTAAACGAGTTCGGATTCGGTAGCGACCCCTCAGGGGCTATCAAGGATCTACAAGCGGCTATTGTAGAACTCTATCGAACCTTGGAATCTGAACAGAAGCGGCTTGGGCCAGACTTGGCAAAGGTTTGGAGCACACTCTCTCGAAAGGTCCGCAAAACTTATGCCGCTAACCGCGCATGAGTTTGACAGTCTGGTCAGCAAGTTCGGTTTCGAGACTAGGAATAGCAAAGACCTCCTTGCATGGCTCGTTATTAACGATAAGGTGGTCGTCCGGACACGGCGCTCCTACAAATCTAATGGTGACCTTCCGATGTTTCACAGCATCCGACAACAGTTGAAGTTGAACGCCAACCAATTGCAAGAAGCGATCAGTTGTAGGTTAAATCGGAACTCGTACATAGAGATTCTTCGTAGCAAGAACCTCTTGGACGAGCCATCCGAGACACCCTGAGGCACTAGGAAGTGCCCTATTCATCTATGCCACCTCACTGTGGCGCGTCATCGGTGGAGCTGCCCTGCTGGTGCTGAGCGCCTGGGGCCCCCGAAAACGCCGTAGAATCGGAATCCTGGCGCGTCTTTTCTGAGCCAAGTTCACCCCATTCGTGCCTGAAACCCTGAAATCGCCTTCTAGCTCGGAGATCTGTCCGACCACTGTGCGACAGTGTCCGACAAATCTTGGAGCCGGCGCTGATACACCTGGAGAGCCCAGAATCAGACAGGCGGCTGACACACACTCTCCCCCAGATGCCCCTGAATCCCAACTCCCAGGATAGCCCAGAATCGGAAGCTGTAGAGCGCCGCCGAGCTGCTGCTATGCCCTAGCGTGGTATGCTTTACGGTACGGTATCTGGTGATGGGGGCCGACGTGCGCCGTTTCACCGACGCGCATGGAAACGAGGTCAGGCTCACCGACGAGCAGCTCGGACACATGATGCAAGGGCACCCGGAAATGGCCTCGCCGAAGGCGGGTGCAGAGTGGCTCATTCCAACGCAGGGGGAGGACTTATGGATACAACCGCCAATCTGGGTCCAAGCTTGGAGTGGGGTATCCCTCGCACTGCTCAGGAACCCTTGCACGTATCCCTCAACCGGGGTGAATGCCTCTTTGTAGTGGGTCCTAATGGTTCTGGAAAGTCAGCCCTGATTCAACACCTCATTTCGTCGCACCAGGGTCGGAACATTCGGCGCATTTCAGCCCACAGACAAACATGGCTAGGCTCTGGCAGCCTCGACCTCACTCCGCTAGGCCGTAAAGAGTTCGGGGAAGAGGATACAGACACTGAGAGGAACTACGAGTCTCTATGGCAAGAATACAACGCTGAGAGGAAGCAATCGGCGGTACTCTTCGACCTAGTAGCCAAGGACAACACGCGTGCACGTTCGATCACGGGTTTCGTGGACAGCAAGGACTTGGAAGGGGCTGCACACCGCGCCGCAGAGTCCGTATCAGCATTCACAGAACTCAATGACCTGCTGGCCTTGGGAACACTCTTAATTGCCCTGGAGAACTCAAACGATGAGGAGATCATTGCGAAGCATCGAAACGCGAACGCTTCCTACAGTATCGCCCAGATGTCAGATGGAGAACGGAACGCCGCAATAATTGGGGCGACCGTGCTCACCGTCGAACCCGGCACCGTACTGCTGATTGACGAACCGGAGAGACACCTCCATCGATCCATAATCGTCCCTTTCCTAGCGGCCGTGTTTGCCAGGCGCGCGGACTGCACGTTCGTCATTTCCACGCATGAGCTGGCCCTACCCGCCTCAAACCCTGCTGCAGGAGTCGTAATGGTTCGGTCATGCGAATGGCAGAACAACAGGGCCAGCACCTGGGACATCGACCTACTCGAATCCAATGACCAGATGCCAGAGGAGTTACGCCAGGCGATTTTGGGCTCGCGGCGCAAAGTCCTCTTTCTTGAAGGGACTGCGACGAGCTTGGACTCACCGATCTACAACTCCCTGTTTCCGGATGTCTCCGTCGTGGCTAGTGGCGGAAGCACCGATGTCCAGAGAGCCGTTGAAGGTATTCAAGGCTCATATCACCTCCACCACGTAGAGGCATTTGGATTGATTGACGGTGATGGTCGAGACCAAGAAGCAGTGGACACCCTCCGCAATCGTGGCGTATTCGTGCTCGATGCTTTCTCTGTTGAGTCGCTCTACTACTGTTCCGAATCACTGGATGCCGTGGCCCGCCGTCAGGAAGAGTCGCTAGGACGAGAGTTAGGCTCCATGATGCAGCCAGCACTAGACGCGGCCTTCGCTGCCCTGGCAGAGGATGGACTGGCCGAAAGGATGGCTGCCAGGCGCTGCGAGCAGGTGGTGAGGAATTGGATCGTCTCGCAGGCTCCCAACTGGGAGACAATCAAGGACGATGGCCAGACAGACATCAAAATCTCCGTCACATCTCCCTTCCAGGAAGAGTTGGCGACATTCAGAGAGCTAGTGGAAGCCGGGGACCTAGACCAACTGCTGGCCCGTTATCCACTCAGAGAGAGTGGCGTCCTTGCTGAAGTCGCGCATGCACTGGATTTTAAGAAAAGAAACCTATATGAGCAGACGCTCATTGCCCGGATCCAGTCCGATGCGGAACTCGCCGAAAAGCTGAGGCAACGTGTTGGGCCGCTATCCATTGCCCTTGGTGTCCAACCAGCGGCCCCGTTAGAAGACTGCTACTTGGCACAACAGCACGATTGATGTCAGTAGGGGCTTTGGTGTTGGATACCAACAAGAGGGGCGTGGCCGTATACCTTCTGATCGCCTTCGGACTGGCCTGGGTGCTCTGGGAGATTGCCCTGCTGGTGGGCCCGTCGCCCGATAGTCCTCTGTTTCAACTCGCCATTCTACCTGGAGCCCTTTCGCCAGCCCTTGCTGCTGTTGTCGTGAGAAAGTGGGTGACTCAGGAGGGGTTTGCGGATGCAGGACTGGGGTTGAACATAGAGCGATGGCGCTACTACCTTGCCGGGTGGTGCTTGCCCCTCGCGGCAGTATTGGTGATTGTACTTCTAGCCGCAGCTCTGGGGGTAAGCGAGCCAGATCTTACCCTGGACCGTGCTCTGACGGAACTGGCACCAGAGGGGGTTACGATCCCCTCTCTTCCTCCAGGTCTCTTCGCCATTCTGCCGTTACAGATGATGATCGCAGCGTTGGTGGTCACCCCCATCCTGTGGGGTGAAGAATTCGGCTGGCGTGGTTACCTCCAAGTCCGTTTAATGGGTGATCGACCGCTGTGGGCCGCCGTTGTGACAGGCATCATATGGGCACTGTGGCACCTTCCAATTTACCTACGAGGCTACAACTTCCCTGACCAGCCCATGCTTGGCATGCTGGTCTTCGCAGTCAGCGCGATCATGCTGTCCATCATCTTTGGATGGCTCCGCGTGAGGACGGGAAGCATCTGGGCCGCAAGTCTGGGACATTCAGCCACGAACACCACAGGCGCGAGCCTGACGCTGTTGCTCTTTTGGGGTGGGCCAAACTGGCTCTTTGTGAGCTATGTTGGCATCCTCGGATGGGTCCCGTTGGGAGTTCTCTGCCTTTGGATTGTCTTAACGGGGCAGCTCAGGGACGGCGGACTGATGAGGAGCGCCAGATAGAGGGATCTCAACTTGTAGCGAGGAGACATCAGACGCAAGGAGAGCAAACGCCGCTCAGGTCGCAACAGACGGTCGAATCCTCAGTCCAGTACTTCATGGGCGAGGGGTGGTGGGCCATGAACAGTTGAATTGTATCACCATGATGGCAGCCAGGAGAGTGACCTATGGCCAACAAGCATGATTTCCCCTGTGGTGTTGACGAGTGCGAGCCGTGCGAACGCGCCGCTCAAGGCTACTTCCTGGCACTCGATGAGCTGGCAGAGTCCGCCCAGCACAAACAGGATTCTTGTGCCTGTCTCAGCTGCGACCAGCTGCGCGAACGCCGCCTGCGAGTCAGGGCCCTACCGCCCTGCGCCTGTGGATGCAGCGTATGAGACACCGCCGGCAGACAGCCGCCCTGGTAGTCGTTTCCGCCGGTATTGTCGCATGCAGTCTCACCGCCAACCCTCAATTGCAGGGTCTGCGCCGCTGTCCACCTAACTTGACAAAATCAAGAACCCTGGTGTTGAGGTTCGCTCTGGCGGTGTAATCGGCCGTACTCCCCGCTCCACCCGAAGCCCCGTTCATCCGCAAGGGGTGGCCATGTCTCTTATCTATTGGCCAACCGTAGGTGTGGCAGGTGTCAAGTACGTGGCGGCGAAGACCCTCTCGGAAAGCCACCGGCGGAAAGACTCGTTGTCGCTGAACTGCTTGAATAGCTCGATGGGGTCGGCCACATAGTCTGCCATGGCCCGTTCCAAGGCCTTGTCGTGCTCGATCCGGGCGTTCTGCGGGTCGGAGTTCGCCATTGCGTTCTGGTAGGCCCTGTCTCCAGCCACCTTCGCGGGCAGTTCCTCGGCAATCACCTTCTCGATCTTGTCTTGGTCCTTCCACTCGATGTTGCCAAACCGGTCGTTGAAGTCCCTGATGATATTGGAGAGTCGGTCCATCTCTGGTTCCGCTTTCTGTCCTCCGCCATCGGTGGGAACCGGCCCTATCGCCGCATCTTCGTCGGGAAGCTGGATGTCCTGCACAGCCTGCTTCTCCACCCGGTAGCTGTCCATATCGATAGCTTCGAGAATCCCCTTCGACAGGTCGTCCTCGACGGGAGCGGGAAGTTTGGGAACGAGGAAGGTCAAGAAAATGGAGAGCTTCTCCCACTCAGCAACAGTGTAGGGCAAGATAGTGGCTAGGAACCCGTAGGCCCGGAGGAATGCCTTCGCCTTGCCCTTGAAGTCGACCTGGCCGTCCTCGTCCAATTGGTCACGGTAGACCGAGACACAGGCGTCCAATATTGGGTCGAGCCGGTCGCGGTCGTATCCCGAAAGATAACGCTCTACGAGTTCGTAAATCTGGGTCGGGTCATAGATTTGATAGCCGTCCAGAGCCGCTGTTAGGTCGTGCAGCCTGTCAGGGTCGGTCTCCTCCGAGAGAATGGTGGTTCGGTAGTATGGGTAGAAAGCGGTCTGGATTGTGTCGGTGTCGTTGGCGAAGTCCAGCACGAAGGCGTCATGCTTCTTGGGGTGTGCCCGGTTGAGACGGGAGAGCGTCTGCACCGCCTTCACTCCCGACAACGGCTTGTCCACGTACATCGTGTGCAGCAACGGCTCGTCGTAGCCGGTCTGGAACTTGTCGGCGCAGACCAGGAAGCGGTACGGATTCTCCTGGATCCTGTCGGTGATCAGGTTGGACGAGAAGCCATTGAGGGACGCCTCCGTGACTTTAGTCCCATCGTACTCGTGCTCGCCGGAGAAGGCAGCGATGGCCTGATATGGGCTCTTGCGCTCCGTCAGGTAGTCCCGAATGGCGTAGTAGTAGCTGATGGCCCGTCGGATGCTGCTCGTCACTACCATGGCCCGCGCCTGCCCGCCTATCTTCTGCAGGCCGGCCACCTGCTCGTGGAAGTGGTCGACCATGATCTCCGCCTTCAGCCGGATGGCGTGGTCGTGGTCCTCCACGTAGCGGCGCAGCTTCTTCCCTGCCCGTTTCATGTCGAACTCCGGGTCTCCCTCAACCGTCTTCACCAACCGGTAGTAGCTGTTCGCCGGTGTGTAGTCTTTCAGAACGTCGACAATGAACCGCTCCTGGATGGCCTGCTTCATGGTGTAGGAGTGGAAGGGCACGTGTTTCGTATTCTCGCCTTCAGGAACGGGTGTGCCGAATATCTCCAAGGTCTTGTTCTTAGGCGTGGCGGTGAAGGCGAAGTAGCTGGCATTGGACAGTAGCTTCCTGGACTCCATAAGCCGGTTGACCTTGTCCTCGGTGGTCTCGTCCTCTTCCTCAGCGCCCGCTTCTCCCAGAGCCATGGACACCGACGCCGACGTCCGCCCGCCCTGGCTCGAATGGGCCTCGTCTATGACGACGGCGAACCTGCGGACCCGGTGCTCGTTGCCGATGGCGTCCAGGATGAAGGGGAACTTCTGCACCGTGGTGATGACTATACGCTTGCCCTCCTGGAGCAGCCGACGCAGGTGGCCGGAGGTCTCGGCGTAACCCACGACAGAGCCGACCTGGGCGACCTGCCTGATGGTGTCCCGTATCTGCCTGTCCAGCACCCTGCGGTCCGTGACCACGATCACGGTGTCGAAGATAGTCGCATCGTCCCGCTTCAGTCCTATCAGCT
Source organism: Dehalococcoidia bacterium (assembly GCA_965261445.1). Lineage (GTDB taxonomy): Bacteria > Chloroflexota > Dehalococcoidia > Lucifugimonadales > QGNO01 > DAOUJH01. The sequence continues at coordinate 195,706 of CBDHCW010000010.1, read as the reverse complement.
GATGGGCCAGCCAGGCGATGGAGTTGGACTTGCCGCTTCCCGCCGAGTGCTGAATCAGGTACCTGGAGCCGACTCCCTTACCGGAAGCATCGGCCAGCAGCCTGCGCACCACGTCCAGTTGGTGGTGGCGGGGCCATATCTGCTCTCGCCTCTTGCGTCCGGTCTTGTCGTCCCTCGTATCCACGATCTGGGCATAGTTCTCGATGATGTTGGTGAGACCGTCGCGGGTGAGCACCTGCTTCCACAGGTAGTCGGTCTTGAGGCCATTGGGGTTAGGCGGGTTGCCCGCGCCGTCGTCCCATCCCTTGTTGAAGGGCAGGAACCATGACGCCTTGCCCTTGAGATGCGTGCAGAACTGCACCTCGTGGTCGTCCACGGCGAAATGGGCGAGGCAGCGGCCAAGCTCGAAGAGTTTCTCCCTGGGGTTGCGGTCCCGCTTATACTGCTCTACGGCGTCATCCACCGTTTGCTTAGTCAGGCTGTTCTTCAACTCGAAGGTGGCGACGGGCAGGCCGTTGATGAACAGGCACAGGTCCAGGGCAAGCTGCGCGTTGTCGTTGCTGTAGCGGAGCTGACGGGTCACACTGAAGCGGTTCTGCCCGTATAGAACCCTAGCCTTCTCGTTGCCCGGCGACGGAGTGCCGTACATCAGGTCGATCTGGTGTGGCCCGTGCTTGATCCCCTTGCGAAGCACTTCTATAGTGCCGCGCTTGGTTATCTCACCTTGCAGCCGAGCCAGGAATCTGCGCCGGGTCGGGCCGTCCTCGTCTAGGCCAAGCGATTCAGCGGCTACGGGCTGGGTGGCTCGCAAGAAGGCGGATAGCTGCGTCAGGTCTACGCAGTACTCCCGGTGGTAGTCCTGAGGGTCTCCGCATATCCAGCCCACGCCGTACTCTGCCGGCCGCTCATAGACCGCACCAGCCTGCGGCGGATCGCAGGCAGCGCCTGTTAGCGCTTCGCAGATGAGGCGCTCAAGCCCTTTCTCGCTGGTGTCGGTGGTCACGCTATGTCTCGCCTCTCATCGGGATGTGGACTTCCCGCACTTCTCCGGGCTGGATCTCATCCAGGGCGGCGCGAATATCCTCGATCCTTGGCTCGATGAGCGGCCACCGGTTCGCCCCGAGAACGATCAGCGCGAGGCTTCGGCTCCCGATGTTCTGCTGATATGGCATGTTCCTGTCCGCAGTAATCACGACTTCATACCCTGCTTCTTCCGCCCGGTCCAGCAATTCACCATTGACAAGCGTCGCCCACCCGCGCTCTTCCGCCACGTCAACATCGTGACCGACGAGGTGAGGGCGAAGCTGCCGGGGCGCATTGTGGTCAAACAGAAGTCGCATGCGAGACCTTAGCGACCTTGGCGTCAAGGTCTTGCACTACGAACTCCAAGACCGCCCGCACCTGCGCTTCGTCCACGCCGCCGAACCACTCGATGAAGTCGTGGACAGTTGCGCCCTCCGCAAGGTTGCCGAAAAGGGCAGACACCGGCAACCGCGTGTCCTTGAACACCCAGGCCCCGCTTACCTTGCCGGGCACGCTCTCAACCGCCGGGCACTTGCTCCAGTCCGTCATACGGTCACCTCTCTTTCGGTTGCTGACGTCCTACGTCTCCGCATCAGGTTCCATCTCTGGGAATATTGGGATTCCATAGTTCGTTTTGAGGCCCAACTTACCGATTAGTTTCGCACCCATCGCACGACAGCACAAATAGATGGCGATCGCGTCCGCGGCTGAGAACATATGCGAGTTGAGATCAATCATCTCAATGGTATGCTTCGCCCTGTTATACACCGCTCGGTTCAATACGATTAATGGCTTTCGCAACGATCCATTTAGCCGCTTGCCCTGCGGAGTGTTCAAGATTACACCTACGGACCAATGCTGGTCCTCACGAATACTCAATCGGCGCTTTAGACTGTTTTCAAGGTGGTAACAAGAATCCTCAACTATGGTTCGACAAAGCCACTCAATGTTGTTCATGCCCAAATGCATCCCCACGTATTGGATTCCTCTGAAGATCGGTCTGTCTGAAATTTGATACACACCAGTATAGGAACCACTAGGAGTTCGCTCGTTGATGTCTACGAAGCCCAGTCCGGGAATTGTTCTGTCAATAACGGTTAGATCGTCGATGACAGACTTGTCACCTAAAGCAAGGCGTTCTGCGATCCTACATATGTCAGGAATGTGTCGGGGGAGCTCAACCAACTCTAAGATGTGAGCCACTTCAGGCCGCAACGTTCCGTTTCGTCTGCGCTCATCAACAGAATCTATGTCTATCACTGTAAGTTCCCCTCGTTGCACTCAGCGGGACTCTCTGGAGGCGCCGCCTGCTCTCGCACGTCCAGCTTGCCCGTCACCACGTCCGCGATGAGCCGGGTGCGGTATTCCTCGATCAACTCAATCTGGCGTCGGGCGCGGGTGATGGCGGGGTCTACGCTGGCGGTTGTATCTTCAAGGTTCTCGACGATGGCATGTTGTTCCAGAAGGGGTGGAAAAGCGACTGGAAAGTTCTGCAACATGGGAAGCCGCAAAGAGTCTACGGTGGATTTCGCTGTTCCTTGAAAGACCTCATTGCGTAGCGTAGACCTGAAGTAGTGGAAGAAGTACTTCCCTGCAATGTGTCTAAAGTTGCTGAACTTGTAAACACGCTGGTGGTAGTCGAACATCCCGTTGACGTAATGGAACACCTTGCCCACACCCACTCCATCTCCAGCCGTCAACACCGCCTCACCATCAAAAGACCACGTGTTTATCCTCTCGACGGATTGAGATCGCACGAAGAAAGGATACTGACCGTCATCCTCCCGGTTGATCGTATCCCGTCCACCTGTTCCAATACTTGCGAGTGACCGTAACCGTCGCACTTCCCAATGCTCCGGCACGTCGCCGAGCCATTCGACTCCGGAGGGCTTGAGGCGGACGTTGGGGTCCAGACCGCGGGTTACGGCCTGGTTGACGATGGCCTGCTTCTCCTCCTCCAGCAGTGCCATGAGCTTCCGCTTGGCGGCGACGTACCGCCGGATGCGTCGGTCCACGTAGTCCAGGTACCGCACGATGGCGCGCTGTTCGGGGAGCGGTGGGAGAGGGAATCGGAATGCACTCAACTGCGTACGCGACAACTCTGTAAAGGTACTGCCCCGTCCCAGAGACGCGAGGTCAGAGCGGCCGGTGCTGAGAGTATAGTGCAGGTACTCAACCTGAATGGAAGCACCCGGTATCAGTAGCCGACAACCCTGATTTACACAGCCCTCTGACTGCAAGATTCCCAAGTGGCCAATAGGCGCGCGCGTCGAGACTGCTAGGCTGTTGGCTGGTGCCATGCTAGTGCCACACGATCTATAGCCTTCTTCCGTTATTTGACGTGCGCTGTCAGTGACGTAACGACTCCTTAGTCTACCCAGGTCATCTGGGGTGACCCACAGGATGTGGCCGTCCCAATAGTTAGGGACGTTGGTGGAAGGCGTGGCACCGTTGATCACATCGGCAACCGACCTAAGTCGTCGTACTTCCCAGTGGGCCGGCACGTCGCCGAGCCAGGGGACGCCGGAGGGCTTGTAGGCGGGATAGGATTGGGGCGTGGTGCTCAAGGTTGACTCCTAACGTCTCAATTGCATCTGGTATGCATCAATGAGTGTCGCCAAATCACCGAATGTATCGCCGGTAATCCCTAGTCCATCGCCAACTTCAATCGCCTGAATAATCCGTGAATAATGTTCTGGATCCGCACTCTGCGCCCGGCGAGAGACAATTTGAAACCCAAATTCCACATCGCCCTGCGACAATCTCAAGAGCTCCGTACGGGCATTCTCGCCGCGCCTTTGGTCGTCACGGTTTGTTATATCAGCGCAGTAGAGGAAGCCCTCAATCCTATCCAAGTGACGAGAGAGAGCTTCATCGGTCGAAGTTCGCCTTGATGCTTCGTCATCGATATAGTCCATAATCTCGCTCGTCCGAAAGTTTCCTGATATCAACGAACGATAGAATTCAGGCTTCTTGAACTTCATTGCTATGAGAACAGCGAGTAAGAACGGATGGGTGAAGGCCCCGACGGGGACATTCTTTGCTAGAAGAGCAAGCAATCGGATGCCGTAATCAATGTCCCGAAGAGAAAGCCCCAAGGCGGCCCATAGCTTCGGGAAGACTGTTCTGTAGTTATCGTAGTCGTGAAGGGGCGCTCGGTCACGGGCAGCCTCAGCAAGTTGTTGGAAGACGTCAGCAATTTGAAACCTATCGATCAACTGTGTGGCAAAGCCACGAGAGTCCGCCTCCGGGAGATTGAGCTCAAAGTCGAAGAAGCGTCGAAGGTAAACGTCCGTGTTGATATCACCATAGACTGAAGACAATGACTTGGAAAGTTCATCTCGGTTGAGACCAAAGACGAACACCATGTGCGGAACATCGAATATGTGCTTGACCCTTTCCAGAAGCTCAATCGCAAAACTTGGGCGGCATCTGTCTAGCTCGTCGATAATGAAGACTAGGGGATGTTTGGTTTCATGGCTTACTGCTGCTGACAATTTCGCTAGGTGTTCTTTCAATTCATCCTTTGTCGCTCTTTCGTTGAAGTACTCCTTTAAGAGATCTCTCTCATTTTGCTCAGTATCAAGCGTTATCCCGATCTTATTGGACAAAACGCTCAGTGCATTCCTCTTGAATAGCGTCACTGCAGTTGTAACTATCTTTTGAGTTAGTGTTTTGAGGCTGCCTTCCTTGAAAGTCTCTGTCATCTGACCGAGTATCGCAAGGAGAGGGTCGTCACAAAAATCGTCTTCCCACGCGTTGAAGTAGATAGCCTTGAAGCCCGTACCTTCCAAGTCTTTCTGCCAGCGCTTGAGCATGAAGGTCTTGCCTGTTCCCCATTGCCCATGGAGGCTGATGGTCAGCGGCGGCTCTTGGGTGGCAACAAGGTTCGTGAGCCGTGTGGCAATCTGCTGTCTGGCAAGGAGGTCGTCGGCCCATGGATTTTCCGAGTTAATCACTGGCTCGCTGAGCTTGAGTGTGATCGACTTCTGCGCGTCTAGTGGTGTATTCGGTTGTCTAACCATCGTGAGTCATCCTCCCACAATCTCCGCCATTAACCCCTCCGTATCCCGCTCCAGTGCCAGTATGTCAGCCCGTATCTCCTCCAAGGGGCGCAACGGCTGCGGCTTGTAGAAGTGGCGGGTGAAGCTGATCTCGTAGCCCACCTTGACGCTGTCGGGGACGTACCAGGCGTCCGGGGCGTAGGGAATCACCTCGCGGCGCAGGAAGGCCTCAATGCCACCTTCTTCCAGAAGCGGCACCTGCTCGGTGTCCCGGAGGTCGGTGTCCGGCTCGTACTCCACTACGGCGGGCTCGCCCTTGCATGTGCCGGGGAACAGGCCGCGCAGCGGGTCGGCTTCCACTCCCTTGTGGACCTTCTTGACGACCGGTGGCGCAGCCTCCGTGCGTTTGCCTTCGTCCCTCAGCACCTTGATTTCCTTGGCGGTGTAGGAGCGCTCCTGGTCGATGCCCTCAATGCGCAGGGGCCGCTCCACGGTGACCTTCCAGTAGCCGAAGGCCTCGTTGGGGAATATCTTCGACTGCTCCGTCTCCTCGAAGGCAAGGAAGGCGTCGCAGATGCGGTGTATGTCCTCATCAGAAAGCTCGCAGTTCTTGCTGCCCAGGTTCTTGCGCAGGGGTCTGTACCACTGGGTGGCGTCGATAAGTTGCACTTTGCCCTGGCGGTGCACCGCCTTGCGGTTGCTGAGCACCCAGATGTAGGTGGCGATGCCGGTGTTGTAGAACATGTTCAGTGGCAGGGCGACGATGGCTTCCAACCAGTCGTTCTCAATGATCCAGCGGCGTATGTTGCTCTCGCCCTGCCCAGCGTCGCCAGTGAAGAGAGAACTGCCGTTGTGTACCTCGGTGATGCGGCTGCCCATCGGCGTGTCGTGCTTCATCTTGCTTAGCATGTTGGCCAGGAACATCAGCTGGCCGTCGCTGGAGCGAGTGATGAGGGAGTAGTCAGGGTTGCCGTTGTGCTCCACGACGAAGCGGGGGTCCTTGATGCCGGACTTGCCTCCCATGCGCTCAAGGTCGGTCTTCCAGCTCTTGCCGTAGGGCGGGTTGGAGAGCATGAAGTCGAACTCGCTGGCGGGGAAGGCGTCAGAAGAGAGAGTGGAGCCATAGTTGATGTTGTCGGCCTCGCTCCCTTCTCCCTTGAGGATCAGGTCGGCCTTGCTGATGGCGTAGGTCTCTGGATTGACCTCTTGGCCGTACAGGTGGACAGACACTTCCTTATCATGTTCATCAGCCAGCCGCGCCAAAGTCTCCTCGGCAACCGTCAGCATCCCGCCGGTGCCGCAAGCGCCGTCGTAGACCAAGTAAGTGCCGGACCTGATCTCATCAGCGACGGGCAGGAAGATGAGGCGCGCCATGAGCTGCACCACGTCCCTCGGTGTAAAGTGCTCCCCGGCTTCCTCGTTGTTCTCTTCGTTGAAGCGTCGGATTAACTCCTCGAAGACCGTACCCATGCTATGGTTATCCAGTCCCTCCAGCCGCACCGAGCCGTCCCCGTTCGGGACAGGCTTGGGGCTGAGGTTGATTGAGCTATCAAGGAATTTCTCTATCAGGAACCCCAGCGCGTCCGCCTCCACCAGCGTTGGAATCTGGTTGCGGAACTTGAACTTGTCCAGTACCTCTTGAACATTTGGCGAGAAGCCGTCCAGGTAGGCCTCAAAGTCGGCTCGAAGCTTCTGCTGCTGGCCGATGGAGGTGAGGTCACGCAGCCGGAAGGGCGACGCATTGTAGAAGGCCTCGCCCGAAGCCTGGCGCAAGGCTTGGTCCTGGTTGGTGATGCCGACGGCGTCCAGTTGCTCCTTCATGTGGAGCACGGCGTCCGTGGTCGGTTCCAGCACGGCGTCAAGGCGTCGGATGACCGTCATGGGCAGGATGACGTCGCGGTATTTGCCCCGGACGTATACATCCCGCAGCACATCGTCCGCGATACCCCATATGAAACTGCTGATGTTGAGGCTAGTCATTGGCTCGTCATGCTCCTGTATGCTGCTTTCACCATCTGGTCAAGGGCAATGGCCGCTTCCTCATTGAGGCGCGGGTCCGAGTGGAGACAGGACGAGATCACGGCCAAGGGCTCTGGCTCTTCCTTGGTGGCGGCGCTCCTGACGAACTGGTCCATGTCCAGCCCTGACCACGCAGCCAGCGCCGCGAGACCATTCACGTCAGGGTGCCTGCCTTGAGACATTCGGGTCAAGGTGGAGGCGCTGATGCCGCACTCCGCCGCCACTTGCTTCCAGGTGCAATGGCGGGCTTGCCTCTCTGCGTCTAGAGCGGCGAAGAAGGCACCGCCGTCGAACCTCGCTGTCTTGGCCATTAGCTTCTCCTTCGTAGTGCATATGCCCGTCTGGTGATTACCGCCAGTAGACACTGTCTACTTCGATTATCGCAATTGGGCAAGTATGACTGCAATAGGCATCAGAACTGGGGAAGGTGCACTCCGCCTCCTAACACGCACTTTCGGTACAGAGGAAAACTCGAAAGCGTAGGCCCGTCTTCTGGCCAGCCCGCTCGGCTTTCTTCCTGTAGTCGTAGGCTACAGGATCGCGCACCAGTGCAACTGTAGGCACGCGCCGGACGGACTGGCGGCTTTGAGCCGAGACCAGCTCAGCGTCGGTTGGGTCGCCTGGCTGGATTTCTTGCAAGCCGAGAGCCGGTCCGCTTGTCCAGTAGTGCCAGTGCTGCTTCATAAGCCCGATAGTAACAGTTAGTCGCAACTGTGACACATGCGCCTACTACTCTGGCAAATCGTTCTCCGTCGATTTGGAGAACCTGTCTCGAACCTTGCCGAGACTCTGACGTACACCTCGCCCCACGTACTTCGCCTGCTCCAAAGATTCTCTACCTGTCGTGACGACTCGATCCTTGGCCTTCTGCCCCAACTCGGTCTCCAGTGTTGCAGCACCACCTTTGTAGACCAGATAAGCGGCAGCTGCACCGGCAAGTGCAGCTCCCCCTGTTGCCATCGCCGCACCGGCTATCCCAGCGACTCCAAAGGCAGTTCCGCCGGCCGCTATTCCGAATCCCCCAAGACCTGTGACGAGAGTTGGGACTGATGCTCCTGCGGCAACTGCGCCAATGGTCCCCGCTCCTTCGGGAGAATTGGCGACGTTCCCCACCCGCTTCAATACATCCATCACCTTGTGGCCCTGCTTTTTCTCTACCTCGTCCACAAGGTTCTCCATGTGGCCTAAGGCCACGATATAGTAGCCATAGGCCTCCTCAAGTTTCCCATAGCGTTGGCCAGCAATACGGGCAGCGCTCAAGAGCCGGCGGATCTCTTCAAATGTGGGCTTCAATTCCTCGAAGTCCTCTGGCGTTAACATTGCTACTCCTTTCTGTGATCTGTCTTCCTATCCTATCACCATGCCTGAGAGCACGTGGCCCACTAGGTGGCGTCCTGGTTCTGCTGATGGGCCAACTGGGGACCGGTGCTGCTGGGATTCGGTGAGCCCTTCGCCGCGGCCGTGATGCTGATGAACGTGGCGCTAGGTGCGTACGCCTGGAAGATGCTGGCACGGAATGCCGAGAGCTAGATACCCTGTAGGTACGGACGGCATGGCTGACCCTGACAGGCCAGGACGTTCCAGCCTGTAGTCTCAGGTGCAGCGGCCGCTAGCTGTGAGACACGTCGCCAAGCCTGTTGCCTATCCTGGATGATGGCGACAGAGCGCCCGTCCTGGTAGACGTGGTAGTGACGGCGGCGAATCGATCGGGACATGACCCCAAGGGTAGCACAGCACGTCGTTAAAGTCAGTGAGAATAGTTCTCTTACGATATGCATATAGACCCCTGCTTTTTGATCGGTTGTATACGATGCAACCGACCCTATGGCCATGACCGCCCACGCCTGAGAACGTTTGGCAACCCTGCCTGGTTCGTTGTGGCCTGTGCCTATCAAGTCGAATGGCTGTCTATCCGTTTCCCGATATGCCGTCCATACCTAGAGCAGCTGAGCACACTAGCCATAGACTGTAGTTCTGTCTATCCCGTGAATAGACACTATGACATGCGCTTGCTATCCTGGGAGACATGACCAACAGACTGACCGGCAAATACCAACGCGCCGCCGCCGCCCAGGGACTCGGCCGCTGCAAGCACACCACCTGCGACCGCGAGATCCCGTCCTGGAACCGGTACGCCGCCGGCCGCAAGCCCAGCATGGAAGAGCGGTCCTTCTGTTCGATCCGGTGCGCCCTACGGTACGAGCGCCGTCGACAACGCCTACACCGCGCCCACGTCGCCCAGGCCGCCGCCGGCCTGCTGCGCTTCTGCCACGTCTGCGACACACGGATCACCGCCGACCGACTACGCCGGCACCACAACGCCCGTTCCTGCTCGGACGCTTGCAGCTCGGAGCTGCGCGTCCAGTCCAAACGGCAGGCCAGCAAGCGCCACAAGCGCCGCCTTTCACGGCGCCGAGCACAGGACCGCGCCGCCGCCCTGGTGGACGTGGCCAACTGCTCAGCCTGTAGCCGTCCGATCCCAGCCGAGCGCCGCGTCCAGTGGCCACACGTCGTCACCTGCAGCTCGGACTGCACCCGTCAGCACCAGAAAGAGCTAGTCAAGTTGGCCAAGCGAAGGCAGCGTGAACGGCAAAAGGAGAACCATGACCAAGCCTAGAGAACGTCGAGCGGCCGCAATTAAGAAAATCCTGGATTATCTGCTAAAGCACGAAGGACGCCCCCCGGCGTACTTCACCACCGCCGAGCTCGCCTACGCGGCCTCTGAGTCGATGTCATTCGTCGGCACGATTATAGGCCAGCTCTTTGGAGTGGCCTTGAGACGTGGCTACGGCTATTCATCGGCCGATATCTATCGACGACTGAATGAAATGTACGAAATGGAGGAGGATAACGGCACGGCCGCCCTTGCCATTTCTACGGGGGGTGTCGGAAAGCCCTAGACCATGCCGCCGTCCACGTCGCCCGCTACGCCACACCGCATTAGAGTCCCTTGACCATCGCCAACTACCTGCGAGCCCTGTAAAACGCTGCTACGGCGATCCTGCAACCGCCGCGGGCCGGGGCGGGTTCAGCTCTCAGGCACGAATCAGCCAAGGACGGCGCTTTTCACCGTCCAGCTCGGCGCTGCGCGTTCCTTCCACATCTCCTTACAGGCTGGGTCGTTGTCAATCAAGTAGAAAGGTAGCCCCAACTCACGCGCTGCTATGCCCACAGTTCCACCCCCTGCAAAGGGGTCTAGGATAGCGGACCTGGATGCAAGAGCCATCCGGCGGGCCAGTTCCAACGGGAAGGGCGCGGGATGAGGATTGTTGACTGCGGGTGGAATGCGCCACACAGATCCCCATGTACGGGATGTTTGATAGAGCTCATCGGGCAACTTCCATCGCTTTGAGGGGCAGAGCATAAAGACCTTTTCATGGGTTGGAGGCACAACGGACCCGTCGTGATTATTGCTTGACCCTCTGTCCCAGATGATTTCCTGGCGCACAGGCATGTCCTGGAGAATGTCCGCGTGTAGGTTGCTGATGCCGTCGCGCAAGATCGGTTTGAGGTTCCAGAACACCACCCCTGCGCTACCGACCAACTCTAAGCATTTCCCCAGGATGCTGCGCTGCCATTTCACGTAAGCCGTCCGCGGCATGTTGTCTTGGTGTTGACCGTATCCTTCCTCGGCCAATTTGTTGGCATTCCAGTTGGTGCCGCCATTCCGGGGTTTCAGGCCGAGATTATACGGCGGGCTAGTAATCACACAATCCACCCGCACTCTCGCTCTGACCATCCTGGCAAGTACCTTTTCTGCGTCCCCGACGATGAAAGAATCCTGCTTGAATGTCCAGTCCCTCTTGATCTGATTAACCCTCGGTCGGCTGATACCCCATGCTGTAGCGATCTCTCGTTGGGGCCTGTCGTCCTTCGCAATGAGCAAGAAATCACTATTCGAGAGACCTTTATAAGTTCTGTTGTAACCTCGTTGCTTGCTCATATTCCCCAATACAGGTTACAAATGTAACCTGCCCATGCGTAGCCCAGAGGCGGATAAAGGTTAATCACCCTAGCGCCAGCGCCGCCTTGACCTCTTCGGCCTGGTGGTGCTTCCGCTTGGAGCGGTGCTCGTTGTACCGCTCAACCGCGCCCGTCACGCTGTCAACTATGTCCTCGTAATTCATGGTCTACCTTTCAACGTTTTCGTGCCTAGCGATTCAATCGATCGCCTATAGAGTATTGATGCGATTGATTGATTGGTGACCAAGCCTGGGATATGGCTTGCATGGTCACATAAATCACAGAAATGAATCAATCGATCGGTGGTATTCCCTATAGGGCGATTGATTCGATTCCTCCTGGGGGTAGATCGTACCGCGTGGCTTTGCCATCCCCTGTACGCAAAAGCCGATTGTCGGCCACCAAATTGCTCAGCCGGCGGGTAACTCGCTGCCTTGACACCGGTTCGCCTCCGTCTGCATCTGAAGCCAAGCTGTCCCTTATCTCAGCGGTGGTGTGTGCGCCCGCCCCGACGGCCGCGATGATATCTCCCTCGATCTCTGAGGCGCTGCCCAGCAGTTGGTACTCTCCTTCCGGCAGGTTCAATGTGACCTCGAGCTCCGGGCCTAAATCGCCGATGCCGAATCGGGACTGGATAGCAATCTTGCGGCTGCTCCCACCCCTAGTGAACGTGACTTTCACTAGGGTATCGAACTTGGCGGCAATGGCTTGACTGCCCAGGACGCTATCCGCTCCGTCGCCGGATGATTTCCGGCTGTGATGGGTCACGATCGTCGCCGTACCATGTTCCTTACCGAGGCGTTGTCCTAGCTCAACAATCGGAGCCAGAGCTTGGTTCACCTGGGAGTAGTCGTTGGAGTCCCTTAGGTCGATGAAGCTGGCTAGTGTATCAATCACAATAAGACAGGGCTTACGGTCCGCATGGTTGAACTCAGAGAGGATGAGGTCTGCCAGCTCCTCCGGTGTATCCCATTGCGGTTGATTACGCCGTAGGGCAACTTGAATGTCCTCATCTTCCACGATTTGAAGCTGCCTGAACTGAGGCGACAAAGAATTTTCGCTCTGCTCGCTGAAAAGCCAGCTTCTCATGTGCTCTACCTTATGGCCCAGGAATTCTCCGCCCCGGCTGCCAGCTTTCATTATCCCGAAGACCAGCATCGACTTGCCCATCTTCGGCGCGCCGTAGATCAAGTTTGTGGACCCCTCTGCGATCAGCCCCTCCACCAGCCAATTGGTGGCTGGGGTGCCAAGAATATCTTTCAACGAAGTCCAGGCAATGCGCCGCAACTGCGTGGGTTGCTCGGCCATCTCTTCCAGCGCTTGGTCTGACACATACGGCATGGCCTTCGCGATGTAGCTAAGGAGCATCTGGGGCGTAAGGTCGGCTGCGCCGCCGCCCTCAACGTGTGGGACTGCTTGGATCTCCAGGATCTCGGCTACGCCAGCCGCTTTTAGTTCCTTTGCCGCCTGATGCAAGGCTGTCTGTCCCTGTTCGTTGGCATCCGGCATATAGGCAACGCGCCGGCCTTTCAGCGCGGAGTAGTCGGCAACGCCTGCCTGTCCGGCCCCGCCTACATAGCAGGCGACTGCGATGGGCTCTTGGGCATCGTCGGCTACTGACATTACGGCGTCCGCGTCGGATTCACCCTCAGTCAGCACCACCAGGGCATCCGGTTTGTCGCCTCGGATGAGGACGGGGACGCCTTTGGTGGTGCCCGGGCTGTTGAAGGATTTCTTGCCGCCAGAATCTTGGCGGTGAACGGACTTGCCGGACGGGTACGTCCAGTGTCGGTTGATCACAAGACCATCGTCCTGGAATGCCCCAAGAATGGTGTTGTAGGTGCAATCATGGCTATGGCACTTTAGGATCAGGCCGCCCTGGCCGCCGTCCTTGATGGCCAGATTGTCGTCGTCGCCGCGGTGAGCTGGGCACGGGATACGGAAGAATCCACCGCTGATCCTGGCATTCGGTTTGTAGCGGTGGGCGATATCCGCCGCGGTCACTTGCCCAAATCTCCGCTAGCCCGGTCGCGAGTTATGACCCACTCGGCTACCTCGCTTTCAAGCCACCGCACCGCCCTGCGGGACATCCTCAGCGGTTCTGGGAATTCTCCAGTCCTCATCAAGTGGTACAAATGGGCCCTGCTAAGGGCTGTAGCCGCCTCAACCTCTTGACGACGTAGCAACTTAGGAATAGCCATGTTATTCTTGCTCCTGCTTGTGGTTTCCCTAATTGTACGGTCGGCTCTAGGAGGATTCATCCTATTTTCCTTGGAAAAGATTTAAGGACAGCGTTGCACAAAGAATTGTACAAAGAGAGTTCAGCTAGTACGTAAATGAAGAGAAGATAGGCACGCATACCCGAACGGTTCTAGGGAGAAAGACGCATCCAAACAACCCCGCCAACAGGGCCCGTCAACGGCTCTGGGCAGAACAAACGGCGTCCCCGCATTTTCTATGGCTGGTACATCGTTGGGGCCAGTATTCTTCTCAACTCCTACTTCTCCATATCCTTCTGGCAGGGATTCACCGTCTTCTTCTTGCCCATCCTCAACGATTTCAATGTGTCGCGCACCGTTCTATCGGGAGCGTTTTCCCTGCGCCAGGTGGAATCGGGTTTCCTCTCTCCCATTATCGGCTATCTGGTAGACAGGGTGGGTCCGAGGAAGGTCATCCTGGTCGGCGTGATCATCGTAGGGACGGGGATGGTGCTCATCAGCCTTGCCGCCAACATCTGGCTGTTCTACGCTGCTTTCATCTATGCCTCCATTGGCATGAGCGGCGCATCGCATGGCATCACTTGGGCGGTCGTGGTGGCACGCTGGTTTCGCAGAAAGCGAGGCCGGGCCACCAGCCTGGCCATGATGGGCGGTGCGCTGGGAGGCCCGTCGGTAATCCTGATATCCATCCTGGAAGGCGCAGTGGGCTGGCGCACCGCCGTCTTCTGGCTGGGCCTTGGCGTTCTTGTCGTCGGCATCCCGCTATCCATCGTTGCCCGTGCCCGGCCACAGGACTACGGCTACCTGCCAGACGGCGACGTGCCGCCGGAGGCCTCAGACAAGCAAGCGGCCGTGCCCGTCAGGACTGCGGCTCCTTCCCTTCAACCCTCCGAGTTCACGGTGAAACAGGCCTTGCGCAGCAGAGTGTTCTGGGCACTTGCGGGAGTTCTGGGGGCGCAGCAGGCCAGCATGGGCGGCCTGCAGGTGCATCAGATAGCCTACTTTCAGGGTATAGGGTTCAGCGGGACACAGGCCGCTGCCACTGTAGCGGTTGCCTTCAGCGTCAGTGCAATTGGCAGGATATCCGCCGGCGTGCTCATGGACATCTTCGACTGGCGGCGTGTCCTTGCCATTATCATGTTTGGGCAGCTCATATCGCTGCTCATCCTGGCCAACGTAACCGTTTACTGGCAGGCCCTGGTCTTCGCAGTTATCCTTGGCTTGTTCCACGGCATGTCGGTTCCCTCCCGTCCCATCATTGCCGGTACCATTTTCGGCACCAGAGCGTTTGGCACTATCTGGGGCGTGGTGGACGGAGCGATAGTAACCGTGGGATTGGCCGGACCCATATTCCTCGGCTGGACGTTTGACACCTTCGGCACCTACGTGCCGGCCTTCTACGTCATGATGGCGGTACTGGCCGTGACCATCCCGTTTGTCTTCCTTGCGTTCAGAACAACCAAGCCTGCCCAGAACCCGGGGAACGGCTAACCCTAAGAGGCTGCGCCTAACCCGCTCTGAGCCTTGCCTTGAGTGAGAAGGTCAACGGGAACGGATCGCCTGCTATTCTCCACCAGCCGTCCTCATCTTTGGACATGGCGCTGAACCTCTGCCAGGAGCACACGGGGAACTCGCGAAGGGATTCGATCACAAGGCCGGCATCTACCACGGCGCCTACCAGATCTCCCAAGGTATGATGCCATTCGTAATGCCCATTCAGCACCGGCGCGGTTCTGTCGGCATAGGACCCTCCGGGGGGAAGCGATATGGGCTCAGGGCTTTGGAAATACGAGGAACTGGGCAAGACCGTGCCGTCCTCTGCCTCGTCAAGCATACTGGCGTATGGGTGGTCATCCACCAATGTAGACGAAGCCCGTGGGATTGACGAACCGAGCCAGCACCTTTGCCCAGGGGCTGAGGTCCGGCAGCCAGGCAAACACGCCGTAGGAGGTGAACACGATATCGAATCGACGTCTCAGCTTGGTAGGTAAATCGTAGACGTCGCTGCATATGAACCGTGCGGGGATATCCATCTCCTGGGCCAGCGAACTCGCAAGCGCTATCGCTTTCTCCGAAAAGTCCACGCCCACCACTTTGGCGCCGAGCCTGGCCCAAGAAAGCGTATCCAGACCGAAGTAGCACTGCAGGTGTAGAAGATGCTTGCCCTTCACATCCTCGATCTCCGTTGTTTCTATCGAATGCAACGTGGAGACGCCTGCCTTGAAAGCCTGCAGATTGTAGAACTCAGAGGATGCGTGTATTGCCACCAGTTCATTCCAGTATGCTCGGTTGGCGTTTTTGTATTGTTCCCGTGACATCTCTTCTCCAGGTGGCCGTGGCTCTCATCGCCGCACACATTAGTATAAAGAAACGGGTCTACAATTGGGATAGGCGGATCAGACAGAGCGTAACTGAGCCGTGTGCCTAGTATGGAATGGTCGGGGCGAGTGGATTCGAACCACCGACCCCCTGCACCCCATGCAGGTGCGCTACCAGGCTGCGCCACGCCCCGACCCAAGCCAGCATACCATTGAACCATCCACTGCTCAACTGCTATCATGGCTGGCGTCTGATCTAGAGCAATCACCTTGAACATCCCCCAACTTCATCCCTGGAATGTCTCTCTTCAGGAAGCGGCGGCTATCCAGTCCGACCTGGCTTCGCGGGTATCGCGGACCAGCGCCGTTCCTGAAAGCCCGCGGTTCATTGCAGGCATGGACCTTTCGTCGGCAGACAGCAACGGCGTTGCCAGGGGAGCCGTAGTCGTTATGAGCATCCCCGACCTCGAAGTCGTCGAGGTCGGGTACTCGGAGGGTGTGCCTCCGTTCCCGTACGTCCCAGGCTACCTCTCCTTCCGAGAGTCGCCGGTGTTGCTGGGAGCCTTGGAAAAGCTGACCATCACTCCCGACCTAGTGCTCATCGACGGCCAGGGACTGGCCCATCCCAGGCGCTTCGGAATCGCCTGCCACGTTGGAGTGCTGGCCGACCTGCCGACAATAGGCTGCGCCAAATCTATACTCAGAGGCAAGCATGCCCCTCTGGGAGATGAACGGGGCTCCTGGTCATATCTGAAGGACAAAGATGAGGTGGTCGGCGTTGCACTGCGTACCAAGGACAAGGTCAGCCCGGTGTACGTCTCAATAGGTCACAAGGTTGACCTGGACACCGCTATGCGCTACGTTCTAGCCAGCAGCAGGGGCTACCGCATGCCTGAGCCGACTCGACTTGCCCATCAGGCTGCGGCAGGTAGTATACCGCAGCGCAGAGCTGTTGCAGGCCCGGCCCAGAGCCGTATGGAACTAATTGGATCATAGACCCGCAACGGGTCATGGAAGGTTGAAATGCAAGACATCAGAAGCAGGACAGAGCAGTTGCTGGAAAGAGTATCTCACCTAATGGTGCGTCTTTGAGGTAGACACGAAACAGGCTGCCATGGTCGTCCTGGAAAAGCGCAGCCTTGAGCCCGAATTTTGGAACAATGCTCAACAGGCGCAACAGGATATGCGCCGCCTCGCCGAGCTGCGGGACACCGTGGAAAGCTGGCAGAGCTTCCGGATGCGCGCCCAGTCCCTCCTTGAGCTTGTGCAGATCGCCCTGGAAGAGGGTGACGCTTCCCTTGAAGTAGCTCTTGATGAAGAGGCGAAGTCCCTTGAATCGGAGTTGCGTAGTCTTGAATTCGACGTTGTATTCTCCGGCCAATACGACAATCGCACAGCCATCCTTGCCGTACATGCCGGCGCCGGTGGCACTGAGTCGCAGGACTGGGCGCAGATGCTGCTTCGCATGTACCTGCGCTGGGCCGAGCGCAAAGGATACAAGGGACGCATTCTGGACTCCTCGCCCGGGGAGGAAGCGGGTATCAAGAGCGCCCTGGTAGAGATGCAGGGTCGTTTGGCCTACGGCTACCTGAAGACCGAGCATGGTGTGCACCGTCTGGTGCGCATTTCACCGTTCGATTCTTCACGCTCTCGCCACACATCCTTTGCCCTCGTCGAAGTGTTGCCTGAAGCTGAAGGGGACATCGACGTTGAAATCAATACGGACGACCTGCGAATTGACACTTTCGGCGCCGGGGGTCACGGCGGGCAGAACGTCCAGAAGAACGCCACGGCGGTGCGCATCACCCACCTACCAACGAACATTGTAGTCACTTGCCAGAACGAACGCTCACTGACCCAGAACCGCGAGACGGCGATGAAGGTGCTCAGAGCGCGCCTCATGGAAATCGAGGTCAAGAAGCGCGCCGAGGAGCAGGCAAAGCTGAAGGGGGAGCGCGTCTCCGCCGAGTGGGGCAGCCAGATACGGAGCTACGTCCTGCACCCGTACAAGCTGGTCAAGGACCACCGCACCGGCTACGAATCCACCGATCCCAACGCTGTCCTGGACGGGGACATAGATGCTCTGCTGGAGGCGTATCTCATAGCCACTGTTGGCGAAGGGTGATGAGTCCAGGCCGCCTCAAATCCATCCTTCACCACCTGCCGGTAGAGGGGAGCCTCCTTCAGGAAGCTAGATTGTCCCTGCGAACTCCTTGTACAAGCGGTCCACCGCCATATCGAACATAGCCCCTTCGGACCATGACTGGAAGCCGGGCACCGTGATTTCGGAGATGGCCTTGGCCATGTCCACGCCGGCATCGTACCGCTTGCGGGTCTCATCCCTCAGAAGAGCAAGGAACTCGCGCTCCGTGGTGGCCATGCTTTTGTCGCCCAGCGTGCCGTGTCCTGGCACTATGGTCTGTATGTCCAGCTCTTCTACGCTTTCAATGACGTTGACCCAGCTGGCGGGGAAGCCGTCCTCCGTATAGGGAGGTCCCCCGGTTTCAGTGACCACGTCGCCTGAATAGAGGACTTTGTCGTCCGGAAGATAGGTCAGGATATCGCCGGAGGTGTGAGCCTTGCCAAAGTAGTAGAGCTCTATGCGCTTGTTGCCAAGGTAAAGGGTCATCTTTTCGTTGTGGAACACCACGTCGGGAGGAGTGATGCGAGCGTTGCGGATCTCGGCGGCTTGCGCGGGGTCTGTGTCGTCGTAGCGGCTGGCAAACCTGTCCACGGAGTATTCCCACTTCTCTATGATCTCCCGGCGGCACAGCTCATGGCCTATGACGTGTGACGGTAGATAATACTCGTTCCCAAAGGAATGGTCGCCGTGAAAGTGGGTGCAGATAAGGCTGCGTATTGGCTTGTCCGTCACCTTCTTCACTTCCGCCTTCACCATTTCGGTAAGCTTCCTGGTCTCCAGCGCCTCCACCACAATGACGCCCTCTTCTCCAACGATGAAGCCTCCGTTGGTGGCTCCGTTCTCATGGACAACGCCGTAAGCGTCCTTTCCGACTTCCAGGATTCCACTGCGTCCTACTAAGGTCATTATTTATCCTCCGTGATCCAATTTCAGCTAGGTTATACCGATTCGATAAAAACAGCACCCTCTTCTATCTGAACCGAGTACGTTTCAACGGGCTCAATGGCCGGGCCGCCGGTGACGTCACCCGTCTTCAGGTTGAAGAAGCTGCTATGGCAGGGGCACTCGACCTCTTCACCGTCCAGATAGCCTTCCGAAAGAGTGCACTCTTCATGGGTACAGATGTCGCTGATGGCGTGGATCTCCCCATCTACGTTGGCCAGCAACACAGGCTTGCCGTCTACCTCCACCATCGTCATGCTTCCCGGTTCCAGATCCTCCACTTGCGCTACCTGAATGCGTCCCTCCATGTCGTGTCCTCCCTGGATGGATTTCTCAGCCAGAACATACCAGAAGTTGCGCCGGCTTGCCAGATGGATATGATATTAGAGTGAGAACAAGCTAGGAGGCGTAATTTGAGCCGATACGTACCAAGTCTACGCGCAATTGAGTTGGAAGAGGAAGATGAATCGCTGATGCCGCAACACTTTGCCCATGCACGCAGGGCGTGGGCAAAGCAGGAGGAGGTCCTGGACAACGCCTATACCTACTCCGTGGACAAAGAGAAGCAGGGTATATGGGGCGGCTCCCCCGGGGTGCCCAAGCGCGACTACTTCTGGCCCAAGAGCATACTGGAAAAGGGGAGTGGCTAGGGCGGGGATCGGTAAGTAGTCTACTTAGAATAACGCGCTGACTTTTCGAAAAGGACGGGTTGCCTTGAAACTACGTTTTCGGGAGCAGTGAGGCATCCGGTTGGTTCTGCGAGGTCAACAAGGGGGTAATTCCCAATGTTTAACACCATAACCCTACGGTTTTCCCTAGTAATACTTCGACTATTGCTCAACCTTAAAATACTGCATTCCTAATCAGACTAGCAAGTATCTGTTGACACCTTTAACATCCAACACATCCTGACATCTCCCTCTTCCCAATAACAGAACGTACGTCCTATTCTGCTCTCTACAAATCCCATTCAAGGAGCAGAGCAGGATGGCACTCACACTTACCGAAGCAGCCAAACTATCCAACGACCTACTTCTCGCCGGGGTCATAGAGTCGGTGATCAAGGAAAGTCCCGTCCTCCAGGAGCTTCCCTTCATAGAGATAACGGGCAATGGCCTTACATACAACCGGGAGAACGCGGCGCCCACCGCCGCCTTCTTTGACGTCGGCGATACCTGGACGGAGTCCACGCCCACCTTTACCCAGGTCACCACTGCGCTGGCCATCCTCGGCGGAGACGCCGACGTGGACAACTACCTCAAAGCCACTCGTTCCAACATCCAGGATCTGGAGGCCGCCGTCATTGAGCTCAAGGCCAAGGCGGTGCGCGACAAGTTCGAGGACACCTTCATCAATGGCGACACCGACGTCGATGCCAAGTCGTTTGACGGCATCGACGGGCTCACCGCCACCGACCAGACGGTATCCATGGGAGCCAACGGCGCGACTCTGTCGCTGGACAAGCTGGACCAGCTCATCGACACGGTGAAGGGCGGCAAGCCGCACCTGCTGTTGATGGGCCGGCGCTCCCGCCGCAAGCTGGGAGCGCTGTCACGGGCCACGGGCGGAGGCCTCCTTGAGACCGACCGCAACGAGTTCGGCGCAATGGTGCAGTTCTACGACGGCATACCCATAGGCATCAACGACTACATCTCTGAGGCACAGACAGTCGGCAACAGCACGGACTGCTCCACCATCTACGCCGCGCAGCTAGGCGAAGGCGGGCTGGTCGGCCTAACCGCGCCCGGCGGCCTCCAGGTAGAGAGCGTGGGTAGCTTGGAGACCAAGGACGCCACGCGTACACGGGTCAAATGGTACGTATCAATAGCCCTGTTCAACACGCTGAAGCTGGCCAAACTGACCGGAGTGAAGGACTAGATATAGGAGGTAGCGCATGGACCTGCCGACAATGCGGGCCAGGGTGCGGCGTGACCTGCACGACGAGGACTCAGGTAACTACCGCTGGACCGACGATGAGCTTGACCGTCACATTCAGCGCGCCCTGAACGAGGTGAGCACGGCTTCACCGCAAGAGTTGAAGGCCGTGCTCACCGCCAGTGCGAGCAGCCGCGATATCAGCCTTTCTTCCCTGAACGTCCTGTTCTCGGTGCAGGCCGTAGAATACCCGGTGGGACTGTATCCACCCAGCTACGTGCGATTCAGCGTCTGGGCGGATACGCTGACGCTGCTCGTCCAAGGAGCGCCCGCCGAGGGAGAGACTGTGGATCTTTACTACAACGCCTATCACGTCCTGGATGCCGTGTCTTCCACGCTGCCCGCCAGCCTGGAGGACGTGGTGGCGAGCGGCGCCGGGGCCTATGCCGCCATAGAGCGGTCGAACTTCGCCATCAACCGCAGCAACGTGGGCGGCGAAGAGGTCTGGTGGCGGTACCTGACCTGGGGCCAGGATCGCATGGCGGCGTTCCTGCGTCGCCTGGCGGAGCTTGGCCGCAACAACGCCGTCCGCGTCCGCTCTCTATACCTGCCAGCGCAGCCAACCCCCAGCCAGTCCACTGACTGGAGGCCGTAGGCTTTCGCTATTGTAGCTTCGCGCGATTAGACACTACAATTTCCAGCATGATGCACGCTTCAGATGTGGTGGAAGTGATAGATGCGCTCGAATCGGCCGGTGTCGTCGTGTGGGTGTACGGAGGTTGGGGGATTGATGCGCTATTGGGAGAGCAAACACGCCCACACGACGACTTAGATGTGATCATTAAAGCAGATGACATAGAGATAGCTATACGGACAACTCATGCCTTGGGTTTCTCTTTGATGACAGATGAGTTACCCCAGGGATTTGTAGTTCGTGATGCTTTGGATCGCCGGGTCGACTTCCATCCCATACGTTTCCTAAGCAATGGCAGCGCAGTCCAGGAGATCAGGGGCGGCGGTGAATGGGTCTTCTCAGCGGCTGGATTCTTAGCCACCGGGTTGATTAACGGCAGAGAGATGCGATGTTTGACCCCTGAAGAACAGGCCGTGCGCGCCACCGATCAACCTGGGAGCGCTGGGTATGCACCCGGCGAAATCGACCGACGCGATATGCTACTGCTCCGCGATCGGTTTGGGATAACACTTCCGTATCCATACAACAATGACCCGTCCTAGAAGGCGGATCCCTCAGAGTCACAAGACTCTGTTAGCCTGATATGTTGCGGGGCAATGAAGAGGGGGATTTTGACACCCGCCTCCTCCAGTGCTATATTCCTCAATGTCAGGAGGCATGGACTCCCGTTTTGCAAATAGAATAGCTGATGCCAACTAAAGAGACTCCTTAGCAAGCTCTAGGGGGTCTTTTGCTTTTCAAGGAGTGGTATGGACACAATAGAGGTTATCTGGCTGGCCCTTGTGCTGGCGATGCTGCTGCTCTCCGCTTTTTTCTCCGGTTCGGAGGCGGCTTTCCTTTCCTTGCAACGCGGCAAGCTGGCGCTGATGGTGAAGAACAAGGTGCGTGGGGCAGAAAGCGTCGCTCGCATAGCGGGTCGACCGGAAAAGCTGCTGCCAACCGTGCTCACCGGGAACAACCTGACCAACACCGCTGCAGCTGCACTGGGAACCTCCCTCATTGCCACCAGACTTGGCCCCAGCGAGAGCGTAATTGCGTCCACGGTAATCATCACCGTGCTTCTCCTCATCTTCTCCGAGACCATACCCAAGACCATTGCCGCCCGGAACTCGGAGCGGTTCGCTCTGCTGACGGTGCGACCCCTGCAGTGGGTGGGAATCCTGCTTCTCCCCGCCGTCTGGATTCTGGAGCGGCTGGCCCGGCTCGTGGCCAGGCTGTTCGGCGTGTCCGGGGCTAACATGTTCGCTGGTGAAGAGATACGCGCCCTCATTGTGATGGGGCGTGAAGCCGGCGAAGTGGAGGCGCCACAGGCGGATATGCTGGAGCAGGTGTTCCGCTTCTTTGGAGAGCGGCAGTTGCGTGAGGTTATGACGCCACGCACCGAGATCATAGCATTAGAGAAGGGGGCCAATCTTCAGGACTTCCTTGAGGTCTACAGCCGGCACGCGCACACGCGCTTTCCTATTTTCGAAGGCAACCTGGATAACGTAATAGGCACCGTTTCCGTGAAAGACGTGGTCCGTGCTATGTCCATGGATAAGATACCGCTGGACTACGACGTTACCCACCTGGTCAGAGACGCCTACTTTGTCCCAGAGACCAAGATGGTGGGAAGCGTCTTCCCTGAGCTGCGAGAGTCCTCCTACCAGATGATCATGATCGCCGACGAATTCGGCGGTGTGGCCGGCCTGGTCACGCTCAAACAGCTTGTCGAGGAAATTGTGGGGCGCGTTGGAGAAGAAGGTGCAGCCCCCGAAGAAGAGTTCCAAGCCATAGATGCCAACACCTATCAGGTGGAAGGCGGAATGGATATCAACGAAGCCAACGACCGCATGGGAATCGATATCCCGGAGGGCGATTACGAGACAGTGGCCGGGTTTATCTTGAGCAGACTGGGCCACATTCCACGTGAGAGCGAGCGGTTACTGCACAAGGTCTTTGTCCTGGAGATCACGGAGATGCGTGGAGTCAGGATAGAGCAGGTGAAGGTGACCCGCGTTGCCACTGTAGAAGGTCGACGTGAGGTAGGGTGAAGACCGGTCCTCTACAGGAAAAGGTGGAGGAGTCACTGGGCGCTGCCTCTCTACTGAAGTCCACTGCCGTGATTCTGACGGCTCTTTCCGGGGGAGCAGACTCTCTGGCCCTGTTCCTGGCGCTTCACCGCCTGGCTGGCAAGCACGGGTTCAAGTTGCGGGCCGCTCATGTAGACCACGGCCTGCGCGGTGCTGAAAGCGACGCCGACGCCGCATTCGTGGCGTGTATTTGCTCTCAGTTCAGCGTGCCTCTTGTGTTGGATAAGATAGACTTGGCCGGTATGCGCGCCCGGAGGCGTCTCTCCTGGGAGCAAGCCGCCCGCATTGCCCGCTACGACTTTCTCACCCGCGTTGCCATGGAAACCCAATCCTCCACCGTAGCCCTGGGACATACCTCTGATGACCAGGCCGAGACGGTGTTGCTGCACCTGCTGCGCGGCACAGGCATCCGTGGTCTCAGGGGCATGCTTCCTCTATCAAGTTGGCGCACCTCGCATGGCTCGGCCACCCTGGTGCGTCCTCTGCTCAACGTCAGCCGCCAGGAGACGGAGGCGTACTGCTTGGAGCACAACCTGACTCCTCGCCTGGACTCGTCCAACCTGGAGGAGCGCTTCACCCGCAACCGCATCCGACGCAAACTGATGCCGCGGCTGGAAGAGTTTAATCCTTCGGTTAAGAAGTCGCTGCTCAGACTGGCCCGCACCGTGGCCCAAGACGTTGCCTATCTCGACCAACAGGTGGCATCCGCCTGGTCGTCCCTGGCTGTTGTGGAGCAGGATGAAGTTAGTCTGGATAGACACGCCTTCAAAGCCCTGCACCCCTCGCTGCAGGCTCATGTGCTGCACAGGGCCTACGCCCAGGCGGCGGGCGAGGCTTCCAGTCTGAACCTGGCGCAGATAGAGGCGATGAAGTATTTGGCCGAAAAGGGCGCCGGCCTATCCCTTTCACTGCACGGCGGCGTCAGGTTCGGCACCAGCTATGAGGAGATTTTTCTTACCGGCAAGAACGTGCCCCTTTCCAACCGCGCTCTGGATGAAACTATGCTCAGGGTCCCCGGCGAGACCCAGGTCGGCGGCTGGCGCGTGGCCATCCGCCTGCTGGAGTGTCGCAACCGGCCGCCTGATCTGAAGCACGACAACCCTTATTGCGCTTATCTAAGCCTGGACGCCCTGGGTGAAGAGTTGAAGGTGCGAAGCCGCCTCCCCGGCGACCGTTTTCAGCCCCTGGGACTCCCCTACGAAAAGAGCCTCAAAGAGTTCATGATAGACGCCCACGTTCCACGATCCCAACGCAACGGCACGCCCCTGTTCATGGCCAATGATCGCGTGGCCTGGGTCGTGGGCTGGCGCATCGCCCACTGGGCCAGGGTAACATCGGAAACGAAGGTTGTCCTGGAAGTGAGCTTCCACAAAACGGAGACGTAGAACGATGTCTACGCTCCGTTGGGCCGCTCCACCTTCGGAATCCCCCCGAACCGCAGGCGCATCAGCCCTTTGACATCGCCCCATGCCGTGCTCACCACCTTCACCCGGGTATCGGGGTCGTCCGTCCAGGTCACCGGAATGTCCTTGATGCGGAACCCGCGTTTCTCCGCCAGCAGCAACAGCTCCGTGTCGAAGAACCAGCCCGTGTCCTTCACGTGCGGCACCAGCGCCTGCGCCGCCTTGCGGGTCAGTCCTTTGAAGCCGCACTGGGCGTCGCTGAAACTCGAAAAGAACATACCCTTTATGAGCAGGTTGTAGCTGCGAGAGATGACCTCTCTTTTCAGGGTCCGCCGGTTTACCCTGGCGCCTTTTGCCAGCCGGGAGCCTACTGCCAGGTCGTAGCCCTCTTCCAGGGCTTTGACCATGGGCGCCACCGCGCTCAGATCGGTGGATAGATCGACGTCCATGTAGCTCACCAGGTCCACGTCGCTTTCCAGCCAGGCCTGGCGCAGCGCTCTGCCACGGCCCCGCTGCTCCAGCCGCGTCCATGCCACGTCGGAGTACTCCTCGGAAAGCTGGCGAGCTATCTCCGGCGTCCCGTCTTCCGATCCGTTGTCGGCCACCACGATCCGCCATAGGTTGGAGATGGCGCTGGGCAGGTACTCACGCAATGTACCTACTGTCTTAGCCAGCGTTCGCTCCTCATTCAATACGGGTATGACTATATCAATGCTTGGAGGCATCTGATCCAGGCTACCTCAGCACCCGCCTCAAATAGGCCAAAGCGTTCCCACCCGCTATCTTCCTCACCTCATCATCCGCGTATCCTCGTGATATCAGCCCTCGGATGATGTTCTTCCCGTCCGCCGGAGACTCCAGCCCGTCCATGTATGGAGCGTTGGGCACGTTGCTGCCTATGGACCTGGTGGAATAGGCTACGTGGTCGCCCACTATGGTGTCCGTGCCTATCCCCACGTGGTCTATGCCCACCAGATTCACCATGTAATCGTAGTGGTCAAGCACCACGTTGATGTTCTGTTTCGGATCGTCGCTCAGGGAGTTGGGCACCGACGTGATGCAGACTATGCCGCCATTCCTGGCGCAGGCTAGGAGCGCATCGTCCTTTACGGTACGCTTGGTCTGTCTCAGTGTGTAAGCGGCGTTGTGGCTAAAGATGGGCGGCGCTTCCGAGTGCTCTATGGCCTCCAACGCCGTCTGGTGGCCGGCGTGGGACAGGTCTATGGACATGCCCAGATGGTTCATGCGCTTCACCACCGCTATCCCGAAATCGCTGAGGCCGGAGTCGGTGCGTTCGTATGAGCCGTCGCCAATGTACGACTTGTGCGAGTAGGTGAGTCCCGCCATACGCACACCCATGCCGTACAGCACGTCCACCCGGTGTATCTGGTTGCCGATGGATAGGTGCTCCACTGTAGGTAGAAACCCCACCTTGCCCTGCCCGTGCGCCGACAGTATCTCGTCTGCGTTGCTAACCTTCACCGCAATGTCGCTGTGCAGGCTGACGTCGGCGAGCATAAGGCCTATCTCGTCCAGCACCAGCTCAAAGTCCATGGAGGATGCGTGCGTGGGCTTGATGCCGCCGCGGAATCCGTTGGAAGTGCCCACGGCAGCCCAGCCTCCATGCTTCGCGGCTTGGTAACCCCATTCGTAGTTGCCGTTGCGGAAGTACTCCAGCAGATCGTCCATGCTCTCCGTAAACACCATGGGATGCTCGTGCATGTCCACCATGACAATGTCTTCCATCAACCCCTGGAACCGCTTTTCGCCCTCCGCATCCAGCGCCACCGTCATGGACGGCACTCGTCCTATCTGTTTAGCAAGGTCTATTGTCCGGGTTGTCATATATACGCCTCCTGGAGAAGCTAGTGGGTAGATTGTAGTCGTTACTGAAGGCAACCCTCAAGTGCCCTGTTTGGGTGTATAATACCGGTTCACCCCTTTTCCAGGAAGTGTAGTTGGACGATAGGACTACTGCAAACACCTCCGCCAATACCGCGCCTCCGCATTCGTCGCCTGGCACCATAGCCGCCCTGGGGTTCCTCAGCAACGGGCCGCTGAGGGCGCTCCGCTATCCTCAATTCCTCTACCTCTGGGGAGCCTCCAGCATCTCCATTACCTCCTTCTTCCTCATGAACATCGCGCGGGGTTGGCTGGTCCTTGAGATGACGGACTCCGCTTTTCTGGTCACAGCCGTTCAAGCGGCTAGCATGCTGCCCCAGCTGTTTACCGCGCTAATCGGCGGCTTTGTGGCCGACCGCTTCGACCGCAAGAGAGTGATCCTCTACGCGGAGCTATTCAACATGGCGATATTGCTGCTCTTTGCCGGCATGGTCATCTTCGACGTTATCCAGATATGGCAGATATTCGTCATCTCCTTCCTCAATGGCATCTCCTTTTCAATCGGCTTCCCCGCTCGCACCTCCGCTGTCCCTGTAATGGTGGATCGTAGGGACCTCACCAGTGCCGTGGCGCTGTTCACCACAGTGTTCAGCGCAGGCCAGCTGGTGGGACCCGCCATGGCCGGCCAGCTCATAAAGGTGTTCGGCATGGGCACCACGTTCCTCAGCTCTTCTCTGGTGCTGCTGGTGGCCATTGGGCTGCTGATGCCGTTGAATACCAAGGCTACCTGGGGTAGTCATAACGCCGGCTTGTCCATGTGGCAGAGCATAGCCGAGGGAATTAGCTACGTAAGGCAAAGCAAACTGGTGCTCGGCCTTATGATGCTGGGCTTTGGCGCTTCTATGTTCGGGTTCCCCTTCATGAGCATACTGCCCGTGTTCGCCAGGGATGTCCTATACGTGGGCGCAGACGGTCTGGGCTGGCTTGCCGCCATGCAGGGTGTCGGCGCCCTGTTTGGCTCAGTGATCGTGGCGGCCATGCGCAGCCACAACCAAGTCAAGGTGCTGACCATAGCCGGCTCTCTGGGTCTACCCACACTGGTCCTTCTGTTTGCGCTGTCACCCGTCTACTTTCTATCGCTGGTCGTGGTGCTGTTGCTGGGCTTCTTCTTCCAGGTTTTCATGACCAGCAACTTCACCCAGGTTCAGATAGTAGTCCCGGACTCAATAAGAGGGCGCGTTCTCAGCATAAGGATGATCATCTTCGGCATGGGCCCGGTTGGCATGGTTCTTCTGGGCACTACCGCCGAAATCATGGGCCCTGTCTGGGCCACCGCGGGAATGGGCGTTCTGGGTTTGGGAGCAATGATCGCCACAATCGTCCTCTTCCCCGCCCTGCGCAAGCCGGAAATTGCCGTGGAGCCTGCCGGAGCCGAGACGCAGGCTGTCAGGTAGCTAGCGCCCTTCTCAGGGTGCACGAACAGACAAGTTGGAGGCCTCCTCCCGCTGCTAGTACTGGAAGAGTATGGTACCCAACTCTTCTATGCGTTCGTCCCGGGTATACCTCCAAGTACCTATGTAGCCGCGGAGCAGGTCGCCGTTCTCGTCCCAGTCCAGGGAGTTGGCAACTCCCTCGTAGTTTATTTCACGGCCATCAGCGAGCAGGCGAAGGCCATCGGCGACTCCCTCGGGAGTTCCCATGACCATCTCCCCGGGCGGACTACCGATGGCTCGCAGCTGGTCACGGATGGCGTCGCCGTTGAGGCTGCCGGCCGCCTGGGCAGCTAGGGCCAGCGCAATGGTGGCGTCGTAGGTCTCCTTGACGTAGGTGGACTGGGGCAGAGCGCCATACTCGGCCTCAAAGGCCGCCTCCCACGAAGCGGTGGCGTCGTTGTCTGGGGCAGGGGCCCCCGCCGTGCCGTACATACCGCCCAGCCGCTCGCCGCCTATCTCGGTGACCAGACTCCGCCTCTTGGCGGCGTCTCCAAAGGTGAACTGGCTGTAGATGCCCGCTTCCAGCGCCTCCCGAACGATGGACAGCGCCTGCTGCTCAAAGGTGATGACCACCAGCGCTTGGGCGCCTGCGCTCGCGCTCTCTCGTAGCTCCGCAAGGTGGGTAGTCTGATTGCGGTCGACTGCAACAGCGCGCAACGTCCCGTCCCACGACTCCTCGAAGCTGCGGGCCAGCCCCTGACCGTACGGGTCGTCTATGTAGAGCAAGCCCACGTTGTCGAAGCCCCGCTCCCCGGTCACGCTGGCCAGCACCAGCCCCTGGGCGGTATCGGAAAGGGCCGTGCGGAAGAAGTAGCCGTTGTCGGCCGCCACGGTCAGTTGGGGAGAGGTGGCGGAGGGGCTGATGGTCGGCACACCGGCCGGCCCGGTGACCATCTCTGCGACAGGCAATGACACTGCGCTGGCGGTGGGCCCCACTATGGCGTGGACGCCCTCCGTCTCCACCAGGCGCCGCGCCGCCTCAACCCCCAGCTGCGGGTCGCGCGTGGAGTCCGCTTCAAAGCTTTCCACCGGCATTCCGAGCACGCCGCCGGCCATGTTGATATGCCGTATAGCCAGGTCAAAGGCGCGCTTCCTGTCGGCCACAGTCTCCGAAGCGCTGCTAAAGTTGAGCATTAGCCCAATCCTCATGGGAGTGGAGACTTCCGGCTCCTCTGGTGCGCCGTTATCACACGCAACGGCGACGGTGAGCAAGCCGGCTATCATCATGAGCCGTACCAGGTTAGACATGACAGACAAAACGCCTTTCGATATGGCTTGAAGGCTGGGATAATAACACACTCGCAGGGTATGCAGAAAC
Organism: Dehalococcoidia bacterium; assembly: GCA_965261445.1. GTDB lineage: Bacteria > Chloroflexota > Dehalococcoidia > Lucifugimonadales > QGNO01 > DAOUJH01. Next base: position 166,378 of record CBDHCW010000010.1, on the reverse strand, counting down.
GCCGCCCGTCCACCCTTTCTAGTTTGACAGGACGGGGATCTGGCGGCTATTGTATACGCTGTCGAGAGGCAGGCGCGAAAGGCCCCTATTTATCAACGGAGGCATCATCACCGATTCCGGCTGGGTAATAGAAACCAGCGACCTGACCAAGCACTACGGCGCCATCACGGCCGTGGACAACCTCTCCCTACGCATACCCCGCGGGGGCGTCTTCGGACTCCTGGGACCAAACGGCTCCGGTAAGACCACCACCATGAGTATGCTGCTCGGCCTGTCTAGGCCCACGTCCGGCAGCATCCGCCTCTTCGGGCAGTCTGCGGAAGGGGTCAACCCCTATCTCCTCCGGCGCATCGGCGCAATCGTGGAGGAGCCCAGCTTCTACCCATACCTCAGCGGGCGCAACAACCTCCGCTACTTCCAGGGCATCGCCGGCAGGGGGTCTAGGGAGGAGATAGACGAGCTTCTGGAGAAGGTGGGACTCTCGGAGCGGGCCAACAGCAAGTTCAACACCTACTCCATGGGTATGAAGCAGAGGCTGGGCATCGCCTACGCCCTGCTGGGCGACCCGGAGTTGCTGTTCCTGGACGAGCCCACCAACGGCCTGGACCCGGCGGGCATGGCCGAGGTTCGCACCATGATACAAGGGCTGGCCAACAGCGGCCATACCGTCCTCCTCTCCAGCCACCTGCTCCACGAGGTGGAGCAGGTCTGCGACAGCGTGGCCATCCTCTCCAAGGGGTCTCTCATCGCCCAGGGCAGGGTACAGGACCTGCTGAAAGGGCAGGACGCAGTCCGTCTTACCACCACCGACGACGCCCGGGCCGCCGGCATCCTCTCGGCGCTGGAGTGGGTGGACGAGGTGCGGACGGAGGACGGGGCGCTCGTCGTCGCGGCTCCCAGCGAACGCTCCTCGGAGTTGTCGGCTGCCCTGGCCCAGGATGGCATCCACGTGCGCGAGATGTCATCTGCCAAGCTCTCACTGGAGCAGTACTTCCTGGAGGTCACCGGCGACGACGCCGGCTCCGAGGAGGAGAAGGCGTGATACTGGAACTGGCCAACCAGATCCGCTGGGAGTGGTTCAAGCTCCGCCGCCGCTGGATGCCCTACATCCTCCTGGCGGTCCTCGTCCTTATATCCCAAGTGGCACTCTGGGCCACCATATTCGCATACAACGAAGCCAATGCCAGGATAGATGAACAGCCTATTGCGGCCTCCGCAACCTCGACCATATTCGTCCATTGTAGCGCACTGCTGGATGGAGAGGTATCTGAACTCAGCGCCCAGCTGATGGTCAACGATCCCAACGTTAGCCAAGCGGAGGCGGATGAAGCGGTCCAACGTGGAGTGACACGGTGCCAGGATTGGGATCAGCGCCGTCAGGAAGATGTGGAAGGCTTCTACTCCCTAATCACTCCTCCCGGAAGCGCCAGCTTTACCATGTCCATTGGCCAGAGCATTGGCCTTATATTCGTGGCCATCCTGACTGCCTCCCTCATAGGTACAGAGCATGGCTGGGGGACCTTGCGCTTCCTGCTGGTCAGGGGCGTGAGGCGGTGGCACGTGCTGGCGTCCAAGCTGGGCATAGCCTGGCTCGCCTTTGCCGCGGCCCTGCTGGTTATCGGCGTCCTGGGCACGCTCTCCGGACTGATAATTGATGGACTGCTGTCCGGCGCCGAGGAATTAGAAAACGGCACCCCGTGGGGTGAAGTCTCTGAGCTCTTCGGAAGGTCCCTGCTCTCCGTGCTCCCCTACGTGGCGATGGTCTCCCTGGTGACGGTAGCGGTACGCTCATCCGCGGCCGGCATCGGCATAGGCGTGGGATACTACTTCCTGGAGCAGACCGTGGTCGGCATATTTGGCGCCCTCTTCGACTGGTTCCAAAACGTAGCGGATTTCCTCCCCGTAGCCAGCATGGATGCCTTCGCCAGCCAGGGAGGTGGGGTCAGCATAGGCGGCGGGGAGTCCCCCAACTACGCCGGCGACCTCCATACCCTGCTGGTCATGGCGGCCTATACCTTGGTGGCCGGGGCGCTGGCATTCTACCTCCTCCACCGCCGCGACGTCGGCGGCGCCAGCCGGGGATAGGCGCGGATATGCGGTAGCTGTAGTAAGATTAATCTTCTTAGGTTGCTTCTTTTTTCTTGTTGATTTTTTGTTAGTATGTTAGGGGATAGAACCTCAGGTCTCTGGAGCTAAATCATGAGAGATATACTGGTCGCTATACTAAAGTTGGATGGCCGACCCGTTGAAATGAGTGTCTTAACGGTAGAGTTCGAGCAGGAAGATGGTATGTGGATAGGCACCTGTCTTGAGCTTGGAACGTCAACGCAGGCGCAGACTTTAGAAGAGCTTCAAGCCGAGTTGACGGATGCTGTTGATCTTCAACTGAATGAAATGGCTCGCTTAGGATACACACGCGAGTATCTAAAATCGCAGGGAGCAAAGGTATTACCAATACCCGAGGAAGAGGAACCTACTGATGCTCCTGAAGCACAACGGGCGCGTTGGGGGATGCTGCCTGTAGGGAGTTAATGATTGCAAGTAACCGGCAGGCAGCTAATGAGATTATTGACAATGGATGGATGGACGCGCGGAGGTAGACGAAGGCACGGAGTGTTCTTCTCAAAGCATTTTCCTGGTGAAGCTATGCCGCGTTCAACCGTGATTCCCGATAAGACACAGCCGCTTAATCAGAGGGTTTTAGGCGCCATCCTTAGCGTAAAGCAAACCGGTCTGGGCAGGTCAGGCTTGGAAGCATTGATTGCTGGGTATGGGCTTGATTAGCGACTCTCAGGTTACAATATCTCTTGTACATCTCTAAGCGAGGTCAAACAAATGGTGCAAATTGACTCCAATGAAGTAAGAGTAACCGGCGAGAACTCCTTTATACGACTTGCCCAGCAGGAGGGTGGCGAGTTCACCACCCGCGCCAGTCACTGGCGCGTCTTCTACTCCCCGGCAGGGGTGGGGCATGCCCTGTTCCTTCAGACCGAAATCACCGATGCTCCCATAACCGTCTATGCCGACAACGAGGATGTTGCTCGCTGGCTCCAGGAAGAGATCGAGTCGATGCTCTATCCTGCCTTCGCCGATACCGGCCTACCCATCGTCAAGGCTGCTTTCGAGCGCGGCGGCGACGTGCGCGGCACGGCCACCGAAACCGTCAAGGGCAGCGGGGTAGATATACTCATGTCCTGGTCCAGCGTCTTGGAGCCCTTTCCCATGCACGTTCCCCCCGGCGTCAACGGCCGCAGCCACGGCGTCTACAGCGTGTTCTTCCCCGCCAGGGAGGCGTCGCTGGTAATCAACGGAAAGAGCGCCTCCGGCATACCCCTGCGTGATGACCGCGGAGGCCGCGAGTCGATGAGCGCGGTCCTAGCCTGGGCCGAGTCCTGGGTCAGACCACGCTCCTGAATCCCTTGCGGCGTGCAAGAGGACTACCGGAGAGGCTGTCCACTCATCTCAGCCGCGAACTCCTCAAAGCAGTTCAGGCCAGACCCACAATCTGCGCAACTAGCATGGAAGTAGAAGGACACGCGCTGCAACGGATTAGGGTCATGCATTGCTGCTTTTATGCGTTGAACAGTAGACACGCCATAAATTAACCCGCCGATTGGTAAGACTACAGGAGATATAGCCGTCAGGACGGGTGCAGCACCAAGCGAACCTACAACAGTGAACCCTACGGCTGTAGCTCCGGCTACCGCGCCCGCCTTGACGGTGTTACTGGTGGCCTTCTTGGCGGCGTCCTTCTTGGACATCTTGCCCTTTGCCACGCATATAGCGGCCTCAGCGACGCTCACCGGAGCCTCTATCGATGCGCCCAATATAGTTCCCTTACGCGCGTTAACCAGAGCGTTTTTACCCATGATGCGAACAGTGTCTGCTCCATTTATGGTATGAGCGCGCATCTTCTCCAGGAACTTCATGTTAGCGGAGCCGCGTCTAGAGTTCGGCAAGCTATGCTCCCAAAGAGTGTTCCCGGGTATCTTCGCTTTGCTGGGCGCGTTCACCACCGACTCGATGTGGCTGGCGTGCTTGCCTTTCACGTAATCGGCGACGCCTTTCCATCCAGAATTTCGAACTGAGCGAGGAACAGTACGAAGGTAGAGCTGTTCGGGTTCGGCAAGCGTGCGATACCCACGGCCAGTTCCAAGTCCAGCCGTTCTGAACTTCTCCTTAAGCCAATAGGGTAGAGCTTTGAAGGGAGTAGGAACTGCGGACTTGTGGGCTCTGGCTATACCTGCAAACCACCCACTTACCCCTCTTTTCTCTCCAGCGTCTCCGGTTATGTTCAACGTTAAGAAGGAATCCCTCAGCACGTCTTGGCCGGCGTGTATCGGGTGGCCGCACCGGTCGCAGTCTGTGTTGGCCTGAGCCGCAAACGAGGCCTGCCGAGAGGCGTACAGTTGATAACAAGGGGTGCTATTGGCCTCGCACCTATGGCAATGGATGTGAAAGTGCCGGAAAGCCTCTAGTGGAAAGTCCTCGGGAATCTGATCGGGTATGTCGGATAGAATTGGCTGGTCATCATGGATGGGATGGCCGCACCCGTCGCAGTTGATTGGTTCATGCGATTTGACGCTGATAGTGGTTTGCATTTCTCCCTCCGAATATTGTGATTGGTGATTCGTTGCCGCTGATGAAAGCTAAGAACTGGGTGCGCCTTCCTCGTTAAGAAGCCTTTGCAGTTCCTCCCTAGCCTTTCTAATGGCCTCTATCTTCGAAGATATCCCGTCGAAGAGGCCTTGGCGCGCCTTGATCCCTTCCGCAATGAGGTAGGCAGCCGCCTCCGACCGGCTGCCTACTAGGCCGGCCTCTATAAGCTCGTCAATGCGTTCCAGACTCTCCTGGTTGACCCTAACCATCACTACGCCATCCCTACCGGTCCCGCGTACTCCACCCACCATGGTCTGTATCCTATCCTTCAAGCTCTGTCCAACTGACCCGGCTAGCTCCGACCCTCGGTTGTACGAGGTGCGCACGGATTTGGTGATCCAATCTGCCAGGGTTTCAGTGTCTTCTCCCTGCCCCTCGTCTCCCACCGCGTCCCGGACCGCCTTGCGGACTTCTCTCTCAACCGAGCCCAAATCGTGAGCCTTGTCTCCGCTGACGGCGTTCCTCACGGCCTCGCTGACGTGGTTCACCAGGTCGTCAATATTCTCCGTCTGCCCCTTCTCGCCTAGTGTGTCACGTACGGCCCGCTCGACCTCCTCAACCAATGAATCGACGTCTCCTGCAAACCTCTCGCTTGTCATGGTGTCCTCCTCTGCTAGTGTGAATTACTGCTAGCAGTGTTAAAGTATTACAGAATTACACGTATGTCAAGAGAGATAGTAGCACACTTACGATATAATAGGCGGACTGACAGGGGAGTCTTCTGGGCGAGAGCTCGTTGAGAGCGGGGTACCGTTGTGGCTTTAGCGCTTGGTCACGGACGGCTAGTGCACCGAATCGCAGGCATCCGAATGCACCTGAATACGGGGTTTGGAGAAGCCACACTACTCTGCTTTCAGGCGTGGCGTCTTATCTTCTATCAGTGGGACGGCGATTCAGGCTCTACGAATGTGCTCCTGAATCGGTAGAGGGTCATCTCCGGCTCGTTGGGGGCCAGAGGAAGGTTCTCTTCTTCCTCTATTTTGGCCACTATAAACCAGGGACCGTCCTCGTTCAGGGCTTGCCGGAACACCTGGTCCAGGTCCTCCAGCGTTTCCACGGTAGCGGTGCGGGGAATGCTGCAAGACTTGGCCACCTGTTCCAAGTCCGTGCCGCGTCCCGTATGGCTGGTCTGGTGGCCGGTCTGGCCCCACTCTTCGTTGTCCCACACCACTACTATCAGGTTCTTCGGCTGTTCCTGGCCTATGGTGGCTATAGCGCCCATGTTCATCAGCAGCGAACCGTCGCCGTCCAGCGAGATGACCTTGTCCGGTATGGACAGGGCCATTCCCAGGGCGTTGGATGAGCACAGCCCCATGGAGCCATAGGTGTAGAAATTGCGGTCCCGGTGGCCGGCATGCCATAGCTCATCTGTTGTCGGGCCAAGGTTGGCCACCACGGGTTCGTCATTAAGATGGCCCAGGATGAGCTTTGTTGCCTCCAGTCTATGCAAGTTTGCCTCCGTGAAGCAGGGGAGTCATGCACAAGGCCAGCGGCTCTCTGCTTGCGTAGCACAGCTTCAAAGCGCCGGAGACCACTGCGGGCATCTTTACGGGGTCGTCCAGCGTATATTGGATGATGCCCAGAACGTCCAGGATAGGCCTCGTAGAGCGGCCCATGGGCACCTGTGCAATATTGAACTCGTTCAGCTCACCGCGCAGGTTGATGAACAGTGGTATTGGAATGCGACAGGGGATGCACAGGCTGTTGATGGCGTTTATCGAGTTGCCAAAGCCGCTGGACTGCATGAAGACAGCCGCATTACGCCCCACTGCGTAAGCGCCCGCCGCTATGCCTATGGCCTCCTCTTCTCTGGTCGCCGAAACAACGTGGAAATAGGGGTCTCTTTGCATGAGCTGCGTTACCTGGGCAATGGAGATATCCGGCACAAATGCAATTAGAGAAACCTTGCTTTCCTTGAGACATTGCACCATATCCTCGGCCCAGGTCATAGAAGTGCTCCCATGGGTAAGTTGCAACCCGCCTTTAACATAGCCGGACTCATTGGCCTACCAGCGCCTGTCGTTGAAGCTGTCGGCTCTTGGCCTACGGGTCCGCTCCTTGGCCTCGTCGACACGCAAGGTGCGTCCCATGACTTCCTGCCCGTTCAGCTTGTTCATTGCTTCACCGGCGGACTCGTCCGAGGTGAACTCCACGAAGCCGAAGCCCTGGTGCCGGTTGCTCTCTCTATCTCTGATAACAGCCGCCGAAACGACCTCTCCGTACTCGCCAAACAGCGACTCCAGGTCTTCCTCCGTCATGGAGAAGGACATGTTGCCTACAAAGAGTCTCTTACCCATAGCTCCCTCTTTTTTCGGTCGGGTACTTCTCTTCCATGCACAACCTACGAACGGTCAGAGCGAACGTCACGGGTAGCAACCGGAAGCCCCATCCCTTTTCCGCTGGAAGGATTGCACAAAGAAAAGCGGTAGTCAATGGCTGTCCGTGTGCCCGTTTCCTGTGGAATGCTGTTCGCTTGTCTGTGCCTGTTTCCTGGATCTTTGGACCACCCGGTGCTGATGGTATGCCAGGGCCACGGCTCCAAAGATGATTACACTGAGGTAGCTGATGGACCTGTCCAGCAGGGCAATGGATACCGCGCTCTCCTCGGCCACCGCCAGCGTCAGCAGACCGGCGATTCCGGACTCCACTATACCCAGGCCGCCCGGCGTGATGGGCACCGCAGAGAGGAGCGCATTGGCAATGGTGACGAATAGAATGAGGCCAATGCCCACCTCCAGTCCCGTTGCACTGACCACCAGGTAAAGCCGGCCTACCTCTGACAGCCAGCCCAGCAGTCCAAAGAGACCCACCTGGGGCAGTGTCCTGAAGCTGCGCATGGTCCCCTGGTGGAAGCTGACGTACGCTCTGCGCATACGCTTGGGCAGTAAGGCCGCTGCCTGTTTCCAGAATATCTGCATGGCCAGCAATCCCATCAAGGAACAGGCCACCAGTACAAAGCCTATCACTATCAACAGTTGAGAAGGCCTGTTTTCAGAATCAAGGGTAACCAGGAGGAAGCCAGCCAGCAGCAGTATAAAGACCAGCATCACGTCCATCACCCGTTCCGCCAGCACGGTTCCGCCGGTGCGGGCCAGTGGCGCGCCGCTTTCCTCCGTGTAGGCATAGGCGCGATAAGCGTCGCCCATGCGAAACCACGTCACCGAGCTGGTGAACCATCCCACCAGCACCAGCCTTGCCGAAGCGACGACAGAAGGCAGCTCCGCCGTCTGCGACACCCCAGCGTTATCCAGCAGCACCCGCCAGCGCGCTCCTCTGAACAGGAACGTGGTGTAATGCACCAGCATCGCCGCTAGATAGAGCAGCGGATTACTGCTGCGGATGGTGTCCCAGGTCGCCTCTAAATTGATCGAAAAGCGGGAAGCCAGAAAATAGATGATGACAAAAGCCAGGACAAAGGATATCAGCGTTGGTGCTGAGAAAAACCTTCGCTTCAGAGAGAACTTGGGCTGTTGCTTAGATGAATCTATGTTGGTTCTCCATGCCTCACAAAGGCCTCTTGACGGGAATCCCCGTACGCCTGGGATACCCGGGTGGCGTCGTCGATGTTTTCTTTACCACGGCAAGTTTTCGCTGCCCTTCCAGGACCTCTTCCGGCACCTCTACCATCTTCAGTCGTCCACCCCCCAGTTCCCGGAGGCCTCTCGACGCACGATCCACCTCCTCTTGCACATCTCCCTTCTTCTGCATTATCACCAGGCCGCCTACCCGGCACAGGGGCAGGGTGTACTCCAGAAGTACCCTCGTTTCGGCCACCGCCCGCGACACCACAACGTCGAACCTCTCCCTGAATTCAGAGCGCCGTCCCACGTCCTCTGCTCTGCCGTTGATCACATCCACGTCCGCCAGACCCAATACGGATACCAGCTTTTCCAGGAAACCGGTGCGCTTGGCCGCCGAGTCCACAACCGTGAGCTTGATGCCGGGGAAGGCTATTTTCAAAGGAACGCCCGGGAAACCGGCGCCGCTGCCCACGTCGCACAGGCTCCCGCCAGACTTGACCTGCTCCGGCAAGGCCAGCGACACGGTCAACGAGTCTAGGAAATGAAGTCTCTCCACTTGGAAGGGCTCCGTGATGGCGGTCAAGTTGACGCGCTGGTTCCAATCCAGCAGCTCCTTGGTATAGGCCTGAAAGTTGTCCAACTGCCCGGGCAATAGGTCAATCTCAAGCCTCTTGGCGTCTGTTGCAATCCCCTGTACTGTCCGCATTACAAGTCACGGGATTATACCAAGAAGCGGCAACCCCTGTAGGTGCTGCCCCTTAGTCATCTCCGCGCCCATGTGCCTCACAGATACCATAACTTGGGCACGTTTGCCGCCTCTGTCCCATCCAGGGCGGCCTCCAGCGACCACATAGCAAACTGGCCCAGCATCCTCTGCCTGAACGTCCTGGGCGGCCTCAGGTACTTCACGCGGCGCGGCACCTTGCCAAGCTCAGCCGCCGTGTCCAGCGCCTTTTCGAAGTCGCCCGTCTCGTCTATGAGCTTGGTCTCCGCGGCGCGTCTTGCTGTGAACACCTCGCCAGTGGCGTATCTCCGCGCCTCGTCCAGTTCCATCTTCCGCGACTTCGCCACTTCTTCCAGAAACGCCTCGAACAGCTCGTCGATCAGCGTCTGCAATTTGGCTCGTTCATCGTCGGTGGGAGGCCTGTAGAACGCGCCCATATCCTTCAGCGGCCCGCTCTTGCTAACCGAAAAGCCTATCCCCAGCCTGTCCAACAGGCCGGAAGCTTCGGGGCGCATGGAGATTACGCCTATGGAACCCACTATGGCGCTGGGCAGCGCGATTATCCTGGTGGCGGCGCAGGCCAGTAGGTAGGCTCCGGAAGTGCCGCTGCCCCTGATGAAAGCCACCACCGGCTTCTTCTCTGAGAGGCGCTTTGCCTTCAGATACAGGTCCTCCGATGCGCTGACCGCTCCCCCCGGAGAGTCGATGTCCAGCACCACGACTCCCGCTTTGGGGTCGCGTTCCAGCCTGTCCAGCAACTCGTGATACACGGACGCTTGCAGGCTGGCGCCTATGATGCCGCGTATCTCTACTACTCTTATTCCAGCCCGTTTGGGGAATAATCTAACCATTGTTTCATCTCTGGGACGGTTGTGGTGTGCTTTATGGTGCCACCTTTAAGTTGTCTCTTGCATAACCCTAACGCCTCACCAGTTCCTGATGAAGGTCAATCAGAGCTGCCAGGTAGTTAACAACTCTAAATTCCAAATCCAAGCTTCTCCAAGATTGAGCTATATCAATTAGACGGCCTGCTCTTTGGGTACCCCCTTCTATGGTTCTCTTCGACAGATACTGTGGATGAGTCAACTCCTGTCCATTTTCAAGGAGCTGTAGCTGACTCAAAGCAGTTGGTGTGTTAACTGCCCAACCATCAAACCCGGCCTCTAGTTGATATAGAAATGCTTCGATTACATTCAGCGCGTGTGCCGAGCTACCATCTATTCTCTGAAGATCGGCTGCTTTGTAGATGTAGTTCATTACTTCGCTTCCAAGGCAGTCGCCCTGCTTAAACTGCCTATACAGAGTTGAATTCGTGAGCTTGAGGGTTATGAGTAAGCCGAGCAGCCAAGGGTACATGTAATGGCGCAGTTCCAGGTTCCTACCAACCAAAGCAATTGACCTCACGCAATGGTCGATATCTCGCAGTGACAGACCAAAGTGTCCCCAAAGCGCAGGAAAATACTTGTCCAACACCTCGAAATCCTCGGCGTGTAACTTGCTATTGGCATCTCTGCTTAGCGCAACAAAGAATTTTCCCAACTCATATTTCCGCATCAGATGGCTACCAAAGGTTACTGAATCCACTTCCGGCAGTATAAACTCCATATCAAAAAAGCGTCGAAGATAGACTGTCGCATCAATGTTCCCGTAGAGTGACTCGAGTGACGTGCAAAGTTCGTCTCGGTTAATCCCAAAGACGAACACCAGATTGGGGACGTCAAATATGTGTTTGACTCTCTCCAAAAGCTCAATGGCAAATGTTGGACGGCATCGATCGAGTTCATCAATGATGAAGACCATGGGGTGCCCGGTTTCACAACGGACCTTGGCGGACATTTCTGTTAAGCATCTCTTTAGGTCATCCTTCGTTGCTCGTTGAGAAAGGTAGCTCTTTAGTGGGTTCCCCTTGCTTTGGTCAAGAACAAAGGTCATACCGGTGTGCTTCTCCGCAACTCCTCGAATGTTCTGCCAGATCAATGGCATCGCAACTTCGCCAACTTTATTGGCTAATGATTTGAGACTTCCCTCTCTGAAGTATTCGGATAATTGCCCAAGTATCGCAACGAGGGGGTCATCGCAAAAGTCGTCTTCCCAAGCGTTGAAGTAGATAGCCCTGAACTGCTGGTTTTCCAGGTCCTTCTGCCAACGTTTCAGCAAGAAAGTCTTGCCTGTTCCCCAATAGCCGTGGATGCTGATGACATAAGGCGTTGACTGATTTCGAATAAGGTTGGTTAGTCTTCCAGCAATGTCCACCCGGCCGAGAACATCGTCACCCCAGGGCTGGTCTACCGACACATCAGGTTCGGGTAGCTTAAGTCTTAACTCGTCTCTTGGGTTTGCAGGAGTTTTGACCTCTTCGCTCATAGCGTGTTCATTCCCTGGGCGGCGCTAAATAGTACGGCGGGTCGAGTTCAGGTGGCAGCGCCACTTCTATCACCACCGGCCTGCTATCAGCAAGGGCGTCTTTGATGGCGGAGCCCGTGTCCTCTAGATGCGCCACCTTTACGCCCCTGGCTCCAAAGCTCTCCGCCAGCTGCACAAAGTCTGGGTTGTGCAGTTCAGTGCCCACCAGCCGCCCTCCGAACCGCCGGTGCTGGTCCCGGTACGATGCCCCGTACCCGCCATTGTTGAAGACCACTGTTACCACGTTGATTCCATACTGGACCGCCGTGGCCAGGTCCGCCATGGCATAGGCGAAACCGCCGTCCCCCGTCAACGCCACCACCGCTTTGTCCGGGTTGCCTACCTTCACCCCCAGCGCGGTGGGAAAGCCGAACCCCAGGTTCCCCATGTACGACGACGTGATGAAGGTGCGCTCCTTGAGAGCGGGGTATGCCAGGTAGCTCCAAGCGCCTATGTTGGTAATACCGCCTATCAGGAAGCCGTCCTCTGGCACCGCTTCCCTTATGCTTTCCACTAGGTCCACCTGCCTGGGTCCTGCTTCTCTGACCTTGTTCAATGTCCTTGTCTTGATCTCCTCTAGCCGTTCCCTGTCCCACCCGTTGCGGATGGAACGCCCCTGCAGCGCCGCTATAAGCCGGCTCAGTCCTATTTTGGCGTCGGCGGCGATACCGATTTCAACCGGCATCGTCTTGCCAAACTCGGTCTCGTCTATGTTCAGGTTGATCAGCTTCTGGTCAATTCGCGGTGTCGTTCCCGGCTCCGGGCGGTAGCTGCCCAGTCTGCTGCCCACGGAAAGGACTACGTCCGCCTGGGGGAATATCTCCGCCCCCGGCCCCCAGCTGTAAGCCGTTGTTCCCATGGAGAGCGAGTGAGTCTCAGGAATGGCGCCCTTGCCCTCGGCCGTGTTGATCACCGGCGCTTGGAGCAGCTCGGCCAGGCGGGTCAGCTCCGCGCCGGCATCGGCCAGGTTCACGCCGCCGCCGGCCCAGATCAACGGCCTCTCCGCCGAGGCGATCAGCTTGGCGGCGGCTTCTATGACAGCAGGGTCGGGAGCCGGTCTGATGTACGCCTCCGGCTCCACCAGGTCTACGTCCGCCACCGTCCCCAGCGTATCGGGGGGTATCTCCACCTCAACCGGACGCGGCCTGCCTGTCTTCATCTGTCGCATGGCTTCGTGGATAGTTTCAGGGATCTCCTCTGCCCTTGTCACCAGGTCATTCCACTTCACCACCGGTTTCATGAACTCCAGCTGGTCCGTGATCTCATGGAGCTGCCCGAAGTCCTTGCCTATCTCGTTGCTCTCTATCTGACCCGATATCAGCAGCACCGGTGACGACGCAGCGTAAGCGTCTGACATGCCGGCCGCGGCGTTGTAAGCGCCGGGGCCGGGCACCACCAGCGCCACTCCCACTTTACCCGTTGAGCGGGCGTAGCCGTCGGCCATATAGGCCGTGGTCTGTTCGTGCCGGCAGGAGATCACCCGTATGTCCGGGTTGTTGTAGAAAGCGTCGTAGATGTGCATTATCTGTACCCCGGGCAGCCCGAACACCACTTCAACCCCTTCCGCCGCCAGCGCCCTGACTACAGCTTCACCGCCGGTCATTCTTGGCATATACAGACCTCCGCTTGGTGCATTCTTCTACGTTCTGAATCTCCACGAATCATCCGCTGCCTCGGAGTTCCCACCACACCAGAGTCCCCACTGTGATTACCGTTGCAGCCAAATGCATGAACATCAGCGCCACAACCGCCGAATCCGTTAGCCCGGGGAACGCGTCCTGCGACCCGGCGAACAGGAGAAACAAGTTGGGTGCGTAGGATCCGGCAAGCGCCGCAACGGCTACTATGATGAACGTCCTCGCGGGCCGGCTGGCCCGTTGTCTGATGAAGTGAAAAGCCACCACTCCGGCGCCCGTGCCTATTACAGTAAAAAACACGATGCGAGGTATCTCCATGGGCATGAACTCGTCGGAGATGTCCAATGCCGGTACGGCAATCGCCCGTATTATCAGGTTAGCTGCGACTGAGGCAAGCACAGCCGCCGAACCAACAACCCATATGCTGCTCACTAGCGCCTCCGTCCCTGAATGGTCGCCCTATCCAAGAAGGTGGAGAGGGTTGATCATCCCTCTCCACAATAAGCCATCATATCAGGGAGGATAGATGGCTACAATTGACACTCCTCGCTTCACCCGCATAGCATGGATTCAATGGACGTCAAATTCTCCACCAGTTCACGTCCAGGCTCCTATCAGGACGTTATCGAATGGGCCCGCGCCGTGGAAAGCCTCGGATATCACCGCATGGGCATCGCCGATTCACCCGCACTCTACCGCGACCCCTGGGTCGCTTGCACCGTGGCCGCGCTCAACACCACCAACGTTCGGCTTGGCCCATGGGTCACCAACCCCGTTACGCGGCACCCCGTGGTCACCGCCAGCGCCGCCGCCGCCCTCGATGAAATTGCCCCCGGCAGGGTCAGCATAGGCATCGGCACTGGGAACAGCGGCGTATACAACGCGGGCAACAGGGCCTCGTCGGTGGCGTCTCTCAGGGAGTATGTCATTGCCGTGCGCGACCTCCTGGCCCAAGGCCGCGCCGAGTACCAGGGCGGCGTTTCCCGGCTGACCTGGGCCAAGCGGCGCATCCCCATCTACATCGCAGCCATCGCTGTGAGAGGAATGCGCCTCGCCGGTGAAATAGCCGACGGCGTTATCATCGGCTCGGGCACTTCCCCCGATGTGGCGCAGGGCGCCCTGCAGGCGGTTGAGGAGGGTGCAGCAGCAGCGGGGCGCGCCCTGACAGACCTAGATATCTGGTGGAATGTTGCCTTCAACGTCTACACGGATCCGGGCAACGCGCCTTTGGAGCAACAGGGCGGTGCCACCCGCGAGGCCAACTACCTGGGCCGCTATACCCTGGAGGGCAAATTCATCCCAGACCGTTACAAAGAAGGGATCAAGAAGCTATCGCTGGCCTACGATCTGACGACCCACGGCAGGCCGTCCATGGAACAGCTGCAGGAGTACGACCGTCTGGCCGAGGAGTACGGCGTACGGGACTACCTCAACGAACGGTACCGCGGCATGACGGGCACTCCCGATGAATGCATCGAACGGATACGCCGTCTGGCCGGTTTGGGTGTTGCGCAGTACAACCTCAACGTCCCCGACCTGGACCGCCCCCAGCGCCTGAAAGCAATGAAGGAGCTTGTCATAGACAAACTGTAGGCAGCCGCCTCGCACAACCTCCACCTTGTCGTCTACAACAACGACAACCGGATCACGTGGAGGGTCACGTTAGGCTGAGAGGAGTTGCCTAACTACGCTGCTGACCTGGGCGCCGTCTGCGCGCCCGCGTACCTGCGGCATGAGGAGTCCCATCACCTTGCCCATGTCGCCGGGGCCGGAGGCGCCTGTTTGAGAAATGGCTTCCCTGGCCAGCTCGGCGAGCTTTTCTTCAGGGATCTGCTTGGGCATATACTCACGGATGATACGCAGTTCGGCCTCTTCCTTCCCTACCAGGTCCTGCCGGTCTGCTTTCTTGAATTCAGTAATGCTTTCTTGATGCTGGCGCACCAAACTACTGAGGACGCCTATGATCTCATCGTCGTCTAGGGCTTTCCTTTTATCGATTTCCTGGTTTTGTACGGCAGCACGGATGAAGCGGATGGTGGAACGGCGGATTTCGTCTTTCCGGCGCATCGCGTCCTTCAGGTCTTCTGAAAGGCGTTCCTGGAGTGACATCTTTAGAAAAGTTACGGTTCTGGGGGAAAAGGCCGGTTAGCGCCTGGAACTCTTGCGGCGTTTGGCGGCTGCCTTCTTCTTACGCTTTATGCTGGGGGGTTCGAAGTGCTCTCTGCGACGGGCTTCGGAAAGGATGCCGTCTTGCTGCACCTTCTTAGTGAAGCGCCTCAGCAGGCTGTCGAAACTCTCCCCTTCGGAAATGCTCACTTGGACCAAACTCTCACCCTCTTTACGCAAAAAGTGAATCTAGCTGCAATGATAATGCGACCTATGATGCGCTGTCAACGAACCACGCCCAGCACCGAAGCCGGTGGAGCGCAATGAGAACGTTGTACAATAGGAGATCATGGAAACCGGCGGGAGCAAGACAATTCCGGGGCGTATAGCTATAGTTGGTGGAGGTGTGTCCGGGCTGGGGGCGGCATGGGCGTTGCATCATCACCCGGATCGATTTGACTTCCGGCTGTTCGAAGCCCAGGAACAGGGTGGCGGCAATGCTTATACAGCCGATATGCCGCAAGAAGACGGCAGCTCGGTTCCCTTCGACATTTCCGTTACCGCCTTAATTCCGTCTGTATATCAGCACATCCTGTTGTTGATGGAACGGTTCGGCATCGAACTGCTCGATACCCGGTTCAGCTACAGCGTGAAGTATGGCGACGGTATCTACGCCCACGATTTCGATTCCGATATCAGGGAGCAACTGCAGCCCGAGATTGCGAGATTTCAACGGCTCTTGAGGTGTTTACATCGGTTTGGCTGGCTGACCCGTTCCCGGTCGAAGCTGCTGAATGTCCTCAACCCGTTCAACTACGTCAGCATGGGGACGGTCCTGAGCCTGGGTAGATTCTCCGCGGACTTCAGGTACAAGATCCTGAAACCCATGTTCATCAATTTTGTGCTGTCAAAACCAAGCACCTATGGCTAGCTACTGCAAGCGGCCCAATTATATCAGTCTTGGGCACGGGGAACAATTGAGTCTTATTCCGTCAGGACAAATGGTACAGGTCAGACAGAGTGAGCCCCGTGTCTAGCGCTTCAGGGCATCGTAGCACTCTCTGCATATGCGTGAGATGAGTGCTGAAGCAGCGGCATGTCCCGCTTGTCCATCCGGCAGTTCCGCGTGGACGTTCTCCGTATAAACGGAGAGTATGAACAACGGCTCGTTGCCTTGATAGATAATCCCTACATCATTTAGGTTTCGCGATTCGTAGCCGGTCCCCGTTTTGTGCGCAACCCTTGTGCCCAGCGGCAGCAGAGCGGGCAGCTTGTTGCGCAGTTTCTGCCAGCTGAGAATATCAATGGCCAGCCGGCATAGCTCTGTGGTGCAGCCCAACTTGTCCGCTGCCGTGGGGTCTGAGGAACCCTGCAGGATTAGGTCAAGCAGCAAGCCAACGTCATTTGGAGTAGTGGTGTTTACCTGGCCCAGCGAGTGATTACGGCCCAGGCCCAGAGGCGGCAGGCCGACCAGGTGATTGGTGCCCTTCATGCCTATTGACTGGCAGACAGCGTTGACATTGTCTAGGCCAACCATGTCTGAGATTGCGCCTGTACACGTGTTGTCGCTGACTATGATCATCATTACCAGGGCGTCCTGGAGAGTTATAGCAAACCCCGGCCTCAAGTGCTGAAAGCAACCTGAATCGTTGTTCTGATACTTGGACTGCACCACAACAGGCTGGTCTAATCTGAATTTGCCCTGGTTTACGGCTTTGAGGGCGGCTATCAGGATAGCGATCTTGCGGGTGCTGGCGGACGGGACCACTACGTCGCCGTTCAGGTGGGACGATTCCCCGGAGGATACGTCTTTCAAGTGCCACCCTGTATGAAACGGTAGTTCATTGCACATTTCATTGAGCCTAGCGGCCAGCGTTTGCATACGTGTCATTTCTACCAATCCTCCATCTAAGGACTACCGGCGGCGGGTATGCACCGGTGCAGCGCAGGCTACAGCAATCCAGGGCTAGGCTCCACTCTGTGGCCCCTCATGCACGCCTTCTACGTGCTATATAGGTGCCGCTTCCTATGCCAGCAAAGAATCCTAGAGACACCTTCGCAATATCTGCCAACAATGCACCTTCTCCGAAGTAGAGCAGCAGTCAAGTGACTCCAACCACGCCTGGGAGAACAACAAGAAGACATAGCAAGAATACAAACAGCCGATGACCTTCTCTGTCTTTGAGCTCGTTTTCGTCCACTGTACCCCTCCATCAAGCAAAGTCGAGTTTAGCTTCTAGTGTCCTCTTTGCGGCGAATTGAAAAATGCTATCGCTAGCGTTAATATTTATGCAATGAAGGGCGTCTGTGAGGTTTGGCGTTGCTGGCGGCAACGCTCCTCGGGGTAGACGCCCTTCATTGCGTATTCTCTCACGCCCCGCAACGTCACGCCAAGCGAGTTTGTGACACTTTTGTAAATCGGGCCTAGAATTCTTTTTGCACTCGCCTATACGGTTGAGCTTCTATCGACTACGTTCCAACGCTGCGCTATAATTCCAGTGTAAGTTGAACTGATATTACTTTGAAACAACAAGTGCGGCTCTCAGGAGCCGCGTTTTTTGTGGGATGGAGATGCAGCAACCCTCCAGAAGCAGATACCGCTGGGTCATAGAAGGTCTACTTGTAGTGGCCCAGTTGAGCATTGGCATCAACGTACTGGCGCCGGCCCCGTTGTTTCCCCTGATAATGGACGAATACAGTCTGGACAGGAGCACGGTCAGCATCCTGGTTGCGGTTATGGCTTTGATGCTGGCTGTGGGCAACGTACCGTCGGGCTTTCTGGCGGCGCGCTTCGGTATACATAGGACATTTGCTGTTGGCGCCTTTCTGATGTCGGCGGGTACGCTGGCGCCGTTCATGCCCAACTTCGCCGGACACGTTGCCTGGCGGGTGGTCTTTGCTTTCGGCGCCGGAGTCGTAATCCCCCTGGTGGGAGCCGTGGCTTCACAATGGTTCGACCGCCGGGAACTGCCCGTGGTTAACGGGATCAACTGGATGGGGCAGACGGGCGGCATGGCTATATCGCTATTCATAGGCGTACCCATTTCCAACCTCTTCGGCTGGGACATAACGCTGTTTGTTTTTGGCGGAGTGGCCCTGGCGGGAGCCATAGCTTGGGTGGTCTTGGGTAAGGAACCGGCGGAAGACAGGGTATCGGTCAGCTCCCCCTCCATCCCAAAGTTGCTCAGCGTTCTCAGGGAAAGGACCACTATCCTGATATCCTTGGCCTTTGTTGGCCCGTTCCTGACCTATTTGAGCTTCAGCTCTTGGCTGCCCACCTACTACAACGAAGTCTTCGGGTTTTCTTTGTCAAAAGCGGGTTTCATCATTGGCATCCCCGCCTTCATTGGCCTGGTGGTAAGTCCCGTGGCGGGCCTGGCTTCCGCCAGATTGGGATTGAGGCGCCCGTTTCTGATAGGGGCGGGGATTCTATACGTCGCCTCCGGGTTTGGCACGTTTCTCTTCAACAACCAGCCCCTGATTTACGCGTCTGTAATCGCACTTGGAATATCGCAATGGGTATTCATCTCCATGGTCTTCACCGTGGCAACGGAGCTTCCTCAGAAATCGGCTCAAGAGATCGCCATGGTGCTTGCCGCCGGACTTGCAGTGGGCAATCTGCTCAGCCTCGCCGGACCGGTCTTGGTGGGCGTGAGCACGGATTTGCTGGGAACCTATCTACCCAGCCTAACGTTGCTTGCGCTGCTGCCAGTCACGTTGCTCATAGCGGGAATCCTCTTGCCTGAAACCGGCCCTCGCGCCACGGTCAAGAAAGGGCCGGGTGGACCTGGAGAATTACAGCCTCTGAGGGAAGTGGCGGATTAGCTTAGCTATGCGAACGTGTAGTATGTGAGGGAATCGGAAGGTCTGCTAATCCAGAGAGGCTGGCAAACTAAGTGGCTGCTGATTACTATAGGTATTGAACAGCCCATGAAAGCCGGGGGCCAAGGCGAGGCTCCGTATTCTACGCATCATCCTTATTGCAAGCGCCGTCTTGTTGATCGGCTGCGCTAGCCAGGAGGATGACATTCCAATAGCCGAGATTGAGGAAGCACTTGGCTTTGTTTACGTCCCAGACTACATTCCGGTCTCTTTCGCCTTCGGCGGCGTTGAAGTGAACGACCGCGAAGGCATCATACCCTACGCAAGGTTTATGTACGTCAAGACAAGTGCTGCGTCTGGGCCTACGCAGCTATTTATCGAGTATCCTAGGTACCCCAATCAGTGCAATATGGACATGTATGGCCAGGCGCCTGCTGATGCATTTGAATCACGCAACTTCAACGGGCTTCCAGGCTGTATTGTTCGGGGCGGATTAAAGCCGACAGTTGTTTTTGCTGACGTGGACCGTGTAGTAATGTCTGCTACACAGGGAGATCCGTGGGAGTACGAGCTTGGCTACCGGATACAGGTGAGAGCCCCAGTCACGGATACTAGGCGGACTTACATCTTGGTTAGCACGTTCAACCAGGGCAAGACGTTGACCGAGGAAGACGCTGAATCTTTGAGACTCGTCACGGGCTAGCTAGTGGAACAGCGCCGCCTCAACTCTTGGGCTTGTCATGCCGGGCAGTTGCGTATTCCCTCAAGTTGGCTGCTGATTTCCTGGCGCAAGCCGGGGGGCTTAGCGAAATACCGTGCCGGCAGACAAGCGTTAGAGTTTGCCAGTCCACCGACCATTGCTCATGGGTGGCCTGCTGCAACTTGATTGCCGTCTTGGTGTAATCGTCAGTAATCTGTGACCCAAAGAATGGGATAGCGTTCATCCTAGCTCCTTACCTCGCCTGAACCACACGAATATAATAAGGCTATTCTTTCAAGGGCACAATAGGGGGCGCGAAAAGAGTCCCGCGGCGGGCGGGGCGCCCTGTCATGCTGAGGAGTCGGTTAGACCCCGTTTGCACTAAAACCACCCCTGCCGACGAAGCATCTCCTGGGGGGCCAAGGGACGCCCTCACCCGTCAGGTTGCCCTGATCAGTAGCACGGGACACTCCGAGCTGCGTATCACCCGGTCGGCTACGCTGCCCAACACCCAGCGCTCTACCCCGGAACGGCCATGCGTTGTCATTGCTATCAGGCAGTTGGGGAGATCGTGGACTGCATTGATAATGGTGGATGCAGGGCTGCCGTGGACGACAAGTTCGTCCATCTGGGATACGCCCTCCTCGTTGAACTTCAAGGCCGTATCGTGGAGGTACTTAACGGCCGCCCTGGCCTCTTCTTCTAATACCTCTTCCACTGATGTATTGAAGTAATCTCTACCCTGGTAATAGGCCAGGGTAGTAGGGGTAGCTCTCAGCAGCACTATTTTGATGGACAGCGCTTGGGCTATGGAAGACGCCAGGGGCAATGCCTGCTCCGCTATGGACGATCCGTCAAGCGGCACCACAACCTGCTCGATCGCGGCGTCCCTGGAAAAATCCCGTTCGTCTTTTGCCCTGACTGCGAGCAAAGGGTTTGGTACGGCATGAAGCACCTTGTCCGTGATACTTCCCAACATCCAGCGCCCTAGGCCGGTTCGTCCGTGGGTGGTCATTGCAACCAGCGTGCCAGGGTCTTGCTCTGCTTCCCGCACTATGCAGGCCGCGGCATCACTCTCATGGACCCGGCTGACAACGCTCAGCCCGCTCTTTCGTATAGGTCGCGCTGTCGTGTTGAGGTACAGCCTGGCGTCGTTACGCAGGCTGATGGCCACTCTGTCCAAATACAAGCCGTGTTTTGGGTCCGCCAGATCGGGTGGCACAGGCTCAATGGCGCGTATCAACCGGATGTTAGAGTGGAAATACTTTCCTAGCTGTCGCACGTATGGCAACACTTGTTCCGCAAGTGACGACCCGTCCAGAGGCACGAGGATTTTTGAAAACATAGCCGCCCTTCTTTCCAGGCTCTGTCCATGAGCAACTCACAGCCGGATTTGTTGGTACGCGTAGCCCACTCCCTAGTAGTCGTTGATCCCGTCTTCCAGTATAGCAATTTGTCCGCGCATGGGCGACAATTCCGGATGAAAGGGGGTATAATCTTCTTTCCAAAGAACTTATGAGCTATGAGGGTTGGGGTGTGAGCCTTCAAAGATTCCATCCACTTATACGGGACTGGTTCAACCAGCGGTTCGATGGCCCTACGGAGGCGCAGGCCAAGGGCTGGCCGGCCATTGCTGAGGGTAAACACACCCTGATTGCGGCGCCCACCGGCTCAGGGAAGACGCTGGCTGCCTTCCTCACCTGTCTGGACAACCTGGTGAAGGCCGGCTTGGACGGCGGTCTGCCGGACACCACCCAGGTAGTCTACGTATCTCCCTTGAAGGCGCTGTCCAACGACATTCATAGAAATCTCTCTGTCCCTCTTCAGGAAATAGGGGAGATGGCGGAACGCAATGGCACGCCTCTACCGGAGATACGTGTGGCGGTGCGCACCGGGGATACCTCTCCCAGCCAGCGACAGGCCATGGCAAAGCAACCTCCGCATATATTGATCACGACGCCTGAGTCGTTGTACATCCTGCTGACGTCCAAGAGCGGCCGTCAGTCTCTGCGACAGGTGAAGAGCCTCATCCTGGATGAGCTCCACGCAGTGGCCGACGACAAGCGCGGCTCGCACCTCAGCATCTCCGTGGAACGGCTTTGCAACCTGGCAAGCGGTCCGGTAACCAGAATCGGTTTGTCCGCCACGCAGCGGCCCATTGAGGAGCTGGCTGGATTTCTGGTAGGCGCCGGCGAGATCGATGCTGAAGGCAAGCCAAGCTGTCTGATTGTAGATACGGGTCACGCCAGAGAGATGGACCTGGCTATAGATCTTACCGACGACGAGCTGGGCCCCATCGCCTCTCATGAGCTGTGGGGCAGGGTACTAGACAAGATAGCCGGCGAGGTCAAGAGCCACACTACTACTCTTGTCTTCGTGAACACGCGTCGCCTGGTGGAGCGGGTGGCGCACCTACTTTCGGAAAGATTGGGAGAGGAGTCCGTGGCGGCGCATCACGGTAGCCTCTCCCAGAAAACGCGCCACGACGCAGAGAAGAGGCTCAAAGAAGGGGACATCAAGGTCTGCGTAGCCACGGCGTCGCTGGAGCTGGGCATAGACATCGGCTCCATAGACCTTGTCTGCCAGATAGGTTCCCCGCGCTCCATTGGCCTCTTGTTGCAAAGGGTAGGCAGGTCCGGGCACTCCTTGACCGGCCTGCCCAAGGGACGTTTGTTCCCGCTGACACGAGACGAACTGCTGGAGTGCATGGCGCTGGTCCGTGGTTTCAACAGGGGTAATCTGGATAGATTGGCCATTCCTCCCTGGCCGTTGGACGTACTGGCGCAGCAGATAGTTGCCGAGTGCGCTTCCCAGGATTGGGACGAGGATGCCCTCTACAACCTGTGCCGCCGCGCTTATCCATATCAGAATCTACCCCGGGAGAGATTCAACCAGGTGGTTGAAATGCTCTCCTACGGAGTGGCTCCCAGGGAAGGCAGGCGCAATGCTTATCTCCATCGTGATGCGGTGAACCGCAAGTTGAAGGCGCGACGCGGCGCCCGCCTGGCGTCCCTGACCAGCGGTGGAGCTATCCCGGAGAACGCGGACTACGATGTTATAGCGGAGCCGGATAACACGTTTGTGGGCACGGTCAACGAAGATTTCGCCATTGAAAGCATGAGGGGAGACGTTTTCTTGCTGGGCAATACGCCGTGGCGAATTCTGCGCGTGGAGAGCGGCCGGCTTAGAGTGGAGGATGCCCAGGGAGCGGCGCCTTCCATACCCTTCTGGATCGGTGAGGCGCCCGGCAGGACAAACGAACTCTCGGACGAAGTTTCGGATCTGCGCGAAGAGCTGTATCAGCGTTCCCAAGACGGCAATGGCGTTCAATGGCTTGTGAGCCAAGGCTTCTCCAGGGAAGTGGCGGAACAGGCATCGGCGTACATTGTAGAAGGTATGAGAGTCCTGGGAAGCGTGCCCACGAAGAAACGCATTGTGGCCGAGCGCTTCTTCGATGAAGCGGGGGGTATGCAGTTGGTAATACACGCCCCGTTCGGGTCTCACGTCAACAAGGCCTGGGGCATGTCTTTGAGGAAGGAGATCTGCCGCACTTTCGACTTCGAGCTTCAGGCCTCGGCGACCGAGGACGGGATCAACCTCTCGCTGGGTCCTTCCATGACGTTCCCCATAGACAACGTTTTCAAATACATATCGTCCAGGAAGGCGCAAGAAGTGCTAGAGCAGGCCATACTCCAAGCGCCGCTTTTCGGCATCAGGTGGCGTTGGGACGCTACCCGAGCCCTGGCCATATTGCGCTTCGCCGGCGGAAAGAAGGTGCCGCCGCCTTTCCAGAGGATGCGCTCGGAAGATCTGCTGGCCGCGGTGTTCCCCGAGCAGGTTGCCTGCCAGGATAACGCTATGCCCGGAGACATCGAAATCCCAGACCATCCCCTGGTGTTCGAAACGATGCGGGACGCCCTCAACGAGGCGATGGACGTGGAAGGGATGCGCCGTGTGCTGGAAGGAGTAGAAAAGGGATCAATTGAGGTGTTTGCCAGGGATACCGTGCAGCCGTCCGTCTTCAGCCACCAGATATTGAACGCCATGCCCTATGCTTTCCTGGACGACGTGCCGCTGGAAGAACGCCGTTCCAGGGCGGTAGTGCTGCGCCGTGCTTTGCCGGAAGACTCGCGAGATCTGGGGACGTTGGATGCCTCCGCTGTAGAGAACGGTTCTCAAGATGCCTGGCCCGTGGTGCGGGACGCCGATGAGCTGCATGACGCCCTACTCACTCTTGGAATACTGCCTGAACGGGATATAGGGCGCGGCGCAAACCTCGTTGAGAAAGACGGCTGGCTGGACTGGTTCAACGAGCTGGTAGGGGAGGGCCGCGCCCTGAAGGCGCTCTACGGCAATGGACGCATGGCCTGGATTGCCCGGGAAAACGTCCCCCTGGTATCGGCAGCTTTTCCTGAGGCCAGATTTGACCCGACGCTCAATGGAGCGTTGGCAGAGACAGAGCCTCCCGGCCAGGATGAAGCGGAGCTGATTCTGGTCAGGAACAGGGTGGAGTGCTCCGGACCCTTCACGCCTGCCGGTATGGCTGAGGCACTGGGAATGAGGAAGGGCGCAGTGGACATAGCGCTGGCCCACCTGGAAGCCACGGGCGGCGTACTGCGGGGTTACTTCACTCCCGGTCTGGAAGATGAGGAGTTCTGCGACCGCCGCATCCTGGCCAGGATCCACAAGGACACCATCACCCGGTTGAGGCGTGAAATAGAGCCTGTATCGTCGGCGGAGTTCATGAGGTTCCTCTTCCGATGGCAGCACGCATCGGCTTCATGGAGGGCGCGCGGTGAGGACGGCTTGCTGGAAGTTATCGAACAGCTGCAGGGCTTCGAAGCTTCCGCATCGTCCTGGGAATCGGACATACTGCCCTCTCGGATGGAGACCTATCTTCCCTCCACGCTGGACAGCCTATGCCTGGCCGGTGAGGTCGTCTGGGGCAGGTTCAGTCGACGTCCCACCGACGGCCAGGCTCCGCTGGCACGAACGCCGCTTTCTAGGAGCGGGACCGTGGCCCTGTGCCTTAGAGAAGCGCTGCCATGGCTGCTGCACGAAGTGCCACCGGAAGGTTACCAGGTAACGGGCGCCGCCGCCGACGTCAGGGATTTCCTGTCCAGCTATGGAGCTTCGTTCCTTCCCGATATCATCGCCGGTACAAAGCGGATGCCCTCAGAGGTTGAGAACGCTCTCTGGCAGCTTGTGGCGGCCGGCCTGGTCACGGCTGACGGCTTCAACGCTCTGCGGGGCCTTGTCAGCGGCGCCGCAAAGCGTGTCAAGCGCTCTTCCAGGTTCAAAAGACGCTCCAGGGCGGGCCGCCCGTCCGCCAGTCGCTGGTCGTTGCTCCAGACGCGTTACGCGCCGGACAACGCCGTGGAGGAGCGCGCCATTCAGCTGCTGCATCGCTATGGAGTAGTGTTTCCCGATCTGCTTGCCCGCGAGCCCATGGCTCCGTCATGGCGTACGCTTCTCCAATTCTATCGCCGCTCTGAAGCAAGAGGGGAAATACGCGGAGGCAGGTTCGTTGCCGGGTTCATTGGAGAACAGTTCGCCCTGCCGGAGGCAATCGAGACTCTGCGTAACATGCGCAGGTCGGAACCGGATGAACGGTTGATGTCCCTCTCCGCCAGCGATCCGCTGAACTTGGCCGGCATACTGACACCCGGGGCTAAAGTCCCCGCCGTGAACGGCAACAGGATCATTTATCGAGACGGCATCCCCCTGGCCTCCAAGCAAGGCGGAGAGCTTCACGTGCACACGGAGCTAGACGAAGAGACCCGGGCTAGGGCCGTGGACCTACTGGGGCTGGGCCGCCGTATATCGGCAAAGGCCGGTGCTTTGGCATCCGTCCCTTAGCGCGAGAGCAAACGGGCGGCTAGTTGTCCCTTGGCGAACGGCCTGACGGCTTGAGGGGGCGCCAGCGCATTTGGATAGCGCGCCACAAGGCTTCCACCATTATGCCCAGACTCATTTTGGAGCGGCCGGCGGCTCTTTGCTCGAAGGTGTACGGAACCTCTCCCATAGAAAGGCCAAGGCGCTGACACAGGTAGAGCACCTCTGTCTGGAAGATATAACCGCGGCTTCGTATGGACCTCAGAGGCAGGGCTTGCAGACTCTCTCTGCGATAGGCCTTGAAGCCGGACTTGGTGTCCTCTACTTTCAGCCCGGTTACCAAGCGCACGTAGAAGTCCCCGCCGCGGCTGATTAGACGACGCAATACTCCCCAATCTCCCGATACTCCTCCCCCAGGTATGTACCGCGACGCGACCACTACCTGGTACCGGTCAAGGGCTTTCAGCAGGTTCGGCAATACCTCAGGGGGGTGCGACATATCGGCGTCCATTTGCACTACGGCCTCCGCTCCCAGACGCAGCGCCTCTTCAAACCCGGCTACGTAGGCGGGTCCCAGCCCCTCTTTTTGGGCGCGACGCAGCACGTGCACTCCACGCCGTCGCTCCTGGCCGAGTCTATGCGCCAGGTCGGCGGTGCCGTCCGGCGAGTTGTCATCCACCACGAGGAGCTCTAGCCCCGGCAGTTGAAGTGAAAACAAGGCATCGAACAGAACGGGGAGATTTTCAGCCTCGTTGTAGGTTGGAATGACAACTATGGTATTCATTCAGGAGTCGATGGTGCGGTACCTTCCTCGAAGGGAGGCCCAGCGAATCTTGAGGATATCCAACATCATGCTCAACCCGTCCCGCAGGGGACGCACCTTGCTTTCTGAGGAGTAATGCCAATCTACGGGTACTTCTACAAGGCGCAGTCCTAGGCGGCGAGCCAAGAATAGTATTTCAACGTCGAAAGCAAACCCCGGAGTGTGCTGCATGGCAAAGAGCTTATCCGCTGCCGGCCCTGTGAAGCACTTGAACCCGCATTGCGTATCGCTGACTCCGGGAACGGCAAGCAATCTTGTCAGGGTATTGTATACCCTGCCCATGAGGTGGCGGCGGCGCGGTTCGTTGAAGCGGCGCGCTCCGGGCGCTTCCCGCGAACCCAAAGCCACGTGATAGTCGCTGAGACGGGGCGGCAGGAAACGTTCCAACTGCACTATGGGCATGGAGAGGTCTGCGTCGCAAATGAACCGGTGCTGGGCCCGGGTGTGAAGCATGCCGGATCGTACCGCCCAGCCCTTGCCGGAGTGGGAGATGGACAGCAGCGAGACGCCGGGGTGGCTGGCTGCGAAGTCGGAGACGAGGCCGGCGGTGCTATCACTACTGCCGTCGTCGACTACAAGGACCTCCCAGGAGTAGTCCTGGGTTTGCAAATATCCAGCGACCTTTTCCAAGGTTGAGGGTATGCGCTTTTCCTCGTTGTAAGCCGGGATGATTACGCAGAGGAAGGGGACGTGCTGCGCCGCTCCCATGGCTAAGTGGCGCCTATTGTACCGTCTGGAGTGGCATGTGCTCCCTGCAAGGAGGGTTGAGTGATCTTTACACTGCCGTTGACTCCGGCCTTGTTTGCACCGTCTTCCATCTCCCTGGCTACGGTAACTTCGTTGCCTTTGGTGAGTGCAAGCACCGTTGAGCCTGCCCCGGACAGGAATACGCCTAGGGCGCCGCCGTCCAGTGCGCTCTTGAAGAGCGGCTTCATGGCGGGGAAGATGGTTTGGCGCGCCGGCTGGTGGAGACGGTCCTGCGTGGCGACTCTCAAGTCGTCCAGCCGGCCTGTTGCCAGGGCATTCACTAACAGCCCCACGCGACCGGAGTTGAATACGGCATCCTTCAGGCTGACCTTCTGAGGGATAACGTTTCTGGCCTTCCTGGTTCCCATGGGCAGGTCCGGTATGAACAGTACGGCTTTGATCCCTTCCGGCAACGGTACGGACGCTCGCACCAGGCTATTGCCGTCCGTTACCGCTATTTGACATCCGCCGAAGAGGGCCGGGGTGACGTTGTCCGGGTGCCCTTCCGTGGCGACTGCCAGCTTCCAAATCACCTCCGGCTCAGGAGTTACCCCGCTCATTAGACAAGCGCCGAGGATACCACCGGCTATTGCCGCTGAGCTGCTGCCGAGACCCCTGGCCAAGGGGATCCGGTTGTGGCACGTAATTGAGAACTGAGGCAGGAGCACCCCGGTCTCCTGGAAGTACCGTTGCGCTGCCCGGAACACCATGTTGCCCTGACCTGAGGTGAGCCTTCCTTCTCCTTCACCGATCACTTGTACCCCGGGCTGCCGGCCGGGGTGAAACTGTACGTAGTTCCATATATCCAGCGCCATGCCCAGGCAGTCGAAGCCTGGCCCAAGGTTGGCGGTGGTGGCGGGAACAGCTATGGTTACCGGTTTGAGCACTAGTTGAGTATAGCACTAGGTAGGAAGCCAAGCTAAGGGCGCCAGCCGAGCCGCGTGGGCGGATATGCGGCGGATTATGTCGCAGAACTAGATTGCGCGTAATCCCCTTTGCGATTCTGTCAGGTGGCATTCCATGCACCTGTAGAGGTGTCCCTTTGCCGGGTCTGATTTCACGTATCGCATGGAAACTTTGCCTAAGCACGTCGGCACGCCGTCCTCTGGCTTGAATACCGTCGAAAGTGGAGTTACAATGTTGTACGCTATGAGGAGACGGAACCTCCGATTGGCTGGGGCTAAGTAGTTACCACCTACTTAGCCCCATCTTATTTTTGTGCCTAGACTAAACCTGAAAAGCGCACTTTAGGCAAGCAAAAGCAAGACTTTGCACTTCTCTCAATCTGGCAACCTTGACACACAACCCGTATGTGACTAAGGTTTAACTTCATTCGTAATGCTAGTTGTCAACTGGCGTTTCTTTTCTTGGACGGTACCGTCCCCCGATAAATCCCCAAGCATAATAATCCAAGGAGGGGCTTCACAATGAATGGTGACAACCCCGGAGAAGCTAGAATATCCGTTCGTGGCGTGTGGAAAATCTTCGGCCCGGATGCGGACTCTCTTATGAATCAGGAATGGATAAGAGAGGCGTCCAGGAAAGAGGTGCAGGAGAAAACGGGGCATGTAATTGGCATCAAGGACGTCTCTTTTGATGTTGGCGTTGGAGAGGTTTTTGTGGTGATGGGGCTTTCCGGTTCGGGAAAATCCACGCTGGTGCGGTGCCTTATTCGCTTGATTGAACCTACGCTTGGTGCAATTGCAATAGACGGTGAAAGACATAACTCAATACAGCGATGAGCAGCTTATCCAGTTGCGCCGTAAGCAAACCGGGATGATATTCCAGCATTACGGCTTGCTTCCCCATAGAAAGGTCCTTGACAATGTGGCCTACGGTCTGGAAGTCCAGGGGATTGGTAAAGAGGAACGGTACAGCAGAGCGCATTCCACGCTGGAAATGGTGGGGCTGACAGGGTGGGACCAGGCCTATCCGGACGAACTCAGCGGAGGGATGCAGCAACGTGTGGGGATTGCACGCGCCCTGGTACTGGAGCCGGAAATCCTGCTCATGGACGAGCCCTTCAGCGGGCTTGATCCCCTGATCCGTCGCGAGATGCAGGACGAATTGATTGCCCTTCAGGCCCAGGTACAAAAGACGATTGTCTTCATTACGCATGACCTCAACGAAGCGTTGAAGCTGGGCAGCCGCATTGCCATAATGCGCGACGGCGAGATAATCCAGATAGGTACGCCGGAAGAGATAGTTACAATACCCGCGGACGCCTACGTGACCGAGTTCGTTAAGGATATATCACCGGCCAAAGTGCTGAGCGCAAGCAGCATAATGCAGGAGCCGGAGAGCGTTGTCTACGAGTGGCAAGGACCACGCGTGGCGTTGCATAGCATGCGCTCCAATGATGTGAACCATGCATTTGTCGTGGGACGCAACCGCGAGTTCCGGGGCTTGGTAGACCTGGATGCGGCGAACAGTGCGTTCAGAGGAGGCGTCACTACGTTCAAGGATCTGGACGGTATGGATATGCCCAGTGTTACATCGGATACCCTGGTTGAGGACCTGGTGAACCTGGCGGCGGAATATGAGCATCCCATACCGGTTGTAGATGAGAAGGGACGATTGCTGGGAGAAGTGCACCGCGCTGCGGTGCTGACTAGCATAGGTTCCGTGGTCACGGAGAACGGGGCTGAAGAAACGGACGAACAGCAGACCGCCGGAGCCGCCAGCGAGGCGGAGCGGCCGTAAGAGCAACGGGAGATATATCGTTCCAAAAGAAAAGGCGGGCTGGCCAGCCCGCCTTTTCTTTTGGGTGACTAGATCTGACTTACTAGCTCATTTCCGCCAGCGCTTCTTTGACTTTGTCCGCGTTTTCACTTGGCATCCAGCTGGTCCATCTGTCCTCGTAGGTTTGCAGGTAGTAGATAGCGGCTTTCTCCCAGTCGCCCTGGATGTCGTTGTCTATAGCCCAAGCCGCCGTCACGTTGATGGTTGTAGCCCCACGTTCATCTTACGGAGCATCTCGACAACATCGGGGGCCAGGTCCTCGAGGCTGCTATGGATGCCCTTGTCAACAGGCAGGGTCTCATAGGCGCAAGCCTCGGCGGGTGTGTAGGTAGCGTCATCGCGCCCTTTGATGACCTCTTCCCAGCACGATTCCGTGTATTGGGGCTCTTCCAGGACCACCCAGTCGTACTTCCCCATGAGAGAGGTGGGGGCCCAGTAGTAACCGAAAACAGGATCGCCCCTCTCCTGAGGTCCTGCTAGGCCGGCGTCCATGGCCGCTGAGGTGCCCGTGTCGATCATGTTGTAGTACTCGTCCAAGCCGTAAGCCGCGAACTTGGCGCGGTTGATCTCCGCGCATTGCCAGCCGATGATGCAGTTGATGAAGGCGCCCTTGGAGCGCTCCTCAGGATCGGGCAGGGCTGCGACCACTTCGGGCTTCTTCATGTCCTCGACGGACGTGATACCGTACTCCTCTGCGAAGTACGTAGGCACGACGAAGAACTGTGGGCCGCCCTCGTAGGTCTCCCCTAGATTGATGACGTTGCCCGCCGCCGTCTCTTCGTTGTACCAGTCGATGAGGTTCTGTTGCCACAGCTCCATATTCAGATGAATCTCACCGGTGGCCAGTGTTGCCTGCATGATGACCGTCGACATCTCTATGGTCTCCACAGGATACTCGTAGCCGTTCTCCACAACGAATTTGACCAGCGCGTTGTTGATCCAATGCGACTCGAACTGCTGGTCGCTCAGCTTGATAGTGGGTTTCTCTTCTTCAGATGAACATGCGGCGAAGAGGGGAAGCGCCAACAGGGCGACGGCTATCAAGAAAAGCTTAGCCTTCATTTCAAACAGTGGTTTCATAGTCAACTCCTTTAGCTATTTATAGTGCACAGGGAAGGTTAGGTAGATCTAGCCCTCCTTCCCCTTGCAAGCCCTTGTGTAATACGGTCGATGATGATGGCCATGATGACGATGCCTAGTCCTCCTAGGAAACCTCGGCCCACCTCTAGCCGCGCGATGCCGTTCAACACCTCAATCCCCAGTCCCTTCGCTCCTATCATAGAGGCGATGACCACCATGGCCAAGGCCATCATGATGGTCTGATTGATTCCTGCCATGATAGTGGGAACAGCCATGGGAAGCTGGACCTTGACTAGTATCTGACGCGAGGTGGAGCCAAAGGCCCGCGCTGCTTCTACTACTTCGGGGTCCACCTGTCGAATGCCCAGGTTGGTCAGTCGGATCAAGGGTGGAACAGCGTAGATGACGGTTGACATGATTGCTGGGGTCTTCCCCAGTCCAAAGAGCATGATGGCCGGGACCAGATACACAAAGCTGGGCATGGTCTGCATGCCATCCAGGATGGGCCTGATGATAGCGTCAAGTCGGTCGTTCTTAGCTCCCAGGATCCCAATGGGCATGCCAATCCCGATAGCCAGCAAGGTGGCTGTGATGAGGATGGCTAAGGTCTGCATAGCATAGTCTAGAAGCCCTAACACGCCCATCAAGAAAAGCAGCGCCACGGCAACTGCCGCGATTTTTCGTCCAACAACCCTCCAGGCCAAAAGCGCGACAACTCCCATAACCAACCACCAGGGGAGCCATAGGAGAAACTTCTCCAAGGGTACCTGGATCGCCAGGACACCGGTATTGATGGCGCTGAAGATGGGGTCCCAGTTCTTGACGACCCAGACTATAGAGGTATCAATCCACCGTTGGATGTCTGCGCGTACTATCCAGTTCTCTGGAAACTCTAGCATTGGTCTGTGCAATTCCTCGCTATTTCATGTCTATGGGACAAAGCAATAATGACCTAGGAAAACAATGGGGGAAACCTACGAACGGGGACAGATGATTGAAACGACTGAAACCTTGAAGGCGGAGACAAATATTCCTTGTGGCTTGAGAATTAGCCTTTACTGTACCTCACAACAGTATACCCCCCCCCTGTGTGATCTTCAAGACGGACTAACCATATACGGGATACGGGCGCGTGTCAAATGCTAAATTGCGTTTATACGGGCTGGGTCTAATCTTGACAGACAAACTTTCACAAGTTTTTAAACGGCGGGATGTCCCTGCTTCTATGTTTGTGAACAGACCCCTGTGCAGCTAAAAGCTTCGGTATTCTGGTAAGCTAAGCCTAGCTTAGCAACACCTGGAGAACCAGTGATCCAAGCTACACAAGTTAGGTTTTCTCGGCTGCCAACATTCGCTGCCTTACATCACCGGGACTACCGTTACCTATGGACAGGCAGCACCTTTGCCGGCATGGGCGTCTGGTCAATGATAGTTGCCAGGGGCTGGCTGGTGTTCAATCTGACTGAATCCTCGTCGCTGATGGTCGGGGTAGTCACGTTTGCGGCAATGATTCCACTCATCATTGCCGCGCCCTTGGGCGGACTGCTGGCCGACCGCTTTGACCGTCGAAAGATGATTGCTCTAGGCTACGCGGTCAATTTGCTGCAGGCGCTGCTGCTCACGATCTTGATTGCCGTTGACGCCGTGCAGGTCTGGCAAGTGATAACTTTCGCCTTCATTAGCGGGTGTGTCAGGGCCATGATCATGCCTAGCATGCAGGCTTTGATCCCCAATTTAGTGCCGCGCAGGAATTTGCTCAACGCAGTAGCTCTTTCCGGCATTGCCATGTACGGCTCACGCATTGGAGGACCCGGTTTGGTCGCGCCGCTGCTGGCCACAATTGGTGTTGGAGGCGCCTTCCTGCTGGGAGCCTTCTTCTACGCCGTAGGGATCTTCTTTGTCTTGCGGGTGAACACCATTTCTCGAGGTGAAGTACGTTCTGAACAAGGTATGGTACGTAACCTGACAGAGGGGCTTGTGTACGCGTATCGTCACGCCACGATAGGACTGATCATCCTCCTAGTGGCCCTGCACTGTTCGTTGACCATGTCCTTCGAGTCAATGCTGCCAGTGTTTTCCCAGAGAGAACTGGGGGCCGGAGGATCAGTATTCAGCGTGCTCATCATGGCCACTGGTGCCGGTGCTCTCATCGGGGTTCTCGTACTGGCAAGTCTGACGAGTAGTCGATGGACTGGCTGGCTTCTGCTAGCCACGGGACTGACCAGTGGGTTGACTCCTCTAGCCCTGGCCGCTTCCTCGACTCTGCCTCTCGCGTTCTTAGCGGCGGCTGGGATGGGGGCCTCTCAGGCGACCTTCATGGCCATCACTAATACCTTAGTGCAGAGCAGCGTGGAGGATCACGTGCGGGGCCGCGTCTCCAGCATCTACACAATGCATGCCGGTGGCACAATGGCATTCGCCAACCTAGCCAACGGTTATCTGGCCGATCAGTGGAGCGCACCTACCATCCTCACTATAACGGCATCCATGTTCATTGGCTTCTTGCTGTTGCTCAGTTTGTGGCGGTCTACCCTGCGGCAGATATATCGGAGCGGCAGAGTAGCTCCCGCTTACACCGTTTGAGATAGCAACCATCGCGGACAGATTACGGCCTTTGGGTAATTGCGATATAATCGCTAGGTTATTGCGGGGTGTAGCTCAGCTTGGTAGAGCGCTACGTTCGGGACGTAGAGGCCGGTGGTTCAAGTCCACTCACCCCGACCAATACCACTGCACCACTGCTCAGCATGACCACTGCCAACGGCGTACCGGGGGCGCGGCGACTGAGGAGGCGGCACTGTTTCCACAGGAGCATTCAGCAACGTTCGGCAGCGATTTACGAGGAGGTGATGAAATTGAAGGGGGACCTGCACCTGGAGGATTTCATCCGCAACGTGCCGGATTTCCCGGAGAAGGGAATCCAATTCAAGGACATCACCCCGCTGGTGGGGAACCCCGATGCCCTGGGAACGGCGGTGAAGGCGCTCAGCGGCCCTTTCAAAGATGCAGGCATCGACGTTGTGGTGGCAATAGAGGCGAGGGGTTACCTTTTGGGGGCGCCCGTGGCCATGGAGTTGGGCACGGGCCTTGTCCCGGTACGCAAGGTCGGCAAGCTGCCCTGGCATACTTACAGAGTCGATTACGCCCTGGAATACGGCTCGGAGACCCTGGAGATGCATCGCGATGCTTTGAAGGAAGGGTCGCGGGCCTTGATAGTGGACGACGTTTTGGCCACCGGGGGCACCATGCAGGCCACGGCGAAACTGGTGGAGCGGTGCGGAGGCTTGGTGGCCGGTATGGCCGTGCTCATCGAGCTGGCTGCCTTGAGAGCACACGATAGGCTCACGGATTACAACCTGCATTCGCTGATTGTGTCCTAACGAGTGGGAGGGGTGGCGTTGGGGCGTCCCTTGATCCAGCAGATGCTTCGTCGGCGGGAGTGGTTTTAGGGCAATCGGGGTTTAACCGGCTCCTCATGACATCCCGCGCCACCCCCCTGGACTCCCTAAACTCACAAACGAAGTGCAACACTTGGTTAAGGTGTTGTCATGGGAAAAAGTTATGGACATGTCACCATTGAAGAGAGGTGTGAAATTGCCCGACTACAAGCCTCGGGATACTCGGTCAGCCAAATCGCGGCAAGTCTGGATCGCTCGCCATCGACAGTGGCTCGTGAGCTGAAGCGCAATGGTTCAAGAACTCAGGGATACCAGCCCAGGTATGCGAACCAGCAAGCCCATGCCCGGCGTTGGCGTGGTTCTCGACTGGAGCGAGATGAGGCGCTGCGGGATAAGGTGCTCTCTGGGCTTAAGCAGGGCTGGTCACCGGAGCAGGTGGCGGGACGGATGGCTATGGAGTCAGGCAGTACAGTCATCTCCCACGAGAGCATCTACAGGTTCATCTACGGCCAGATTGCTCGCAAGAAGGACTACAGTTGGCGCCACTACCTGCCCCGAGCTAAGTCCAAGCGTGGTTGGAGAGGCCACAAAGGCGGCAGCCCTGCTTCCTTCATGGCTAAGCGTCGTCCCATCACCGAGCGCCCGCAGAGCGCTGCTGACCGCCGCACTCCTGGTCACTGGGAGGCCGACCTGATGCTGTTCAGGGCCTATGGCCATGCCGTGCTTACCATGCACGAACGCCACTCCCGCATCCTCATAGCCCTAAGGCCCCCTGGCAAGGCATCCAGGCCCATCGCTGCCGCCATGTCCCAAGTGTTGGGTCAGTTTCCCCCAGAATGGCGACGGACGGTCACCTTCGACAACGGGACCGAGTTCGCACTCCATTACAAACTCCACGATCTGGGTATAGAGACCTTTTTCTGCGATACTTACTCTCCCTGGCAGAAGGGTGGGGTAGAGAACGCCATCGGTCGGCTGCGGCGGACCCTGCCCCGCAAAACGGACTTGGCAGCGTTGCCTCAAAAACGGTTTACGCAAATGATTCAGGCCTACAATAATACCCCCCGCAAGTGTCTCGATTATAGGACTCCGGCAGAGATATTTTTGGATAGAGTGTTGCACTTGAAATGTGAATCCACCCTCCCGACTTCTCGGGAGTGACGGAGAAGATGGGGTGCGAGGATGACGGAGAAGAGGTAACCTAGAACCAGTCGCGGTAGAAGACGTCGTAGGGAACAAAGTCGGGACGGGCTTTGTGGGGTATGGGGAGTTGCACCGGCCCATCCTGGCGCGAGGGCAGGTAGATGCAGGCGGTACCCGGTGTGGAGACCTCGCCAACCTGGTTCTTGCCTTCTAGTCGGATGCCCACGGCGTGATACTCGCGCTTGCCGGGGACAGCGCCCGGGCCTTGCTCGCCTTCCTGGACCTCTTTGAACTTCTTGACCACCTCGCCCGTGTAGTAAGTGGTGTCGCTGTAGAATACCGGCTTCCTGATAGCGGTCTGCTGCCGCCGTACAAAGCCTTCGTCCCCCATCCAGTCGCTGAGGAGGCGGTGTGGTATCTGTGTTCTCTGCACACCGCCATCGAAAGGGCCGGGCAGGGCGCGGAAAGCCGCCATCAGTGGATCGGAGTGTTCGGCTGAGGCCGACCATGGCCAGCGAGTGGCGGGATGGGTTACGTGGTGGCCTTCACCGCGCTTCTTGAATCGGTTGAATACAGGCTCAAAGGCCAGTTCGTCGCCGGGGTCGCCCTTGGCGATATGGAGCACGCAGGAGCCGACCATGTTGGGAGCCTCCAGGTCCTGGAGCGTCCAGGGGGGGACGACAACCGGGCCAAGCCTCTCGCCAACCTCTACGTCTTCCCAGTAGAGGGTCTCAGCACCACGGCGCAAGGGGCGCATCCGTTCCATGTCTTCTACTATTGCCTGCAGGTCTTCCGCGGAATAGGATTGGGTGCCCCGTTCGTAGAGGAGCTGGGAGCCCACCTTGTCCACGTTCATGGAGCGAGATGCTCCCATAGCCTCGATGGGGACCATGATCAGCGTTCCATAGCACTTGCCGGCTAGGTCGCCGTGGTAGTCCCAGTACATCAGCTCCGATATGAAGAAGATGAGGTTGCCGCGCGAGCCCTGCTTGGTGAAGAGATCCCTGGTTACCATGGAGGAACGAAACTTGGAACCCACCTTGACCGTATCGAAGAACTCCCAAGCTGCGCCGGAGAAGTAGTTGGCCACGGGATAACCTTCCCTGCGCTTCTTACCTTCACCGCCGTACTGTACGCCATGAGCGGTGATTCCCCTTATCTGAGACAGTATGGGTCCCGGCGCAATGAGACAGCCGTAACGCGTGCCTCTGGCATACTCCGGATCGTTGTACAGGGGATTGTCATCACCAATGGTGCGCATGTAGTTTCGGATGTTGCGCTGGTCGAAGCGAATGGGGTTTTCGTAGGGGGGGCCGTCCTGGTCGTAAGGCGCGGGCGGCGCGGGGGGCATGCTCTCCGCGGTCTCTTTGCCAACCAGTTCTCTGGATAGCTCTATGAACTCCTGGACCGCTTCTTCAAAGGTCTGGGTGGTAGCCACGCTTCACCTCCGGCTTCTGGCTTGCTCAGGGGGGATGATAGCAGACGTTGCCTGCCCAGGACAACGCTAGCTGGAACTAGCCCTTACCGGCTCTCTCCCGCTTCTTCACTGTGAATCGCAGACCGGACCAGGTCTCATCTATAGAAGCTATCTTGTAGTCTACCAGGCCGGCGTCCATGCCTATCCTGCGTACGTTCACCTGGCTGAGATCCGTTTGCATACCTGAGGTCTTCTTGGGCCAGATGACCCAAAGCCCGTCTTTCCCAATGAAGCGGCGCATGGAATGGACGTGGTCTTGCAGATATTCGCTAGAAGTGACGAACCAAAGGGTCAGATCGCTATGGGCGTTCTTGTTCCTTTGCAGCAGAACGCCTTCAGGTAAGTTGCCTAGCCTGGTTTCAAACTGTTGAGGAGCGTCTACAAGGGATACGCGAGAACCGTCTTTGATGCCCAGCTTCTTGAAGAGTGGAGTACCCGCATAAGCATCGAATATAGTCCGGGGCCGCACCGGGTAGGTAGGAGGAGATTCGATGGCTTCTTGAATGGCGACGCCTATGCCTTGCCACGTAGCGTACCCTGCATCAGGGAGAAGCTCCTTGATTCGCTCTACTTTGTCGGGCTGGCCGTCAACAAAAATGATGGGCACGGCGCGGGTGCTTTTGCGGTGCCGCAGGGCCATTGCTACCTCGCGGCCATGCGAGGGCAGGCGGGACAGGTCTATCACAACGGCGACCGGCGGGTGGTCTCCTAGGCGACGCAGGTAGTTGAAACTAAAGGATGGGACCTCTACCCGGTAACCGGCGGCTTCTATGAGTTGTGCCCGCTCCGCCGCTTCATCCCGGTTCCAGTGAATGAGACAAACAAAGGTCATTCACGTCTACTCCCAGTCCAGGAGCAACGCCTGGCAGAAGCGGGCGGTATCGCTCAGGTCAGCGATGGGCACATACTCTCTCACGGTATGCATCTCCCGGGTGGACATGCCAACGACAACGCAGCCTATGCCGTGTTTGTTGAATACGTTGCCGTCCGTGCCGCCGCCGGAGGGGACAACCTGCGGCACTTTGCCCAGGCCTTCAAGGATGCGCGATACCTTCCGCAGCATGGGGTCGTCCATGCCCAGCCTGCACATCTCGTAATTCACGTTCATGGTCTCTTCTATGACGGCCTCCGGATATTTGCCCCGCGCCTGCTCCAGGACGTCGCTGATCTCACGACGGAGCAACTCCAAGGATTCTATGTTGCGGCTGCGGAACTCCCCGGTGAAGGAGGCTTCTTCGGGAACGGCGTTGCGCACGGAACCGCCGGAGACAACGCCGACGTTGATAGTGGTCTCGTCATCTATGCGGCCCTGGCGCAGGCCTGTGATGATTTCGGCGGCGATGCGGATGGCGGAGAGCCCCTTCTCAGGCTCAACGCCGGCGTGTGCGGCGCGGCCGGTGACGTTTACGGTGAAGCCGACGTTGGTGGAGCTGGCGCTGGTCACCATGGTGGGCGGGCCGTTGCCATCGAAGACTACGCCGCGTCTGGCCTTGACCAGCGATACGTCAAGATTGCGAGCGCCAAGCAGGCCGAGCTCTTCTTCGCGAGTGAAGACAAGCTGTACGGGGACCCGGTCCGTGCCGTCCTCTTGGAGCGACTCCAATGCTTCCAATATGGCGGCGACACCGGCTTTGCAATCGCCGCCGAGGATGGTGGTGCCGTCGGAGACGATGCGGTCGTTCAGGACCTGTGGCTTTATGCCGCGGCCCGGCTCTACGGTGTCCATGTGAGCCGATAGCAGCAATGGCTCGTCGCCTTGTTCAGAGGCTATCAGATTGCCGTAGGAGTCTCGCTCTACACTGAAGCCGAGGCCGCTGAGACGCCGCGTGAGGTCTTGGGCCACTGCTTCCTCTTCTCCGGATGGGCTGTCTATCTGCACAAGGTCGCAGAATGTATTTACCAAGCGGTCTTGCTTTATCATGATCTCATCGCTGGTTGGTTAGGGTGATTATACAAGGAAGTACGCGGCAATGGGGAGGAATTTCCAGGCGGGCGAGACCGGAGGCTACCATGTACTTTACAGTTAGCGCTAATATAAGAAGATGCAAGTTAGTTATCCGGTTCAGGAGTTACGGAGTAAAGGGAGGCCATGCCGGCATACTATCCAGTTTACCTAGACTTGAACGGACGCTCCTGCGTGGTGGTGGGCGGGGCAGGGGAGGCTGAGCGCAAAGTGCAGGGGCTCTTGGAACACGGCGCGCGGGTGACCCTGATCAGCCCCGAGGTCACCGTTGTGCTTCAAGACCTGGCCGGCCGCGGCCTCGTAGAGTGGAAGTCCCGGGAATACCGGCAAGGCGACCTGGAAGGGGCGTTCCTGGTTGTATCGGAGAACCTCAATGAGGATGAGTACACAAGGGTTGCCCAAGAGGCCCATGGCCGTGGCATCTTGCTCAACGTGGTAGATAGGCCTCAACTGTGCAGCTTCATAGCCCCCGCGGTGGCTAGAAGAGGGCAGCACGGTGAAGTGCAGTGCGCCATATCAACCGCAGGCCTCAGTCCGGCGCTGGCTCGTCGGCTCAGAGAGAGAATGTCCGATCCCGACCTCTGCCTGTGCCTGCAGTGGGCGGATATGGTGGGCGTTCTCTCCGACGTGCGGGCTGAAGTGCGGGCAAAAGGCCTACGGCCGGACCCCGACCGCTGGCAGGAGTGCATGGATGATGAGCTCCTGGCCATGTTTCAGATCGGGCAGGCAGAGCAGGCAAGAGAGAGGCTGCTGAGAATGCTGGAGGAACAGCCCCACGCATCGCAAGGAGTGGGAGATTGAAGATAGATCAGAGCAGGCAACTTTGAGTAGTAGACTTGGTCCCGTAATTGCAGGCTCACGCGCCAGTGAACTGGCCCTGAAGCAGACGGAAGAGGTCTTAGCATTGCTGCGGTCTGCAGCCCCCGGTAGGCCCTTGGAAATCCGCACCATCTCCACCGGCGGCGACTTGGATGACCGGACACCCGTGCCTCAGATCGGTGTTGGCGTGTTCGTTAAAGAGCTGGAGGCTGCCCTGCTGCGACAAGAGATAGACCTGGCGGTACACAGTTTGAAGGACTTGCCATCCACAATTAGCCATGGCCTACGCATAGGAGCGGTCATACGCCGTGAAGACACGCGTGACGCGTTGGTGAACAGATGGCGCCTTCCCCTGGCGGAGCTGCCTCAGGGCGCCCGTATAGGTACCGGGAGCCCGCGCCGGTCCGCCCAGTTGCTTGCCATCCGCCCGGATATTCAAGTCCTGCCCATGCGGGGCAACGTCCCCAGCCGCCTTCAAAAGGCATCCGGCCAGGAATACGACGGTGTGGTACTGGCAATGGCCGGCTTGCGCAGACTGCAAAGAGAGAAAGAGGCCGCCCAGGTGTTTGAGCCGGAACAGTTCTTGCCCGCTCCCGGCCAGGGAGCGCTGGCGGTCCAGATAAGGTCTGACGATGAAGCAATGAGACAACTGGTGGAGCCGGTACAAGATCGAGATACGGCAATGAGTGTGAGGGCAGAGCGGACTCTATTGTCCCTTCTCGGTGCGGGATGCACCGCTCCTTTCGGCGCTTATGCGGAGATCAACGCTCAGACCCTGACCCTCAGAGCTATGCTTGCCGCCGACAATTCTGGAAAGCAATTGTTCAGAGTCTCCGCGTCTGGAAGCGCTGAAAACCCGGAAGCCGTGGCACGCGAGGCGTATCGAGAACTCGTCTCAACCGGGGCTATCGAAGCGGTGAAATCTGCTGGTGGCTTCAGATGAAGGCTGCACGGCCGGGCACCGTATATCTAGTGGGAGCGGGCCCAGGAGACCCTGGTCTGCTTACACTGCGCGGGCTGGAACTCCTGCGCAGTGCGGACGCCGTGCTCTACGATCGCCTGGTTGATCAGCGTATCCTCAGCTTTACATCTGACAGGGCAGAGGTAATCTTCGTGGGGAAATGGCCGCACGGCGAGTCCAATGCTCAGGAGGGAATCACTGCCGAGGTGGTGCGCCGCGCCAGGTTGGGGCAAACCGTGGTACGGCTCAAAGGCGGAGACCCCTTTGTCTTCGGACGCGGTGGCGAGGAGGCGCAGGCACTGACCGGCGCGGACATACCTTTTGAAGTAGTGCCGGGGATAACCTCCGCCATCGCGGTGCCGGCTTACGCCGGCATCCCCGTTACCCATAGAGAGGTGGCCTCCTCTTTTACCGTGGTCAGCGGCAGCGAAGACCCCGGCAAGGAAGAGTCCCTCGTAGACTGGAAAGCGTTGGCGGCGAGTGGTGGTACCCTGGTGCTCCTCATGGGCTGGGAAAGCCTGGGCAGAATCGGCAGGACGTTGAAGGAAAACGGCATGCCCGTCGATACTCCCGCCGCCTTGATACAGTGGGGTACCCGGCCCGGTCAACGTGTTGTGGAAGGGACGTTGGACACCGTGCTAGACCTTGGTAGGGAGGCTGGATTGGAGCCTCCTATAGTGGCCGTATTCGGCCCCGCGGTAGCTTTGCGCTCAGAGATCCGCTGGTTCGACAACAGACCTTTGTCGGGGAAACGGATAATGGTCACCAGGGCGCGGACACAGATCAGCGCCACGGCCGACCTGCTCAGCAGGGAAGGCGCGGAGGTCATAGAGCTGCCCAGCATTAGGATCGTCCCCCCCGATGACGCCACCCCTCTGAAGCTTGCCGCGCAGGGCTTGGCAAGCTATAAGTGGGTCGTCTTCACCAGTGTCAACGGCGTCGATGCCTTCTGGGGTGCCCTCGAGGAGATCGGCCTGGACTCGCGGGCCTTCGCTGGGGTCAAGGTCGCCGCCATTGGTCCGGCCACTGCGGAGTCGCTGGCCCGGCGTGGCATCCACGCCGACCGCATGCCTTCGGAATATATTTCGGAGTCTGTGGTGGAGTCGTTGCAGGAGCACATAGAGCCGGGTGACCGCGTCTTGCTGCCCAGGGCTGCGGAAGGACGCAATGCCTTAGTGGAGGGACTGCAAAAGCTCGGCGCGGAAGTGGAGCACGTCGTCACTTACAAGACCCTTGCCTCTGAGGAGTCCAAACAAGAAGCGCTTGCCCTGTTGAAGCAAGGGGCTGTGGACGCCGTTACCTTTACCAGCTCCTCCACGGTGTTGAGTTTGGTCTCCATCCTGGGCGGAGACATCTCACTATTGCAACAGCCTGCTATAGCCTGCATAGGACCCGTTACCGCGGCAACCGCCGCCGGACTGGGTTTGAAGGTCGCCGTCCAGGCCAGGGAGTACACTATAGCCGGTTTGGTGGAAGCCCTAAAAGAGCACTTTTTAAGTCAGGTCCAGTCCGGGTAGAAGGGAGGAGAAGTATGGCTGTGTTCCCACAGCTCAGGCTAAGAAGGCTGCGAAGAAACGAGACCGTTCGTGAAATGGTCAGAGAGACATCTCTGGCGCCGTCGGATTTGATATATCCGCTCTTCGTCTGCCACGGGCGTGAAGTGAAGGTCCCCATAGAGTCTATGCCGGGTTGCTACCAGCTTTCGCTGGATCAGCTGCTGACGGAAGTCACGGAAATAGCGGACATGGGCATATCAGGCGTAATGCTGTTCGGGATACCCGCTTCCAAGGATGAAGCGGGCACGGAGGCATACGACCCGCAGGGAATTGTGCAGGAAGCGGTGAAGATGATCAAGCAGACGGCGCCGCGGCTCTTTGTGATCACGGACGTTTGCCTTTGCGAGTACACGGATCACGGACATTGCGGCATCATAGGCGGCGATGGGACGGTGGACAACGACAAGACCCTGGACCTGCTGGCGAGCGCAGCTCTTTCCCACGCGGATGCTGGTGCGGACATGGTGGCTCCTTCCGCCATGATGGACGGCCAGGTCAAGGCTATCCGGACCGCATTAGATCAAAGCGGCCATTCAGAGATACCAATCCTGGCCTACGCGTCCAAGTTCGCCTCTGCCTTCTACGGCCCCTTCCGGGAAGCGGCTGGCTCCGCGCCGCAGTTTGGAGACAGGCGGGGTTACCAGATGGACCCGGCAAACGCCCGCATGGCGCTGCGAGAAATAGAGCAGGACATCAGTGAAGGCGCTGACATGGTTATGGTGAAGCCCGCTCTGGCTTACCTGGATGTGCTGAATAGAGCCAGGGGACGGTTCCAGCATCCGCTGGCGGCATACAACGTCAGCGGCGAGTACGCCATGGTCAAAGCGGCTTCCGCCGCCGGCTGGCTGGATGAAAAGCGGATCACCCTGGAGATCCTAACCTCTATCAAGCGCGCCGGCGCGGACGTTATTCTGACATATCACGCCAAGGATGCCTCGCGGTGGCTGAGAGGGCAAGAATAGCCCCATGGATTCTGTACCGCTGAGTGGCTTGCCGCTCAGCTAGGGTAGACCAGTTCGCCGCCGGCCGCACCCTGGCGGGAAGGTTGCCTTACCGGCGCGGCGCCCTTGGTCTTCCAGAAAATCTCAGCTATATCCTGAGTGGTGGAGAGCAGGTCCTGAGCGGCTTGCATGTCCTGGTTCTGCCGTACTTTGGAGGCGGCCTTCATGGCGTTGAAGAACTTTCCGTGAAGGTCGGGGTGTTCCTCGACATGTTCGGGACGGAAATAGTCCCCCCAGAGGATCCTCAGCTCCTTCTTGCAAAGCTCGGCATGCTCCTCTTTGACAGTGGTGTAGCGGCTGACGGCGTGGGCGTAGGCGCTGTGGTCCTGGGCGGAGGCATCTGCCCCGGGGGCTTCCAGGG
This sequence comes from Dehalococcoidia bacterium, assembly GCA_965261445.1. Lineage (GTDB taxonomy): Bacteria > Chloroflexota > Dehalococcoidia > Lucifugimonadales > QGNO01 > DAOUJH01. The sequence continues at coordinate 122,900 of CBDHCW010000010.1, read as the reverse complement.
CCTCTATGAGCTGGTTCATGCGGACGGTGGTCAACGCGGCTATCTGGGCCACGTGAGGGTCGTATATTCCGCACGGAATATCGCAGTGAGCATAGGCTGTTTTGGTGGAAGCTATCTTTCGAAGCATGGTAGACAGACCGAAAAATGAGAACATTCATCCCTCCAGATTTGTACGTTCAGCGGAGCTAGGTTATCAAGAGACGCGCCGAGCATCAAGCCTCACCGCGTTGCTCACCCTTGATGCGCCGCCTAGAATTGAAGACATGCCACGCCTACTCAGGTCCATCTTGCGCCTCCCAGTTCTGGGAACAGTGCTGCGCCTTCCCCGGGCGACGCGTTTCTCCGTAGCAGGCGACAGTATGCGACCGGGACTGTCCCATGGTCAGCAGATCATAGTAGACGGGCTGGCCTTTAGCTCTACTCCACCATCCAGAGGGGACGTAATAGTCCTGTTGGACCCCGGTCAGCCAGGGGTTCACTGCGTGAAACGGGTAATCGGCCTGCCGGGAGAGCACGTCAGGATCAGCAACGGCGTAGTTCTCATCGATGATCGCCCGCTCCACGAGCCGTATCTTGCCAAACCCGCTCCTACGGACACGCCGTCACCCGGTCAGTGGCTGCTGGGGAACGGGGAGTACCTGGTGCTTGGTGACTTCAGGCAAGACAGCCGCGACAGCCGTTCGTTCGGGCCTATAGACGCCTCCTACATCGTGGGCAAGGCCTGGATGAGATACTGGCCGCTGAAGGCCGGCCCTAGGATCAAATAGCGGCGTGGGGGCATATGAGGGAAGTGTAACTCCTGAGACACCCTATTTTTTCTAGTGCTCTATTCCAGGAGAAATGATATGCGGTCTATCAGGCAAACGAGGTTAGATCATGTAGATGATATACTCAAAATGTGGACTATAACTGCTACATAGACGAATCTGGCGATGAGGGGATGGGTAAACCTGGAGCCACGCGTTGGTTTATTCTGGGAGCATTGATTGTTCCCAAAGACCTTGATCTCCAAACGAGCACTATGGTCAGCAGAATTAAAAGGACCTTTGGAAAGACCGACTTAGATACACTTCACTGGTCACACGTTAGGAATCACGACAAGCGACTGTACATATGCAAAGAGTTACAGACAGAGCAATGGGTCTATTCTGCAGTTATCACAGATAAACGGCACCCTATGATGAAAGAAGCTGCAGGCCTGCGCCAGAAGTGGAAGCTTTACTTTTATTCCACACGGTTACTCCTAGAGAGGCTTTCTTGGTATGCCAGAGATGCTGGCAATAATGGGAAGGCTCATCTGATATTTGAGAACCGTTCTAACATGAAATACAGCGAACTTCGGGACTATCTCGATAAACTATACGGGTGGATTCCACCTCTGCAAATTTCATGGCGTAATTTGGCATGGAAGACATTTCAAGTGAAGCCCAAATCAGCGAGTCGTCTTCTGCAAGCTAGCGATTGTGTGGCTGGTGCTCTTAGCGATGCACTAGAGCATACAAGGTACGGCAACATAGAACCACGATATCTTGAGATATTAAGTGACAGATTATACAGGCGTGGGAAGTTGTTTGGGTACGGCATGAAGTTCACTCACGTGCCACCGCCATCAAACCTTGAGGACCTAGAAAGAGAATATCCGTGGCTTGACAAAATTTGAGCAAGCCCCAGGCCGAAGGATCCCACAACTTCTCAGTTGCTGCCACCTATTTCGGTGACCATCGGTTTGCCCTGCGCTTGCTTGCTCAATTACTACACTATAGAGGGGTCGCTCTTGTTGTCAATAGCTGATTGTCAATATACGGCAAGTCCTTGACAGTTTCATGAACCCGGCCAATAATAAGACCCGACATGAACAGGTCAATAGCATACCGTTCCTACTATTTTGAGTTTACGTATAAGGCCCGGACGGGGAGGGTAGCTGTTTAATCCGCAGCAGAGTCAAATCAAAAGCCCTCCTTGCGAGGGCTTTTTGATTATATAAGAAAAACGAGGAATCATCATGGGCCAACTGCAAAATATTAACGTCTCTAGCATACAAAGGCTGCCTTCACCGGCGGAATACCTAACCCGCCTTCCCGCCCCTGACTCGGTGGCGCAACTGGTGGTGAAGGGAAGAGAGGAGATTGCAGCCATCCTCTCGGGAGAGGACAGCCGCTTGCTGCTCATCTCAGGCCCCTGCTCCATCCACGATACAAAGGCCGGCCTGGATTATGCCCGTAGGCTCAAACAGGCTGCGGACAGATACAGCGACCGTATGCTCATTGTAATGCGCGTCTACTTTGAAAAGCCCCGCACTACCGTTGGCTGGAAGGGCCTGATCTATGATCCTCATCTGAACGGCAGCTTCGACCTGGAACACGGGCTGTACCTGGCACGGGAATTCCTGCTGAACGTCGCCGAGATAGGTCTGCTTTCCGCCACCGAGTTCGTGGACCCCATCACGCCCCAGTACATAGCTGATCTGGTTTCTTGGGCCGCCATTGGCGCCCGTACCGCGGAGAGCCAGACACATCGCCAGATGGCAAGCGGTTTGAGCATGCCCGTAGGCTTCAAGAACGGTACCGGCGGCAGCATCCAACTCGCCGTTGACGGAGTGGTTGCCGCCCGCGCCCGGCACGCTTTTCTCGGAGTGGACGGCGAAGGCCTGGCCTCCATAGTGATGACGCAGGGAAATCCCAACTGCCACGTAGTTCTGCGCGGCGGCACTACCGGGACAAACTACGATGCCGCCTCTGTGTCCAGGGCCACGTCTTTGCTCGAGCAGGCCGGCGTGCCCGCTAGGCTGATCGTTGACTGCTCCCACGCCAACTCCAACAAGGACTACGCGCTTGAGTCGGTTGCATTCCAAGACGTTCTCCAGCAGCGCCTATCGGGGAATACAGGCATCGTGGGCATGATGCTGGAAAGCAATCTATTAGCGAGCAGTCAGAAGCTTGACGAAGGCGACCCTTCCAAGCTGGAGTACGGCGTCTCCATCACGGACCCCTGTATAGGCTGGGAAGAGACCGATGGTCTGTTGTCCCAGGCTTACCAGGCACTGGCCGCAGGCGACCATCTGGAAGCCGGCATGCCGGCCGGTCTGAGCTAGCTGGAGGGGGACAACGGTGGAACCGGTCGGCCAATAGTTAGGGTCTGGCTATAGAGCGAAGTTTGCCCAGTACAATGGGCGCTATGCCCATGATGGTGATAACCGCGCTCACTACAAGGGCGTCTCCGGCCCCTGCCACAAGCGCTTCGTTCTGTGGCAGGCCGCTGCTCAGGTGATGGGCTTCGCGGGAAGCCAGTATGGCGCCGGACAAAGCCACGCCACCTGAAAGGCCCATCTGCCGGCCCGTAGCGATGAATGCCCCCGCCATTCCCAGCCGTTCCGCTGGCACCGTACTCATGATGGAACTGGCGTTGGTGGGATCGAACAGGGCGGAGCCAAGGCTAGCCAGTGATAGGATCATGGCAAGTTGCCACACGGTTGCGCTTACTCCCAGCCCGGACAGCAGAAATAGCGCTACTGAAACTACAACCAGACCTGAAGCCATCAGCAACCCGTGACTCATACGGTCGGACAGCCAGCCCGTCACCGGTGAGGTCAGAGACCGCACCACTGAGAAGACGGCCAGCACAAGTCCCGCTTTGGCCGTGCTGTAGCCCAAGCCGTTTATCATTGCAAAGGGTAGAACAAATGCCACGGCGCTCCATGCCTGGAAATGCGCCAGCAGCGTAGCAACACCCGTGGAGAGCACCGGGTTGCGGAAGGCGCGCACGTCCACAATAGGACGCTGTGCCCGCAACTCCCACCATACAAAAAGTGGGAGTGCCGTCACTGCCAGCGCAATGGCCGCCAGCACCAGAGGAGAGGTGATTCCCAATCTACCCGCCTGATTCACCGCCAGAAGAAAGCCGCTCAGCAGGGCCAGGAGGATCACCGACCCCTGGATATCCAGGTGCAAAGCGCCCGGCGTCCGCGGCTGCCGTGCCAGGAACAGCCAGCTCAAGGGCACCGCAATCAGGCTTATGGGAAGTCGCGTGTAGAAAACCGCCCGCCAGTCCAGAAGATCGATGACCACGCCGCCAAGGAGCGGCCCACCGGCCAGTCCCAAACCGACCGTTGCGCCTAGCAGGCCAAAGGCAAGACCACGTTCCTTGGCCTCGAACGTCGCCGCTAAGATGGCCGATCCAACCGAAACCACCATCGCCGCGCCGATCCCCTGCAGAGCGCGCACCAAGATGAGTTGAGCTATGTTTTGTGCTAGGGGGGCCAGCGCCAGCGCAACCGCGAATAGCAAAAGCCCAAGTATGTACAGGCGTTCCCTGCCCAGAAAATCGCCAATCCAACCCATGGTCAATAGAAGACTGGTGCTGGTGAGGAAGAAGGCTATACCTACCCAGGCTACAATGGAGGCGTCTGTGCCGAACGTTTCCGAAAGAACCGGATAGGCTATGTTGACTATGCTCCCGTCCAGGGTGGACAGCAACGTGCCCAGAGAGACAATGCTGAAGGCCGTCCACTTGTAAGACCAGGGGGCTTTGAGCCGTGGCGGGGCCGGCTGCAAGGCTTGGCTGCTATCCAAACCCAAGCCTGTTTTTCTTCATGCTGGTATAACTTCCATAAGAGCTCTGCCCTATTACGATATGGTCAAGCACAGTTATATCCAGAAGTTCGCCGGCTGCAACCAGCTGCTTGGTCACCGCTATGTCGTCAGGGCTGGGGCTAGGGTCTCCCGATGGATGATTGTGCACCAGTATGACCGAAGGGCAGTTGGACCTGACGGCGTCTTGAAACACCTCTGAAGCACGCACCACCGCTGAGTTGACGTTGCCCTTGTACACGGTTGAAATGTTGATGACCTGATTCTTGATATTGAGGGCAACGACTCTGAATTGCTCCTGTTCAAGAAGCGACATTTCCGCTCCCAGCAAATTGACGACAGCCTCAGGCGAATGGACCTCAGGCCTGGCGTCACCGCTAGAGGCCAGCAACCGTTTGCTCAACTCAAGCGCGGACTTGAGCTGAGCGGTCTTGGCGTCTCCCATACCGTGGATGGAAGCCAGCTCTTGGAAGCTCGCTTTGGATATGCCTTCCAGGCCGCCGTACTTCGCCAGCAACCTGTTGGATAGGTCTATGACGTTCTCTGATGAGGTGCCGGTGCGGAGCAGAATGGCAATCAGCTCAGCATTGCTCAAGTAGGCGGCGCCGTAGTCCCTCAATCTCTCACGGGGCCTCTCTTTGGCGGGCATATCGCGGATTAGCAGCCGGTATTGTGGCTTATCTCGCTCCGCCATGATGCCCCTCAATGGTTCTAAGCACCGCTTTCTTCACGGCAACTCTGGCAAACAAATTCCTGGCCCTGCTCCAAGGCCATACCCACCGGCACATTGCGCTTGCGGCGGCACAACGTACAGTACACAGCCTCCATGGGAGTTTGCCCGGGACGGTTTGGCTCAACCGAATAACCCCGGAAACCTTTGTAATCCGGGTTGAGCCGCTTCATAGCTTCGTAACGGGCCCTGTCTTTACTACGGCTCAAAATCGGTACACCTCCTGATAGCGCCGGTTTACTCTACGGCAACAGTGGCGCCCGCTTCCTGCAGTTTCTTGAGCATATCATTGGCTTCTTCTTTGCCAATGCCCTCCTTCACTGCGACGGGCGCTCCTTCCACCAGCTCTTTGGCCTCACGCAGACCCAGGGTAGTCACTTCCCTCACGGCCTTGATCACGTTGATCTTGTTGGCTCCTGCTTCCTTGAGCATCACCTTGAACTCGGTCTGCTCCTCCTCCGCGTCAGCGCCATCGCCAGAAGGCGCCGCAGCTGCAACGGGCGCAGCGGCGAAGGCTACTGGAGCGGCTGCGCTTACTCCAAACTCCTCCTCCAGAGCTTTCACCACTTCTGACAACTCAACAACCGACAACGACTTTATTGCTTCTATAACCTCTTCTTTGCCCACTGACGTCTCCTTACTAATTGGGTTTCTGCAATTTGAGCTATTTGAATTGATAGCGTTGTTCTACTTCCCTTCTTGCTGGTCCACCCTGGCCTGCAAGACGTTTGCCAGGCCAACCAGCGGGCCGTTCATCACGTTCGCCAGCCCCTGCAAAGGCTGGTTGATAGCTCTGACTAAGCGGGTGGGCAGCGATGCCATCTGCCCCAGTAGCTGGGCCAGAAGCACCTCTCTTGGAGGCAAGGTGGTTAGCAACGTGAGCTGTGCCTCCTTGTAGATGCGGCCGTCCATCATGGTAGCGGCCCTTACCACCATGGGCAGCCTGTTGTTGCGGACGTAATCGTGGATTGTCTTTATGGGTAGAAGGGGATCGGCAAAGCCCAGCGCCAGGCCCGTGGGACCCGCCAGCAGCTCCTTCAACTCCGGTCTACCCGCTGCATCAGCGGCCCTTTCGGTCAAAGTATTCTTGACTACCCTGAACTCCACGTCGGCCTCGCGTAGATGCTTGCGCAGTCCTGTCATGCTCTTGACCGGCATGGAGGTAAAATCCGCCGCTACAGCAACAGTAGCCTGCGAAAGCTTTTCAGCCAAGATTTGCACTTCGTCTATCTTTTTCTGAGTAGGCATCCTTACCTCAATAAAAAATCCCCTGCCGCAAAAGACAGGGGAAGTAAAGCCAACTTGCCGGCTCGCTTTCCTGCCTCGGCGGGCCTTGATTAAGCCTCTAGTGGCGCCCGCTGTCTACGGCGTTCGTTATTCAGTTTTGGGAGTCTATTCTACCCTCAGCTCGGTCAGAGAAGCAAGGTCAAGCGGAATGCTCGGTCCCATGCTGGAGGTCATGTAGGCGCTGCGGATGAACAGCCCTTTGACGGCGGCGGGGCGGGAGCGCGAGACCATCTCCATCAGGCTTGATAGGTTTTCATAGAGCTTGTCGGACTCAAAGCTAGCCTTGCCAATGGGAGCGTGGATTATTGCGGTCCTGTCCATGCGCACCTCCACGCGCCCTTTCTTGGCTTCATCCACAGCCCTGCCAATGTCTCCCGGCTGCACCACGGTTCCCGTTCTGGGATTGGGCATAAGCCCCCGGCGGCCCAGCACTCGCCCAAGCCGTCCTATCTTGCCCATCATGTCCGGGGTGGCTATTGCAATATCGAACTCCACCCAACCGCCATCTATCCTTTTGATGACATCGTCGTCACCTACGTAGTCAGCGCCCGTCTCCCTTGCCGCTCTGGCTGCGTCGCCCTGAGCAAATACCAGAACCCTTACGGGTCTTCCCAAGCCGTTGGGCAAAAGCGCCACGCCGCGAAGCTGCTGATCGGCATGCCTGGGGTCTGCACCGGTACGGAGGTGAATCTCCACCGTTTCGTCGAAATTAGCCGTGGCAGTCTGTTTCACTAGGTTTATGGCCTCTTCAGGCTCATAATGCCTATCGCTATCCACCTTGGTTGTGGCTTCTAACAACCTCTTCTTTAGCTTGGCCATTACTCGGTAACCTCTATGCCCATGCTGCGCGCTGAGCCCTCTATAATCTTCATAGCGGCTTCCACCGAACCCGCATTCAGGTCTTTCATCTTGGTTTCAGCTATTTCACGTATCGCAGAGCGGGGCACCGCTGCCACCTTTTCCCTGCCCGCCTGTGTGCTGCCCTTCTCTACGCCGGCCGCCTTGCGAAGCATGTCCGATGCGGGCGAGGTCTTTGTTACGAAAGTAAAGGATCTATCTTCAAATACGGTTAGCTCAACCGGGACTATGCTGCCCGCCTGGTTAGCGGTTCGTGAGTTGAACTCCTTCACGAAACCCATGATATTGACGCCGTGCTGGCCCAAGGCAGGACCAACGGGGTAGGCGGGTGTTGCCTGTCCCGCCTCTATCTGCAACTTGATGATTGCTCGTATCTTCTTTGCCATTATTGCAACACGCTAAAGCTTTTCTACCTGCAGAAAGTCCAACTCTACCGGTGTCTCCCTGCCGAAGAACGACACCAGAACGTTCAGCTTCCCCTTGTCGGTGTCTACGGTGTCCACCACTCCAATGAAGTCGGCAAAGGGGCCGTCCGTGATTCTAACGCTCTGCCCCTTGGTAAAGCCCACCCTGGCCTTGGGCGTCTCCGATGCCACCTGCTGGAGGATGTTCTCCACTTCCCAAGGCTCCAGTGGCACGGGCTTCGGCCTCTTATCACGTTCGTCTTCAGAAGACACAAAGCCGGTAACGCCGGGTGTGTTGCGTACTATGTGCCAGCTCTCGTCGTCCATGTTCATCTGGATCATGATATAGCCGGGATATAGCCGCACACGTTTTGGAACGCGCCTGCCTTCCCTGATTTCAACCACTTCTTCAGTAGGAACAATCACTTGGACGATTTTATGATGGGCGTCCATGGTGGTAATGCGCTGCTCCAGGTTTTTCCTGACACGCTCCTCTTGGCCTGAGTAGGTGTGGACAAAATACCAGCGAGGTTGTGTTGTATCGGTCTGCGCTTCGGTCTTGGATGTCATGCTGATTCTTCTCTGGGCTAAGACAGGACTATATCCAGCAGTTCAGTGAATAGAATGTCTATCAGACCCAAAGCCGCCCCTATTACTATGGATACGGCAATCACCAGCAAGGTAAGCCGGACCGTCTCCTGCGGAGTGGGCCAAGTGACCTTCTTGAGCTCGCTTATGACCTCGCCAAAGAAGCGGAAAAGTCCGCCTCTCGACGCCTCTGCGGAAGGCTGCCGCCTCAGGATGCCTCCACCGCCGGGTCTTGCCATGTTATCTCACTTCCCTATGGGCGCGCGCGCCTCTACAGCGCGGGCAAAACTTGTTCAGTTCCATCCTGTTAGGGTCGTTGCGACGGTTCTTTTCCGTGGTGTACGACCGCTCACGACAATCGGAGCAGGCCAGCGTGATGATTATCCTAGCTTCACTTCTCTTCTTTGCCATGTCCTTACTCTACTATGTTGGTGACCACTCCTGATCCCACGGTCCTGCCGCCTTCACGTATAGCGAACCGCAGTCCGTTCTCCAGCACTATTGGCGAGATCAGCTTGATGGTCATTTCAATGTTGTCGCCCGGCATTACCATCTCAACGCCGCTGGGTAACTCTATCTCACCCGTAACGTCTGTGGTTCTTATGTAGAACTGAGGTTTGTAGCCATTGAAGAACGGGGTATGACGCCCACCTTCTTCCTTGGTCAGCACGTAAACCTGGCCCAGGGCCCTTGTGTGCGGCGTTACGCTGCCTGGTTTCGCCAGTACTTGGCCTCGCACCACGTCTTCCCTATCTACACCGCGCAGCAGACACCCCACGGCGTCTCCGGGCTCACCTTCATCCAGCAGCTTGTGGAACATCTCCACGCCGGTGACCACAGTCTTGCGGGTCTCTACAAGCCCCACTATCTCTATGTCATCGCCGGGTTTCACCACACCGCGTTCCACGCGCCCGGTGACCACGGTGCCTCTACCCTTGATACCGAACACGTCTTCCACGGGCATCAGGAAGGGCTGGTCGCGCGGTCGTTCCGGCACCGGAATATAGTCGTCGACCGCCTGCATCAACTCTATGATACCCTGTTCCGCTTCATCGTCTCCTTCCAGAGCTTTCAAAGCTGAAACGCGCACTATCGGTATATCGTCCCCGGGGAAATCATAGCGGGAGAGCAGTTCTCTGACCTCCAACTCAACCAGCTCTAGGAGCTCCTCGTCGTCCATCATGTCGACCTTGTTCAAGGCGACGGCGATTCGCGGGACCTCCACCTGCCGGGCGAGTAGGATATGTTCTCTGGTCTGCGGCATTGGGCCGTCCGGCGCGCTCACTACCAGGATTGCGCCGTCCATTTGAGCTGCGCCTGTGATCATGTTTTTGATGTAGTCGGCGTGGCCTGGACAGTCTACGTGGGCGTAGTGACGGGTCGCAGTTTCGTACTCAATGTGAGCTATGGCTATGGTCACGCCGCGCGCCTTCTCTTCAGGTGCGTTGTCTATGGAATCAAAGGCACGGAACGCCGTACCTGTGTTGTGTTTAGCCAGCACCTGTGTGATGGCTGATGTCAACGTGGTCTTACCGTGGTCTACGTGACCTATTGTTCCCACGTTTACGTGCGGCTTTGTGCGCTGAAACTTCTGCTTTGCCATTTACTTTCCTCCTGGTGGAGCCCACAATCGGATTCGAACCGATGACCTCGTTCTTACCAAGAACGTGCTCTGCCTACTGAGCTATGTGGGCTCTTGCCCATTATAACTCTCTACTACTTCATGGTGGAGGGGGCAGGATTCGAACCTGCGAAGCCCTTCCGGGCGCCAGATTTACAGTCTGGTGGTATTAACCACTCACCCACCCCTCCTAAAGCGCCTCAGTGTAACATGCCACCAATAACGGGCGCAAAAGAAATGGCAGGTTATAGCCCGAGAGGGGATTCGAACCCACCAACCTACCGATTACAAATCGGTTGCGCTACCATTGCGCCACTCGGGCACGTAGCTTCCTGCCTCCTCACCCAACAGCGACTCAAGCCATCCGTGACTTGAGTCGCTGACAGGTAAACATTGCAAATCCGAGCACTCTCAGTCATAGAGTATATCTTCATGGCCAAGCGCCGTCAAGAAAAACGGGCAGGGCCAGGCGCCCCTATTCCAAGGCCACCTCTACTGCCGCTGCTATCCACTCTTTAGGCGGCCTGCCAACCGGGTCCTCGTCTATCCAGTAGACCCGGCATTCCAAGTTGAAACCGGATTCCAGGATGTCCGGCTCTACGTCCATGCCTTCCACCCGCACTGTCGGCGAGCCCAGAAACTCCATCTCTTCCGCCTGCTCCTGTGAAGAGATTCTTATCAGCTTCACGTCTGTGTCCACGTGATACTCGACAAGTACGTCTCTCACATCCGCCAGCGTCTGTTCCCAGTTGGGACAACCGTCTAAGTAGAGTAGAGATACATTCATTGCCACACCTCATCGATATGCTGTAATCGCACGTTCGTCTAACACCGTCTATTGGAACAAGGCAACGTCCTATTCCATTACGAGGTCTTTAGCCGTATCTGGTTCCCGCATCTCGTCTGCATCTTTGCGCGCTTTGGGCAACATCTGGCGCACCGCTTGACCAAGGGTGGCCGCGGCAATCAATTCAAGGCCGCCGTCCTTTGCCTCGCCGGACTGTACCCAGGGCACAATGGCGCGGCGAAAGCCCAACCGCTCCGCCTCGGCTAGCCGTCTTGCCAGATGAGGCACACCCCTCAACTCACCACCCAGGCCTATCTCGCCGATGGCCACTGTCCAGGGGTCGCATGGAACGTTCCGGAAGCTGGATATCAGCGCCAGAGCCACGCTCAGATCAATGGCTGGCTCCTTCACCCTCAGTCCACCTGGTATGTTAACTATGATGTCCTGGTTGCCAAACGGGATGCCCAACCGCTTGCTCGTGGCCGCCGCTATGAGGAGTAGCCTTTGGAAATCCACGCCGCTGGTTGTACGCCTTGGCTGTGGGAATACGGTGAGGTTGGTCAGCGCTTGCACCTCTACCAGCAGGGGTCTGCTTCCCTCCATGGTCACCGTTACCGTGGAACCGGGGACGTCCTGGCGCCTGCTGGAGAGGAAAAGCAGAGAAGGCTCCGCAACCTCTTCCAAGCCGAGTTGTCCCATTTGGAAAACGCCTATTTCATTAGTGGGGCCAAACCTGTTCTTGGCAGCCCTCAGAATACGGTATACCCCCATGGTATCGCCTTCAAGGTTGAGCACCACATCCACCATGTGCTCCAGGGTGCGGGGTCCAGCCACGGTGCCGTCCTTGGTGACGTGGCCGGCAAGCAGCACGGGTACGGCGTGTTCCTTGGCCCACTGCGTCATCAGCCGGGCGCATTCCCGTACCTGGGCCACGCTTCCCGCCGCGGACAGCATTTCTCCCGTGGTCATTGTCTGGATAGAATCCACCACCACCAGCCACGGCTTCTGTGCGTTCATTTCTAAAATGACCTTTTCCAACTGGGTCTCCGACAGGAAATAGACACCCTTCCCGGGCAGGTTGAGCCGCTGGGCACGCATGCGCACCTGATTGGAAGACTCTTCTCCGGAAACGTACAAGACCCTATGGCCTTCCCCTGCCAGGGCTGCGGAAGTCTGCAACAGAAGCGTTGACTTGCCTACGCCCGGCTCACCGGACATGAGCACCATTGCCCCAGGCACAAGCCCGCCTCCCAGCACGCGGTTGAACTCTTGGGACGACATTTGCAGCCGCTGCTCTAGGTCGAACGGAATACTGGATAGCTCTTCAACACGGGATGGGCCGTCGGCGGCCCAGGAAGCGCGCTTGGTTTGTTGCAGCAAGGTCTCGGTCAAGGTGTTCCATTGGCCGCACTGTGAGCAGCGGCCTTCCCATTTGGCGGATTGAGCGCCGCACTCCTCGCACACGAAGACTCTTCTTGGCTTGTTCCTGTTCAGCAGTCGCCCCCTTTATCAGTGGGCGCATTGTAGCAGGGTGCGGCCTTTCTCGTAATATGTGAAAGGCAGGCTGTAACGGCTTTAGATTAGGCTGTCTTCGTCGCTGCGCTCAGGTGACGGGGGGAGTTGCCGTGTACCTGCGGCCAATTCCACCGAGGGCGCCACGGGAGCATTCACCCGCAGGACTATTTCGTCGTCCTGCACTTCTATGTGAACGGTATCCCCGGGACCGAATTTGCTGGCCAGGTACTCCTCGGAGAGCCTATCCTCTATCTTGTCCTGGATTTGACGGCGCAGAGGGCGTGCCCCAAAGTTGGGGTCAAAGCCCATCTGGGCAAGAAGCTCCTTGGTCTCGTGGCTGACCTCCATGAAGATGCCCTTCTCCAGAAGCTGCACGCCGACGTCGCGGAGCATCAGGTCCACTATCTGGATGATGTGTCCCTTGTCCAAGGCGTGGAATACAACCGTGGCGTCGATCCGGTTGAGGAACTCAGGCCTGAAGAACTTCTTAACTTCATCCATGACCTTGTCCCTCATGCGGTTGTAGGCCTCCTTGGAGGTCTGCTCCTCGTCCGCGCCTTTGGTGGAGAATCCCATCTGGCTGCCACGCCTGATTAGGTCGGAGCCTATGTTACTGGTCATGACAACTATGGTGTTGCGGAAGTCCACCTTCCGGCCCTTGGCATCGGTCAGATGGCCGTCATCGAACAGTTGAAGTAGGATGTTGAACACATCGGGGTGCGCCTTTTCTATTTCGTCTAGAAGGATGGCGGAGTAAGACTTTCGGCGTACGGCCTCGGTCAACTGGCCCCCTTCGTCGTAACCCACGTATCCTGGAGGAGCGCCCACCAGGCGCGCCACGCTATGGCGCTCCATGAACTCCGACATGTCCAGCCTGAGCATGGTGTCTTCGCCGCCAAACATGAAGTCGGCCAGCGCTCTTACCAGGTAGGTCTTACCGACACCGGTGGGGCCCAGGAAAAGGAAGGCTCCTATGGGCCGGCGTGGGTCTTTCATACCGGCGCGCGCCCTGCGCACCGCCTTTGCCACCGAGACGATGGCCTCGTCCTGTCCCACCACCTTCTTGTGCAGCACCTCTTCCATCTGAAGCAGGCGCTGGCTCTCTTCCGTTGCCAGACTGGTGACAGGTATGCCCGTCCACATGCTGGCAACTTCCGCTATCTCTTCTTTGGAGACTACGGGCTGGCTGTCTTCTTGCTGCGTCTCTTCCTGCCAGCCCTTTTCCAGATCCTCCAACTTGGTGCGAAGGGTCTGCTCTCGCTGGTGCAACTCCGCGGCGTATTCGTACTGCTGGCTGGCCAGAGCCTCGTCCTTGTCCTTGCGGACGTTGTCCAGGACCTTGCTAACCTCCTTGACGGAAAGCGGCATGGTGGTCTTTCTGATCCTGACCCGGCTCGATGCCTCGTCGATAAGGTCAATTGCCTTGTCGGGCAGGAAGCGGTCTGAAATATACCGCGCCGAGAGGTGAGCGGCGGCTTCCAGGGCTTCGTCGGTTATGCTGAGGTGGTGGTACTGCTCGTACCGCTCCTTAACGCCTTTGAGAATCTCAATCGTCTCTTCTTCAGAGGGTTCCTCCACGTTCACCGGCTGGAAGCGCCTCTCCAGCGCGGGGTCGCGCTCCACGTATTTACGATAATCGTCCCGCGTGGTAGCGCCGATGCACTGCAGTTCTCCCCTGGCCAGCGACGGCTTCAGTATGTTGGCCGCATCGACGGCTCCTTCAGCGGCGCCGGCGCCCACCATTGTGTGCATTTCATCTACAAAAAGGATGCAGTTTCCGGAGCTTTTTATCTCTTCTATGATCTTCTTGAGCCGCTCCTCGAACTCTCCGCGGTACTTGGTGCCGGCCACGAGCACACCCATGTCCAGGGTAACCACACGGCGTCTCTGCAGGCTTTCCGGGATATCTCCTTTGACGATCTGCTGTGCTAGGGCTTCCACTATGGCCGTCTTGCCCACGCCGGGTTCGCCAATCAGGACGGGGTTGTTTTTTGTGCGGCGGCTCAGAATCTGCACCACGCGCTGTATCTCTTTGCTCCGACCCACCACGGGGTCCAGCTTCTCTTGCCGTGCCAAGTTGGTCAGGTCTATGCCAAGCTGGTCCAGCGTGGGCGTGCGGCTGCTTGTGCGGCCGCCCGATTGTGTGCCCTGCGTTACACTCTGGCTCAGTATCCGGCTGGTCTCGGCGCGAACTTTGTCCAGACTGATCCCCAGGCTCTCCAAAACCCCGGCAGCCACACCTTCTCCCTCACGCATCAGACCTATGAGTAGGTGTTCCGTGCCTATGTAGTGATGATTAAGCCGGCGGGCCTCATCCACTGCAAGCTCTATTACCTTCTTGGCTCTGGGGGTAAGACCTATCTCTCCGCTGGCGGAACGCTCGCCGCGCCCAATGATGAACTCCACGGCAGAACGCACCTTGCTAAGCTCAACGGAAAGGTTGGAAAGCACCCGGGCCGCTACTCCTTCGGTCTCCCTGACCAGCCCGAGCAGAATGTGCTCGGTGCCGATGTAGTTATGATTGAATCGCTGGGCCTCTTCCTGGGCCAGTGAAAGGACTCGCCGGGCTCGTTCTGAGAATTTTTCGAATCTACTTGCCATTAGATAGCTCCATAAGCAGGGATGTGAGTACGTATAGCGCTATTCACCAGAAGACCAGGTCTCTACTCCGTCCCACTCATCTTCCACCTGCTTCAAGCTGAGCCCCAGTCTGCGCCGTTCAGGCTCCATCTTGATTATCTTTAGGGTAACCTCGTCACCCTCGTTGATTACCTCCCTTGGGTGCCTTATCATTCGATCAGATAGCTCCGAAATATGGATCAACCCCTCTATAGTACCTTCTATTCGAGCAAATGCGCCAAAGTTCGTCAAACTTGTGACCACTCCCTGCACAAGCTGACCAGTCTCATAGTTTTGTGTCACGGTCTGCCACGGTTCAGGCACCAGCCTGCGCAGGCTCAGGGCTATCTTCCTCGTTTCCTGGTCTACCTTGAGTACGTAGACCTCTATCTTACTACCTACTGTTACGATGTCTGAAGGCGATTGGACTTGCTCCCAGGACATCTCCGATATATGCACCAGGCCATCTGCGCCCCCGAGATCCACGAAAGCTCCGAAATCGGATACCCCGGATACTACGCCCGTCCGTACCTCGCCTTCCTTCAACTCTTGGAGCAGCCGGTCTTTCTCCTGGTCGCGCTGCTGCTGCAAAGCTTGCTTCTCAGATAGCACAACTCGGTTGCGCCGGCGGTTCAACTCCAATAGATGCAGGGATATTGTCTCGCCGACACGTTTTGCCAGCGCCTCTTCCTGATCTACGTCTGTTCCTCTGCCAAGCGGGGCAAGCTGCGATAGGGGGACGAAACCCTGTACGCCTTCCACGTCCACAACAGCGCCCCCCTTGTTGAATCCCCTTATTGTTCCTTTCATAGTGGAGCCGGCGTCCAGATGGTCCTGCAGCACTTTCCATCCCCTCTCGCCCCTGGCCCTGTCCATGGACAGGATTGCCGGGCCTTCCTCGCTGTCGGGGCGCAGGACGTAGGCATAGACCTCATCGCCAATCTTGAAGCCGTCAGCTTCCTCCTCCGATAGTGTCTTCATCTCCCGGACGGGGATGAATCCCTCTGACTTATGCCCTATGTTAACCAGGAGGCCTTCCTGGCTAACATGCATAACCTCGCCCGTGACCACGTCGCCGCGGCGCAACTCTTTGAACCAGGAAGATTCTTCTAGTAGTTGCCCCATATCCGGTTGGGTGGGTTGGGAAGCTTGTTCAACAGAGAAGGACAATTTAGATCACACCATGTTTTAGAGGGATGTTCGCCTAGCTATACATTATAGCCAGACGCTTTCCTAGCTGTAAAGGGAATTAGCTTTGTAACTTTGTATAAGCTATATGTCCCAGCATGACGCACCAAATGTACCAGGTGTAAGCTTTCTATGAAAGCGGAAGGCGCGTGGAACCGTTGCCGGTGAGCCCGTCTAAGATGGAACGCAAAAAATAAGCCCTCTGGCGATGGCTTATTTTCCCGTGCCCTTGCAAGCAGAGTATCGTCAGCGCTGGGGCGTTTCACTTCCGTGTTCGGGATGGGAACGGGTGGTTCCACCCCGCTCTAACCACCAGAGAGCAGGGTTATAGGATAGCAACTCTCTCTGCAAGGCGCAATAGAAATTCCTAGAAGAATGTAGCGAACCCCCTAGACATGGCCAACATCTCTCCCTATACTGAGGGGCAGTCTTGGTGGTGTGGTTTGAAACACAAGGAGGTGATGCCGATGAGTAGTACCTTATGCAACTGTTCATTAACCCGTCTGGAGACCACTCCAGATTGAGGTAAGAGAGGGCCCGGAAGTCCGGGCCCTCTTCTTTTTCCCCTGTTGCACGGCTCTGCACCCCTTGCGGAGGAGATATATACTCTACCCATCAAGACTCCTGAGGAGGCCGCAGTTGCCCTACGAATTCGAAAAGTTCCTAACCGTACGCAGTGCCTCGGCTCCCGCTTTCTCTGCTGACGGCCGGCGGGTGTTTTTTCTCTGGGATATCACCGGCGTCCCTCAGCTCTGGGCCGTGGACATCGATGGAGGCTGGCCGGACCAGCTTACCGTCTACGCGGAAAGGGTGATGACCCTGTTCAACTCTCCGGTTTCGGAGCAGACCGTCTTTGGCATGGACTCGGGGGGTGACGAACGGCAGCAACTATATCTGCTCTCCGGCAACGGAGAATCGGTCAAGGCGCTGACCGCCAATCCCCAGGCAATTCATACGCCGGGAGCGTGGACGCCGGACGGTACCTCGTTCGCCTACGCCTCCAACCGCCGCCACCCTGCTTTCTTCGACATCTACGTGAATCGTCTGTCCAAGGGCGAAGTCCAGATGCTTCTGCAGCACGACGGCACCAATTTGGCGGCTCCAATATCTCCGGACGGCAGCTCGCTGCTCATCAACCGCACCGTGCTCAACCACTATAACGAGCTTTACATCTTGCCCCTGGATGCGGCGAGAGGAAGACCCCGTCTCGTAACCACAGGTGAGGGGCACAGCACATACTCCTCACCGGTATGGTCCTCCGATGGCAAAGGAGTCTATCTATTGACGGACCAGGACAGGGAGTGGAAAAGTTTGGTCCGGCTTGACCTGGATTCAAGAGAGCTCTCCCACCTCCATTCTGAAGAGTGGGACGTGGAGCTCATGGCCTACGCGCCCAAGACGGAGCGCATCGCCTTCTCTGTCAATACGGACGGATACTCGGAAGCCACCATACTCTCCTTGGAAGATGGCAGTTCGGAGCAGGTGAAGGGCCTGCCCAAGGGACAGATTCTGGACATGACGTGGTCGCCCAACGGGGTAGACCTGGCTGTTACAGTCGGCGGCGCCACCGTCAACTCGGACGTCTGGTTGGTGAACGGGCAGACGGCGCGGGCCCGCAGGCTGACGCACAGTCCCAGGGCAGGCATAGCTCCCGAAACGCTCACCGAGCCGGCCCTAATTCACTATCCAACCTTCGATGGTCGTGACATACCGGCTTTCTTCTACCTGCCGTCCCATGCCGCTAAAGATGGGAACCTGCCGGTGGTGGTCTTTGTCCATGGCGGGCCGGAGAGCCAGTCTAGGCCGGTCTACAACCCCGTAGTGCAGTACCTGGCTTACAGAGGATACGGCGTGCTTGTGCCCAATGTCAGGGGCAGCACGGGCTACGGCAGGACTTACGAGCATCTGGATGACGTGGAGAAGCGGATGGATGCGGTGAACGACTTGAACCACGTCGCGAGCTGGCTTGTTGACTCGGGCTACTCCAAGCCTAGTCGCATAGCGGTGATGGGCGGTAGCTACGGCGGCTTCATGACCCTGGCCGCGATCACGGCCTACCCCGATTCATGGGGAGCCGCCGCCGAGCTGTACGGCATAGCCAATTTCCAGACCTTCCTGGCCAATACAGGCCCCTGGAGGCGCATGCACCGCGCTGCGGAATACGGCGACCCTGAGAAGGACAGCGACCTGCTCAACCGCATTTCGCCTATACACTACGTGGACAGGATCAAAGTGCCGTTGATAGTTGTTCACGGCGCCAACGACCCGCGTGTCCCCATCAGTGAAACGGAGCAGATGGTGGAGGCTATACAGGAAAGGAACGGCTCCGTGGAGTACCTGCGCTTTGAGGATGAAGGGCACGGCATCGTCAAGCAGCACAACCGCATAAAGACCTATACCGCAATAGCTGATTTTCTGGACAGGCACCTGGTGAACGCCGGGTAGCTATCTGAATATATCCCGGTCGGGGGGGCGTATCAGATCCTTGACTCCGCTCGTGGAAGCGACGTACTGGTAGCCCCGCACTATCGCCGCCGGCACCATGTCAACCTTTCCCATCACCAGCTCCGCCGCCGCTGCCAGCTCGTCTACCACGGCCATCGCCGTTACCTGGAGATCGTATCCGTAGGGGTCTGTAGTGCCTCTGTAGTCGCGCAGTGGCGCTATGCCCGCAGACCCAATGGCTATGTTGGTAATGCCGTCCCGCCAGGGCCTGCCCCAGGAGTCCGTGATTACCACCGCCACCTCAAGGCCGGTAAGCTCCCTGACCTCGCCCGCTATCCGCGCCGCCGAGGCATCGGGGTCTTTGGGGAGCAAGGCGACCATGCTTTCCCCGGGTATGTTGGAGGCGTCCACGCCCCCGTTCACACAGTAGAACCCGTGAACAGTCTCCGTAATGAGGACGCCTCTGTCCATGCGGGAGATGCGGCGGCTCTCCATCAAAGCCACCTCTATCAGCCGGGCGTCCCTGTCGTACTCATCGGCCCACTGTTGAGCAAGGTGCGATGGTGTAATGGTGTCCAGGTCCACCAGCATGCCTTCCGCTTTGGAAACCACCTTTTGCGTGATTACCAGCACGTCTTCCTGCTCTAGGGGCGTTTCCTGACCTTTGGCCGCCTCCACTATCAAGGATGCAAGCTCCATCCCGGGGGTGATCTCAGGCAAGCCCTCTATTCCAATAATGCAAAGCTCTCTAGCCACTTTGATACCTCGTTGATGCAGTGTCAGCCAATTATAGCTCGCATCACGTGTTATACTCTGCCTGCAATGGCCGACCGTAAAGGGCAAGACCGCATCCTGCTTGAAGGGCTTTCCTTCTACGGTTTCCATGGGGTGAGACCGGAGGAGCGGAGCCTGGGCCAGCAGTTCCTCGTGGACCTGAGCGTCTACCTTGACCTCAGCAAGCCCGGCGATTCCGACCGTCTAAGCGACACGATCAGCTACACCGACTTGTATCAGACGGTGAAAGCCGTTGTCCAGGATGAAACGTATAACCTGTTAGAGGCGGTAGCGCAAACGATTGCGATGAGGATTCTTGCCTCCTTCCCGGTAGAGGCAGTCTGGACGCGGGTAACCAAGCTATCGCCTCCCATAGAAGGAATTACTTCTAAGGGCGCCTCCGTGGAGATATACCGAGCCAAGAGCTAGTATGCGCTTTCTTTCGCTTGTCTGTTCATCCGGGTTTGTTCTGCTGGCCGCTGCTTGCCTGCTTATTCTTGCCGGCTGCTCTTCTCCCACGGTGGTCACGTCAACGCCAACCGTTGCTCCCAGTGTGGTGAGTCTCTCCCTGCGTCCCATCCTTGCCTCCTCGGACCTATCGGTTGGCAGTAACCGCGTGGTTTTTGGGCTCATCGATTCGAACAACGCGCCGGTGAGAGCAGCCTCGGCGATGCTGGCTCTGGCTCACGAGCAGGATGGGAGAATCGTCCAAAAAGGTGAAGTAGAGGCCGGCTGGAGCTCGTGGCCGGCTGGGCCGGGAGGGGTGTTCGTAGCGGAGATAGAGTTCGACCAAGCCGGCCTCTGGCTGGCGCAGGTCTCGCCCGCCGACGGGACCGCGGAAGGCCAGCTGGCGCGTATGGTTATGCGCGTATCCGAGGAGAGCATCACGCCAGCCCTGGGCTCCCAGGCCCCGGCCAGCCTGAATCGTACTGCTTCCAGTGTGGCTTCCTTGGAGGAGCTCACCTCAGACGTTGAGCCTGACCCGGATCTTTACGCTATGACCATTGCCGAAGCTCTGCAGGCTGGCAAGCCCCTAGTCGTTGCTTTTGCCACGCCTGCCTTCTGCACCTCGGCCACCTGCGGCCCGCAGCTGGATGTGATCAAAGAGTTGAAGGAGGGTTACCGGGAGCAGGCCAACTTCATCCATGTGGAGGTTTTCGCCAACCCCCTTGAGATGCGGGGCGACTTTGCAAAGGGAGTGGTCTCACCTACAGTCGACGAATGGGGTCTGCCCAGCGAGCCGTGGGTCTTCGTAATCGATGCTCAGAGACGGGTCTCCGCCAAGTTCGACGGCTTTGCTTCTTACAATGAGCTGGAGCAGGCGCTGCGACGCGTCATCTAGGTGGTGTCCTCCACAAATTCCGCTATCAGGGTGTCGCCCTCCTTCCTGTAGCGGACCCTGACCGGTTCTGCCAGCATCATGTGCTCTCTAAAGTGCGATGTCGTGAACCCTACGAATCCCTCCGTGGTGAAGGTAAACACTCTGCCCTCTTCGTCCTCTATGGTGAACCGTTCCACCTCCACCACGGACATTGCCTCCACGCTGGTAACCAGGCCCTCCACTTCGGAAAGCCTCTCTCCGCAGTTCAGTGAAAAGAGCAGCGTTATCGCCAATATGAAAAGCGCGGTTGCGCTAAAATACCGTTGCTTCTTCCCCACAGGAAAACATCCAAACTTCTATAGACTAGGTTACGGTACATTATGCCAAGGCCGCGCCATGTTTGTCTCATCGCGTGGCGGGACAAATACTCGCCATTCACGGCCACTCCACGCGTTGAATGGATCGGAATAATAGAGGTGACAGAGTAGATGAACGGCTCACGCCAAACGGTGTCAAGCACGGCAGCTGCGCTTAGGGATTCCGCCGCAAGCAGAGCGGGGCTCCTTCTGCTGCTGACGGCGGCGGCCAACGCAATTATGGTGTACGCGCGGCTAGCCGCGGACGCCGACCAGTCGACCCTGCTTGAGTCGATGAGGGTAATAGCGGCAAACAAGACCATGTACAGCCTGGGCGGAACTGCCCGGCTAATCTCCGGAATAACCTTGATTGCAGGGGCGTGGTTTCTGTTGAGGACCTGGGTCGTTAGAGAGCGGTTTGGGACGCCGGTTGTGCCCTACCTGTTCTTGGCCTCAGGTGCGTTCACCGCCGTATCCGGCGTGTCCGCGCTTGCACTCTTCGCAGCCGCGCCGGCCGCATCCGAGGCCGGCGCCCTCAGCTCCATTGACTCGTCAACGGAGACAGTAGCATACCTCCGATGGTTCACTGGCAAGCTGGGCTTTGCTGCGGCGGGGATGGCTCTGATGGTGGCAGCTCAGCGGCAGTGGAAAGCCGGCGGCGCCATACGGCGGGTTGCTCCGGCGTCGGCTGTAATCGGTATCGCCATGCAGCTTATATGGGTGGATGCCGCGACGATAGTACATCGAATCTCAGGCGCCGCCTTCTTTGTCTGGCTGATTGTCATAGGCGCAATGCTAGTGTCAGGCAGGGTAGAGCGGCACTTCTCCTCCATGCGCAACTCCTAGCCAGGACCGGCGGCCAAGCCTACGAACTCTGAGTGCGGAGGTTGCTTCACCACATAAGGAGCTTGAGGAGGACCAAGAGAAAGCTCTCTCTTAGAACTGCGTTCCTCTGAGTCGTCGCAGACCACAAGTCTTCAAATCCAGGCTGCTCCTAATGAAGAATCGGATCTGATAGGGTGTGCGTCTTAGACTCGGCATACGCATGGAGTGGCTCTGGCGAGTCGCTACATATCGAAGCGGACAGCCGCTTCGCCGCCCCACGCCAGCCGCAACGTAGCACCGGGAAGGCGGGCGTGGGGATAAACGGACGCCCGCCGTTCGTCATTGCGAGGAACCGAAGCAATCCGGTGGCGGTGCGGGGCTTCCCCTACGCGGGCAAGCAGCCACCCAATCGTCATTCTGAACGTAGCGGAGCGGAGTGAAGATCCAAAGCCGTTGTCCCACAAAAGCTCCTCCGCATTGGATGAACCGCCTGGGATTCTTCCCTGAGCGTAGCCGAAGGGACATCCGCTCAAACGTCCACTTTGAAACGATAAGTTTGCTTTCGCCAGTGGCAGTAGCGGTAGTATGATGTGAACCAAGAAACCCCTCTTCTCGTAATACCCATCAGTTCATTGTTGTCGCAAGGCAGTGTTGGAGGGTGTGATGACAGTCAAGAAGAAGCCAAGGACAATCCGGGATCTCCGCAAGAGTGGATACCAGGTCTTGCCAATCAGAGAAGAGCTGAGGCGCAACCTGGTGAAGAGGCTGCGCAACAAAGAGACCCTCTTCCCCAAGATAGTGGGCTTCCAGGACACCGTGGTGCCTCAGATCCAGAACGCCATACTGGCGGGGCAGGACATTGTCCTGCTGGGAGAGCGCGGCCAGGCCAAGTCGCGCATTATCCGCTCCCTGACGACTCTGCTGGACGACGAGATACCGGCCATAGCGGGATGCGAAATCAACGACAACCCGTTTGCCCCCGTGTGCCGCGCCTGCCGCGACAAGTGCCACGAAATGGGAGACGAAGTCGAGATAGCCTGGCTGCAGAGGGACGACCGCTACGGAGAAAAGCTGGCCACGCCGGACATCTCCATGGCAGACCTCATCGGTGAAGCGGACCCCATCCGCGTGGCCGAGGGCCGCTATCTGTCAGACGAGCTTACCATTCACTACGGACTTATTCCCCGCACCAACAGGGGGATATTCTCCATAAACGAACTCCCCGATCTGGCGGAGCGCATACAGGTTGGCCTGTTTAACCTCATGGAGGAGCGGGACATACAGATCAAGGGCTATCGCATCCGGCTGCCGCTGGACGTTTACATTGTGGCCACCGCCAATCCGGAGGACTACACCAACCGCGGCCGCATCATTACGCCTCTCAAAGACCGGTACGGCTCACACATCCGTACTCACTATCCGCGAGCTATTGAAGAGGAGATAGACATAGTGGAGCAGGAGCGGGCAAACCTTGGAGAGATAGAGGAGATGGTCACCGTTCCGCAGTACATGAAGGAGATCATCGCAGAGGTCACCGCCCTGGCTAGGCGCAGCCCGGACATCGACCAGCGCTCCGGGGTCAGCGTACGCGTCTCCATAGCCAACTTCGAGACTGCGATGAGCAACTCGGCGCGGCGCGCCTTGCTGAACGGCGAAAAATCGTCCGCCCCCCGCATCAGCGATCTCAGCTTCATCCTTCCCTCTTCCAGCGGCAAGATAGAGCTGGAGACCGTGGAGGAGGGAAGGGAGCCTCGCATCATAGAAGACCTCATCAAGAAAGCCGTTCTCAACGTGTTCAGCCGTTACTTCAACGTCAGGGACTTGGAGACGCTTATCCTCAGATTCGACGAGGGGGCGGTCATGGAAACGGGCAACGAGATCCCGTCCAGGGAGTACGCCAAGGCTGGGAGAAGCCTGGCAGGCCTCAGCGATGCGTTGACACGGTTGGAATCGGACGGCTCCCCGGAACTGGTCGCGTCCGGTACGGAGTTCATACTGGAAGGACTGCATCTGAACCGCAGGCTCAACCGCGATAGAGTGGAAGGCCGGTTCCGCTACCGGGCGTAGGGTGGTGGCGATTCTCCGCACCGTGTTAAGGTGGCAGACTATCGGACACCCCCAACGCTGTCACTCTGAGGCCGAACAGGCCGAAGAATCTTCAAGCACCGCCACCCAGCGTGGCAATCCTTCGTCGCTGCGCTCTTCAGGATGACAGTGTGGGAGAGTTTGGCAATCATCTGCTAATATGTTGCCCGTGTAGTACATTCTCAAGGAGGCAGCATGGCAGACTCCCTTCCCCAGCTGGAAGACGGCGCGCAGACCGTCTTCTTCAAATCCGGCGGCGAGTGGTGTTTCTTCCGCACCCCGCCGTCTTACACCACGTCCGGCCCGCCCTTGCCCTGCGTGATCCAGTGCCACGGCAACAGCGGCTACGTCCGTGACGGAGAGTACGCCGTATCCACTTCCGACACCCTGGATGACCAGGGGAGGAGCATCTTCATCAGGACGCTGGTCGACGCGGGAATCGTCGTGGCCGGTTCGCATGCCAGGGGCAGCGCCTGGGGCAGACCCGACGCGGTGGCTGCTTACGCCGCCCTGTACAACTCGCTGATCGAAGATGCCAACGTTGATCCGGAGCGCATGGGGATGCTTGGCGGCGGCCTGGGAGGCTCCGCCCTGTGGGGCGCCGTCACCGGCCCTCTTCTGGGCAAGGTTCGCGCTGCAGCATTGCAGCAGGCCACTCTCAATTTCGACAGCGTCATCAGAGAGCACAAGTTCAAGGGAGACCTGCTGGAGGCTTGGGGTATTCCCAGAGAGGCGGACGATGACCTGGCCGTAGCCTCCCTTGCCGGCAACGACCCCGTGACCAGGACCCGCATGCTGATATTGGAGCGGGGAGAGGCGGTGGCGTCCCTCCTCCCTGAGGTTGGGTTCTTCCACGGTGACCAAGACGAAAACATGCTCTACGAAGGCAACCCCGTAGCTCTGGCCCGTGTCTTGGAAACATGCGGAGCCAGGCATACCTTCTACACGTACAGGGGCGTCGGTCACGCCACTTACGCCATGGGCAAACCGGTTGCCGAAGACATCAAGGAGTTCTTCAGCAAAGCCTTTGGCATGGCATAGTGGTTACTTTTGTTATGACAGTGACGGTTGTGATAGCCGCCTCTACCGCATAGGGGACTGAGGGGCTAAACCAATAGATAGACCGGCATGGACAAGGCATTGTGCGGCGGGGTATTGTATGATTGATGCAGGGATAATCGGGTATGGAGACGCTGAGGAGGCAGCATGACGCTGGAGGACAGAGTCAGTGAGTTAGAGAGTAATTTTAGCGTAGTCGGAGCTGTGCTTGAACAGATCACGCAGGCGCTTCGCGGCATTTCGACTACGCAGAACGAGCACTCTGAGGCGCTCCGCGCCATCATTGCTACCCAGAACGAACACTCTAGGATACTCAATGAGCACACCCGGATTCTCAGTGAGCATTCCCGTATCCTAATTGAGCACTCCCGGATCCTCGGCGAACACTCCCGGCTGCTTGGTGAACACTCCCAGCTGCTTGGCGAACACTCAGAGGACATGCGCTCCATGATAGGCACGCTGAACGAGCACACCCGTATACTCCTTGAACACTCCGTTGACATTCAGTCCATCAAGAATATGCTCCAGAACCCTCCAGGCGAAGCAAACGCCTAACCGCTAGCGGCAGGATCTATGGTTACGGAACGCGACTTCATTGGATACGGCGCCAGCCCGCCCCAAGTAGAGTGGCCGGGGAAGGCGCGCATAGCCGTATCCGTAGTGGTCAACTACGAAGAGGGCGCGGAATACTCGATCTTGGACGGCGACTCCCAGGGCGAGAGCATGGGCGAGGTGCCATCGCCGGTTCCTCCGGGAGAGCGTGATCTGGCCAACGAGTCCTTCTTCGAATACGGAAGCAGGGCAGGGGTCTGGCGAATTCTCCGCATTTTCCACCAGCTCAACGTCAAGAGCACGTTTTACGTATGCGCCCTTGCTTTAGAACGCAACCCTGAAGTGGGCCCCGCGATCGTGAAGGGTGGACACGAGGTGATGGGGCACGGCTACCGGTGGGAGGAGTATTTCAAGATGGACCGTGACGCGGAACGCGAAGCGATCCGCAAAGCGGTGGACTCCATCACCAAGACAACGGGTCAGCGGCCCCTGGGCTGGTATACCCGCTACGGTCCCAGCGTCAACACCAGGGACCTCGTCGTAGAGGAGGGCGGATTCTTATACGACTGCAACTCGTACGCGGACGATCTGCCGTTCTACACAAGCGCCGGCGGCAAGCCTTGGCTGGTCGTGCCTTATTCGCTGGAGGTGAACGATACTAAGTACTGGCGGGGAGGCATGTCCAACCCCAACGATTTCTACGATGCCATGCGCAACACCTTTGATCTGCTCTACGAGGAAGGGGCAACCCACCCCAAGATGATGTCCATAGGGCTGCACTGCCGTATAGTGGGAAAGCCGGCGCGGGCCGCCGTACTTGAGCAGTTCCTGAAATACGCCACTTCGCGGCCCAACGTCTGGTTTGCCCGCAGGATAGACATTGCTCGCTGGTGGCTGGATAGATATCCACCCCAGCCTTAGGCAGGCTAATCACAGGCCGTCCAGGCTTGCGCATCTTCCCGCTCATGGTGAGCTTGTCGAACTATTTGAGCGGGAAAAGCGTCCGCTCACCCTGAACCTGTCGAAGGGAGTGAGTAGGTAATGTGTCCGCATCACGATAACGAGGAGGAGCTATGGTCACGGAACGCGATTTCATTGGGTACGGCCCAAACCCGCCCAGAGTGGAATGGCCCAACGGGGCCCGCATCGCGGTTTCGGTGGTCGTCAACTACGAAGAGGGCTCCGAGTACTCCGTGCTGGACGGAGACCCCCAGGGAGAAGCGCCGTCCCTGGTCGACCCCGGCCAGCGCGACCTCTACATGGAGTCGACCTTTGAATATGGAAGCAGGGCAGGGGTATGGCGCGTCTTCGATATTCTGCAGGAGTACAACGTCAAGGCCAGCTTCTTCGGCTGCGCGCTGGCGTTGGAACGCAATCCCTACGTTGGTCCTGAAATCATCAAGCGGGGCCACGATGTGGTGGGGCACGGTTACAGGTGGGAGACGTACTACCAGATGGACCGCGATACGGAAAGGGAGCTCATCCGCAAAGCGGTGGAGTCCTTCATCAAGACCACCGGCCAGCGCCCTCTGGGCTGGTACACGCGTTCAACCCCCAGTCTGAACACCCGCGAGCTGTTGATTGAAGAGGGTGGTTTCCTGTACGACTGCAACTCCTACGCCGACGACCTGCCTTTCTACACCAACGTGAAGGGGAAGAAATGGCTGGTTGTCCCCTACACGCTGGAGGTGAACGATTTCCAGTTCTTCCAGGGACTCATTGCCCGTCCCAGTGATTTCTACGAGATAATGCGCAGCGCCTTCGACAAGGCTCTACGAGGAAGGAGCCACCCATCCCAAGATGATGTCCATAGGCCTTCACTGCCGCATGGTGGGCCGCCCGGCCCGCGCCGTGGCCTTGCAGCGGTTCCTGGAATACGCCAGCTCTAAACCGGACGTCTGGTTCGCACGACGTACGGATATAGCCAAGTGGTGGCTAGAAAGATACCCTTGAGTGGCAACCACAATGGTTGCCCTCACGCCGCTCCATGTGCAGCATCCCACTTGGGGAAGTTTCGGATATAATGCCTCCGTTAGACACCGTCATCAAGGAGGCCTCTCATGACCATGACCATAGTTGGCTACGACCCTGTAACGGGTCAGTTTGGAGGAGCCGTTGCTACTAAGAACCCCGCCGTAGGCTCACGCGTATTGCGCGGCCTGGGCGAAGTGGGCATGGTCGGCTTCAGTTCAAACGAGACCCAGCGCCGCCGCGGCATAGCCTTGCTTCAGCTGGGCTTCCCCGCCCCCGTTGCCTTGGAAGCGCTGATCAAGGTCAGCAAAGGGCAGGGCCAGTACAGCCTCATTGACCGAAGCGGCCTATCCGCCGCCTACTCCTCGCCCTCCCTGGCTCCCTGGCATGGCAGCCGCTCCGGCAAGAACTACGCTTGCGGTGCCAACACCATGGTCGGCCCCGCGGTGGTGCAGGCGCTGGGAGACACCTTTGAACAGACCGAAAACAGCGGCCTGCGACTGGAAGAGCGACTCCTCATGTGTCTGGAGGCGGCTCAGGCCACCGGCGGCGACAACAGGGGCAGGCAATCCGCCGCCGTGCAAGTCCACTGGAAGCGCATAGACGCCAACCCCTACCTGGACATCCGTATAGATGACCATCCCAACCCAATTCCGGAGCTGAAAGCCGTGACCAAGATTTACCGGCAGGCCTACCCGGAGTACTCCTCTCAAACCTGGCCTGAGCTCGATGCCGGCGGTCATCCCATACTCTATCCCGGAAGCTGGTAGCACGTTGACATAGCCGTATATGTCATTAAAATTGCCTCTATTGGTGCCGGGAGGCGGCTGGGCCGTTGCCTACACCCTGGATGGCATCCCTCTGAAGGAGCGTGAACCGTGCCTGTTGACAAAGAAATCTCTTCCAGTGTTATCAATTCTCTGAGGTGGCGCAACATCGGCCCGCCCCGCGGCGGACGCGTGGTCGCCGTAGCCGGACATCCCACGCAGGACATGGTCTTTTACTTCGGCGCCTGTACCGGCGGCGTCTGGAAGACCAGCGACGGCGGTACGTACTGGGAAAACGTCTCGGACGGCTTCTTCAAGACCTCCGCTGTCGGCGCAATCGCCGTCGCAGAGTCGGATCCCAACGTCATCTACGCCGGGATGGGCGAGGCATGCATCAGGGGCAACGTCTCCTACGGCGATGGCGTCTACAAGTCCACGGACGGCGGCGCAACCTGGGCTAACGTGGGACTTCAAGATACCCGTCACATAGCCCGCATCCGTGTCCACCCTAAAGACCATGATCTTGTTTACGTAGCCGCACTGGGTCATGCCTATGGTCCGAACGGTGAACGCGGCGTCTTCCGCTCCGCCGACGGCGGCAAGAACTGGGAGCGCGTGCTGTTTCGCAGTGACAACACGGGCGCCATAGACCTCACTTTCGACCCTACCAATCCACGCATACTCTTCGCCACTATGTGGCAGGCGCATCGCACCCCGTGGAGCCTGAACAGCGGCGGGCCGGAAAGCGGCATCTTCCGTTCCCTGGACGGCGGCGATACCTGGCAGGACCTCAGCAGCAGACCGGGCCTACCCCAGGGACTCAAAGGTCGCATGGGCATCACTGCCTCCGCCGCCCGCGCCGGCCGTGTTTGGGTCACCATTGAAGCGGACCAGGCGGGGGTGTTCCTCTCCGACAACAACGGAGAGACCTGGCAGCTGGTCAGCGACAACCTGGATGTCCAGGCCCGTCCCTGGTATTACCAGCACATCTTCGCCGACCCCAAAGATGCGGAAACCGTGTGGATACTCAACTCCTCCGTTTGGAAGTCCACCGACGGAGGCCGCACCTACAACCAAGTAAACACGCCGCACGGTGACAATCACGACCTCTGGATAGACCCTCGCAATCCCCTGCGCATGATTGAGGGCAACGACGGCGGGGCCACGATCACCTTCAACGGCGGCGACACCTGGTCGACCATCTACAATCAGCCCACCGCTCAGTTCTACCACGTGGACACCGACAACCAGTTCCCCTACCGCGTCTACGGCACGCAGCAGGACAACTCTGCGATAAGCGTGCCCTCCCGCACCCACAAGGGCGTCATCCCCTGGGGAGATTGCTACACGGTCGGCAGCTCTGAAAGCGGCTATATCGCCGTCCACCCGGACGACCCCAACATCGTCTTCTCAGGCGCCATAGGCAGCTCTCCCGGCGGAGGCGGCAACCTGCTCCGCTACGACCATCGTACGGGTCAGGTTCGCATCGTGACGGTTTGGCCGGAGTTCTATACCGGCTGGGGCGCCAAGGACATGAAGTACCGCTTCCAATGGACGTACCCCATCAAGTTTTCCCCGCATGATTCCAACGTCCTCTACGTAACGGGCAATATGGTGTTCCGCTCCACCGACCAAGGCGATAGCTGGGAAGCCATAAGCCCCGACCTCACCCGCCATGAACCTTCTACCCTGGAGCCCTCCGGCGGCCCCATCACTAGAGACACCTCCGGCGCTGAGACCTACGCCACTATCTTCGCTTTCGCGGAGTCACCCCTAGAGAAGGGTCTCTTCTGGGCCGGCTCGGACGACGGCCTGGTGCACATCTCCCGTGACGGGGGCAAGAGCTGGCAGGACGTTACGCCCGAAGACCTTGGCGAGTGGACCCTGATCACCATGATCGAACCCTCGCATCACGACCCTGCCGTGGCTTACATGACCGCCACGCGCTACAAGATGGACGACCCCAGGCCTATGCTGCTCAAGACCGTGGACTACGGAGCCACCTGGACGTCTATGGTAGACGGCATCCGGGAGGGCGATTATCTGCGCTGCGTACGTGAAGACACGGTCAATCCGGGACTTCTCTACGCGGGCAGCGAGACCGGCGCCTACGTATCGTTCGACCACGGAGCGGCCTGGCAGCCTCTTCAGTCCAACCTGCCTGCCGTCCCTGTCTACGACCTTGCCGTGAAGGACGGCGATTTGGTGGCCGCTACTCACGGCCGCTCCTTCTGGATACTGGACGACGTTACCCGCCTGCGCCAGATAAGCCAGGATATAGCGGACAAGAGAGCGTATCTCTTCAAGCCCCGCGATACCTACCGTCCTGCGGCGCCATTTGGAGCCAGGCGTGGTTCGGCGGGCAAGAACTACATGCTTTCCCTGGGTGCTCCCATAGCCTACTACGAGACCAAGGACGAGATGGGGAACGTTGTTCAGAAACTCCTCGACGCCGGTGAGAATCCGCCTTCGGGCGTCATCTTCACCTACTACCTGAAAGACGCCCCGGAGGGTGAACTGACCCTGACCTTCAGCGACTCCAACGGCGGTCTGATCAAGACCTTCTCCAGCTTGAAGCCTGAGCAGCCGTCCCAACACCAACCGGAAGACCCTCGTCTGCCTGCCAGCAAGGGCGGCAACTACTTTGTCTGGGATATGCGTTATCCATACGCCCGCAAGGTTCCCGATGACAAGGCGCTGGACCCCGTGGTCACCGGCCCCCTGGCCCCGCCTGGAACGTACACGGCCACCCTTACCGTGGACGGCGAATCCCAAACTCAGAGTTTCCAGTTAATCAAAGACCCTCGCGTAGCCGCCAGCCAGCAGGACTTCGACGAACAGTTCGCCGCCGCCCTGCAGGTGCGCGACAAGCTCTCGGAGGTCACTAAGGCCATCCTTGACCTGCGCAGCATCAGGGAGCAGACCGAAGAGTGGGCCAAGCGCGCCGAAAGCTCTCCTGCCGCTGACACGGTGGCCGCCGCCGCCGAGGGCCTCAAGGACAAGCTCACCGCCATAGAAGATGAGCTGATGCAGACCGGCTACAAGGGTGAGCGGGACCGCCTCCACATTCAGACGAAGCTCAACCGCAAGCTCGCCGAGCTGATGAACGTGATTTCAGCCGCCGACTTCAAGCCGCCCAAGCAGATATACGATGTCTTCACGGACATCACGGGGCGCATAGACCCCCATCTTCACAGCTTGCAGCAGGTCAAGGACAAGGACCTGGAGGAGTTCATCAATCTGCTCCACGAGATAGAGGTGCCGCCAATAGCTCCGTAGCTCCCGCTTACCCTGAGCTTAGTCGAAGGGAGTGAGCGGGAGAAAAAGCGCTCATGGTGAGCCTGTCGAACCAGATGAGCGCTTTGCCGCATATGGCGTATCGGCGCTTTAAATCTAACCTTAGGGCTAGAGTATATAGTCGGAGAGAGTCGCTACCTCCGTTTCGCTGAATATCGGTGTCCCGTAGGAAATGTAACGTACAATTTCCCGGAGGGTCAGGATTTTCACATGCTGGTATTCTTCTCGTGGTTTATGATTCATGAGCAAAATGATGTTCCTGGGAGAGATTTTCCTGTCTCCCCAGTTTCCTGAAAATACCCGCCACATCCTTCCACTTCTAACTGCATCGTTCAACAACACGAACATGGCGAAGCTGTGTCTGTTTAATTGTTTTACCGGCGAGAACAAATCTCGGCTTTCTACCGAATCTTTGCTCCAATTCTTGGTCTCAACCAGATAGATGCCGGTCGGTCCGATGATGATGTGATCTATCTGTACCGAGTATATTCGGTCATTTTCCCTTCTGTTGTAGATTGGTTTAGCAAACTTTAATCTGTAGTCATTGATGACAGTGTACGAGTCCGGCAGCTTCGATAATTCTTGCAATGCCCGCTCTTCGCCCTCCGCGCCGTAGAACAGTGAGCGATTGGCTTGGAATATCGATAATGTTCTTTGGTGTTTTGCAATTTCGCTGGATGAGTATGTTTCTATCCATCTTTCTGGGTTGGCCTTTTTACTCTTGATGTCAGATTGAATGCGGGCAACATCTACCAAAGATCGTCTAAACGGTCTTTCAACTTCACTTCTAAAGGAACTCTCAAGAACCGCCTTTCTTCCTGAGATTCTTCGATTCTTAACAGACGCAACTACCCTTCCGAAAAAGTTCGTTGGGGGTTTGGTTGCATTCATCTCTGTTTTCAGCATCCTGAGTTCAGCAAGCAGTTCATCCTCCCGCCTCTTGATTTTGTTGTTTAGGTCAGATGATAGCTTTTGATACTTGGACTCGAGATTTGCTGTATCTTGCGACAAGCGCGCTCTGCTATTCTCTCCTATTTTCTGGATTGTATCCTTGTAGCTGGCACGAAATTTACGGATGGAGTCCAGCGTCTCAAAGCCATATATGCCTGATCCCCTTAGTAATTCGATAAGGTGGTTTAGGCTGCCAATCTGTCCATGTATTCTTGCCATTGGGTGACCTTTTGCTAGAGCGCGTCCCCGGCCAACTCAGCCATTCAAGGACGTCACCCTTGTCAAGCCTATTATGCCATTCCTGAGCAAGAGCGATTGGGGTTCACCGTCTATTGGAGGCGATAGCGCCCAGACCTCTCTGCGAATCTGTAATAATATGGCTGCACTGATGCGGATCAGTGGATTATCCAACCTTTGAAGCAGGGTCGGTATGGAGAGGAAACTCACCCTTGGACCTGGAAAAGGAAAAGAGACGGCTCCTCGGACTGATTTACAGGGAAGTCAAAGACCGCAGAGTGGTGGGACGCCATGGCAAGGGTGCCCAGAGAGGCGTTCGTGCCCGCAGCCAGCAGACACCTTGCCTATGAAGACATCCCGCTGCCCATAGGCGAGGGGCAGACGGTATCTCAACCGCTGATTGTGGCCATGATGGTTTCCATGCTCAGCCTCAAGCCCGGTGACAAAGTCCTGGAAGTAGGCACGGGATCGGGGTATCAGGCTGCGGTGCTCTCTCTCCTCGCCAAAGAGGTGATTACCACGGAACGGTTGAAGGTTCTTGCCGATAGTGCAAGGGAACGTTTGCGGTCTCTGGGCTATCACAACGTCACGGTGTATCAGGCAGGCGATGTCCTGGGGAGGAGCGAGAATTCCCAGTTCGACGCCATAATAGTTGCCGCGGCGGCGCCTCGACTGCCCAGGGTGCTGCTCGAGCAGTTGAGCGAAGGTGGCCGTGTGGTTATACCGGTGGGCTCGCGGAGCTTGCAGGACCTTCTGCTCGTTACAAAATCAGAAGACAGCTATTCCGTGAAGAACCATGGGTCGTGTCGTTTCGTCCTGCTGGTGGGGGCGGGGGCTTGGACCGAGCGCGAGGCCGAGGATGCAAGCTAGGGGGGCCCCTTCTAGTGGAGACATCGCTTTTATTGTATATTGAAGCAGCAAGGCGCTTGCGGGAGAATGGGGATGAACCATACGTCATATACGGATCGCAGCAGGACCTATCTGTCCCAAGCCTCAGAGGAGCTTGCTAAAGCTGATCTGTGCCAGGCCTCCGAGAAGGGCTGGGGCGCGGCTGCTGAGATAGTCAAAGCTGTGGCCGCCGCGCGGGGCTGGGAGCATAACGGCCACCGGCAGCTCTACAGCGTTGTGAGTAATTTGGTTGCCGAGACCGATGACGAGGAACTGAGGAACCGGTTTGCAGCGGCCGGGCAACTGCACACCAACTTCTACGAAGACTGGCTTGACCGCGCCTCTGTAGAAGCCCTCCTCAACCAAGTAGCCCGCTTCGTTGAGAGGATGGAGGATCTGCTAGCCGCCGGTGCGCCTGCTCCAAGAGGATAAGCAGCGTCTTGGGAATCGCTCGCATCATCCTAGTCTCAGACCGGCATGCCTCCTGCAAAACAGACAAGGGGCTTCCCAAGGGTTCCTAACAGGAGGTTCGAAGGGTGAGTACGCGGAATCTGCCGCCGGGCTACGTCGAGATAGACACTTGGACTCCCAGCAAATTGTCCGGGAGAGACTGGGTTGTCATGGTCATCGCCTTTGTGATTCTGGCGTATGCTTCTCTCCAGCTCATGGCCCTGTCCCAACTGGTATTTGCCGGCGCGGATAGCTTCACCATAAAGCAGGATGTTCTCATTGCCGGGCTTGTCATAGGGACAGTGGTTGGGGGCACGCTGCATGAACTGGCCCACGCCATCGCCTTCTCAGCGTACGGCGGACGTCCGCGCTTTGGATTCAAGCCCTGGACAAAGTTCGGCCCGGTCTTCTGGGTGGGAGCCCCCGGCTGCTACCTGAGCAGGACGAAATTCACAGTAGCGGCGCTTGCGCCACCGGTACTCTTGACGGTGCTGTTGCTGCCTGCTCTGCTTCTTGCCCCCGTGGGCAGCCTTGCCCACTTCTCCGCCTTTATAGCGTTTTTCCTGGGAGTCTCGGGGTCGGCGGGCGATGTTGTCATCCTTACTAAGGTGATGCGATATCCGCATGGTGCACTTTTTGAGGATGCCGGCGACGGGTTCAAGGTGTACTCAAAACGAGATGATATAATTTCGTGAGGGCAACCCCACGCAACCATGATGACAACTACAGTAGAGACCGGATACGAAGCGGTAATTGGGCTGGAGGTGCACGTTCAGCTCCTCACCAAGAGCAAGATGTTCTGCGCCTGCCGCGCCGGTTATCAGGGCGCTGAGCCTAACTCAGAGGTATGCCCTGTTTGCCTGGGCATGCCCGGTGTCCTCCCCGTGATAAACAAACGCGCCGTGGAGTTCGTCATGATGACCGGCCTGGCGCTGAACTGCGGCATCGCGGCGGAGACCAAGTTCGATAGGAAGAACTATCCCTATCCCGACCTGATGAAGGGATACCAGATCTCTCAGTACGACCAGCCCATAGCCAGCGGCGGATGGCTGTCTATCCCAGCGGGCGATTGCGAGAAGGAGGTGCGCATCAACCGCGTCCACCTGGAAGAAGACGTGGCCAAGCTGTTCCACCGCACCGGCGAAACGGGAGAGGCCTACAGCCTGCTGGACGTGAACCGCGCTGGCGTGCCCCTCATGGAGATAGTGGGCGAACCGGACCTGCGCTCCGCGGAAGAGGCCCGGCAGTACCTGATAAAGCTGCGCACCATCCTGCGTTACCTCGGTGTGTCCACCGCCAACATGGAGGAGGGCAGCTTCCGCTGCGACGCCAACATCAGCATACGTCCTCAGGGCAGCATCGAGCTTGGCGCCAAGGTGGAGGTGAAGAACATGAACAGCTTCCGCTCCGTGTTCCGTGCCCTGCAGTATGAATGGGAACGCCAGGCTGCGGTCTTGGAAGAGGGGGGGCAGATTGAACAGGAGAACGCGTGGCTGGCTGGAAGACAGGGGGGTAACCGCGTCGCAGCGCTCTAAGGAGCATGCCCATGATTACCGCTATTTCCCGGAGCCTGACCTGGCGCCTTTGAAGATCAGCCGCCAGTGGGTGGATGAGGTAAGGGCAAATATGCCCGAGTTGCCGGATGCGAGACTCCGTCGCTATGTCGACGAGCTGGGGCTGAGCGAGTACAAGGCAGGTCAGCTCATCCTGGGCACGAGCGCCGCCAGCAGCTATTTTGATTCCGCAATGAGCTACGCTGTCGATATGAGTGAAATGGAGAGGCGCAAGCGGGCCGATGTCTTGTGCAACCTTGTTCTCGGCGATGTTACGCGGCTGTTCAACAGCATCGGTGAGGAGGTAAGCGGCGATAGGCTGGATGCCAAGCACCTCTTTGAAGTCGCCGTTATGCTGGAGGCGGGTAAGCTGAGCAGCAACATGGCCTCACAGGTGCTCGACGCCTTATTTGAGTCACCCGAAAAAGCACCGGCGGATATTGTGAGGGAGAGAGGCCTGGAGCAAATTTCCGATTCTTCCGCCATACAGGCCGCGGCAGACCAGGCCATTGGCGATAATCCCAAGGCAGTCCAGGACTACATGAGCGGCAAGGAGACGGCGGTCAAGTTTCTGGTGGGCCAGGTGATGAAAGCAACCAGAGGCCAGGCAAACCCGGCGCTGGCCAATCAGGTTCTGCAGCAGAAGCTGGAGAGTTTGAAGAAGGATTGAATGGGATGCCAGCGCAAGCGGCAGGCTAACAAGGCAAGGAATATGAGTTTGACTGGATTCTGAAAGCCATAGATTCAAACTGAGACAACTACCCCCTGCCCCCGCTTCTTGACAATGACAACCCTGTTTTTGACAGGGTAAACGTGGCTTTGCTACACTTTGGCCACAGTTATTATTTGATTTTGTCCCGAATGCCTGCGAGTAGATTTGGCGAAAGGGTTGCCGGAGAGATTTCCCTCATCATTGCCCGGCGAAATCATCAAATCTTGTCGCTGGGAGAGAAGGGGTGGTAGAGGAGGAATTATTTGACTATTCCCAATCTGTTTCCTCGCCTCATTGGAACTATCCTACTGGGTTTGGGGGGATGGCCGCTTGGCGTCGCTGTCGGTAATACCGTTGACTTCACCAGCTATGTTCCCCTGGGTCTCGCCGGCACGCTGATTGGAGTCGTCGTCGGCGCTATTGCTACCCCATACGTATCCAGGGCATTCATACAAAGCACGGTCAATGCGTCCCGAAACATCTCCACGGCCAGGTTCGCCGCGGCGTCACTTGGACTTGTTGCCGGCCTAGTCATTGCCATATTGATCTCCTTTCCTTTCTCACGAATACCCGGCTGGCCCGGCGTGTGGCTGCCCATTGTCCTCAACCTGTTGTTCGCCACGGCAGGCGCGGCCATTGCGGTGAGCAGAGAGCGTGATCTCCTTCCGTTCCTCTCCCAAGCCGGCAACTCTCAGGCTCACTCTGCAGCCTCCAACGGCAAGATAGTATTGGATACCAGCGCCATCATAGATGGACGTATCGCGGACATCTCCGAGAGCGGCTTTATCAACGGAGCACTGGTGATACCCCGGTTTGTCCTGGACGAACTGCGGCACATTGCCGACTCCAGTGACTCTCTGCGTAGAAACAGGGGACGGCGAGGCTTGGAAATGCTCAACAAGCTGCGCAAGGAATCCTCTACGCCCGTACAAGTAACGGACGTTGACCACTGGAACGGTATGGAGGTCGACGCAAAGCTAGTCATGCTTGCCGAAAGTTTGAACGCCCCCATTGTAACCACCGACTTCAATCTGAACCGCGTAGCCGAAATTCAGGGAGTGCACGTTCTCAACATCAACGAGCTGGCCAACGCCCTTAAATCAGTGGTGCTACCGGGAGAGGAAATGTCCGTACACGTGATCCAACAGGGTAAAGAAGCCGGACAGGGGGTCGGCTTCTTGGACGACGGCACAATGGTAGTGGTGGAAGGCGGCAGAGTCTTCTTGGACAGCACCGTAGAGGTTGCAGTGACGCGAGTGCTGCAGACGGCGGCGGGCCGCCTCATTTTTGCCCAGCCCAGAGCCCACTAGGCATGCCCAGGGAAAAGAACAGCCCTGACTCCAACAAAGCCTTGCTTCGCCGGGCAGGAGCCGTGATTGTAGCCGCCGGACAAAGCAAACGAATGGACGGCATAGACAAGACCTACATGGATATTCTAGGCCTGCCCTTGCTCACCTATTCCCTGGCTGCATTCGAAGCCGCGCCATCTATCGAAAGCGTTGTGCTGGTGCTAGGTCCCTCCTCTATCGAATCGGGGAAGGCCCTTGTTGAAGCGCACGGCTTCCGCAAGGTGCGAAGCATTCAAGCCGGCGGCGAACGGCGGCAGGATTCAGTGCGCAACGGCGTCCAATGCCTGGACGACCAGGAATGGGTGGTGGTGCATGACGGCGCACGTCCTTGCATTGGACCGGACCTCATAGAGCAAGGCATAGATGAGGCAGTCCAATGGGGATCCGCCGTAGCCGCTGTGCCGGTAACGGACACCATCAAAGTACGGGGCTGCGACGGGCAGGTGGAGACCACCCTTGACCGCAGCAGGCTATGGGCCGCTCAGACGCCCCAGATCTTCCCCCTACAGAGACTGCGTGACGCGTTTAACCAAGTCGCCGCCACCGTAACCGACGAAGCGGCGCTCATGGAGCAGGCCGGTTATCCCGTACATCTCTATTTTGGCTCCTATTCCAACATAAAGGTCACCACCAGGGAGGACGCGGCAATAGTCCAAGCCCTTTTGAAACAACGGCAGGACGTGCAAGCTTGAGGACCGGCATAGGCTATGACGCTCACCGCCTTGTTCCCCAGCGCCCGCTTATTCTGGGAGGAGTATCCATTCCCAACAGCAAGGGGTTGGCCGGGCACAGCGATGGGGACGTATTGCTCCACGCCATCATAGACGCTCTACTTGGAGCAGCCGCCCTGGGAGACATTGGCAAATACTTCCCGTCTGAAGACCCGCGATACGCAGGCATAAGCAGCCTGGAGATGCTGTCCAAGGCAAACGCCATTCTCAGGGAGGATGGTTGGCGTGTGTTGAACGTGGATGCTACAATCGTGGCTCAAGGCCCCAAGCTGGCGCCTTACTTCCAGCCTATGATACAGTCCATTGCGGCCTGTTTGGGAGTAGAGCCAGCTAGAGTAAGTGTTAAGGCCACTACCACGGATGGCCTGGGTTTTACCGGAAGCAGCCAGGGTATTGCCTGCTACAGTGTGGCCTCTATTGAGCCAGAATCATGAACCTGTACGATTCCCTTGCCGAGCAGAAAAGAGAACTGACGCCCTCTGACGGGACACTAAAGATGTACGTTTGCGGCGTCACGCCGTACGCATCCACCCACGTTGGGCATGCTATGAGAGCCGTCGTCTTTGATGTCTTGCGTCGCTACCTGGAGTACAGGGGACACCAGGTCAAGCACGTTGAAAACTTCACCGACATAGACGACAAGATGATAGCGGGAGCCGCCGAGATGGGCATATCCGTGCAGGAGCTGGCGGAGCGCAACATTGCAGCCTACCTTGAAGAGATGGACGCCCTCAACGTTCAGCGTGCACACGTCTATCCCAGGGCCACGGAGGAGATATCCGGAATCCAAGAAATGATCAGCGGCCTCATAGAGAAAGGCATGGCGTACGAGGCAAACGGCGACGTCTACTACCGGGTCAGGCTGAACAAAGAGTACGGCAAGCTCAGCCATCGCACTTTGGACACGATGAGAGTAGGCGCCAGAATTGAACGCGGCGAGCTCAAGCAAGACCCCCTGGACTTTGCGCTATGGAAAGCTGAAAAGCCCGGAGAGCCGTCCTGGGAGAGCCCTTGGGGTAAGGGCAGGCCCGGCTGGCACATAGAGTGCAGCGCCATGTCGCTGGCTTATCTTGGAGAGACCATAGACATACACGGCGGAGGCCGGGACCTGGTCTTTCCCCACCATGAAAACGAGATAGCCCAAACCGAGTCCTATAACAACGGTAAGCCAATGGCGCGGTTCTGGGTCCACAACGGCATGGTCAGAATGGGCCAGGACAAGATGAGCAAATCCCTGGGGAACTTCATCACCATGAGGGAAGCCCTGGAACGTTTTTCCACGGACGCCTTGCGCCTCTTCTTCCTCTCTTCCCAATACCGAAGCCCCCTCACCTACAGCGATGAAAACATCCTGGCGCAAGAGCGCGCCGCGGAGCGCATGCGGGCCGCCCTCCTACCATCGCCAGC
This sequence comes from Dehalococcoidia bacterium, assembly GCA_965261445.1. GTDB lineage: Bacteria > Chloroflexota > Dehalococcoidia > Lucifugimonadales > QGNO01 > DAOUJH01. The sequence goes on along the minus strand of CBDHCW010000010.1, from coordinate 82,987 downwards.
GGGTGGGCAGCCGCTGGACGTAACCTTGTACAAACAGCGCTTTGAAGAAGCCATGGACGACGATCTCAACACCTCCAGGGCCATAGCAGTTCTGTTCGACCTCTGTCGGGACATCAACCGTGGACGTGACCAGGGCAAGAGCCTTGTTGAAGCGCAACAGCTTTTGCGCAGCCTTGGCGAACTCCTTGGTCTGACGTTTGCCGCCCCCGAAGCCAAGGACGATGTGGCGGCGCATCCATTTATCGATATGCTGGTGGAGGTACGCACCCAGTTGAGGGAGGCCAAGCAGTTTGCCTTGGCCGATTCCATAAGGGATAGACTGACCGAGCTGGGAGTTTCCTTAGAAGACTCGCCGGAAGGCACCCAATGGCGGGTGCGTTAGCTGGACTCCTGACCGGCTCCGCTTTCGGCAAGGAAGCGCCAGTCTAGGCATCGCAATCTATCCCTGCCTGATAACATAAGAACATGGCTCACGATGCAGTGAACTGTTTACGTCGCTCCCTTGGCAGCCAGTCGGTCTTCACCGATCAAAAGACCGTTGACTTCCACTCCGCCGATGCATTGAACCCCTCGCGGGCTTACCATACGGATCCCTCTGCATGGAGCGCGCCGCTGGCGGTGGTCTTCCCCCAATCCACTGATGAAGTGTCTGAAATCGTGCGGGTGGCAAACCGTTACAAAACGCCTCTAGTCCCCTACGGAGGCGGCACCGGAGTTATGGGCGCAGCCGTACCTCCGGAAGGGGCCATTGTCATAGACATGCAGCATATGAACAAGATTCGCACTGTCTCGGAAGAGGACAGGATAGCCTGGGCGGAAGCCGGTGTGGTCTTGGAGGACCTTGATGCCGTGCTCGCAAACCACGGCCTCATGCTTGGACACGACCCCTACAGCAAACCCATCGCTACCGTTGGAGGAGCCATCTCCACCAACGGTGTCGGTTATCTTGCCGCCCGTTACGGGTCCATGGGCGCACAGGTGGCGGCGTTGGAAGTGGTCCTGCCCACAGGCGACGTGATGACTACCAAGGCCGTGGCCAAACCGGCGTCCGGGCCGGACTTGAACGCACTCTTCATCGGTTCGGAAGGGACTCTGGGCATAATCACGGCGGCGGCTCTGCGCGTCTTCCCACTGCCTGAGTGCCGTCGCTTCGCTACGGTTTCGTTCAGTACCTTCGCAGATGGGTTCCACGCCGTGGCGGAGATGTTCTCCATTGGCCTGCGGCCCGCTCTGACCGATCTCACTGAAGAGCCGGGAGACAGCGTCCTTCTGTATCTCGTCTTCGAAGGGTACATAGAGGAGGTCGATGCCCAGGAGACACGTGCGCTGCGCATCTGCAAGGAGCACGGGGGCAGTGACATAGGGCCGGATGAGACAATGCAGTACTGGAAATCACGACACGACAGCGGAGAGGTTTACAAGCAAGAGATCCTCCAGCTATCGCCCCGGGAACGGTGGTCAAGATGGTGGGCCGACAGGGGCCACTGGGACTATTTGCACCTGGCCCTTCCCGTTTCCTCCGTTCTGGAGTTCCGCCGGAGAGTGGAAGAAATCAGTGGCCGGAACAACATAGCAGTTAGGGAGTACTCCGTTTGGACCGACCCCGGACTGTTCTCATTCATCATGACCGGAGCGCGCTTGGAAAGTGACCCAGGACAGGACAGGTTCGTGGAAACGGTGGACGCGGTGCTCCGCTTGGCGCAACAGATGGGCGGCGCTATGGAGTACTGCCACGGCGTTGGGCTGAAGCTTTCCCACCTTGTGCAGGAGGAATGGGGAAGCAGGCTGGACACCGCCAGGCGCATCAAACGCGCCCTTGACCCTCACAACCTGATGAATCCTGGTAAACTGGGGCTCTGAACCCAGATTTTGATAACGGCGGCAAGCACAATGCATCAAACGTTGGAGCAAGGAACAGTAGTAGCCGTATGCCTCAGACCGGAAAGCGGCGTACCCAAGTATCCGCAGCCTGAGATAGCGATTGGGAGCCACGGTGTGGATGGCGACTTCCACTCCGGCCCAATCAACAAGCACAAGAAGACCGGCGACCCCGAGCCGAATACGCGCCACGTTACGATAGTGGCCCAAGAAGCGCTGGAAGCGGTAAATGCCCATCTGCAGGTGGAGCTTGGCCCCGGTTCCATTGGGGAGAACATACAGGTCAGCGGCCTCGGCGATCTGTCCAACCTGAAGGCCGGCGATCTTCTAGAGCTGGGGGCGAACGCCGTGGTCCGGGTTACCAGCCAGAACGCTCCCTGCGCCACGCTCAACGTGTATCACAAAGAGATTATCAAGTCTTTTCTGGGGCGCAGGGGCATAACCGCTACAGTGGTAAAAACCGGCGCCCTGAGGCCGGGAGACGCCGTCAAGGTAGTGAAGGGCTGATCCCTCTCACCACTACCCGGTCCTGAGCCCGGACTCCCAGCTCAAGCGCCGCGTTCCCATTGGGCAGCGCTACCTCCAAGTACCCCTGCCCGCCGATGAGAGCCGTTAGCTCGTTGGCTTCACCATAGGTATCCGAGAAGCGACTTATCTTACTCTTCCCAACCTCTATTTCAATTCCACCTGACATCTCCGCAATATCCTTCATCACGATATTGGTCACTATGTTGCCAAACCTGTCCACGTGCAGCACGTAGCCGGTTAGGAAGCCGTCCTGCCACAGCGGCTGCGGCACTGCCAGCCTGACCATTTTCTCCACGCGCTCTCCCATATCGCCGGGTGCAGCGCCCAGCAGCAAATTGGCCGCCGCTGGCACAAAGATGTCGCGCCCGTGGAAAGTATTGCTCACCGGGCGCCGCCTGTACACGGAATTAGTCAAAGCAAACGCTTCGACTCCCCGTGGAATGGCTGCTTGGTAGGCCTGGAAGGGAGCGATCCCGGCGTTCTCGCCGGGAAGAACCAGACTGAGGATACCGTTGTCGGGCGCCAAGAAGAAGTGGTCCCGCGCCCGCACCAGCAGAGGCTTGCGTTCTGTTCCAACGCCGGGGTCGACTACCGCTACGTGTACAGTGCCGGAGGGAAAGAAGTGCCAGGCAGTGCTCAACAGGAACGCACCTTGGAGCAAATCCTGCGGCGGCACTTCGTGGGTTATGTCTACCAGGCTCGCCCCGGGGCAGATGCTGGAGATCACCCCTTTCATAGCCCCGACGTAAGAATCGGACAGGCCAAAGTCGCTGAGCAGGGTGATTACCGGGCCCGGCATGGCTCCCTAGAACCGTTCCCAGGGCCTCCAGACGCTGATGAGCGACAGCACTACGAAAAGAACCCCAAACACAATGGTGAAACGGAACAGGGTCTGCTCTACGCCGCGGCGGGTGCGAAACGTACCCTCGGCGGCACCGAACAGACCGCTGCCGCCGCCTCTGACCTGTACCAGCACCACTGTTATCAGGACAATGGAGAGGACTATTGCCGCAATGCTAAAATAAGTCTGCATTTGTTCTTGTTCCCTCTGATTACTCTACCAGGGACGCTTCAGGTGTCAAGCTGACCTCAAAGTCATTCTTTCCATCTCAAAGCCAGAATACTTCCCAATCTTCAGGAGAGATGCTTACCTGATTTAAGATTCGCGTAGACACGGGATGCTGGATTTGCTCATTGCGTTCGTAAGTTTGTATGTGCCCTCAACCTGAGGCACTACGGATCAGGGACTCCCAAGAGGTCTATTCCATAAGCGCAACCGTAAGCTATGATAACCGAGCGTATCGTCTTTCCCACGGTGGCAGCGGTGAGGAACTTCCAGGCAGGCATGCGCAGAGCGCCGGCCGCCAGTCCCGCGAAGTCGAAGAGGGGGTTTGGTATCAACCCCAGCAGGACTATGGCTACCCAGCCCCGCCTTGCCACCCAATTGTTGATCCGTTCATAGTACCGGCCCTTTTGAAAAAAGCCCTGCCCCCCATAACCGGCGATGTAGCCCGTCATTTCTCCCAACGCCTGGCCGGTTCCGCCAAGTATTCCTACCAGAAGCGGAATGAGAATGGTCCCGCCGGTACAGACCACTGCAAAGGCCGGCACGGGGACAAGCAACGTAGCGTTGCCGAAGAGAGAGATGAGGAATACGGCGGGATACCCCAGAGATTCAACGCCGGGTATACGGTCGCTGAGGAGAAACGCCACTATGACTATGGCGACGCTGAGCGCCAGCATCATGACGCTCATCCAGGGCCCCGCTACAGAGGACAATCGCATCCATACGGGGGGTGTTTTATCCGCTTTAGGAGTCACTTATGGCGGACTCCCTATCCGGGCTGTAGACACGGTCTAGAAAATCGAGAACGGTTTGATTGAACGCCTCCGAATGCTCCATTTGTGGCCAGTGGCCGCAATCTTGGAATATACGCACCTCTATAGAGGGATACCGCTCAGCTGCATGGTGCGCCTGTTTGACGGGGATTATCTTGTCCTGTCTGCCCCATACCAGGAGAGTGGGCGCCTGCAGGTTCAGGAGGTCATGGTGAGGGATGACCAGAGACTTCCGCAGGCCGCGGAAGGTGACGTTGCGGCGGATCACGCTAAGCTCGGTACGGCGCGCTTCAGGGATCGAGCGGACTCGTATCAGCTCCTGGTGGGCCTCTGGATGTAGAGCATTCTTGTCATGGAAGATGCGCTGCACAAATCTTGTCTTGCTTTTGCCGTCCAGCTTGTGGAGGGGTTTTCCTATCAGGGGAAGGGATGCCAAGCGGATGGGCAGCCCCAGCTCGCGGCCAAGGCCTACTGGTGAAACCAAGACCATGGCCCTGAACCTTTCAGGTTGCCTCAGTACGGACGCCATTGCAACCAGTCCCCCGGCCGAGTTGCCCATTAGGGTAACGTTCCGATCCAAGCCAAGCCCGTCTAGGAACTCGGGTAGAAATTCTACGCCTGCCTCCAGGCCGTAGGGGATATCGGGCTTGGCAGTATCACCATGGCCGGGGAGGTCCGGTGCGTAGACCGTGTACCTGGAGGCGAATGCGGAGACGTTATTGTGCCAGGTAACCACGGAGGCTCCCAGTCCGTGGAGCAGCACCAAGGGCGGACCCTGGCCTGCCTTGACGTAGTGCACGCTGCCTGTGCTCCCCAGGTTAACGTACTGATGGCTTAGACCGGATTCCATGCGCCAGACCTGCACTTTCAATATAAAGTCTGTTTAGAATCCGTGTTCTTCCAAAATGCAGTCCAGTTGAGCCTTCTCTTCCTGGGCCAGATGCCAGTCGGCGGCTTTGGCATTGGCGGTAACCTGTTCCGGCTTGGTAGCGCCGGAGATGACGCTGCTGACCGCCGGATTAGCCAAAAGCCAGGCAATGGCAAGCTCCACCATTGTTCGTCCACGTTCGGCGGCGAACTCTTCCAGCTTTTCTATGAGATCAAAGTTGCGGTCGGTGAGAGTGTCCTGTGCCCGCTGTGCATTGCCAGCTAGGCGTGTGCCTTCCGGCGCCTGCTGATTCCGCTTGTACTTGCCGGTAAGAAAGCCGCTGGCCAGCGGGAAGTAGGGGAGGATTCCCATGCCCAGTCTTGCCGCCGTGGGCCCCTCCTCCTTCTCCACGTCCCGTTTAATCATGCTGTATTCCGGCTGTGAGCTGACGAAAGGTTCCAGATTCAGAGCATCTGTTACCCCAGCGGCTTCCACCATCTGCCACGCCGTGTAGTTAGAGCAACCTATGTAACGCACCTTACCCTGGTGTACCAGGTCGTCCAGGGTGCGCATGGTCTCTTCCGCGGATGTGTTCGGGTCGTAGCGGTGAATCTGGTACAGGTCTATGTAGTCGGTCTGCAGCTTGCGGAGGCTTGTCTCCACCTCTTGTATGAGGTGCTTGCGAGAGGTCCCGCTCTGGTTGGGGCCGTCCCCGACACTCATGCCTGCCTTGGTGGCCAGCAGCACCTGGTGGCGCTTACCCTTGAGGGCTTTGCCCATGTACTCTTCCGAGATGCCGCCGCCGTATATGTTGGCGGTATCAAAGAGAATGACATCCTCTTCAATGCACTGGTTGATGACGCGTTCCGTGCCCTGGGCGTCAACTCGTCCACCAAAGTTGTTGCAGCCCAAACCCACTACTGAAACCTTGAGCCCTGAATTCCCTAGTTGACGGTATTCCATATCTACTCCTTGGAAGGTTCGCTGCTTTATGGACGGCCAATCTATCATTTGGTTGCCCCGGTGGGCAACTACGCTAGGAGTCCAGGAAGTGACGCTGCACGTCGGTTGTGGGGAAGATGGCAATGAATCTGGCTGGCTTGTCACTCTTGTTGACCAGGGAGTGCTTGGCGTCGCTGGGGGCTAGTATTGTATCGCCCGGGCCTACCTGCTCCACGTGGTCGTCTACTACCGCTTCAAGAGTCCCCTCCACAACGATCATACACTCCTCGTGACCCGGGTGAATGTGGAGAGGTATCTCTCCTCCCGGCGGTACGTCCAGCTGAAATACGGTTAGCGAATCTGCTCCCAGGTCTCCATTGACCATGGTCTGTCGCTTGTTGCCTGAAAGCTCGTCCGGCGGTATGTCTCCCGTGTGGATGATTGGCATCTTTGCCTCCGTGTTACATTAAAGGTGACTTCCAGTATAAACCAATGCTTTGAAAGACGTCAGAGAGGCTTTTCTCCAACGTAGACCGCCACCGAACCCATGCCGACTCTCAAGTAGCGCACGTTTCTTAAACCGGCCTCCACCATTAGTGCTGCAAACGCCTCCGCGGTAGGGAACAGGTCTACGGAACGCGGCAGGTAGGTGTACGCTTCACGGTCTCCCCCGATCAGCCCTCCGATCAGCGGCACTATCCTGTGGAAGTAGAACCGGAACAGCTTGGGGAAGGGACCGTTCTCCGTAAACTGGGTGATCTCCCATCACTGCTACTCTCCCGCCGGGCTTCACCACCCTGGTCATTTCCGCCACCGCCAGCGGCACGTCCACCACGTTGCGCATGCTGAATCCGGAGGTAGCGCAAATGAAGGTATCGTCTTGGAACGGCAAGGCCAGGGCGTCTCCCTGCAGAAAAACGGTCTGTCCCGACAGCCGCAGCCGGTTCGCCTTGAGAGCGGCAAGCGCCACCATCTCTGGAACAAAGTCAACGCCTACGGTGGAGTTCACCTCGTTGCGCCGTGACAAAGAGAAAGCCAAATCGCCGGTGCCCGTGGCCACGTCTAGGGCGTTGCCTTCCAGTCCTTCCACGGCCAGCCGAGCCGTCAGCCTGCGCCAGCGGTGATGCAGTCCCGCGGTCATAACGGTATTCATCACGTCGTATCGCCGTGAAATGCGGGCAAACATGCCGGCCACGTATTGGGCTTTTTCCTTCCCGTGCAGAGTATGAGGCGATGTATTTTGAGGCATTGGTTTCAAGGGTGCTCGTGAATCTGCCAAGCTATGATATGGCCTGCCCGCGGCTGGTCTCCTTAAATTCCGCTCATCCGCCCACCACGGCCAGCGCTTCTATCTCGATGAGAAACTCCGGACGTACCAGTCCGCTGATGAAGAGCAGGGTGCTCGCCGGAGGTGTGTCCCCCCAAAAGCCGGCGCGGGACTGTTGCATCCCCTCTAGGTCGTCCCGGTTTGTCATGTAGACGCGAATGGCCGCAATGTCTTCCTTGGTGCCTCCGGATGCCTTGACCGCCTCTTCCAGATTGGACAGGGCCTGTTTGGTCTGCGCCTGGATGTCTCCTTCACCCACGACGTTGCCATCCTTGTCGATGGAGAGCTGACCGGCTATCGAGACCAAGTTGCCGGTTTTGGCCACGTGGCTATACCCGGTTGGGGTGTGTATGGCGGCTGGATTGATGAACTCTACGGGCATGACGCCTCCCACGTTGGAATGATGCCTCCACTTTATCAAAGAGGCAGATGATCAGGCCACTGAAAGGCGTGTACCCGTGCTAGCTCGTCTCGCCACATCTCCATATTGAGGCCGCCAGCTTCGCTCCACCAGCCGTCGCCGGGGTGTCCGCTATCCTTTTGCACTACCAGGCTGGCTATGTCTGGATAACCGTTGGGCTGGCAAACGCATGAACAGAGCGGCGCCACTACTCTTCTGTGAATGCTGCGTTGCAGATGGGGCAGTCCCACCGCCAGGGCAAGCTCGCCGTAGGAGATGGTCTTACCTGCCCTGGCGGTGTCCACCAAGACTACCCAGGCGCGTTCCAAGAGGTCTCTGCCGCTGGCTGTTGCTGGGGAAGGCATTTGCAATTTGGGCTGAGAGTTTCCTCTAATGGCGCTTGAATCACTAGCATGTTAGCATACTCATCCCTATAATCTGTGCCGTTTGAAGCGGACGGTTTATTGCAAATCATGAGCGAATACGAATTAACGGCAGGTCGCGAGTTGCAGCCGGCAAGCCTTGTCCTTGACCGTGCCATGCTGGATGAATACCTCTCCATAGTGGGAGCGGAGTCGTCCGTCTACAGCGAGGGTTACGTGCCAACCACGGCTCTGGCCGCCCTGGGGATCAGGACTCTGCTCACGGGCCTGGGTGTTCCCGAAGGCGCCGTGCACGTATCTCAGGAGTTGGAATCGCACCGCGCCGCCAGGGTGGGGGAAAGCGTGTCCTGTCAGGCCAGGATCGTCCAGTCCAGCCAGAGGGGCAAGGGAGGTCGCTTCATAGTGTTTGAGTTCACCATCACTGACGATCAGTCGTCGCCGTTGCTGGATGGCCGTACGACGCTGATTGTGTTTGGAAAGGATGAGTAGACCGTTGCAACAGAGCGATTCACTGCCTGAGCTGGTCAGGTCCGTTACCCAGGACCAAATCAACCGTTACGCCGAGGTTTCAGGCGACCACAACCCGGTGCACTTGGATGCCGAGTTTGCCTCCCATAGCACTTTTGGGCGCATTGTGGTTCACGGTATGCTGGTGCTGGCCTTCATTTCAGAAATGCTGACCAAGGAGTTCGGCAAGTCATGGCTGGACTCAGGGCGTTTGAAAGTGCGCTTCCGGGCGCCGGTCTATCCGGGTGACAGGGTGGTTACTTTTGGTGAAGTGACGGGTATCACTAACGGTGAGGACGGCGATAGGGTAAAATGCACCGTTGGATGCCGCAAAGTGGACGGAGAGGACGTTATCACTGGAGAGGCGTCCCTATTTGTAAGAGATCCTTGAAAGGACGTGGAATGTCAGAAGCAGGTAAGTTCAGAGTCGCCATCGATGCTATGGGTGGAGACTTTGCCCCAATGGAACCTGTGGCCGGCGCTGTGCAGGCTGCCGGGAAGTACGGCTGTCATGTTCTGCTTGTTGGAGACCGGAGCGTCGTGGAAGCCGAGCTATCCCACTTGGATGCGGGCGGTCTGGATATCACGATTGTGCCTTCACAGGGGACTATAGAAGAGACGGACAACCCGGTACGGGCTATTAGGGAGAAACCCAACGCCTCCATAGTGGTGGCAACCAAGCTGATCAAGACCGGCGAGGCGCAGGCCGTAGTGTCTATGGGCCCTACTGGAGCCTCCATGGCTTCGGCCACGCTGCTGTTGGGCTTGCTCCAAGGCATAGACCGCCCGACTGTAGGCGGGCCGCTCTTTGGCAAGCTTTCCCAAACGCTTCTCATGGACCTGGGCAGCAACGTGGACTGCCGGCCCATCCAGCTCCTGGGGTTTGGCGCGCTGGGAGTCGCCTTCGCGCGCACCATGCAGGGCGTTCAGACGCCAAGAGTCGGCCTTTTGAGTGTGGGCGCGGAGGAAGGAAAGGGCAACCGCCAGACCAAGGAGGCCTATCCTCTGTTCAAGGAAAGCGGCCTCAACTTTGTGGGCAACGTGGAGGGCATGGACCTGTTCTTGAACAAGGCCGACGTGGTGGTCTGTGACGGTTTCGTCGGCAACGTGTTGATGAAGTATGCGGAGGGACTGGGCATGGCGCTGCGCCAGTATCTGCCTGAGGCATTGGGTCACTGGCTGCCGTCCCAGGCCTTGGAAGGAATCTCGGGGGAGCTTGCCGCCGTAACCGCTCCCGCTGATGTGGGCGGTGGTGGCCCTCTGTTCGGCGTGGACGGCACAGTGATCGTTGGCCACGGACGCGCCAGCGCCGATAGCGTGGCGGAGGCCGCCAAGCTTGCCAGGGGAGTTGTAGATGCTGGACTGGTTGAGGCGATGAGGAATGAGCTGGCGGGGCTCGATATCTCGGACAAGGTGCCAAGATGACCCGGGAACGCCCGTTGCAGGGGAAAGTAGCCCTGGTTACAGGCGCATCCGGCGGCATTGGTCGCAGCATAGCTTTGAAGCTCGCCTCGCAGGGCGCGCGCCTGGGTGTGCACTACAACTCGGACAAGGCGCGAGCGGAGCAAGTCACTGAAGAGATACGCCGTGCCGGTTCGGAGGCGATGCCCTTAGCCGCCGACGTTACCAACTCGGCACAGGTACAGGATATGTTCAGCAGGCTTGAGGACGACTGGGGCGGCGTGGATATCCTGGTCAATAACGCGGGCATCAACAAAGACAGCCTTCTTATTCGCATGTCGGAATCGGACTGGGACGATGTGGTGGAGGTCAACCTGAAAGGGGCCTTCCTCTGCTGCCGGGCTGCCGCCAAGACAATGCTGCGGAAACGCTGGGGTAGGATCATCATAATATCATCCGTAGTTGGTATGGTGGGCAACGTTGGTCAGGCCAATTACGCCGCTTCCAAGGCCGGTTTGGTGGGGTTGACCAAGAGCCTGGCAAGGGAGATTGCTTCGCGCAATATAACGGTCAATTCGCTTACTCCGGGTTTCATAGAGACCGACATGACTAAGACAATGACAAACGAGATGATGGAGCTGGTCATCAGCCGTATTGCCATGGGGCACTTCGGTTCTCCGCAGGACGTAGCCGGCTTCGTGGCCTTTCTTGCCGGCGAAGAGGCCGGCTATATCACGGGCCAGGCCTTTGCCGTGGACGGCGGCCTAGTGCTGTAGCGGCGCGTGGGCACGGCGATGGCGCGATACAACCGTTGGACCTGCACTCACCGGCTGGCCGCCATTTCTTCCGTGGGAAGCTCCTTCACCATGGCTTGGCCTACAATGGCGCCTGCTGCGTCGACCACTTGCAGAGTGGCGTTTTCCTTGATATGAGCGGATCGCACCACGCCTAGTCCGATAGCTTGCCCAGTTAGGGGATGCACTGCTACGGACGATACCCAGCCAGCGTCTTTTTCCTCAGCCTGGAGCTTTGATCCGTTGGCTACGTCACCCGATGGCAGCCGTAAAGAAACCAGCCTTCGTTGCACTTTGTTGTAGTTATAGAGGCGAAGGATTACTTCCTGGCCTGTATAGCATCCCTTTTCAAAATGTATGTAGGGGTCAAGATTGACCTCCCAGGGGTTCACGGCCTCGCTCAGCTCCCAGCCGTACCTGGGAATTCCAGCCTGGATGCGCAGCGCGTTGTACGCTTCTTCACCAACGGGGATGGCTCCACCATCTACCAGCGCATGCCATATACGCCCGGCGTCTCCCACGTCTCCCACAATGTCGTAGCCGGGTGAACCGAAGGGGTCTGTTCTGAGCAATGTTACGTCGATGCCGTTTAGGGACGCCTTAATGTTGCCGTAGAGTTCCAGCCGTGCCGTGTCCATGCTGAAGAGACTTTGCAGTAGCCCCTCGACTTCGGGGCCGTGCAGCGTCAGCATGGCCGTCCGCTCCGTGGCGTCTTCCAGAGAGACCTCTTCCATGAAGGTGTAGAGATCCACCCACTCCGCCACGCGCTGCCTGGTGTGCGGGCTTGTCGTCATCAGGAGGCCGTCTTGCGTGGCGAACAGTTGCAGCAAGTCTATAACTCGGCCTTTGTTGGTGGGAAGCACCGTAGCCGCGCCTGTCCCTTCCGGCAGCACGTCCACCTTGTAGGACGAAAGCCGGTTGAGCAGGTCCAAGGCGTCCTTGCCCTGGACGCGGAACCTTCCCAAGTATGACCTGTCAATGAGGGCGACGTCTTCCGTGGCCGCTCTATACTCGCTGGCTGCATCTTTGTAGGTGGCTGGTACTTCCCAGTCCGCCAAGCCTGTAAAAGATGCGCCAAGCTGCCGGTGTACTTCGTGTAGAGGTAACCTGTTCATATCAACGCTAAGTATAAGAGTTGCTGAGCTTATAGGCCAGCGGCGTTGACACTGCATTGAACGGCCAAGTACCATTTTCCTATGGAGGGCGCAATTGGCTGAGATGCTTCATCGCACCGCACTGTTTGATACGCACGTCTCTTTGAACGGCAAGATGGTTGATTTTGCCGGATGGGAAATGCCCATCCAATTCGAGGGTATTCTAGCCGAAGCACGGGCTGTTCGCTCCAACTCCGGCCTGTTCGATGTGTCGCATATGGGCCGCATCCTGCTGCAGGGCTCCGATGCCGCTAATCTCTTGAACTGGTTGACCACCGCGAATGTACCCGCTTTGCGGCACAACCGGGCCCGCTACACCCTGGTTTGCACCGAGAACGGGGGCATCTTAGACGATGGCATCATCTACCGGCTGGGCGACGAGGAGTACATGCTTATATGCAATGCGGCCAACAGAGAGGACGTGTGGAGCAGCTTGGCGCAGTGGCGCGACACCAAGTTCCGGAACGTCATGCTGGACGACCGCACCTTTGAGGTGGGCATGATCGCATACCAGGGGCCGTTGGCTGCCGAAACCATGAATCAGCTTTCACCGGGCTTGTCCCAATCGCTGAGACCGTTTCGCATCGCCAGGGTGGATGTCGATGGCATCTCCGCGTACATAGCCAGGACCGGATATACCGGAGAGGACGGATTCGAGATAATGCCGGACGCTGCGCAAAGCGCCGCTTTGTGGAACCGGCTGATGGATATGGGCGCCGTCCCTTGTGGCTTGGGCTCCAGGGACGTATTGCGGCTGGAAGCGGGCCTGATGTTGCATGGCTCGGACATGGACGCCACGGTGACCCCGCTGGAGGCTGGGTTGGAAAGATTCGTCCACATGGATAAGGAGGCCATTTATTCAGCGGCCTTGCAACGCAGCCTGGAAGAAGGCCTGAAGAGAAAGCTGGTCGGCATTAGCATGGTTGGCAGGGGAGTGCCCAGACATGGATATCGGATACTCAGTGAGGGGTCTGAAATCGGCGTGGTGACCAGCGGGGGCTATTCCCCTTCGCTTGACAGCTATATTGGCTTGGGATATGTTCAAATCGATATGGCTTCTCCGGGCACAGGGCTTGACGTAGATGTGCGTGGCAGGGTGGTGGAGGCCAGGGTTGTTGACATTCCGTTCTATTCCCGTAGGAGGACCTGATGAACCCCACTGATAGACGCTATTCCAAGGAGCACGAATGGGTTCTTATTGAGAGCGAAGGCCAGGCTGTAGTGGGCATCACTCAGTACGCCCAAGACCAGCTGGGTGACGTTGTCTACGTGGACCTGCCCGATGCCGGCGTCACCGTTGAACAGTTTCAGAAACTGGGAGAGATAGAGTCCGTAAAAGCCGCATCGGACTTGTTCAGCCCGCTATCCGGAGAAATAGTGGAAGCCAACAAAGAGCTGGAAAACAAGCCGGAACTGGTCAATGAGGACCCCTACGCCGGCGGCTGGATGGTCCGCATGGCTGGTATAGACCAGGCCCAGCTGGACAACCTCCTTAGTGCTGAAGAGTACGAAAGCTACCTTTCGGAGTTAGAGTAGTAGTCCGGATGGAGAACGTCCCCCTTCAACACCCGTATATACCCAATACCATCGCCGATCGCCAGGAGATGCTCAAGGCAATCGGCGTTTCGTCTGTCCGTGATCTGTTCCAGGACATACCGGAAGGCTATCGACAGCCTTCGCTGAACATTCCACCGGCTTTGTCGGAATTGGAGCTTGGTCAAGAGCTGCAAGCGCTTGCCGGTGAGAACAGCCATGCATTCCAAGGCCCCTGCTTCTTGGGCGCAGGGGCTTATCGTCACTTCATACCGGCAACCGTACAATCCATTGCCAGTCGAGGAGAGTTCCTCACGGCGTATACTCCCTATCAGCCGGAGGTAAGCCAGGGCACCTTGAGAGCTGCCTACGAATTTCAGACCATGGTCAGCCAGCTGTTGGATATGGACGTGGCCAATGCCGGCATGTACGACGGCGCCAGTAGCCTGGCAGAGGGCGCTCTAATGGCCTGTAGGGTGAAGCGCCGATACAAGGTGGCGTATCTTGACACCGTCTCGCCTTCTTATATTGAGGTGTTGAGGACGTATACCCGTCCCCAAGGTGTTGCGATATATCCGGTGGAGCGGAATTCACCCGGCTTGGAACCGGATACGGCGTGTATCGTTGTACAGAGTCCCAATTTCTTTGGCTATATTGAGGACGTGGAGGGTATTGTGAGAACTGCTCACGAAGCGGGCGCTCTGGCGGTGGCCTCCACGGATCCAATAGCCGCCGCTATGTTCAAGCCGCCCGGCAGCTATGGTGCGGATATAGTTGCCGCGGAGGGCCAGCCCCTTGGAGTTCCCGTCAGCTTTGGTGGGCCTTACGTGGGCCTGTTCACCTGCCGGACTGAGTTTATCCGCCAGATGCCGGGTCGGATCGTGGGGAGGACGGTGGATACGCAAGGACGGACGGCGTATGTACTGACTCTCCAGGCAAGAGAGCAGCACATACGCCGGGAGCGCGCCACCTCCAACATATGCACTTCCACCGCTCTGATTGCCCTCATGACTACGGTCTATACGGCTACGCTCGGCAAGCACGGCCTTAGGGAGGTCGCCGAGCTCTGCTATCACAAGGCACACTACGCCGCGTCTCTCATGGAGCGAATACCGGGCTATTCACTGCCCCTGAAGGGTACATTCTTCCAGGAGTTCGTGGTGCAGTGTCCCAGACCACCTTCGGAGATCAATGCCGCTCTTTGGGAGCGGGGAATCATCGGAGGGCTGGACGTCAGCCACCAGGTGCCCAATGGTCTGCTCATCTGTGTCACGGAAGTCAACTCAAAGGAAGAGATAGAGGATTTGGCTCAGGCCTTATCGGAGATCGCTTAGCAGAATGGCAATTGAAAGCAGAAGGGAAATCGCCGGCTCGGATATGCTGATGGACCGTAGCGCAGCGGGACGTCGCGGCATAATCATGCCCGCGCTTGACGTCGACGAGCAGCCCCTGCCTGATGCTAGCTTACTGAGGGAGGACCTGGAGTTGCCGGAGGTTTCGCAGCCTGAGGTAGTGCGGTACTTCACCAGGCTCAGCCAGCTCAACTACTCCATAGATACCAATTTCTATCCGTTGGGCAGTTGCACCATGAAGTACAACCCCAAGATAAACGATATGGTGGCGTCTTTGCCCGGTATGGCTCATCTTCATCCCATGAATGCCGCCGAGCTTTCTCAGGGAGCTTTGAAGGTCATGTACAGGCTGCAGCAGTACCTTGCCGATATAACTGGTACAAAAGCCACCAGCCTGGCCTCCATGGCCGGCGCTCAAGGGGAGCTGGCCGGGGTACTGATGATACGTGCTTATCATGACAGCAGAGGCGACGATAAACGAAGGCTCATGCTGATACCGGACAGCGCGCACGGCACAAACCCGGCCTCGGCGGCTATGGGCGGATTCGAGGTTAAGGCCATTCCTTCCGACGACCGCGGCAACATGGACATAGCCGCTTTGAAAGAGTCGGTAGGTGAAAATTTGGCCGGTATCATGCTCACTTTGCCCAGTACGTTGGGCCTATTTGAAACGGACATTCTGGAAATATGCGCCACCGTGCACAAAGCCGGAGGCCTTGTCTACGGCGACGGCGCAAACATGAACGCTATTTTGGGCCAGACCAAGCTGGGCGACTTGGGATTCGACGTTGTTCACATCAATCTTCACAAGACCTTCAGTACGCCGCACGGCGGCGGCGGGCCCGGCGCCGGACCCGTATCGGTGGGAGACAAGCTTGCGCCGTTCTTGCCGGCGCCGGTGGTACTGAGGGAAGAGTCGTCTCAGGGTGAGTGGTACGTTCTGGGAGCCGCGCCGCATACCATAGGCAAGTTGGGTGCTTTCCACGGGAACTTCGGTGTGCTGGTGAGAGCGTACGCTTACATCCGCTCGTTGGGCGCGGACGGCCTTCGCCAGATCAGCGAAAATGCGGTTATCAACGCCAACTATCTATTGGCCAAACTGGGGTCCGCTTACGACCTTTCCTACGATCGTCTCTGCATGCATGAAGTCGTGTTGTCCGCAAGCCGCCAGAAGAAGAACGGAGTGCGAGGCTTGGATATTGCCAAGAGGTTGTTGGATTACGGTTTTCACGCGCCAACCATGTACTTCCCGCTCATTGTGGACGAAGCTCTGATGGTTGAACCCACCGAGTCGGAAAGCAAGGAGACATTGGACGCTTTCATAGACGCAATGCTCCGTATAGCGCGTGAGGCTGAAGAGGACCCCGATCTTCTCCACAACGCCCCGCACACAACCCCGGTATCTCGCTTGGATGAGGCCCGCGCCGCACGCCAGCCGGACCTCAGGTGGCGACCGGTTTAGCCAAGCCGGTGTAAGGTGCTTTATGTCTGTGGCTCTCCTCATAGATTTTGGCAGTACTTATACCAAAGTCACGGCGGTAGATCTTGAAACAGACCGTTCTATAGGTAGGGCGCAGGCGCCCAGTACGGTGGACACGGACGTGCTCCAGGGCCTTTTCCGTGCGCTCGGAATGCTCAAAGCCCGGGTAAACCTGGACAACGTCTCACTCAAGCTAGCCTCCTCCAGCGCTGCCGGTGGTCTGCGCATGGTCGCCGTGGGCCTCATTGCCAGGCTGACCTCGGAAGCCGCCAACAGGGCGGCTCTTGGCGCCGGCGCCAAAGTGATCGACGTGTTTGACAGGGGATTGAACCCCCGGAAAGTCAGGCAGTTGGAAGAGATAAACCCCGACATCATACTCCTGGCCGGTGGCGTGGACGGCGGCAATAGGGAGGTCATCCTGCAAAATGCCCAGCAAATAGCGTCCTCCAAAGTGAAGGCGCCCGTGGTCGTCGCCGGAAACGTGGACGCGAGCGATGAAGTAGGCCGGGTATTGAGACAAGGCGGGCATCAGACGTACCTCTGCCAAAACGTGATGCCGGAGATGAACAGCCTCAACGTTGATCCTGCCAGGGAGGTGATTCGCGAGGTCTTCGTCAAGCACATCGTAGAGGCTAAGGGACTGGAACGTGCCGTTGATTACGTGGGCAATCTGGTAATGCCTACGCCAATGGCCGTGCTCAAAATAACGGATCTCTTGGCCTCGGGCACTGAGACGGAGCCGGGAATTGGCGACACAATGGTCGTAGACGTAGGCGGCGCCACCACAGATGTCCATACCGCAGCCGGCGGCCTGCCGGTGGAGGCGGACGTCAGGATGATGGGCCTTGACGAGCCGTTTGCCAAACGGACCGTGGAAGGCGACCTTGGGTTGCGTGTCAGCGCCAGATCTTTGATAGATGCCGTGAGTCGTAGTGTCATGCCCAGGAACATTCGAATGGCGCTGGAGAGCAACGAAGCCCTTCTACGCATGGAATACCTCACCGCCAATATCTCCACTTTGCCCCACGTCTCAGATGAATGGGAAATGGATGTGAAGATGGCCGCGGCCGCCTCTTTCATTGCCGCGGAGCGCCATGCCGGCCGGCTGGAAACGGCCAGGACCGACTTTGGCACAACCGTTATGGCGCAGAGGGGTAAAGACCTCACCCAGGTGGGGACGCTGATAGGCACCGGCGGCGTTCTTGCCTTTGGGCGTAATCCGGAGATCATACTGGCCGAATGCCTGTTCGATCGCAGCGATCCATTTTCGCTGCGGCCCAAACATCCGCGGCTTATGGTGGACGCAGGCTACATGATGTACGCCGGTGGTCTGCTCTCCACGGTATATCCGGACAAAGCGATACGATTGGTGAAGAGCTCCCTAAGGCCTGTGGAACTGCCCAAGGAATACCTGGTGACCGGCGACGGGTAGGATGAGGAATGTGGCATGAATACTGCCGAGTTTATAAAACGATTGAAAGGGTTGAGTTTTGAGAACACGTTCAATCCGTACAGAGATCGATGCGATGTTTACGATTTATGTGACGCGCCCAAGCGCAGGTCAGAGATATTGTTGGCTTTGCTCAATGCTGCATTAGACCGAGCAGAGTCAGACCGGGGCATCGATTCCATGTGGGTTGGGCTGGCTCTTGGGCACCTTGGTGGCAGGCGGACAGGACTCGCTTTAACGGACGACGTTCACTTTGATGAGCATCTCAAGCGATGGGAGCTATCGTTCGAGCGACCAACACAGGGTCAGGTCGAAGAAAAGACGGCCAAAACTGTCTGGGAAGTTCTGTCACAAATTGAGACGCTTGTTTTTCTCTGGAATGTTTTCCCCCTACATCCGCATGAACCGTATAATCCTTGTAGCAATCGCGACCTCAAAGCTGCTGAACGCGAAACCGGGGAAAAGTTTCTCGCCAAACTGATTCGCTCGTTGAGGCCCCGCCGATTGATTGCAATTGGTAACGACGCTTACGACACCATACATCGCTTATTCCCCCGGTACGAGGTGGTTAAAGTACCTCATCCTAGCCGTCGCAAGATGCAATTCCTACGGCAAATGCAGGAACTATATCCATCTGCAACATGCCTAGAATAGATTCCCCTAGGTGAACAGAAGCTCTTTTCCTGAGCCGAGTGTCCAGTAGTACACCAGGTAGCCCCCCGTCAGGACCAGCGCCGCGGCGCCTATGGTTTCAACGTGAGGCATGATGACCCGCAGACCGTTGGCCACCGCCGTCTTGAAGAAGACGACGCTCAGGGTAACGCCGATTATTATTGCGCCCATGCCTAGTCCATAGCTGACGAACTGGATCAAGCCGGGCACTATCCCTCCCAGGCCGAGCGCGCTGCCTACCACCACTAGAAATATGGGCAGCGTGCAGCTGAGAGAGGCCAACCCGTAGCCAATGCCGAACAGATAGAAACCCCGCACGCCCTTGATTGTCCTTGGTCCTTGGAATCGGCTGGCTGCTAGAATGCCGATATGCTTTCTGCTAATGAGAAGGAATAACCCAAGAAGGACCAGAAGGATTCCTACTCCCAGGCCCCAGTAGGGGAAGAACTGTATTATGAACCTTCCGCCCGCCGAAATGATCAGCCCCACACTGCCAAACAGCGTGACGAACCCCAGCGTAGCCACCAGACCCATGGCCGTTCCGTAGGTGGAACGGGCCAGCGTGCTCTTCGATTCGTCTCCAAGGCCAAGATGGTACGCAATGTAAGCCGGGAGCATGGCAAATCCGCAAGGGTTGATGGTGGCCACCATGCCCGCTGAGAAGGCGTAAAATATGGGAAGATTATCGAACATCGACTATTCAACTCCTTGGTTGCCCCACCGTCATACCCGCGCAGGCGACCGGGTGGATTCACATTTCAAGTGCAACACTCTATCCAAAAATATCTCTGCCGGAGTCCTATAATCGAGACACTTGCGGGGGGTATTATTGTAGGCCTGAATCATTTGCGTAAACCGTTTTTGAGGCAACGCTGCCAAGTCCGTTTTGCGGGGCAGGGTCCGCCGCAGCCGACCGATGGCGTTCTCTACCCCACCCTTCTGCCAGGGAGAGTAAGTATCGCAGAAAAAGGTCTCTATACCCAGATCGTGGAGTTTGTAATGGAGTGCGAACTCGGTCCCGTTGTCGAAGGTGACCGTCCGTCGCCATTCTGGGGGAAACTGACCCAACACTTGGGACATGGCGGCAGCGATGGGCCTGGATGCCTTGCCAGGGGGCCTTAGGGCTATGAGGATGCGGGAGTGGCGTTCGTGCATGGTAAGCACGGCATGGCCATAGGCCCTGAACAGCATCAGGTCGGCCTCCCAGTGACCAGGAGTGCGGCGGTCAGCAGCGCTCTGCGGGCGCTCGGTGATGGGACGACGCTTAGCCATGAAGGAAGCAGGGCTGCCGCCTTTGTGGCCTCTCCAACCACGCTTGGACTTAGCTCGGGGCAGGTAGTGGCGCCAACTGTAGTCCTTCTTGCGAGCAATCTGGCCGTAGATGAACCTGTAGATGCTCTCGTGGGAGATGACTGTACTGCCTGACTCCATAGCCATCCGTCCCGCCACCTGCTCCGGTGACCAGCCCTGCTTAAGCCCAGAGAGCACCTTATCCCGCAGCGCCTCATCTCGCTCCAGTCGAGAACCACGCCAACGCCGGGCATGGGCTTGCTGGTTCGCATACCTGGGCTGGTATCCCTGAGTTCTTGAACCATTGCGCTTCAGCTCACGAGCCACTGTCGATGGCGAGCGATCCAGACTTGCCGCGATTTGGCTGACCGAGTATCCCGAGGCTTGTAGTCGGGCAATTTCACACCTCTCTTCAATGGTGACATGTCCATAACTTTTTCCCATGACAACACCTTAACCAAGTGTTGCACTTCGTTTGTGAGTTTAGGCCGTCATACCCCGCAGGCGGGTACCCAGGGGTGGTGGCAAACTTCCTAGAGTACATTATAACCCGCATTTGGCCGGTAGGTTAGCCTTGAATTGAATTTCTTATGATATACTTAGTAACCCTGGAAGATACCGGGCCACGTATCTATTCAAAGGATAGTTTTTTCTCGATGAGACGTTGAAAAAGCACGTTCCACTCGTTGGGAGGAGGGGGTATGCCGGAGAAGTATCGACGCGAGATCGAGGACTTACTGAGTCAAATAGAGGGGCAGAACGAAAGGGTTGAGCCCAAGAGGCCAAGGTCCAGTCGTGCGCCGTTCAAGGCAATGCTCCGGTTCTTTGCCGGCAAGGGCTGGAGTATCACACCTGGAAGAATAATCTTTGCAAGCGTGGTGTTGCTTCTCATCGCACTGCTGTTCCATTCCAGCATGCCCGGCCTTCTGGCGCCTCTGATTGGCTGGGGAGCCGTGGTTATCTTCATACTGGGGTATGCCCTGTTCTTCATAAATCCCAGCGGCTCCTATGAGAAGATGTGGCGCGGTCAGCCTATTGAACAGCCTCAGCCTCCCACCAATCTGTGGGAAAAGCTGCGCAGAAAGCTCCAGCGCCGTTAGCCATCCCTGTACGCCTCCGCCAGTATCGACGCCACTTCCGGCCGGGTGAACTCCTGGGGCGGAAGCTCCCCCCGACTTAGCATAGCCCTGACTTGCGTCCCGCTTAAGAAGACATGTGAGTCGTCGCCGTGTGGACAGGTCTTGGACGTGCCCATGCCTCGGCACTCTGTGCAGTAGAAGGAGTTTTCAAAGAAGAGGGGTTGTATGCCCAGTTCTCCGGGTTTGAACTCGCTGAATATATATTGGGCGTCGTAAGTGCCGTAGTAGCTGCCAACTCCGGCGTGGTCTCTGCCCACTATGAAGTGAGAGCAACCGTAGTTTTTCCTCACCAGGGCGTGGAATATGGCTTCTCTTGGACCGGCATAGCGCATGAAGGCCGGATTGACGGAAAGGAGCACGCGGTTCTTGGGATAGTATTTCTCCAAGATGGCCACGTAACATCGCATACGTACCTCCGCCGGTATGTCGTCGTCCTTGGTGGCGCCCACCAGGGGATGAAGCAGAAGCCCATCGACGATTTCCAGGGCGCACTTCTGCAGGTATTCGTGGGCTCTGTGCACGGGATTCCTTGTCTGAAAGCCCACCACCGTCTTCCACCCTAGGTCTATGAACCGCTGGCGCGTTTCCTCCGGTTCAAACCTGTACTCGTGAAATGGCGCTAGCTTGCGTGGCTGTTCCAGGTATCGTACTGGACCTCCCAGCAGAACCGGGCCTTGAGCGTATAGGTTCGCCACTCCGGGGTGGGTCTCGTCCGTTGTGCGGTACACCAGGCGGGCCTCTTTCTCCCCATCATAGGTATATTTCTCCTCGACTATCATCGAGCCTATGAGCCTGCCACCCTTATCCCTCAACGCGACCTCGGCGCCATCTGAAATACTCTTCGCCGTTTCCCCGTCCACGGACAGAGTGATTGGCATGGACCAGGCTTCTCCTGAAACCAGGTGCATGGAAGAGACCACTTCTTCATAATCCACCTGAGCCATGAAGCCCTGGAGCGGGCTGAACGCTCCTATGGAAATCATCTCCAAGTCGGAGGCTTGACGCGGATCAAGTCTAATGGAAGCCAGGCTTTCCGCCCGTTCTAAAAAGTCCTCTCCTTCATCAGGAGTTAATTTACGATTTATGAGAGTCCCGCCATGAGGTGAGACGATTGCTGGTGCTGGTGCGGTAGTCGAACTCAAACTTTCTCCTTCCTTACTCCCTGGTAATCTTTCTGTTCAATTGCATTTGCAGCACAGGCTTAGCCCATTCAGGAGTTCCAATCCCTGCCACCCGGACAGGAGTGGCGGGGCTAGTTGTTCGTGGGCAACCCGGCCAGATGAAATGAGACCTCTTCCACCGGAAGATATCCCAGTTCCCGGAGCTTGCCGAGCACTTTGCAGTTGCTCTCCTCCACAGACTCGTTGTCTGTGCTAAGAGAGACCTCTGGGTTCAAAGGTTCCTCATAGGGGTCGGAGACGCCTGTGAAATTGGGCAGTTCACCGGCAAGCGCCTTTGCATAGAGCCCTTTCACATCTCGCTTGACCAGCTCATCCAGGGGGCAGCCAACGAACACCTCTATGAAGTCTCCGATCTCGCTGCGGATCTCATCACGGACCTCGCGGTAGGGAGAGATGGCCGCCACTATGACGGTCACCCCGTTTCTGGTTAGAAGCTTGCTGACAAAGCCTATTCTCCTGATGTTGGTGTCCCGGTCTTCCTTGCTGAAGCCCAAGCCCTTGCTGAGGTTGGTCCGTATCACGTCACCGTCCAGGACCTCTACCCGTTTACCCAGCCCCTTTAGGTGACCGTATAGCTCTTGGGCTATGGTGCTCTTGCCGGCGCCGGAGAGGCCGGTAAGCCAGATGGTTGCGCCGCGGTTCAGATATGGTGATTTGGTTTGGGTCATGATATCTCCTGAGGGGACAGGTGGAGTCCGCATTCGATTTTAGAGGAGCCTGCCCACCGTCCGGCCCTCTGGTCTTCTCCCGGCTTGACCGCCCTGGTGCACTGCATACAGCCAATGCTCGGGTATCCATTGTCGTAGAGGGGATTGTACGGGACATTGTTTGCACGGATATATTCCACCACTTGTGCTTCGGACCATGCCGCGAGCGGGTTCAGCTTGACCAGCCCGAACCTCTCGTCCCATTCCACTACCTTGAGGCTCCTTCTCGTAGAAGCCTGATCGCGGCGAAGCCCGGCAATCCAGGCCCTGTTGCCATCCAAGGCGCGTAGATTGGGTTCCACCTTGCGGATCTCACAGCAGAGGTCCGGGTTGTGCTTCCATAGCTCCTCGCCAAACTCGTGAGCCTGGTCACGCGGAGACCATCGAGACCTGTAAGCCACTGGCTCTATTTCGTATCGTTGTTTCGTCTGCTCCAGCAGTGAATAGGTTTCAGGAAATAGGAAGCCGGTGTCTAGGTAGAACACGTTAACTTCAGGCTCTATCTTGACCGCCATATCCAGCAATGCCATGCCGGTGACACCGCCAAAGCTGCATGCCAGGGTGATGTCCGGATGGTAGCGTCTGAACCCCCACTCTAGGATTTCCTGTGGACTGGCGTGTTCCAGCGTCAATGCTTCCAGATGAAGGTCTTCCTCCACCCCGGTTTCTGCTTGTATTACCAATTAAGTGATCTCCTCTCCTGCAAAATAAAGCCCCCCTTGGATTGTTCCTAAAAGGGGGGCAGACTTCGTTTGTCGTTTGAATCAGGCGTCAGGCAAATCTTATACGTCCCCCTTTAAGGCAAGAACAGGAGCACATACAAGAACATGTGCAAGTATCAGCGAAACTGAGGAACGGTTTATTCAAACCCGCGTAACCCAAGATCAGACGGCGCATTCGCCTTCTCCGCGTTCTACCTTGTACAGCGTGGTGCGTTCCCAGTCCATGTACAGGTCTATGGTATCTCTGTTGAGCTCGACCAGCTGTGAATGTTTGGCCGTTATCTCCTGCAAGGGCCCCACGCCTACGCGGTCCACAAAGGTGTTGAACGCTTCATTGTCCACGCGAGTATCCTTGTAGAACTGGATGACCTCTTTCAGCATGGTCGGCGCCCGTTTGGCCGGGACTTTCCCTTTCAGTCTCTGCCCAATGCGGGCGTCGCCGTTTTCGTAGCCGCCGCCAACGAACATCTCGTAGGATGGCACCTGCTGTCCGCCCGGTCCTTTCATCGAGCCGCCATGGAAGCCTATGTTGGCTATGTGATGCTGGCCGCAGGAGTTGGGACAGCCGCTCATCTTGATGTGCATGCCGCGAACTAGGGGGTCGGTGATATCAACCTCTTCCAGGAGTGTCCGGCGGAGCTCCCAGCCCAGCCCCATCGAAGAGGTGATGCCCAGCTTGCAGCTGTCGGTGCCCGGGCAGGACGTTACGTCCGAGATCTCATCGACCCCGGACTCGCCAAAGCCGACGTCATTCAAGTCCTCCCATACCCTGCGCAGAGCCGAGTCGGGCACCCAGCGCAGCATCAGGTTCTGACCCTGGGTAACACGCGCCCTGCTGCCGGCGTAATCTCTTGTAATGTCGGCCAGCTTGGGAAACTGGTGATGAAATACGTCGCCTATGGGGATCTTGATCAGAACGGTGTTGTATCCCGCTTGCCTTTGCGCGGTTACGCTGGTTCTGAGCCACTCTTGATATTCTGGGTCGTTGCTGCCGTGCGAAGCATCGCCATTCTCAAAGACGGAGGGATTGGGTGCGTCCAACTCTTCTTCGGGAATGTCCATCCAGGGGGTGGGATCAAAGGACTTCTGTGCCCATTCTCCCTTCAGTTCTTCCTCTACCAGCTTGCGGAATTCGTCTATGCCTATGCGGTCTATGAGGAACTTGACCCTGGCCTTCATCCGGTTCTTGCGTAGCTCTTGCGACTTATCGAAGACTCTCAGGGCTGCCTCGCAGACCTTCAGGTACTCGTCGAACGGCAGGAATTCGTAGAGGGTAGGGGCAATGCGAGGCATAATGGAAAGGCCGCCGCCCATTACCATTTTCAGGCCCCACTGCCCGTTCTTCTTGGCGGGCAGGAAGCCAACGTCGTGAATGGCGGTTATGGCGCAGTCGTTTTCGCACCCGGAAAAGGCGCTCTTGATCTTTCTGGGCATCTTTTGGGTGACGGGGTGCCGCACAAAGTACCTGGCATAGGCAGCGGCGTACGGCGTCATGTCAAAGGGCTCATCCGGGCAGACCCCCGCCATGGGGCATCCCACTACGTTGCGCACCGTGTTGCCGCATGCCTCACGAGTGGTTAGTCCCACCTCTGCAAGGACCCGCATTGACTCCGCGGCCCCCTCCAGGCTCATGTGGTGGAACTGCATGTTTTCGCGCGTGGTGAAGTGGCCCTTCTTCAAGGGCGTATGATCTCTGGCGATAACCCCCAGAGCATCTATCTGGTCGGCGGTAAGGCCGCCGTAGGGGATTTTGACTCGGAACATCTGCGCATCGGGCTGGCGCTGACCGTAGACTCCTCTTAGCAGACGCCAAGCCATGAACTGATCAGGTTCCCATCCCCCGTCGCGGAAGCGACGGACTTCATGCTCATATTCGTCTATCTCTTCTATTACTGGGGGGATGATAACTGTTTGTGCGGCTTGAGTTGCCATATCACCTCTCTACTTTTCCGGGTCTCATCACGCGGGCAATAAAAAACCCTCCCAGCTTGGCCAATGAACTGAGAGGGGTTGAAGCGCTTCCCAGAACGCTTACCCCTATTTCATACAGGAACAGGTGCAGATTCTTGTAGACATATTGCTGGTTAGTGTAGCACCAAGCCTGGCCTTGTCAACCATTAGACCACTATCCCGTAACCCTTCTTTATTATGACTAGATTGACAAAAGTTTCGGTACGGCGGATCCCCGGTGTAACGCCAACCTTGTTGCGCAGGAAGTTGCCCAGTTCTTCTGAGCTTGGCAAGGCCGCCCAGACAAAGATATCAAAGGAGCCGGTTGTCAGAGAGACGTATTGAGTCTCCGACAGCTTAGCCAGATTGCTGGCCACTTCATCCACCATGTTCGGGTCGGTTTGTATGCCGACGAGGGCCACGGTGTTGAATCCTATTTTCTCGGGATCCGGGATAGCGGCAACACGGATGATTTCGCTTTGAATTAGATGACGCAAGCGTCTCCGTACTGTTCCCTCGCTGACCCCTACCTCGCGTGCAATCTGTGCGTTGGAGGCCCTGCCGTCTTTTTGCAGGAGCTCGATAATCTTGCGGTCTAAGTCGTCCATTTTTTCATCTTTTTCGTCTCGTTTCATAGTATGGAGCCCTTCAATATCAGATATCGTAGTTAGTCCTGACAACTCTGTCAATAAATCGTAGTCAATTGCCTATAAGGGGGACCTTTCACTTCAAAGCGCCACTCATGTTTCATGACATAAGAGGCACGTCCGTTTTGCCTTGACACCATATTCACCCCTATCATACTATGAACCTCGCGCCGAGGTAGCTCAGTGGTAGAGCAGTGGACTGAAAATCCACGTGTCGGCAGTTCGACTCTGCCCCTCGGCACTGGACACGCTGGTGCATGACGGTCGGCAGCAAGCGGAAGTGGCTCAGTGGTAGAGCATCTCCTTGCCAAGGAGAGGGTCACGGGTTCGAATCCCGTCTTCCGCTCCAGGACAAGCAACGTCGCCCCGCTCAGGGGCGGCTTTTTCTGTAGAGTTGTGGACTCATAGGGCTCTGGAGGGGCAAATGGCAGTGCTATGCGTTACTTCACTGACACAGGGTGAGGGCAAGACGGCCCTCTCCTCCGGCATCGCCCGTCTTCTCATGGAGCAGGGCCGTGCCGTCCACGCCTTCAATCCGCTCCGCGTCGCCGGCAAAGATGACGCCGGCCGGGACTCCGCCTTCCTCGCCTCCCTTACCGGAGCCACGCCGCCCGCTGGCTGGCCTTTGACCATACCGCCTTCCCACGCTGGCAGCAACCTGCCCCAAGATACCGCCCAAGCAATCTCCAACGCCTCTATGCCAAGCCACGACACGATAATAGAAGCCCCCGCCCTCCTTGACGAGGGCGTAGACACTACTCCCCTGGTGCAGAGCCTGGCCGCTGCACTGGACGCCCGGGTACTCCTGGTGGTGCGCTACTCTCCTGACCTCACCGCACAGCGGATCATCGAAGCGGCCAGCGGTTTCGCGGACAGACTGGCAGGCGTGGTTGTCAACCGCGTCTTCAAGTACCGCACCCAGGACGCCCAGGCCCAGCTGGCCGAAGGTCTCCGGTCTCAGAACATATCCGTCTTGGCGCTCCTTCCCGAGGAGCGACGGCTCCAAGCCGTCACCGTAGACCGCATGGCTGAGCACCTCAACGGCGAGTACTTCCTTGGACAGGACAAGAAAGACCAGCTATTTGACAACGTCCTCATTGGAGGAATCGTCCTCGATAACGGAGTGGAATACTTCGGTATTAACCACACCAAGGCAGTTCTGGTTCGCGCCGACCGCCCCGATATACAGATGGCTGCCCTGCGGACACCCACGCGCTGTCTCGTACTCACCGGCGGCCACCGACCCATCCAGTACATTGAGCACGAAGCCAGAGAGGAAGAGGTGCCTGTGATACTGGTCCAGCAGGGGACGTTGGAAGCCTCCAGGCAGATGGATACTCTCTTCGACGGGGCCGCCATACACCATACCGACAAAGCGGATGCATTCGCGGACCTGCTTCAGTGCCACGCCGATTTAGAGACTCTGGAACAAGCAATTGGCCTTAAGAAATAGATCAAGGGTTGCGCACGCAACCGACTCAGGTATAATTATCGTTTGTGATTTCAAATCGGAGGGCGGGTGAGATTGAATGCACTAGGAATACATCTGATACAAGAGCTCAAGCAGTGTGACAGCAGCCTACTGAACGACCTCAGTTATGTAAGAGACTCTATGATGCAAGCCGCGCAAGTCGTCGGCGCAACCATAATCGACGAAACGTTTCACAAGTTCAGCCCCATGGGCGTCACCGGCGTGGTCGCTATTGCGGAGTCCCATTTGACAATCCACACCTGGCCGGAGTACTCCTATGCCGCAGTGGATATCTTCTCCTGTAGTGAGGGGTTCCAGCCACGGAAAGCAGCCATGTTCCTCAAAGACAAGTTCCGCGCCGCTGAGTCATCCACTACGGAATTGGCCCGTGGCATCCTCACGGAGCTCGCCGCCGCAGGCTAGTACAGTGCCAACCGTACCCGATCCACCCACCAGGTGGTATTACGAATACATAACGCCCGACCTGTTCTTGGCGTCCAGCCTGTCTAAGGTAGCTTACTCAGGCAAGACCAAGTACCAGCGAGTCGAAATCCTGGAGACCGTACCTTTCGGAAAGACCCTTGTCTTAGACGGACGTACCCAGTCTTCAGAGGCTGACGAGTTCGTCTACCACGAGGCCCTTGTCCACCCCGGCCTCACTTCCATATCCAGCCCAAGGTCTGTGTTCATTGCCGGCGGCGGCGAAGGCGCAACCCTCCGCGAGGCGCTGGCTCACACCACGGTTGAGCGAGTCACCATGGTAGACCTTGACCGTGAGGTGGTGGAGCTGTGCAAGCAGCATCTGCCCAACCATCATCAGGGCGCCTTTGATGACCCGCGGCTCACCCTGGTCCACGACGACGCATACCGATACCTGGAAAACAACGACGATAAGTACGATTTCATCATCATAGACGTGCCGGACCCCCTGGAAGGAGGGCCGGCCTATCTCCTCTACACCCAGGAGTTCTACTCTCTGACCAGGCAGCGCCTGAACCCCGGTGGGCTGATCGTGGCTCAGTCCGGGCCCTGCGGCCCGCTCAACTATGCCGAAGTGTTCACCGCTATCCATCACACCCTTGGCTCGGTCTTCCCCGCCACCGCCCCCTACCAAGCTCACGTACCGTCCTTTGGATTGCTCTGGGGCTTCATCATCGCGGGAGACAACATAGACGCCCTACCGGCTCAGGAGATAGACCGGCGCATCCGGCAGCGGGTAACCCGCGACCTCCGCTACTACGACGGCGCTGCCCACTCCGGCATGTTCACCCTCCCCAAATACCTCCGGCGTGGCCTCGCCGAAGAACAACGCCTCATCACAAAAGCCAACCCGCTGTACGCAGTGTAAGAGGCCCCCAACGAGAGTTGCTTCTTGACCTAGCGTGGCGGGTACGGCCCAAAATCCCCCTGGACAGGGTCGGGCAAGCGGAGGGCATACGATAGAAATAGCACACTGGCAAGGCAAGGTGCTTCAGCTAAGAATCAGTGCCCAGAAACTCGCCATGCGTGACTGTATTGATTGAAGGAAAGGAGTCATGGTAATTCGCCGAGTACTGCCTTGACCTTTCCTTTGAGTTCAGATTCTTTCACCACTAGTTCACCGCTGGCCTGGACAATTCTTTCTTCATTTAGAAGGTCTTGGCTCTTGAGAAACGCATTGCGATCATGAAACCATTCTTGGTGATGGGCTAGGCTCATGTAGGTGGCCACCAAATTGTCAGCAGTGTCCATAATAGCTTTGAAGGCAGTTTCTTCGTTGATGTTGGTCAGATAGTCACTCCTTAGCTTCAACAGTTGTTCGTAGAAATCCTGCCTCTTCGGCAGGTCGACTTGCGGCGACCCCAAAAGTATGTGGCTGGTCACCCTAAACAGCATATAGAGATAAAAATATCGCGTCTGGTTACGATAATCATTTTGAGTCAAAGTTTTCTTGGATCCTATCGAATAACCTCGCTCCATCGCGTGCCTAGCCATAAGCCATGGTATTAGTAGATCGTCTTCAGTAAGGTCCTTCATTGCCTCGTCGAATTCGTTGCCTCCCGGTGTAAACTGGCCGCTTCGCCCAAATGCTGTATGAGGTTTCCTCTTAATGGCAGCTCCGTAAAACCGGAGTGCGTCGAATGCATTAACTAACTTGTCCTGAGTAAACTTCTGTTTTTCTATTTTGGGAAGTACGTTGTATTCACCGGTTTGTACCTCAAGATAGTAGCCCTTCTCCAAGAGAACAGACTTGAGCCTATGAAATTCCTCTTCGAGAGTTAGAAAATCACGCCCTCGAACTGCATTTTGCTTATTGGAGAATCTGGTGATGTCCCTGACGAAATCGGTGTTGAAGTCCTGTACTGCTGTCAACTTGAACGCGAGCAACCCTGTACGGTATGGTTGCGCCTCTGGCAGTGTGTTCAACTGTGCCTGAACGCCAGCAAAGTGATTTTCCATAAAATCGTACAGTGTTCTTGTAGTCTGACACCCATTTACGATTTGAGGAGAATCAATGTGTGTCCTTCGTCCGATGGCACGAAGCTTCGGCAAACCATGCTAATTCCGTTGTTGTAGGCAATGAATCGTCCCGGGTTGTTGCGCAACGTGTTATTGATTCCATCATTCACGGACCTAGCTCTTTTCCCTAGCCACTTCCTTACGTTACGGTCATAGATACTATCAAGTGACACATTGTGTATATCAGCATATTCACGGAGCATGTGATAAACGTCAATAAGCGTAGCTGCCCCAATATAGGTGTTTGATTCTGCAGGGACTCCGTTGCAAGTAAGGGACACGCTACTAGCTGGAGCCTGTTGTCCACCGATTTCCTCGTACAAATCCCTCAAGCTGCTAGCCTCCAAAGTGACGCCAGGACCATAGCGCTGATTAGCGATCGCCCGCGCATCTTGAAGTTCATCCAACTGAGTCCCAGCTAGTGGGTCAATCGTTGCAATTATGTACAAAAGGGTTCCCTCGGATTTGAGAACAGAAGCGCACTGCTCTAGTGCACTGGTCAATTGCTCTCCACTTCTAGTCTGCTCAAGACCGTTGGAGAATTTCCTGAACTCAGCAAGGGGAGAAGCTTGCAGTCCAGCAGTCCCGTATTTCCCCTGCACAATGATTCCATGTGGTGGATTGCCATCCTCAGCAGGTTCAATAATTAGGCCGTCTATGCCGTAGTCACCACCACCTGCCATGTCGGTCGCGTTAACGGCATCGTCGTCAGAAAGTTGGTAACGGTAACGCAGAACATGTTGGACAAAGGAATCTCCCTTTGACACAGCGTTTGGTTCGGCTTCTAGTACTTGTAGAAGCTCACCCTTCCAATTTACAAAGTCAGACTCATTTTGCATTGTTTCGTGCTCCTAAGATTTGCGGAACTGGGAAATACCCAATAACAGGGCGAAAGGCGCTCGTTATAAACGCGGGATAAGTGAAGGAACAGTATACTTGATGACCGGTTCCGTGGAAACTGGATCAGTGGCACACTGCTTTCACGCCTAATTTCTGTTGTGCGCAGCGACGAAGAATTTTCCAGCCACTTCAATCACAACCAACCACTACTTCAAGGAGCAGGCAGCGCTAGCCCGATGGGAGCCTCTATCCCACAACGCTGAGCCCAACGTGAGACGGATGCTCGGCGTCGTGGTGGATCGTGTTCAGTGCCGCGCGAGTATGCGTGTTGCGCCCCAGGGGCTCTCCCGTATTGGGGTTCACGTCAAAGCGGGGAAAGTTGGAGCTGGACACGTCCAACCTTATCCGGTGCCCCTTGGCAAAGACGTTCGATGTGGGATACAGCACTATCGTCACCGGGTAGACCTCGCCGGGGCTCATTGGCGACGGCCTCTCCCATGAGTCTCGATAACGCATTCTGAAGATGCTGTCCGATATATTGAGAGCAAACCCATCCGGGTAGTCCTCGTTTGGCGGATAGGCGTCTATCAGCTTTGCCGTGAAATCGGTATCGGACGCATCGGACGATACCCACAGCTTCACCCCGATTGGCCCGGTGACCTCAACGTCACATTCCAAGCGCTCCGTCTGAAAGGCCAGCACGTCGTGCCGGGCGCTCAGCGGCGTGTTGAAAGGAGGACTGGCCCCATAGACGTCCTCTCGTTCCCGCTGGTCCCAGCCGCCGGCCGTCACTATCTGCTCCACGCGGTATCCCTGCGGTAGCAGCGACGAGTCCGCAATGAAGTCCGGGACCGGGCGCAGCGTTGCCAGTGACGATATGTTGCCTCCTACGGAAGGTACGGGATCCATGGGGTCAAACTGATACGTAGTGCAAGAGCTCTGCTCTTCAGGAGCGTTTATGCGCAAAGAGCCGTCGCCGTGGAGATGGTAGCTTACGCTTCCAGCGCGAGAAAGCGGCCACTCCTGCTCGTCCCGCCAGCGGCCCCCATGATTAAGGCGGCCTTCCCTGTTCATCCGGCCGTCGCCGCCCCCCATGACGAAGATGCGCACGGTAGGGTCATCCTCAACGCCGTTGTCCAGCCCTTTGAGCCAGTAATCGAACCAGCGCAGGCGCTCCTCGTTGTAGTCTATAGGAGCCTCGCGCCCTAGGTCTATGCCGCCGGAATGGGTGAAAGCCATCGGACCGTCCCCGTGCGTCCAGGGACCCATGAGCAGACGGTATGGGCCTCTCTTTTTCTGGGACAGCCCGACAAAGTTCTCCAGGTTGGCCCTGGTATAGGAGTCGTACCAAGCGCTGGAAAAAACCGTGGGCACGTCCGCGAACTGGTCCCAGTGAAGCTCGAAGTTGACGCTGGGGTCCTTCCACAGATCGTCATAATCACCGCGAGTGAGCAGCTGAATCGCAAGCCGCTCGTAAGCCGGGGCGTGCGCCAGCGGCGTCTGTCCCTTTTTGATGGGCAGTCGCTTGAGAATCTCACGGGTATCGGATCCGTCCAGCGCCCTGGCTGCCGCGGGGTCACTCTTGAGCAGGGCGTTGGAGTTGGTGCCGGCGTGCCAGTATAGCCAGGTTAGGAAACGCAGTTCCAGGGCACCTCCCTGCCGGAGCGTGCTGGTATAGCCGTTGGAAGCACCCTCGTTGACCCACATGCAGGTCAGCCCCGGCGGGTCTTGCACCGCCAGCGAGTTCTGCGTCCAACCGGCATAGGACGTTCCGGTGGTGCCTATCTTGCCATTGCACCAGGCCTGCTCAACCAACCATTTCATGGTGTCGTAGCCGTCCGGCCCTTCCTGCCAGAAAAAGCCGAATTCGCCTTCCGACTGGTAGCAGGCGCGGCAGTCCTGCATGACAAAGATGTAGCCCCTCTTGACAAAATAACGGCAGTTCTTTTCTACTCTGTCAGGGGCGCGCTTGTTGTATGGCGTGCGTTCCAGGATTACCGGCAGGGGGCCCTCCACGGGCTTACCACCATCAGCAGGGAAATAGACGTCCGTTGCCAGCCCAACGCCATCACGCATAGGCACCGCGATGTCTTCCAGGACCATAACGCCGTATTCAGACTTAGAAAACTGCATAGAGTCACCTCTCAGACAGGGGTCGGCCTGAATATATCACCGGCCTGTTGGAGGGTAAAGGCAGATGCCCCTTCCGTCATGCCCGTTCAGCCTGCCCCGCGCTTTGATGCGGGGACGGGCATCTAGGGGTGTGGGGCCGTTCAGCCGTTTTCATCCCTGGACAGGCTCTAGATGAGCAGGCCCCTTGCGGTAGAACCCCAAACGCTTCCATGCCTCTATGTCCGTCTGCATTGACGGTAGAGATATGATTTAAGTGACGCTGGAAGTACCACTTGATGGAACCAATATCCACCGAAACAGCCGTAGGTAAGAAGAGGAACAGGATCTTCTTTGGCTGGTATATAGTGGCTGCGGCAGCACTGCAGGCGTTCTTTACATCTGCTACCTTTTTCTTCGGATTCACCGCTTTCTTCAACCCCATAGCCAACGAGTTCGGCTTCAGCCGGGCGGCAACTGCCACCGCCCTATCACTCCAGCGCACCGAAGCAGGAATTGCCGGGCCGTTCGTTGGGTTCCTGGTGGATCGATATGGAGCGCGAGGCGTGATGGTGGTGGGCACCGCAATAACGGCGCTGGGGTTCTTTGCACTGGCTCGCATAACGTCCCTGCTGACCTTCTACCTCTCCTTTGGGTTGCTGGCGCTCGGCATAGCCATGGCCACCATGGTAACCACTACCCCCGTAATCAGTAACTGGTTCATCCGCAAAAGAAGCAGAGCGCTCACCTTCGCCTTCGCCGGTGGCGCATTGGGAGGCACGGGTGTGCCGGTTCTTGTTTGGGCAATTAGCACCTACGGCTGGCGTGCCGTTCTCGACTGGATAGGAATAGGCACGCTCCTGGTGGGGATACCGGTCGCGCTCATCATGCGCCACCGGCCCGAGCAATACGGCTATCTGCCGGACGGCGTCCATCCATACCAAAATAAAGAAGAGTCGCAGGAAAGAGAAGACACGGTAGATTCGCCTGAGTACAACGAGGTCAATTTCACCGTGAGACAGATGCTGAGGACACCCGCTCTATGGCTTTTGGTGCTGGGAATGGGATTGTCCGGCATGGTCATGTCCACAACTGTGGTGATGATCATACCCGGCCTGGAGAGCTTTGGCATAGCCACCACCACCGCTGGATTTGCTGTTCTGGCTTTGGCCCTTGGTAACATAACGGGTCGCTTGGTTCTGGGGTTTCTTGCCGACACACTGAACAAACGCAACGTGCTGGCCTTCACCTATGTGATGTTCTCCTTGGGCGCTCTTGCATTTGCTCTTATAACAGAGGTGTGGCACATAGCAATCTTCGTCCCACTGTATTCGCTGGCCCATGGGGGCACCGTGCCAGTGCGGTTTGCCCTCCTCGCCGACTATTTTGGTAGGAAATCGTATGGAGCGCTGGTGGGGCTGATCATGACCTTGACAGCGGTATTTGGCGTCGTGGGGCCTATATTCGCAGGCCTTGTCTTTGACATCACGGGCAGCTACAGGCCAGCGTTCATAACAATGGCGTTGCTGATGATCCCCGCCGTGCCGTCCACTCTGATGGTTAAGAAGCCCAATCTTAAACGCCCGTAGGGCGTTGGATTCAAGACGTAAAGGTTGCCCCTCAAAGGGACGCGCTGTGTATAATATACATACGTAAGTTGGTTATATCAGGAGGGTGACCCAAGAGTCATGAACCTAATAAAGACAGGTGTGCTGTTCATTTTTCTTACCTTTCTACTGCTTCTCACTGGAGTACTGATAGGCGGCGGTGACCCCTCCATAGTGCTGATCTTCCTCTTCATAGCCCTGGCTATGAACATTCTTGGCTTCTGGTTCAGCGACAAGCTGGTGCTATCCATGTCGCGTGCAAAGTTGGCTTCTCAGGATGAAGCGCCGGAGTTGCATAGCGTGGTGGACGAGCAGGTGCACTTAGCCGGAATTCCCAAGCCCAAGGTGTTCATCATGGATTCCGATTCGCCCAACGCCTTCGCCACCGGCCGCAGCAAGAAGAAAGCCTCTATTGCGGTGACCAGGGGCATCATGCGCATTCTTAACCGCGACGAGCTCGGCGCCGTGATAGCCCATGAGCTGGCCCACGTCGGCAACCGGGATACGCTGATTATGACCATGGTGGCCGCGGTGGCCGGCGCCATTACCATGATAGCTTGGATGGCGCAGTGGTCGCTCATCTTCGGGGGAATGAGCGGCCGGCGCGGCGGAGGTGGTGGCAGCGCCATAGGATTGATAGGGTTGCTGGTTGTAGTCATCGTCATGCCTCTGGCGGCAACTCTTGTGCGGCTGGCCATATCCCGCACCAGGGAGTACCAGGCCGACCGTACGGGCGCGGCGACGTCCGGCAAACCTCTGGCCTTGGCCAGCGCATTGGCAAAGCTCCAGAAGGGCAGCAATGCACGGAGCATGGACATACCCAAAGAGCGCCTTGAGCCTGTTTCTCACCTGTTCATTGTAAATCCGTTGAGTAGCTTGAGCGGGGCTGGAATGGCGCGCCTCTTCTCAACGCATCCCCCAATTGAAGAACGCGTCCGGCGCCTTCAGGCAATAGAGGCCAACCGCGGCCCCAGGATGATTAGATAACATGCGCCTGTTTCAACGCATCTTAACTCTGATGCTGGGGGAGTTATAATCAAAGAGAGGCATTGAATTAGCCGCACTGATCAAGGCGGCTTTAGACCTTGGACCTGCATATTCAGAGACATAGGGAGGGATACCCAGTGGCTGACAACGCTGAATACGACGTAATCATAGTAGGTGGAGGAGCAACGGGGCTGAGTGCGGCTCTGTACACATCCCGCGCCATGCTGAAAACGGCGATAGTGGAAAGACTTGCACCGGGAGGGCAAATCCTGCTTACAGACGTCATAGAGAACTACCCCGGATTCCCCGACGGTGTTACCGGACCGGAGCTATCTCAATTGTACGAGCGGCAGGCCGTCAAGTACGGCGCTGAGATTCTGTATGATTCAGTCATTGGGCTGAAGAATCTGGATGGTGCGGTGAAGACCGTGGTAGGCGACGAGGGCGAGTACAGCGCCAAGGCCATTATCATCTCTTCCGGTGGAGACCACAACAAACTAGAAGTGCCCGGCGAAGATGAGTACTCCGGCAAGGGCGTTTCCTATTGCGCCACATGCGACGGCAACTTCTTCCGGGATATGCCGGTTGCCGTTGTTGGCGGAGGCGATTCAGCAATGCAGGAAAGCTTGTATCTGACGCAGATGACGGAGAAGGTGACCGTTTTACACCGCCGGGAAAAGCTCCGGGCCAGCAAGATCCTGCAAGACAGAGCAATGAAGCATCCCAAGATAGATTTCAAATGGAACACGGTTGTAGAGAGAGTCCAGGGCAACGGTCTGATGGAGTCCGTGCTATTGAAGAACACGCACTCAGGCGAGACATCGACCTTGAACGTGCCTGGTTTATTCGTCTTTATAGGCTTCCATCCCAATACCGAGTTTCTCAGGGGAAGTCCCATAGAGCTCGATGGCGGGGGTCACATCATTGCCAACATGGCAATGGAAACCAACCTGCCCGGAGTTTACGGAGCCGGCGACGTGAGGGCCAACTCTGACCGGCAGTTGGGCACCGCGGTGGGAGATGGCATAACGGCTGCACTCAGCGCGTACCACTACATTGAAGAGTTAGGAGATGAAACCCCGTAGTAAATGAGAGAGGGAGTTGGATATCCAACTCCCTCTCTCATTTACTCAAACCCTATACTGGCTAGTGGCCGCCACAACCGCAGGAGCCTCCGCAGGCGCACCCGCCGGACTCTATATTGGGGTTATTGATTACAAAGCCGCTGCGCATCAGCCCGTCCATATAATCTATTTCAGAACCCTGCAACAACGGAAGACTATCCTGATCAACCACAATCTGGACGCCGTTGGAATGCATGAGCATGTCATCCTGGCCGGTCTGACCGTCTAAGGTAAGGGAATACCCCGGTCCGCCATGAGGACTCGCCGTGACGGCTATTCTCAATGCTGCCCCGATTTCACCTTCCTCCTCTATGATCTCCTTCAGCTTGGTTGCCGCCAGTTCGGTAACTTTAATCTCCTCCAATTGCGGTCTCCTTTCGCTCCCCCAGTAGATAGGGTGAAACGCAGCTTATCCTTGGTTGCCAGTTTAGCACCCCAAGTTGAATAGGGTCAACCGAAGTCGCCTCATGTTGGGAGGGGAGATTGCGGGGTAAGAAGGCTGTCACTACAATGTGGATAGGCCGAAGTGGCGGAATGGTAG
The DNA here is from genome assembly GCA_965261445.1 of Dehalococcoidia bacterium. Lineage (GTDB taxonomy): Bacteria > Chloroflexota > Dehalococcoidia > Lucifugimonadales > QGNO01 > DAOUJH01. The sequence goes on along the minus strand of CBDHCW010000010.1, from coordinate 45,665 downwards.
ACGCGATGGTCTCAAAAACCATTGGGGGCAACCCCGTCCCGGTTCGAGTCCGGGCTTCGGCACCAGAATGTCACTCGTTTGCTCTGGCAGAAGAAATCCGGGGCCGACATTCCAGCGTACTACGGTAAAGCAAATGGTCAGTGCGGAAATTTGACACAGGGCTATATTTATTGTATGTTCCCTCGGCACAATCGTTGCTTAATCAAATAGGGACGATTGTGTTTTTCTGACTAAGAATCACTATTCACAGACCAAGCCAAGTAAGATTTTGAGTTCCATTAGGAGGGTGCGCATTATGCGAACAGTTCTCTCGCCTCGTAAGTTCTTGGGGGCTGCCGTAGGCATAGGCCTTTTGTTTGTACTGGCGTGCGGTTCGGCTGAGGAAGACCCAACGCCGACGCAGCGGCCGGCAGATACGCCTACGTCTGTGGCGGTGCCTACGCTTGTGCTGCCAACGGCGACAGCTACACCAATACCACCACAGCCAGGTGTAACGGCGGCGCCCACCGCGACCAACACACCAGCACCACCGACGCCGACGCCGCTGCCCGGTGATGAGCCGCAGTACGGCGGCAGCGTGACGGTGCCGGGTAACTGCGGACCGCTGGACGCCAACCATAGCCAGACCGGTTTCTGCTGGAACGGCTTGGGATGGATTGGGAACATCTACAACGGACTGATAAGAGTGAACCCCGTAGACCGCGTTACCGTTGAAGGCGATCTGGCCGAGGCCTGGAGCGTCAGTGGAGACGGCACAGAGTACACCTTCAATATCAGACCCGGAGTGGTGGATCACGAAGGCAACCCCTACACGGCCGAAGACGCCGCGTATCAGCTGATACGCTATGAGGAGCGCCCGAACGGCATCAACCCCCGCCGTCAGGGGTGCATCCAGGCATATGTGGCCGACATACTAGATGACAATGGCAACCCGGTAGCCAACCCCGGTGCCGAGGCCATTGATTCTTCGACACTGGTCATAAGGCTGGATGCTCCCCGCGCTGCGTTTGTCTCCTGTATCTCCGGTGCATGGAGCGCGTTCTTGCCGGATACATACACCAGCCAGATTGACGACCCCATGGTAACGCCGGACGGCTACAGGGACCTTGACTTTGCACAGGGTGAGGCTATTGGCACCGGCCCATTCAAGGTCGTCAATCATGAAATTGACAACATCACGGAGCTTGAGCGACACGACCAGTTCTTCCGTGATGGGTTCCCCTACCTTGACGGCTACACATCAGTGTTCATTCCAGATGCGGCAGTTCGGGTGGCCAACTTCCGTGCAGGCAGAATTGATGCCCTGGGTGTCTTTGACAACCAGCCGAGCAAGTCGGATGCAGAGGAGTTGCAGAGGGCGGTAGGCGACGATTTGGTTGCCCCTCTAATCAACGCCATGGGCTGGCGCGGCATACAGTTGAACTTGTCTAATGCGCCGTTTGGCCCCATAGGCGACCCCACCGCAGACAAGATCCGTACCGCCATCCAGATGGGCTTTGACCGTCAAGAGATGAGCAAGCTGAACTACGATGGCATTGGTACGTTGGCTACGCCTTACTTCTTCTACTGGGACTGGATTGCCACGCCTGACCAATGGTTCGAGGCATTGCCTGGGTTCGACCCTGACGAGATGGTAAGGGAAGAGCAGCTTGCTGCAGCGCAAGCTCTCATGCAGGAGGCTGGCTATGGCCCGGACAACCTGCTCCCCGTAGAGGCCGTAGTCACGACCGGTAGTCAAAATGAAGCGGAGATACAAGGCCAGTGGCTGAGAGACAACCTCTATCTTGACGTGACAACCACCAATCTGGGTAATACCTCCGCTCTGCGGGCACGCACCAATCCCGGCGACTTCCAGATGATAGCGGTGGAGAGCGTTGGCGCTTCATTCGCTGACCCTGATGCATTCAATCTGGGTGTATTCTTCACCGACGAAGAGGGCGGCAGGAACTTCACCAGCTGGGTAAACGATGATTGGCGTGCACTTCATGAGCAGCAGCTGGTGCTGAACGACCCGGCGGAGAGAGGTCCGGTGCTGTTTGAAATGGCAAAAATTCTCTACGCCGACGCTGCTCTGGTTGGCAACAATAGGCCTGCCCTGGTTCACGGCTGGCGTGGCAACTGGCGGGGCTATGTGGCTCCCATTATCCACGCCTCCAACATGACACTGGAGCACGTCTGGCTGGCTGAGTAGCAAGAATTGCTCGATAGATAAACGAAGTCTGCGGTCCATCAAGGGCCGCAGACTTCGTTTTAGAAGCCCGTGATTTTAGATCCAAAGTAGGATAAGCTAGAGGGGCAATGAGGAAATACATTCTGAGGCGCGTGTTGCTTTTCGTGCCTACTCTGCTGGGTGTTGCACTGGTCATCTTCATACTCCTTCGCATCCTACCGGGAGACGTTGCCGTGCAGATACTTGCCGGTCCCAATGGAGAGGCCGAGTATACCCAGGAGGACGTGGATAACCTGAGAGAAAGACTTGGCTTGAATGATCCGGTCCACGTTCAGTTTGTGAAGTGGGTCTGGGACTTCGCTAGGGGAGACCTGGGCCACTCATTCGCCACCAACCGCCCCGTATGGGGTGAGCTAAAGCGACAGTTCCCCATTACTCTTCAGCTTGCTGTCCTGACCGCAATTGTGGTTACTGTCATCGCCATACCGATTGGAATCATCGCCGCAGTGAAGCAGGATGGGTGGCTGGACTATATCCTGAGAACGTTTGCCATCGTGGGGCTGGCGATGCCCAGCTTCTTTGTGGGTCTGCTTGTCATACTGGGGTTGTCGGTCTACGTAGGGTGGCTGCCTCCGGTCGGGTTCACCAGCCTTTGGCAGGATCCCGTTACCAGCGTCCAGCAGCTTCTTCTGCCCGCTGTCGCGCTTGGGTTCAGCAGCAATGGATTGCTGCTGCGGATCACTCGGACTCAGCTCTTAGAGGTGCTGCGTGAGGACTACGTGAGGACGGCAAGGGCAAAGGGACTGACGGAACGTGTAGTCATCATGAAACACGCGGTGAGGAACGCGCTGTTGCCTGTTGTGACGGTAGGAGGGACGCAGATAGGCTTCCTGTTCTCCGGTACCATTGTCATAGAAACGCTGTTCAACCTTCCCGGGCTGGGCAGAGGGTTAATAAATGCCCTCAACACTAGGGACCTGCCTGTGATCCAGATATACATCATGTACTTTGCACTGGTGGCCCTTGTGGCGAACTTGATAGTAGACCTAACGTATGCCTGGCTTGATCCGCGTATCCGCTACGCCTAAGTCCGCTAAAGAAGGTCGGTTATGGCTACGCAAAACTCAATTGAAAGCACTGGGATATTAGCACCCCAGGCTCCCTCTCCATGGAGCAGACGCTGGCGAGGCTTTACGCGGTTCCTGCGCTCTAAACCGCTGGGAACAACGGGGCTTGTTCTGGTGGTTTTCTTTGCTGTTCTGGCTGCTTTCCCCGACATATTCGCTCCACAAGACCCAAGGGCATTCGACTCAAGCAAGCTCCTGGAAGGGCCGAGTGCGAATCATCTCTTTGGTACGGACTTCGCGGGTAGAGACGTTCTCAGCCGTGTGATATTTGGAGCAAGGATTTCCATATATGTGGGGATGACGTCGATGCTCATCGCGGCGGTGGTGGGCTCGTCAATAGGAGTCACCAGCGCATATTTTGGCGGAAAGCTCGACCTTGTGGTGCAGCGCTTCGTAGATGCATTCATAGCCTTCCCCTCTCTGGTGCTGGCCCTAGCCTTGGTCGCGCTGTTCACAGCGTCTTTGACTAATATCATCATCGCCATCTCCATAGTGTTCACACCCAGGTTGGCCAGGGTCATACGGTCGGTGGCGTTGAGCATCAAGGAGATACCTTATATAGAGGCGTCGCGGGCCATAGGGGCCAGCGACGCCCGTATCATGCTGCGGCACGTTTTACCCAACACCTTTGCCTCTCTCATGGTCTACTCCACCAGCTTGGTGGGCAGCGCAATCTTGATAGAGGCCTCGCTCAGCTTCCTGGGTGTTGGAATGCCTGTGGGTACCATCACCTGGGGCGCTCAGCTCAGCGGTCAGGTGCTGCGGTACTTCACGGTTGCGCCGCACATTGCCATATTCCCAGGCTTTGCTCTAACGCTGGCCGTGTTTGGAGTCAACATATTGGGCGATGCCATGCGTGACGCGCTAGATCCGAGATTGCGGGGCAGGTAGCCGGGAAGCTCCGTCAGCGGGCGTGATTTGAGGGCAAACGGTCAATAGGATGGCGCTCGTAACTCTGTAGTGAGTATGTACCTCTGCTCTTGAGCTGCAGTGCTTGGTATCCCGGTCCTGCTCCCCTACAATGAGGCTATGTCCCTCCGTAACTTTCACCCTGACCTGAAACTGGCGTTGGTGCTGGTGGCAGCAGCGGCATTATTGGAGCTTGGCGATTCCCGTAGCCACGTGGCGACTGTAGGGGTGATGCGATTCGATCGCCCTCCATTAGCCTGGCTCGTGGTGCAAAGCGGCTTGGGATTTCTGGCGCTACTCTTTGTGGCTATCTGGGTAGACCGGCGTCCGCCACATACTGTGATGGCGGCCGGCGCTCTCCTTGGTGTCCTGGGTCTCACCATCGCAGGCGTTCACACGTCCTTAGTGGCCTATGTGCTGGGTACTCTCATAGTCGGTGTAGGCGCTTCGACTGTCCATTTGCTGGTGTTCTACGCGATTGCGGCAAAGGGAGCGACGCGTCATAGAGGTGCTTTGATCGGGGCATTGGGAGCGATCTCCGCGTTGTCCCTGAATGTTGATGATGTACTCTACTGGCCCGTACGCTACTGGCCCATTGATGAAACCTGGTTGTTCATCGCGGCCAGCGCGGCTTTTACCTTGGCTGGCGCAGCACTGATATTTGCTCTGCTGCCACGTGTTTTCTCTGGCGCCAATGGGTCCAATAAGACGCTTCGAGCGAAATCCACAATGCCGGGTCTTTGGAAAGCTCTGGTATGGGCGACACTGGTGTTCTCCGTAGCTCTTGCGATAATAACCTCCACGTCTTTGTATTTCCCCAACCAGACGATGCGAGCTACCTCAGGCCATGAAGGCCTGGTGTTGCAACTCCTGAGTGTACCCGTCTTCACTGCTGCTGGTGTTCTGTTATGGGGAATAGCCAGGTATGCCTTCAACGTACGCCTGTTGCTGCTTCTAACGGCGCTTCTGTTGTTGCTGGGCGCGGGAGCATACCTGGTGCCTGGAGGGCTGCCTGCGGATGCCGTAGGTTCATTGGCGATTAGGCTCGCCTTGGGCGGCCTCATCTGCCTCCCCTGGATATTGATGACGGAGTTGCTGTCCGTCCGCCACTTCGCAAAGTTGGCGTTGCTCATCTCCCTCGTTGGTGCCCTGTTGGGGGCATTGCTCAATGGACTAGCTATAACAATAGCAGGGGAAGGCGACGACTTTTTCCCCGTGGTTATTCTGATGGAGGGAGTCGCTCTGGCAATCGTGGCTATTCTCTTGCCGAAGCCGCGGGCGGCCGAGGAGCGCAGGCAAATCAACTCCCCAGCATGATAATCGTCCGGCGGGACGCCTTCAGGTGCTCCTTTCTACTTAGCCTGCAAGCCGAACGATTTGGCGGCTCTATCGACTAAATACTTACCCAATGCCAGGGATGACGTTGCCGCTGGTGAAGGGGCGTTCAGTACGTGCAGGGCGTTTTCGGTTTCCACAATGCTGAAATCATCCAGTAGCGCCCCTTTGCGGTCCACGGCTTGGGCCCTGACGCCGGCGCCGGCGGGCACCAGGTCTTCCTTTTTGATTTCGGGCAGCAACCGTTGCAGTGCTCTGGTGAAGGCCGGCTTGCTCAGGGAGCGGTAGAACTCGCCCAGGCCGGTGCGCCAGTATTTCCAAGCCATCATCCAGAATCCGGGATAGATGGCCGTACCCAGAAACTCCGGGATATTGACGCTGGACATGGTATAACCCTCTCTGGCGAAGGCCAGAACGGCATTGGGTCCGGCCTCCACGCCGCCGTGGATCATGCGGGTAAAATGCACGCCTAGGAAGGGAAACTGAGGGTTGGGTACGGGGTAGATGAGGCTCTTCACAAGGTGATGCTTCTCAGGCCTTAGGGTGAAGTACTCTCCACGAAAGGGGATGATGCGCACCTCAGAACGAAGTCCCATTTTCTCTACTATGTCATCGGCGTGAAGGCCGGCACAGTTGATTAGGTAGCTGGTCTGGAAGTCTCCCTTGCTGGTCTCCAGGTTGATCAAGCCGCCGGCTACGGTGATACCGTTTACTTTGGCCCCGAGCACAATTTCGGCGCCGTTCCGCTGCGCGTCTTCAGCGTAGGCGGCGGCGACTTCCTTGAAATCGACAATGCCGGTCTTGGGCGAATGCAGGGCTTTGATGCCGTAGGCGTGCGGTTCAAGCTCCTTAAGCCGTGCCGGACCTATCATCTGCAGACCCTCAACGCCATTGGCAGTGCCTCTTTCGTAGAGGGTTTGCAGGCGCGGTAACTCCTCTTCATGGGTGGCGACGACTACTTTGCCGATGAGGTTGTAGGAGACGCCGCGATTGTCGCAGTAGTCGCGCAGGGCGCGGCTCCCCGCGATGCAAAGCTCCGCTTTGTACGACCCCGGCCTGTAGTAGAGGCCGGAGTGGATGACGCCGCTGTTGTGCCCTGTCTGATGTGAGGCGACTCGTTGCTCTTTTTCCAGTACGGCTATGGAGTAGTTGGGATATCTGGCCGATAGCTCCAAGGCGGTGGCCAGTCCAATGATGCCTCCGCCGATTACGGTGACGTGGTGATTTGTGTTCATGCTTAGAGGAGAGTATAAGGCAGATGGCAAGCGCTTGCCTAAAGCTGTCGGTGCGCTTAGCATTACATGGCAGGTATTGTGATGCCCGGTAGTGTAGCGGTAGCACGTCAGCCTTTGGAGCTGAAATCCCTGGTTCGAATCCAGGCCGGGCAGTGCGCCACCTACTCCTTCCCCACACCGGAGCCCTGCCTTATCATGTATCCATGAACGCTATCCGCAAATTACCGCCCCTTGGCGCCGGCCCCGCACCGGCTTCTCCCTCGACGAAAACCGTTGCATCTGTGACGGCTTTCGGATTTGTTTCCCATATTTCCACTTTCCCCGTGCCTGTGCTAGGCATAACGTTTGAAACAATTCAGGTGCGTCTTTGAACAGGCGACAGATCCTACAGAGATTGGAAAGGGAATGGCGAGAGCTTCACGAATCCTTGGACGGGCTTTCTCAGAAGGAGATGGTGGACCCCGTCTTTGACGGAGGATGGTCGGTTAAGGACTTGTTGGGTCACGTGACCACTTGGGAAGAGGAGGCCATCAACTCGATGGCGAGAGGTCAGCCCCAGCCGCGCTATAGGCAATACGGCGGGCCTGACGGGTTCAACGCCTGGGAATCGGAGAAGAAGACGGGCCTTTCGCTGGAGGATATGCAGAGCCGGCTCATGGAGACGCATCACAGGCTGATGTCGGTGGTGGCCGAGATGGCCGAAGAGCACTGGTCTACGGAGACCCGCATTAGGCGTCGCTTGCGGATTGATACGTACGGCCATTACCGCTTGCACCGCAATCAAATCATGGCTTGGCGCAGAGAGAGGGGTTCATAGTAGGCAGCGGCCCATGCCGCTGCCTACTATGTGTGGGCTAGGGCGCAATTGCCGGCACGCCCAGCTCGTTGAGCTGTTCCACGAAGCCGGAGACATCCTGGTCTATGATCTGCTGAAGCTCTTGGAGATGATGGTCTACCAATCCCGAAAGCTCATCGTATACGCCTAGCTGTCCCTGTGTGGGCGCGAAGTCGCCGGTGGCCACCACCTGTGACAATGCCATGAGCTTGGCGTCAAGGCGCACTGGAGGCACAGTCTGGGCGTAAGGTTCGTGGACGGATGCAAGCTGGTCTTCAATGGGCCATAGCTTGTCCTTGATGGCCTGGACGGTGGTGGACAAAACGTCCCGGGATGCCTCGTCTCCGGCGCGGCCCACCCATTCGTCTATCTGGTTGCGAACACTGCGCAGGCGGCTCAGCCCCGTGTTGTTCTCCACCAGCTTGTCACGGACCTGGACCAGCAGGTCAAACTGCGCCTTCAGGTCCTCCTCCGTAGCGGAGACGCGGGGGTCTTTGAGGAGTTCGAACGAGTCTGTGAAAGTCTGGCCATCCACCGCCAACCGGACTTGGTATGTTCCCGGCGGCACCAGCGGTGATATGCCAGCCGGCCTGCCGCGGGCGTCGGGGCCGGCGGTGGGTGGATAGCGCATGTTCCAGACCAGCTTGTTCATGCCTGCCTTTGGACTCCGTTTGAATGTGTTAATGACGTTGTCGTTGGAATCCAAGATGGTTACGGTAACGCCTTCGTCCGGGGCGTTCTTCAGGTAGTAGTTGATGGGAACGCCGTCTGGAGGGTTCTGTCCCGCGTTGAGATAGACCCGTTTCACCTCGCCGGCTTCATTGCGCTTCTCATAGAAGGTTACGGTCTCACCGTTGATACGCTGGTAGTCCTTGCCGGGGACGCCTCCGCCACGGCCGAAGCCTAGGGGCGGAGCGGTGCGGTACGTGGCTCTGGGTTTGAACAGGTGGACGTCACTGCCGGTAACCTCGTCCGAGATCTGTTGAAGAGGTGTGAGGTCGTCCAGGATCCAGAAAGAGCGGCCATGTGTGGCGGCTATAAGGTCGTTGTTCTTCACGGCCATGTCGTGGATGGGAACCACCGGCAGGTTGGCTTGAATAGGTTGCCAGTTTTCGCCGTCGTCGAAGGACATGAACATGCCAAGCTCGGTGCCCAGGTAGAGGAGGCCCTGTTTAGATGGGTCTTCACGTATGACGCGGGTGAAGTACTCATCAGGTATTCCGTTGCTGATCTTGCGCCACGTCTTCCCGTAGTCGCTGGTCTTGAACACGTACGGTGAGTGGTCGTGCAGCTTGTAGCGGGTAGCGGCTAGGTAAGCTGTGGCCGGATCGTGTCTAGACGGCTCGATGGTGTAGACCAGGGTCCACTCCGGCAGGTCTTGCGGGGTAACGTTCTGCCAGGAGCCTCCGCCGTCTCGGGTTATATGGACCAAACCGTCGTCTGAACCTGTCCAGAGAACGCCCGGCTCGCTTGGAGATACGGCAAACGCGAAGATGACTCCGGAATAGTCGGCGGTGCCGCCTGAATCGGTGCTGAGGCCGCCGGAGGTGACCTGCATCTTGGACTGGTCGTTTCGCGTAAGGTCCGGGCTGATGCGCTCCCAGCTTCCACCATCATCCGTACTTCTATAGACGTACTGGCTGCAGCAGTATAGTAGATCGGGGTCGTGGGGGGAGAAGACGGTGGGGTAGGTGAAGTAGAAGCGGTTGATGATGTCCTTCACCGGCGAGCCGGACTGGTCGTGGGGCCAGACGTGGACGATTCGCGTTTGCCTGGTGCCGAGATGGTAGCAGAGCTGCGTGCCGCCTCCTCCCGGCGCCGAGCCGTTGGCGCCGGAGAAGATGATGTTGGGGTTGTTCGGCTTCACCGCAATGTATCCGCTTTCAGAGTTGCCTACCACGTCGCAGTCTTTCCAGGGGATTGCGCCTTCGTCGCCGCGGCTGGGGACTTTGATGGCGGTGTTGTCCATCTGCGTGGCGTAGAGGTTGTAGGGGAACTGGTTGTCCACGTCCATCTTAAAAAGGCTGGCGGTGGGCTGGTTGTAGAGCGTCGACCAGGAAGCGCCCCCGTCCAGGCTTACCGATGCGCCTCCGTCGCTGCCGCTGATCAAACGCTGATTGTTGCGGGGGTCAAGCCAGACGTCATGGTGGTCGCCGTGTGGCAGGCGCATCTCGAAGAATGTGCGGCCGCCGTCGTTGGACTTCCAGAACTGCACGTCCAGGCAGTAGCAGGTGTCTGGGTCCTGGGTGTCTGCGAAGACGTGAGTGTAGTACCAGGGGCGCCTGTATATCTCCGGCTTGTCAGTTATCTTTTGCCAGGTGGCTCCGCCGTCGTCTGAGCGGAACAGGCCGCCCTGGGAGTTTTCTATCTCCATCAAGGCCCAGACTCGTTCCGGCCTTGGCGGTGATATGGCCACGCCTATCCTGCCCTTTAGACCCTGCGGTATACCGGGGTTTTGGGTTATCTCCACCCAGGTATCGCCACCGTCCGTGGACTTGTAGAGGCCGCTGTCCGGCCCGCCTGAGGTCATGGTCCAGGGCTGACGCAGCACCTGGAAGATGGCCGCGTAGAGAATGCGGGGGTTGCTGGGGTCCATGGAAAGGTCTATGGCGCCTGCTTTGTCGCTCTTGAAGAGGACGTGCTCCCAGGTCTTGCCTCCGTCCATGGTGCGAAATACGCCGCGTTCCGGGTTGCTGCCCCATTCATGGCCGGCTGCGGCAACGTAGGCGATGTCGGGATTCGTAGGGTGAATGCGGATGCGCGCGATGTGGCGTGAGTCGCGAAGCCCCACGTTTTGCCATGTCTTGCCTCCGTCGGTCGTCTTGTAGACGCCGTCTCCGTGAGTGGCGTCGGCGCGGAAGCAGGACTCGCCGGTGCCCGCGTACACTACGTTGGGGTCGGAATCGGACACGGCAATTGCGCCAACGGCGGCGGTATTGAAGAAGCCGTCGGAAACGTTTTCCCAGTACATCCCGGCGTCGGTGGTCTTCCAGACGCCGCCGGCGGTGGAGCCGTTATAGAAGACCAGGGGATTCTTGGAGTCGCCGGCCACGGCAACGGAGCGGCCTCCGCGAAACGGGCCTGCCAGGCGGTACTCAAGGGCGCTAAGGTAGCTTGGATGCACCGTGGAGTGGTTCTCAGTCACGCGACACCTCCCGGGGTCTGAAATTGAACGCGGTTGAAGGGCAGCATGACCTTACAACCAAACCTGCCAAATGCCAAGAGCCTGGGTCACTGCCCAGGCTCTTGGTGTGCTCTGTCTGGGGGTTTACCTGCCGCGCAGTTTGGGGTCTAGCACGTCGCGCAGGGCGTCTCCGAAGACGTTAATCCCGAAGACCACGAAGGTGAGGGCAAACCCTGGGAATAGGCCTATCCATGGAGCGCCCGAGAAGTCAAGGAGTTGCTCCTGGTTGAGCATGGCTCCCCAGGTGATGGTGTTGCCCGCGCCGCTAAGGCCAAGGAAGCTCAGAGACGCTTCAATGATGATTGCGCTGCCCACCAGAGAGGTCGACACTACAACCAGGGAGGCAAACGTGTTGGGAAGTATGTGCCGGAGCATGATTCTGAGGTCAGACCCTCCTATGGCCCTGGAAGCCTCAACGTACGGCATCTCCTTCACACTGAGAGCCACGGAACGAACAATACGGGCTATCCTGGGCAGGAAGACTATGCTTATGGCCAGAATCACGTTGTTCAGGGAAGAGCCGAGGGCAGCCATGAGCGCCAGCGCCAGCAGTAAGCTGGGAAAGGCGGATAGTGAATCGACCACTCTTTGAACGATGAGGTCGTACTTGCCGCTGTAGAAGGCGCTGGTCACCGCGATGAAGCTCCCCACAATACTGGCGGCTATCATGGCGACTATTCCCACGTAGATGGAGACCCCGGAGCCATACATCGTGCGGCTGAGAATGTCTCTGCCCAGCCTGTCGGTGCCGAACCAGTTGTCAAGGGACGGAGCTTTCAAGACCCTACTGGTGCTGATATCGTACGGATCATACGGCGCAATGTACGGCGCGGTCACAGCAATAACTGAGGCAAATATTACTATGGCAAGGCCGGTGGTTCCCAACGGCTTGCGGCGCAGGAAAGTATTGACCGCTCTTAAGCGGCGTCCCCATGGTGAAAGCTCCGCGGTTGGCTGAGCTAGGACAAGTTCATCCCTGGCGTTCATCTAAACTCCTCCGTGTGTCCGGTGGTTCCCAACATCCATCATTCGTATCTGATCCTTGGGTCCAGCCAGCCATAGGTCAGGTCGACTACCAGGTTGATTGCCAGAGACACTAAGGCGAAGTACATGATGTACGCTTGGATGGTGGGCAGGTCGCGCAGGAATAGGGCTTCTATCAGTCCGCGCCCGATTCCTGGAAGGTTGAAGATTAGTTCTATGACAACGGTGCCTGAGAACAGTATGCCGAATTGAAAGCCGGCATAGGTAACTACCGGCAGCAAAGCGTTGCGTACGCCGTGTTTAATAATGACCACCCTTTCCGCCAGTCCCTTGGCCCTTGCCGTGCGAACGTAGTCCTCCCTTAGGACTTCCAGGAGCTGGGTGCGAGTGAGCCGCATGAGCAGGCCGCTGCTACTCAGTCCCAGGGCCACCGCCGGGGGCACCAACTGTTGCAGGGTCTTGACCGGAGTTTCCCAGATATGATCGAAGCCTAAGGGAGGAAGCCAGTTAAACCACCTGGATAGCACCAACACCACCAACAGGCCAAAGAAGAAGTTGGGTATGGCCAGAGCAAATATGGCGGAGCCGCGCAGGAAGTAGTCGGTCGAGCCATCCTGCTTCACCGCTGCAATGATCCCAACCGGGATAGCGGAAAGCACAATGGTGGCGAACGTTAAGATGCCCAGTTGCAGCGTCACGGGGAACTGCCGCTTCAGTTGTTCAAAGATTGGTGTATTTGCCGCAAAGGAATTGCCCAGATCGCCGCGGACCAGGCCCCACATCCAGTCCAAATACTGTATGTAGATTGGCCTGTCTAGACCGAGTTCCTCGGTCACACGAGCAACATCCTCTTCGGTAAAGATTCCCTCACCGGTTGGCCCGGCCAGTATCGCGACTGCTACGTCGCCGGGAAGCACCCTTAGCAAAATAAAGATGACCAGCGACACTCCGATCAGTGTCGGGATGAACATCAGAACTCTTCTTAGTATGTACTTGCGCATGATGTCTATTAGGACAGTGCTGGCGCGGCTATTCTAGCCGCGCCAGCACTGTCCTACATTTCAATGAGGCTTAAATACTCGGCAGCGGTGGATAGGGGTTCTCCGCCTCGTCTGCCAGCCACACATTCTCAATGGAGTAGTTGGACGCGTGGAACCGCACAGGCGTCCAGCCGCGCCAGTTGCCGCGGTGGCCCTGCAACAGTCCCGGCCTCACCATGCCAATCCAGGCGGCGTCCTGGTTCCAAAGGATGTCAGCCATCTCCCGTAGAAGGGGTGCGCGCTCTGCGGGATCAGTCAGTAGGACCTGCTCCTCTTGGAGCTCTAGCCACCTGGGATTTTCCCAGCCGCCAAAGGTGAAGCCGCCATTCTCGAAGGTCGGGTGTATGGAGATTGCGAACGCGTCCGGGTCAACGAAGGATGCGCCTTTGCTCTCCAGCCGCAGATCGAACTCTTTTTTAACGGCTTTTTCACGATTAGCTGAGCCGTCAGGTACATTGTCCTTTACCACGTCTATGTAGATACCTCGAAGAGTGTTGACAACTACGTCAGCGCGACAATCGGCGCCCCGCCCCAGGAGCAGGGTAGCTGAGATCCTGTTTGAATCGCTGTAACCCGCCTCTTCCATCAACGATATAGCTTTGGCAAAGTCCTCTTCCTTCTTCATGGGGTCGGGGTCCAGACCATTCATGTTGTCGAACCACTCTTGTTGTGTATAGACCCAATCGACCCCGATGAAGTACGGAGTTGAGAAGAAGCCGATGCCATCGTGGCATAGCGTGTTCATGTCCCCGCGATTCATCACGTACTGAATCGCCTGCCGTACCTTTGTCGCCGTTGGGTCGTCAAGTGGACCGAAAGGCGGCCTGGTCACGTTCAACTCGAAGCCGCGCCAGCCGGGAGCTGCGACGATTGGGAAGGCCGCTTCCTCCCCGATAGCGCTCTGCAGATCGAGGACGGCTCTTAGGCCAAAGCTTGCTGTGCCGGTGAAGATCTCAGCGGCGTCTATGCGGCCTACCCTGAAGTTGGCAACGCGAGTCGTTCCGTCGGGGATGGCGAACATGTTATAGCCGTCCAGGTACGGTAAACCCTCGCGGAAATAACCATCGTGGCGCTCCGCGCGCCAGACGTTTCCCATCTCCCCCCCGACGATCTTGAACGGACCCGTTCCGACCACCTCTCCTTTTTCGAAATCGAAGTCGCGGTATCCGGTCGCGGTGTCTTCATCTATCGCTCTAGCGTAGGTGTCAGGCGTAATTGCACCGAATCCGCTGAGGAAGCAGGCGGCGAAAGCGCCCTTCGCCACCGGCTGGCGGATAGTAAGCTCCCTGGGCCCTGTTATCTCTGCCCCGGGGTTCTCTACTGCCATCATGCTGTCGTCTACTATGGGGTTGAGGTAGTCTCGTATGCAGCCCCACCTGCGGGCCACCACCCCGTTTGGTCGTTCTATGATCCTGTATAGGGAGTAGTAAGCATCTTCCACGGTGAAGGGGTTGCCATCGTGGTCTATAACCCCGTCTCGCATGGTTAGAATCCAAGTCTTACCACCGTCAGTGATCTGCCACGACTCCGCAAGGTCTCCCTCAATGGTTACGCGGTCTTGAAGGTTCGGTCGAATGAACTGCCCGAATAAATTGCCTGTATTGGCAAGCGTGGCCCATCCGTATCCGGTGCTGCCGTGGAGCTGGTCCCAATAATTAGCATTGCCCGTTAGGGGCAGGTTGACTACTCCGCCGTACTTGGGCTGATCGCCAGGTGCAGGCACCGGTGTAGGTGTGTCTGCAGGCGCGGGTACGGAAGTCACACCAGGCGCAGGCGTCGGCGTCGGTTGCCCAGGCACAGGTGGTGGTGGCGTCGGCGTCGGCTGCCCAGGCGCGAGCGGCTGCGGTGTCGGCGTCGGCATCCCAATGTCAAAGGTTGGCATTGGGGGTATTGGGGTTGCCGTCGGCGTGGCAGTTGGGTCGGCTTCTTCGGACGGGCCGCAGGCAAGAATGGCTAGCAAGCCAATGCCAATGGTCAGTCCCAGAAGCCTTTTGGTATATTTACCTAAGCTCATATGCACCCTCCTAAACAAATCAATCCGAGCAAGGTGCTTGCCAGACGTTTTCCACCTTATCTCGGATTGACATCTCCAATAACACAACGTTATTGGAGATGTCAACCCTTTTGATTCATCAGTAACAAGATATTGAAAATATCTATGCAGGCTCTTCTCCCGTCATGCCTAGTAGCCCCTCACTGTATTTGCTATAGACCCCACCCCTGAGCGCGCACCCCGGACGCTCTCACCCCCCTCTGCCCGCTTGGCGTGATAGTATGTTGATACGGCCATGGGGGAAAGTCCCCCCTGTCTTTCTTGTACGTGTTGGGTAATTCTCTGACAGAATTGGCATCAATGAGACACCTATCGGGAGGCGAAGGTGCGGCACAACAGCAATGACGGAAGGAAGAGTGCACCCGACCTTTCCCGCTTCCCTGTATCTGCTTCCGTCTCCTATACTATCTACATGAGCCGGAGGCAGCTAAGCACCGTGACTAAACCCGCCAATCTGCCTACGAAATTCGGATTTGTTTCCCATATTTACAAAAAAGTGGTTCGCTTTTAGCCTTGTACTAGACATAACGTCTGAAACAAATACCCCCTTGCGGTACCTCTGGAAACCTTGCAAAATCTGTCAACGAATTAGCGAACACATACAACTCTACTAGGAGATAGCGGATGACGGTATGGATGCTGGTGCGCCACGGTGAGACCGAATGGAACAAACAGCACAGAATTCAAGGTCACGCCGATGCGCCGCTCAATGCCACGGGCATTGAGCAGGCGAGACGCCTGGCATCCAGGCTAGCGGACGTGCGGATAGACGCTGTGTATTCAAGCGACGTGTCACGTACACGGAAGACCGCCGAGATCATTGCTGAAGGCCGTGGAATAGGGGTGCGAGAGTTCTCCGAATTGCGGGAGCGGAACTACGGAAGATGGGAAGGGGTCACCCAGGAAGAGTGGCAAGCCACGGACCCTGAAGGTTTCGCCCACTGGAAGAGGTCGCCGGATACTTACACGCCACCCGGCGGGGAGAGCCTGGATGAAGTGCTAGCCAGAACTTCGCGCGCTGCCGAGCATATAAAGGAGCAACACCTCTCCGATGACTCGATAGTCGTGGTAGGACATGGTGCCGCTCTCCTGGTGCTGGCGGTGCACCTTCTGGGTCTACCGCTCTCTTACAGGAACAACTTTACCTTGGGCAATACCAGTCTTTCCGTGCTGGACGTGGGCACGGAGCACACGGTTATCCAGCTGTGGAACGACACCTCTCATAAGGATGCGTCGTGATAGGTCGGTGTGGAGGAGAGTCGAAATAGGGTAGGGGCTATGTTGACGTCCATGAAGAGAACCGTAGCCATACTGGCAGCTTCCATGATGCTGGAAGCGTTGTCCACTTCGGCTATCTTGGCCTGGTCGCAGCCCGCTGGTGCTGGGTTGGACGGCCTTGCCGCAGGAAGAGGGGTGACGTCGTCGCTGGCGACGGCCAAAACGAACGACGGTGGATACGCTACACCCCTGGGGTCTATAGACGAGTGCACCTACGAGCCTGATCTCGCGGCGTGGTTCGTCAGTGGTCAAACGCCTGAGAAAATTCAGGTTCGGGAGTACCAGAGCGCTTTCTACAAAGCCCTGCGAGACATGAGGCTTCGCTACGGACTGAACTCCGCTCAGGTGAAAATCGCTGGCCTTGAGGTGACTGAACATAGCGAGGCCGCCAGAGAGATCAAGATGACGTTGAGGGCAAACAATACTATATACGTCTATGACGCCGCCACGGAACGCGTGACGCCTGTAGAGCCGCGGTAGTATACGATACCGACCAGTCAGCAAAGGAGGGGAATATGCCAGTCAAGGTGCTTATTTCGGTCGATATGGAGGGTGTCAGTGGGGTGGTGCATGCCGACCACACGGGCAGGGACGGCAAAGACTACGAAATAGGAAGGCGCTTGATGACCCTGGAGGCCAATGCCGCTATAGAGGGTGCTATTGAGGCAGGAGCGGACGAAGTGGTGGTCAACGACAGCCATGGCACGCAGCGCAACCTGCTGCCAGAGCTGCTGGATCAGAGGGTGCAGCTTATCACCGGCTCACCAAAGCCGCAGACGATGATGGCTGGCCTAGACGCCACATTCGATGCCGTATTCTGCGTGGGGTATCACGCCAGGGCGGGTTCCAAGGGGATACTGGATCACACCATTTCTGGTCGAGTGGTGCAGGAGATACTGGTCAACGGCCAGCCGCAGGGGGAGCTTGGTCTGAACGCGGGCATCGCCGCGCATCACGGTGTGCCCATTGTAATGGTGGCGGGCGACACGACCTGCTGCGAGCAGGCCAGGGAACTGATACCCCACATAGAGACGGCAGAGGTGAAATCGTCCCTGACAAGGTACGCAGCAAAGGGACTATCGCCCACGATGGCGCAGGCCCTCATCAGGGAGAAGGCACGGCGCGGCGTGGAACGCTGTGCCGAGATTGCTCCCGTTGATTACTCGTTGCCGGTGACGCTTACGCTGCGATTCGCCAATTCAGGCATGGGCGATGTGGCGGAATGGGTGCCCGGCGCAGTGCGTTCCGATGCCGTGACGGTTTCCTATACGTCTGATAGCTTTCTGGATGCGTTTCAATGCCTGCGGGTGATGATCCTTGCCGCGGGTGCAGTTGGCTGACGCATCACGATGCGGAGAGCTGTTCCGCCAGCGTAGCCGGGTCCGTGGCGGGCATCATGCAGACGTAGTTCTCGCAGACGAAGGCGGAGGGCAGACCGTCGATCATGTACTTGTCCTCCAGCAGGGGATATCCTTCGTAACTGTCGGTCCCGTTGGGATGGCAGCCGGTAATGACTCTATTGGGAATGTAGCGGCCAAATACCTCGTCGAGAAGCGCTCGAGTGCCTGGGTCTTCGGGCGGCCCTACCACGGCTACCTCCTTTGGCGTGGAGAGATAGAAGTCCAGGGCACACAGCCAGTGCCCAAAGCCCATGGGTGCGCGCGACATGACCATGCGGAGAGAACGCAGCATGGTGGCAGCGCGATTCCGGTATTCGGTGTTGCCTGTGAGAACGGCCAGCCGCAGAAGGACGTCGCTGGCTACGGCGGAACCGCTGGGCTCCGCGTTGTCGAAAAGGTGGCTGGGACGGATGATGAGCTTCTCGTGGTCGCTGCCGGTATCGTAGAAGGCGGCCTCTTTGGGGTCCCAAAATAGATCCAGCATGCCATCCGCCAGGGAACGCGCCTCGTCAAGCCATCGCAGGTCCAAGGTGGCCTCGTGCAGGGCAAGTAAGCCGTCGACAAGGTTGGCGTAATCGTCCAAGTAGCCTTTGAGTACAGCTTTGCCGTCCTTGAAGCTGCGCAGGACGCGGCCCTGCGGGGAACGGAGAGCGCTCAGTAGGAACTCGGCATTCGCCAGCGACGCCTGCAAATAGTCGTCGCGGTTCAGAACGGCGGCTGCTTCGGCAAAGCTTCGCAGCATCATGCCGTTCCAGGCGGTGAGCACTTTGTCATCACGGCTTGGAGGCACGCGTTCTATGCGCCGCTCCAGCAGCTTGGCTCGAGCGTTATCCACAGACGTCGCTAGCTGTTCTTCACTGATGCCCAACTCGGCCCGCCGCCGCTTCAGCGGAATCGTGGATGTGGAGGATGTTTCTCCCGTCGAAGTTGCCCTGGTGAGTGACCCCGTAGTAGCGGCTGAAGAGTACGGCTTGCTCCTTGCCCACGACCTCCTCGATCTCTCGGGGTGTCCCAGACGAAGTATCTGCCCTCTTCGCCCTCGCTGTCAGCGTCCTGGCTGGAATAGAAGCCGCCTTCTGGGCTGGTCATCTCACGGAGAACGTAGTCCAGGGTCTCCTCCACAATGCGCCTGTACTCCTGGCTGCCTGTTATTTGATAGGCATGGAGATAAAGTCTGCTCAGCAGTGCATTGTCGTACAGCATCTTCTCAAAGTGAGGCACCAGCCAGAACGGGTCGGTGGAATAGCGGTGGAAACCGCCCCCAAGCTGGTCGTAGATGCCGCCGTGGGCCATCTTCTCCAGGGTAAGGTCCACCATGGCCAACGCCTCGGTGTGGCCGCTGCGAGCGTAGTAGCGGAGCAAGAACTCCAGGGTCATGGGCTGAGGAAATTTGGGCGCGGCGCCTATGCCGCCATGCTCCTTGTCCATTTCGGAAGCAAGGCCATCAAAGGCGCGGGACAGTACCTCAGAGGTCAGCGGCTCCTGTCCCTGGGAGGTCATCAGGCCGCTGCTCAGATGCGCCACGAGCTGATCGGCGGAGTTAACCACGTCATTGCGCCGGTCACGGTATGCTTCTATGATGGCTTGCAGCACCCGTGGAAAAGCCGGGCATGCCGTGACTATCCACCGGCGGAAAGTAGGTGCCGCCGAAGAAGGGTTTGCCTTCTGGGGTGAGGAACACGGACATGGGCCAGCCGCCGCGACCGGTTTGCGCCTGCACAGCCTGCATGTATATGGAATCTACGTCTGGGCGCTCTTCACGGTCAACCTTGATATTGATGAAGCCGTTGTTCATCAGGCGGGCGGTCTCCTCATTTTCAAAGGACTCGTGGGCCATAACGTGGCACCAGTGGCATGCGGAGTAGCCGACGCTGAGGAAGACGGGTTTATCTTCTGCCCTGGAGCTAGCGAAGGCGTCCTCGCTCCAGGGATACCAGTCGACCGGGTTGTTGGCATGCTGGAGGAGGTAGGGGCTTGTTTCGTTGATTAGGCGGTTAGGCATTATGGAACGTCTATTGTCGCATAGAGCAAGGCGCAGGGGAAGGTGCGGGCGGCCTACTACGGCTACTTGACAGCGGCGCGTCGTTTCTTGACGCACGCAGACAGCCATGACAAAATCGGCCAGCGGAGGTTGCAGTGCAAAGAAGCCTGCTTCAGCTTATTGGCAACACCCCCCTGTTGCGACTCGATACCATGGAGACGGAAGGCTCGGCGGAGCTTTACGCCAAGCTGGAGAGCGTGAACCCGGGCGGCAGTATCAAAGACAGGGTGGCTCTTGCAATGGTAGAGGAAGCCGAGGATGCGGGCCTGCTAACACCAGGCTCCACCGTGGTAGAGGTGTCGGGAGGGAATATGGGGGTAGCGCTGGCCATGGTAGCCGCGGCCAAGGGTTACCCGTCTGCCATTGTGATGCCGGAGAACGCGCCGCAAGAGAGGCGGCGCTTGGTAGCTAGGTTTGGGGCATCGGTGCATCTCACCCCTTCTAACCTGGGGATGGTCGGCGCGAAACGCGCGGCGCAGCGAATGACGAAGCAAAACAGGGGGTACGTTCTACTAGACCAGTTCGCCAGTTCGGCAAACCCAAGAGCCCACTACCTGGGAACGGGCCGGGAGATACTGGATGCGCTGGGAGGGCGCAGGATAGATGCCTTTGCCGCGGGCGTGGGCACGGGAGGCACTATCACAGGCGTGGGACAAGCTCTGAAGGAGAATGACCCTTCCGTGCTGCTGATTGCTGTTGAGCCGGCTACGTCTCCTCTGCTCAGTGAGGGGCGGTTTGGTGAACACGGAATCGTGGGACTGGGCGCCGACTTCATTCCTGAGATACTGGACCGCGAGTTGATAGACGAAGTGGTCACCGTCAGTACCCAAGACGCGTTGAATACCACACAAGAGCTGGCGAAGAAGGTTGGGACTCTGGTCGGGATTTCCTCCGGCGCCAACGTCTTCGCCGCCATGAAGACCGCGCAACGGCTGGGCCAGGGAAAAGTGGTGGTCACTGTCCTGCCCGATACCGGTGAGCGATACCCCTCCTTGTACAGCTAGCTCGGCAAGCCTACAATGTAAGGACTTTTACTACGTTCAGTCCAATTCCAAGAAGGGAGCCTCCATGCAAGAGGAAGCCATCAGGCTGACTAGCTTAGCAAACTGCGCAGGTTGAGCTGCCAAGTTCAGTCCTGAGGACCTGGGGCAGGTCCTGAGCCAGCTTCCCACCGTATCCCATCCCGACCTCTTGGTGGGTACCCAGACAGGCGATGACGCCGCAGTCTATCGTCTACGGGACGACCTTGCCCTTGTTCAGACGGTCGATTTCTTCCCGCCCATTGTTGATGACCCATACCAGTTCGGCGCTATTGCCGCGGCCAACGCGCTGAGCGACGTTTACGCCATGGGCGGCACGCCTCTGCTGGCGCTGAACCTGGTGGGATTCCCGGTTGCACTGCCCAGAGAGATATTGGTGAGTATTCTGAGGGGTGGCTACGAAAAAGTGGCGGAGGCGGGCGCGCTGATAGTGGGAGGGCATACCGTGGATGACGCAGAGCCGAAATACGGTCTGGCTGTCACCGGGCTGATCAAGCCGGGAGACCAGATCACTAACTCAGGCGCTAAGCCGGGCGACGTGCTGGTGCTGACCAAGCCCATAGGCACGGGGATCATCACTACGGCGGGCAAAAACCAGGCTGTGGATGCCGGCGTGCTGGCGGGAACGGTGGCCGTGATGGCGACGTTGAACAGGGGTGCATCCAACGCCATGGGTCACGTGGGAGTGAACGCCTGCACGGACGTCACGGGATTCGGGCTGTTGGGACACCTGAAGGCTATGATGCAGGGCAGCGGAACGTCGGCGCGCATATACTGGTCGAAGGTGCCGTTGCTTCCCGGACTGTGGAAGCTGGCCGAGCAGGGCATAGCGCCCGGAGGGACGCAGCGCAACCTGGCTTCGCTGGGGCATTCCGTCTGCTGGCACGAAAGCTTGTCGCATACCGTAAGGGTGGTGCTGTGCGACGCCCAAACGTCGGGCGGGCTTCTCATATCGGCGCCCAGGGATAGGCTGGACGTTCTACTTGAGCAGTTGGAAGGGCACGGGGTTGCAGGAGCGGCGGTCATAGGAGAAGTTGTGGACAGCAAGACATGGACAATAGAAGTGAACAGCTAAGGCTGCGGAGGTTGCCTCATACCAGAAACACCCTCACCAGTCACCATTTCTAACGAGCTCCTCCGGGCCATCTATCGCGAAGCTAGGGAATCCTATCCCAACGAGGCCTGCGGCTGGCTCACCGGTTCGGCAAGAGACAACCGGGCCGTCGCCATCCGTGCCTGCGTCAACGCCAAGAGCCTAGGCATCCACTCCGCGGTGGTTGATCGCGGAGCCGAGACTGCCTACGAATTCACTGCCCAGGATGCCCTGGACCTTGACCGCAGCTTCGACACCGATACCCCCGCCGTAGTCATCTACCACTCTCATCCCAACGGGCGGGCCTACTTCTCTGCCACGGACCGGAAGATTGCCACGTTAATGTGGGGCGACCGGCCCACATACTCCGTTCAGCAGCTTGTGGTGGGCATTGACGCTTCCCGCGTTGTGGAAGCGGCCCTTTTTGCCTGGTCATGGGAAGCCAGTGACTTCATTGAGGTCTCAAGGCTCCAGGGGGATGCCGTCTAGGGTTTCCTTCCATATATCTGCGCAAAGCTCTCGCGTTTCAAACCCGCCCCCTCTCAAGCCCGCCCCCTCTGTAGTGGCGCCGTAGTAGTTACCATCTGACTCTATACCTGGCTTCAGACCTGACAAATCCGCCGGCACTTTCGTTGTTCAAAACGAAATGTCAGGTGGAAGTGGAACGATATGAAACGGGTGCTACGGAAGACGGGGATCTTTCAATGGTGGTCGCCTGGCCGGGAGACGCGTACCGATTTGGCGGTTCCTTTTTCCGGTGTGGGTTTTACAAACCTGGAATAGAGAGGTTCGGGTTCGGAAAAGGGGTTGCTCCTTTCTGGAGAGGCTGAATAGACAACAGGACAAATGAGCCGTCAGGGCGATTGTATTTAGGCACCCCTCTAGCCAAGCAGGGCGCTCCGGTCACCGGGACGCCCTGCTTGTATATCGGTCAGCTTTGCAATACTGCGTCAGCCACGGCTTTGCCCATTTCGGTGGTGCCTATGGAAGGCTGGCCTGGTCCGGCCAGGTCGGGCGTGTAGAGGCCGCTTTCAAGCACTCGTTCCACCGATTGCTCTACGGCACTTCCTTCGTTGATTAGGCCCAGGGAGTAACGCAGCATGAGGGCCATGCTGAGGATGGCGGCGAGAGGGTTCGCCTTGCCCTGCCCCGTAATGTCTGGAGCGCTGCCGTGAATCGGCTCGTACATGCCGCGGGCACGGCGGCGTCCCGTGGCGTCTGGTACGCCGGCAAGGCTCGCCGAAGGAAGCATACCCATGGAGCCCGCGAGCACGGCCGCTTCGTCGGAGAGGATGTCGCCAAAGGTATTTTCAGATACGATGACGTCGAAGCGGTTGGGGTTTTGGACAAGCTGCATGGCGCAGTTGTCCACTAGCATGTGGTCCAGGGCGACGTCTGGGTACTCCGGGGATAGCTCGATGGCTATCTGCCGCCACAATCGGGACGTCTCCAGAACGTTGGCCTTGTCCACGGAGGTCAGCTTCTTACGCCGTCCCCGCGCAAGCTCAAAGGCGGCTCTGAGTATACGCTCTATCTCACGCTCTTCGTACTTGAGTGTGTCGACGCCGCGCCTGCCCCGCGAGGTATTCCACTGCTTCTTTGGCCTGGCGAAGTAGAGCCCTCCCGTGAGCTCTCGCAGCACCAGGATGTCCACGCCCCGAACCACTTCCGGCTTGAGCGGACCGGAGTCTTCCAGGAACGGGTAGACTTTGACGGGGCGCAGATTTGCCCAGAGCCCCATGGCCTTGCGGATGGCAAGCAGTCCGTCTTCTGGGCGTACCTTGGCCTGGGGGTCGTCCCATTTGGGCCCGCCCACGGCTCCGAAGAGAAGGGCGTGGCTACGGCGGCAGGCCTCGGCGGTTTCAGCGCGGAGGGCCACCCCGTGCCTATCTATGGAAGCCCCGCCGACTACGTCCTCGCTAAGATCGAAGGTGTGGTTGAACTTCCGGCCCACGGCCTGCAACACGCGTACTGCTTCGGTGGTCACTTCGGGGCCAATACCGTCACCAGGCAACACAGCTATCCTGAAACGCATGGGCAAAACCTCGCTTGAATCAATGGCGTGGTGAACTATACGGGATTGCGCCCAGCCTGTAAACCGGGCAAGAGTCCATCAATCTCCTATCTAAAGACCCGTCCCGGAACCCTTCACCGAGGGAGTCCCTGCCTGCAGCAGTGATGGGGTCTGGCACACTGCACGTATAGAGGCGCACGGCCGCTGCAGGCCTCCCGGGCGCCCGTGTGCTATAATCGGCGAAGCTCATAACTATGACTTCATCGGCTGTCCCCATAGTGCAGGCGCATGGCCTCTGGAAGCGGTTCGGCGACAGGGTAGCGGTGCAGGACGTTTCCCTCTCCGTATATCCCGGCGAAGTCGTAGGACTCGTTGGCCCGAACGGCTCAGGGAAGACGACGACCATTCGGATGATGCTCGACATCATCCAGCCGGATGCTGGGGAGGTCTCCGTCTTCGGCGCCGCCCTGACCACGAGCGCCCAGGAGCGCATCGGCTACCTGCCGGAGGAGCGCGGCCTCTACCGTAGCCTGCGCGTCATCCCGAACCTGCTCTACCTGGCCGCGCTCAAGGGCGTACCCCGGGAGCGTGGCCTGAGCCGTGCCGGCGAGTTGCTGGAGCGTCTCGGCTTGGAGCAGCACCGTGGCAAGAGGGTTCGCGAGCTGAGCCGGGGACTTGGCCAGCTGGTCCAGTTCGCTGCAACGCTCATCCACGAGCCTGCGTTCGTCGTCCTAGACGAGCCGTTCAGCGGGTTGGACCCGGTCAACGTGCGGCTCATGAAAGACGTCGTCGCTGAGTTGCGCTCCAGGGGCGTCGCGCTCATGTTCTCAACCCACCAGATGACGGACGTCGAGGAGCTCTGCGACCGCGTCCTCATGATTGACGAGGGCCGCGTCGTGCTCGATGGCCTCCTCACCGAGATCAAACGCCGTTTTGCTGGCAGCGAGCTCTTCATCGCCAGCGACCTGGCGCCGGACGCGATCGACGGCGTACTCTCAGCGCGACGGGATGGCACTGGCTACGTGCTCCGTCTAGCGGACGGCTACTCCCCCGAGACGGTGCTGCGAACCCTGCTAGACCGCGGCGCGAAGATAGACCGGTTCGAGCTAGCAACGCCGAGCTTGGAGGAGATATTCCTGCGCGTCGTCGAGGGCCGCCATGCATAAGACGCGGCTCGTCGCTCGGCACGAGTTCTCGATCACCCTCGGTCGTCTCAGCTACCGCATCTTCGCCGCTTCCGTTCCCGTGCTGGCGGTGATAGGGTTCATCGCCGTTGCGATTATCCAGGCCGTCATCTCCGACGATGCTACTGAAGAGGCCGCTCCACCGCATGTGGTCACCGTCGGCTACGTGGACCTCACAACCGGTGATGACGGACAGCCTCTCTTCGGTGGTTTCCAGCGGCAGGGGAGCACGACCTTCGCGCCGTACCCTGACCAGGAGACGGCCACTCGCGCGCTCCTTGAAGGAGGCATCGATCATCTCTTCGTGTTCCCCGCAAGTTACATGGAGACCGGAACTGTTGTGGAGGTTCGGGAGGAAACGAGTGGTCTGTTGGAGGACGGCGGCCAGAGCGCTGCTCTCCGGCGCTTCATCGTCGAGAACCTGTTCGCCGGACAGGTCGGCACTGAGCAGATCGAGCGCATCGTCAGTCTCTACAGCCTTGATACGCTGGAGGTGAGCGAGTCGGGCGCTCCCACTGATGACGACGGCTTCGGCGGAAGCCTGTTCTTCATCGCCGTCGGCTTCCTGCTCATCGTGTCCGCGTTGACCGCCTCCGGGTACATGCTCCAGGGCCTGAGCGAGGAGAAGGAGAACCGCGTCATGGAAGTGCTGCTCTCCTCCATCAAGCCGGAGCACCTGATGTACGGCAAGCTCATTGGGCTAGGTGCTGCAGGCCTGTTGCAGATGGTGATCTGGGCAGGGGCAGGGGTTATGTTCGTGCTCTCACTGGGCCTGCTCATTGATTTTCCTCCGGGGCTTGCGCTTGCGCCCTCGCCTGGAGACCTCCTCATAGCGTTGGCCTACTTCGTTCTGGGCTACGCGCTCCTGGGCACGCTGCAGGCGGCCATAGGAGCGGTCACCACGAGCCAGCGTGAGGCAGGCAACATCACCGCCTTCGTGATTCTACCGTTCGTCTCCCCCCTGTGGTTTCTCTTTACCCTGCTCCAGGAACCCGAGAGCACGTTCGCGCGGGTCCTCAGCTTCATACCGTTCACGGCTCCAATAACGAGCCTCACACGGCTCAGCCTCGGCGGCATGGGCATCGCCGACGTCATCCTCAGCCTCGCCATCCTCT
Source organism: Dehalococcoidia bacterium (assembly GCA_965261445.1). Lineage (GTDB taxonomy): Bacteria > Chloroflexota > Dehalococcoidia > Lucifugimonadales > QGNO01 > DAOUJH01. Next base: position 19,628 of record CBDHCW010000010.1, on the reverse strand, counting down.
CGCTCAGCGTCGCGCTCGCGGCATGGCTCACAGTCCGTCTCTTCAGGGCCTACCTGTTGAGCTACGGCCAGCGGCCCAGGATGGGGGACCTGCTCCGCACCCTGCGCGGAGGCTGACGCCTGCTCAACCGCCGTCTTGGAAGGTTACGTCGATCCGGAAGGGGGCGGCTCCAGGGTCTGTTCCTGTAGGGCGGAAACGACAATGACAGTGTGCGAGAAGCTGCTATCCGACCCATCGATTTCAACTATGGCGGACGCTTCTTCATTGAGCGCGACGCGGCGCACCACTGGCTCAGGCCCCATCTCAATGACGGTAAGCAGGTATTGCTGTGGGACGGTGTAGGAAGTCCGCACGAAGCCTTTTGCTTCCCAGGGGCCGCTATCTGTTCCGGCGGCGTCCAGGAAAGAAGCCCCTGGGATGGAGATGTTGTCCAAGCAGAGGCCCGCGCCGTGGATAGCGTCGTCCGTCACGTACTCAAAGCGGAGGAGCACCTGCCTGCCACGATACGAGGCCAGGTCGACGCTGTCTTCAAGCCAGCGTCTGCTGCTCCCGGTATAGCCGGGGCCAAAGGCGTTGCCCACGGGGTCCACGGGAGAGGAGAGGTCGCCCTGCAGCACGTCCCAGGTTTCACCGTCATCGGTGGAGGCTTCAACGTAGGCGTAGTCCCACCCTTCTTCTATGTTGTACCAGAGGGAGTAGGTCATGGCGAGGGAATCTTGATCAGGCAATGCGACTTCCGCGGTGAGGGTGGTGTCGATGGAGTCTCCGCGGTTGCTCCACCAGCAATGGTCTCCACCGGTGGAAGGGCGTGGTACAAGGGGCGTTTCCGTATACCCCTCGAAACGCAGGATGGCCGGGCCGCGGGAGACTATCTCGTAATACTTCGACCCGTATTGGGGAACCTCGTCTCGGAACTGCGCCGGTCCGGCTATGGTCCGCACCTCCGCTATCCGCACCCGCGATTCCGGGTAGCTGTGAGGCCCGCCGCCGTCCCTATCCAGGTAGTTGGCCACCGTCCAGTCGGCGAATACGTCTTTGAAACTCCTGCCGGCGTCCACGTATTGCAGATAAGCCTCCACCCCCCGGATGCTATCGCCGGGATGCTCCATGAGCATCCCCAGGCTTTCCCTGCCGTACTGCTGCGCAAGGTAATCGAAGAAGAGGTTTGCGCCGCCGTAGCTGTAGAAGCTCGAACCGGGGGTGTCCGGCCAGTTGATCAAAGAGGTGGAGGGCCTGGAGAGGAACGAGTTGCGGAAGGAGGGCACATAGCCGGCGACCTCAGCGCCTATTTCCGCCAATCCTTCATTGACCCAGCTTTCATCCGAATCGTCGGCACGAAACTGGATAGCATGGGTGAGCTCGTGGGCCAAAGTCCCCAAGTAGCTCCGGCTATTGAGGGGCAAAGAGGAGGTCATATAGATCATCTCACGCTGGTTGCTGTAGGGATGGACAAGGGACGGATATTGATCCGCCGAGGAGTAATAGCCGGCCACGCCGGACAGCGGAGCGTGCAGAACGGTCAGGTGAACGTCGTTGTCCACGCCGGGCACAAGCTCCGTGCCGAATACGGAGGTCACCCTGGGGTAGATCTCTTCTTCGAAAACAATCGCCGACTTCTCCAGGTCGTCCAGGTTGAACTGTACACCGTCAGCGATATACCAGTACGCGTGGTCGGTGACCACTTGCAGAGTGGCTTGCAGTGGGTAAACATTACGGTCCGCAATGTCGGTAACGTGAAAGGTATCTTGCCGTCCAACCTCGTAGACTACGGGCAGAGAGTTCACCACCCGTGGTATGGACTCCTGTGACTTGGTGACCAGGCGGCTGGTTAGATCATAGAGATCGCGGTCCGGCGGAGTGGGGTAGTGGATTTCCGTAGCCGTTCCGGTTGCCGCGGCTGTGGCTGTCGGCGTCACGGTGGGTGTTGGGGTGGACGTGGGCATAGCACGTGGAGTTGGGGTTGGCGTCGACGCAGCAGGAGTTGGGGTCGGTGAAGGCGTGGCCGAGACCGGTGTCGCAGGCCGGAAGGTGGGCACTGCGGTTGGGCTTGGCGCGGGAGACGGAGTTATAACGGTGGTGCTTTCGTTGCCTCCCAATGAGCAAGCCACGCTGAGAAACGCAGCCAAGGCTGCAAAGAAGCTACGCTTCATCGCTGTCTGTATGGCCGTCTGTTCCCTGCACACGCTGGTTGAACTTGTTCATAGCGGCTTCAATCCCGCAGCGCACAATCCAGGTCACGGCCTCCGCGGCGCGGGTGAGGGTTTCCCCCATTATCTCAGATTCCTGCGGGGTGAAGCGGCCAAGCACGAAATCGACCGGGTCCTGCTGAACGGGTTGTCCTATACCAATGCGCAACCTGGGGAAGTCCGGGCTTCCCATCTCCTGGATGATGGAATTGGCGCCGTTGTGGCCCGCGGAGCTGCCGCGCGGTCTAATCCGGATTTGGCCAACCGGCAGGTCGCGTTCATCGTAGATGGCAAGCAGGTTTGAAGGCGGCAGGCGGTACCGGTCCAACAGGTAGCGGGCGGCTGTTCCGCTGAGGTTCATGTAGGTGCGAGAGCGCGCCAGCACCACGGGCTCTCCTTCCATAGTACCTTCGCCGAGCAGGGCGTGGCGGCGGCGCTGGTCAAGCGGTATGCCGTACTGCTTGGAGAGGATATCCACGCACCTGTAGCCCACGTTGTGGCGGCTTCCGGCATAGGCAGACCCCGGATTGCCCAGGCCTAGAACTATCATCATACCGCTGACAAGCCGCGCTCCAGGTCGGCTGTGATGTCGTCTACGTGTTCGATGCCAACGGAGAGACGGACGAGTGCATCCGTGATCCCCTGTTCACTTCGTTCCATGGCCGAAATAGCGCGGTGGGATGTCTTGGTGGGATGGGTTACCGTAGTGGCTACGTCTCCCAAGCTGGGGGCGTACTTGATGCGTTGGAACCCCTTGAACAACCTGGAGGCTCCCTGGAATCCTCCGGCCACTTCGAAGGATATCATGGAACCGAATCCGTTGCGCATGACCCTTGCCGCGACGGGATGATCGGGGTGGGTCTCCAAGCCAGGGTAGTTGACGGAGAGGACCTTGGGGTGCCCGGCCAGGTAGTCCGCTATAGCTGAAGCGCTGGCGCTGCTTCTAGTCAGACGCACCGCCAGCGTTTTGAGGCCGCGCAGAGCCAGCCATGCCTCGAAGGGGGCCAGGTTGACCCCCATAAGCGAGACCTTGCCCTTGACCGCCGCGATTCTCTCGCCGTCTCCGACGACAACGCCCGCCGTGACATCGCCGTGCCCGCTGAGGAACTTGGTAGCGCTGTGCACCACCAGGTCAGATCCTAGCTCCAGGGGGCGTATGTGGTACGGAGAGGCGAAGGTGTTATCCACGACTACGGTGGCGCCGCACCGTCTGGCTGCAGCCGCGATACGGGGCAGATCAGGCACCCTGAGCAGGGGATTGGTCTCCGTTTCCAGGAAGACTGCGCCAGCAGGACGGGACAACGCCTGTTCCCAGGCTTCCGCATCTTGTCCGCCTACGAAGTCGACATTGATGCCAAGCGGGGAGAAAACCGTGCGCAGAAGGGCCGTAGCCTTGCCGTACAGATCACGTGCCGCCACCAACCGCGTGCCCGGCTCGGCGGCGGCAAGCAGAGCGACAAGGGTAGCGCCCATGCCGGAGGAGCAAGCCGCGCCTGCTTCGGCGCCTTCCAGAAGCGCAACCGCCTGGGCAAAGGCATCCGTGGTGGGGTTGCCATCACGGCTGTAGAAGTACCCAGGCTTTCTTCCCTCGAATAGGTCGTCGGTGTCCTCCAGATTTTCGATGGAAAATACGGATGCCTGATAAACAGGGGGCACCATGCTATCGACGGCGGGGGCTCCGCTGCCGGCTGTGGCGGCCAGGGTATCTATGGACTCTTCTTGCGGTTTCTTGGACATACTCAGAAGTTCAGTGCTATGAGACGACCTCTTCCACCAAGCTCCCTTCCAGCAGCTTGAGGAAGTGCGCTTCATCTAGGATTTGTGTGCCCAGCTTTTGGGCTTGCTCCAGCTTGGAGCCGGGGTCTTCTCCAACTACCAGATATTTGGTCTTTTTGCTCACGCTGCTTCCCACCGAGCCTCCAAGCTCTTTGATGCGGTCTTCCGCTTGTGAGCGGCTCATGGAGTCGAGCCGACCGGTGACTACCATCTGAAGCCCCGTTAGAGGAAGTCCGCTCCCGTCCTGTGTCGTTGCGCCGGTTTCCATCTGCACACCGGCTTGGTGCAGCTTCTGAATAACGACTCGGTTGCTCTCCTGGGCGAAGTGTGCCGCGATGCTCTGGGCCACCTTGGGCCCAACGCCGGGAACTGAGGTCAGCTTCTCCTCGGAGGCTTGGGCGATGCCGTCCATGGAGCCGAAGTGGCGCACTAGGGCATCGGCCGTTTCATAGCCGACGTGACGGATTCCCAGGGCATAGAGGATGCTTGCCAGGGGACGGTTCTTGCTGATCTCAATGTTTCTTATCAGCTTGTCGGCGCTTTTCTCGCCCATTCTTTCCAGGGAGAGCAGTTGCTCTGTGGTTATGGAATATAAGTCACCGACGTCCTTCACAAGGCCTGCGCCAATGACGGCCAAGGCAAGCCTTTCTCCCATCCCCTCTATGTCCATGGCGCCGCGGCTGACGAAGTGCATGAACAGCCGGGCAAACTGAGCAGGACAGGCCGTATTGAAGCAGTAGGTCATGGCCTCGCCGTCGGGACGCGCCGTTGGAGTGCTGCAGACTGGGCATAGCCGCGGCATTTCGAACTCGCGCTCCTCCCCGCTGCGGCGCGAGACGACAGGGCTAACCACTTGGGGTATGACTTCGCCGGCGCGCTCCACCACCACCCAGTCGTTGATGCGTATGTCCTTGCGGCGGATGTCGTCCTCATTGTGCAGGGTAGCCATTTTGACGGTAGCGCCGCCCACGTTCACCGGCTCCAATATGGCGTATGGGTTCAGACTTCCCGTGCGGCCCACGTTTATGCCAATGTCAAGCAGGCGGGTTATCTCCTGTGTGGCGGGGAACTTGTAAGCAATGGCCCAGCGCGGCTCGCGGCCAACGTTGCCCAGATGCCTCTGGTACGATAGCTGGTCTATCTTGACTACGGCGCCGTCTACGCCGTAGTCAAGGGACTCCTTCTTTTCCAGCCAATCCCGGTAGTACGATTCGACGTCTTCCAGGGTGGAGCAGACGGCGTTGGTCGGGTTGGTCTTGAAGCCCAGCTCCTTGAGATATTCCAGGGTTGCCCAGTGAGAATCCGGCACTACGCCGCCTTCCGCGTAGCCAAGGGCATAGACAAAGATGGCGAGGGGTCGGGAAGCCGTGATCCTGGGGTCCAGCTGACGCAAGGAGCCGGCCGCCGTGTTGCGGGGGTTGGCGTAGGGAGCTTCTCCCTGGGCAATTCGCTCTTCGTTTAGCTTCAGAAACCCGGACTTGGGGAAGTACACTTCTCCCCTTACCTCAAAGCGCCGTGGAAGGTTGTTCCCCCGTACCAGGAGAGGGATGGATTTGATAGTGCGGAGGTTGGAGGTGACGTCTTCCCCGTGGAAGCCGTTACCGCGTGTGGCGCCTCGCACCAACCGGCCGCCTTCATAGGTTAGGGCAACGGCCAGGCCGTCTATCTTCAGTTCGCAGACCATATCGAAGCCGGCGCCTTCCAGCAGGTCCTGGGCCCTTTTGTGCCAGGCTCTCAGCTGGTCCATATCGAAGGCGTTAGCCAGGCTCAGCATGGGAGAGGGATGCTCCACCTCCGTAAAGCCTTCCAAGGGTGAGGCGCCTACACGCTGAGTGGGGGAGTCGGGCGTTACAAGTTCAGGGTTCTCCGTCTCCAACTCCCTGAGCTGTTTCATCAGGTCGTCGTAATGGGCGTCACTGATTACGGGATCGTCCAGAACATGGTAGCGGTAGTTGTGACCATCTATCTCTTCTCTAAGCTGCTGTACGCGCCGTTCAGTGGAAAATTCCGCCATAGGCAGTCCTTTCAAGGGTTAAAAGGAGTATATCAAGTGAAGTCGATTGTGCCTATGAGTTGGTATACTGTGGACCATCCACAAGTAGGAAGTTCTTTGATGGCAAACGTTAGACCGTTCCGCGGTGTCCGCTACTCTTCTGAGGTTGCATCCCATCTTGGCAAGCTGATCTGCCCTCCCTTCGACGTGATCTCGCCCCAGGACCAAGAGACGCTGAGAACCAGCGAGCCTCACAACGCTATACACCTGGAGCTGCCCGAGGGGGAAACCCCAGTCAGCTATAAAAACGCTGCCGGAAGGTTTCGTGCCTGGCAGAGGGAAGGCGTACTGGTAAGGGACGGGACCCCCAGCTTCTATGTGCTTAGGCACAGCTTCTCGCACAGGGGGGTGTTGTTGGAAAGATGGGGTCTCACTGCCGCCGTTCATCTGGAGGAGTACGAAAGCCGTGTGGTGCTTCCACACGAAGAGACGCAGGCCCCCGCCAAGGAGGATAGGTTCCAGTTGATGCAGGCGTGCCGGGCCAACTTCAGTCCTATCATGTCGCTTTACCGCGACGGCAAAGGCAGGATCAGGGAGGCTATGCTGGACCTGGCGGGAAGAGAACCCGATGCAGCTGCCCAGTACGGGGACGATCATTTCTCTATGTGGGTAGTGCCTTCGGACCATCTGGAAGAAGTGGTAAACGACGTTCTGGAGGATGCGTCGCTATTCATCGCGGACGGGCATCACAGGTATGAAACGGCGCTTAGGTACCGGGACTGGGCGCGTGGACAGTCAGGCTCATTGGACGAGGAGAATGCTTTCAACTACGTGATGATGACCCTGATTGAGTTCAATGATGCCGGCCTGCTGGTGCTGCCTTATCACCGTACCCTGGGAAATATGGACGCTCCCACGTTGACATTGGTGCGCGAGCAGCTGCTGAGCGTGTTCGATATTCAGACATTCGCGTCACAGCCGGTATCGGCGGGTGAATTGGAGGAGGCCGTAAGGGGTACGCAGGGAGTGGCGCTGGGACTCTTGGGGCCGGACGGTGAAGGCCCTTACCTGCTTAAGCTGGAGAACGAACGGGTGCGAGACGAGCTGCGTCGTCTGCCTGGAGGAGATGCGCTGCATGATTCCGAAGGGTGGATTCTGCACCAGGTTCTGATGTATGAGCTGGGGGACGTACTGCAGGACTACCTGCAGTACGTCCACGACCCCGAAGAGGCCTGGTCAAAGGTGGTAATGGGAGAGCGGCAGATGGCATTTTTCCTCAAGGCTTTTCCCCTAGACCTCTTTCGGTCAGTGGTCGGGGCGGGACAGAGGTTGCCGCCGAAATCCACCTACTTCCACCCCAAGCTGCCGACGGGGATGGTGTTCAACCCATTGGAGGGGAGGCGCTAAGGCTTGGGCTCCTGCTCAGAGGCGCGCTTTTGTGCCAAGTCGGTTATGGCTTTGGCTGCGCGCTGACTGTAGTTGTTGATGAACTGCTCCAAGGCCTGGATCTTGGAGATGGATTCGCCCTCATTGGACCGCAATGATTGGAGCTTTGCCAGCGTGTCCTTGGCATCTTCAACCTGGCGCGTCAACTGCAGTGCCTCCAACTCTCTGTTGGCCCGTTCCTTGATCATAAGCAGGTGCTTACGCTCCATCTCTATTCTATCCAGCCTCTCCTGAACCTCGCTCATGACATTAAGCGAGGCTTCCAGGGGAAGGCGCGCGTAGATAGCTTGCTGAGGAGCGCGATTCATCTGCTGACGGAACTGCCTGAGCTGGGCGTCCAGATGGGTTTCCTTGTTGTTCAGTTCAGCAAGGAAAAGCCGGAGCTTGGCCACGGCGGAGTCTATTTGGCCCATGGGTACTTCCTACATGCTAGAGAACTATAACCTCAACCCTATCTATGTTGGGGATGTCTCTGATTTGCCTCAACACCTCTTCAGGCATAGGGTCGTCAAGGCCCAACACCATCATGGCCTTGCCTCTTGGCGCCTTGCGTCCTACCGCCATAAACGCAATGTTGATGTCGTGGTTGCCGGTTAGAGTGCCCAGTGCCCCTATCATGCCTGGCTTGTCTTGATGTTCTATGAAGAGAAGATGGGTGCTGCTTGGCACCACGTCCAACACGTAATCGTTGACCTGGACTATGTGCGTCTGGTTCTGGATGCGCGTCCCTATCAGCGAGAAGCTGCCCTGGTCCGTGCCGACCTCGACGGTGATAGTGGCGTGGTAGGCCCCGGACTCGGTGTCCGCCTCTTCCATAATGCGGAGGCCCCGTTGAGCGGCCAGCACACTGGCGTTGACCAGGTTGACGCGTTCCTCGGAAACCCTGCCCAGGAAGCCCACCAGTGCCGCGGATCTGAGAGTGGGGGTATTGTAATTGGCCAACTCACCAGCGTACTTGATGGTCAACGATGAGAACTGACCCCTGGCGAGCTGAGAGACCAGCGTCCCCAGGACGGTTGAAGTCTCCAGGTATGGAGCTACAACCTTCTGTATCTCCGGCGATAGGAACGGCATATTGACGGTGGACTTGGCCGGTCTGCCGTTGAGGACGGCAAGGACCTCCTCCGCCACTTCCCTGGCCACTTCCGTCTGTGCCTCTGTGGTGGAGCCGCCCAGATGGGGAGTGGTAATTACCCTGGGATGGCCGACCAGCGGCGACTCTCCCGGGGGCTCTTTGACGAATACGTCTAGGGCCACTCCGGCAATGCTGCCGTTGTCCAGGGCTTCCAGAAGGGCTTCTTCATCTATGATTCCACCCCTGGCAACGTTGATGAGCCTGACACTAGGTTTCATGACAGCCATCTGGGCTTCACCTATGAGGCTTTTCGTCACGTCCGTCATGGGGACGTGGACAGTGATGAAGTCGGAGCTCTCATACAACTCTTCCAGTGAAGTGAGGTTCAGGCCCAGGCGCTTGGCGTGCTCCGGCGAGACATACGGATCGTAGCCTAGCAAATGCATGTCGAAGCTGGCGGCGCGGCGGGCTACCTCTGAACCCACCTTGCCTAGGCCGATGATGCCCAACGTCTTGCCGCGCACCTCCGTTCCAACGAAGAAGCTGCGCTTCCACTCTCCATGCCTCATGCTGGCGTTGGCCTGGGGCACGTGACGAGCCAGGGCCAGCATCAGCGCTATTGTGTGTTCGGCGGCGGCGATGGTGTTGCCTGTAGGGGCGTTGACCACGGCGATCCCTCGGTGAGTGGCGGCTTCCAGGTCTATGTTGTCCACGCCAACGCCGGCACGGCCAATGACTTGAAGTTTAGTGCCGGCATCTACGACGTCCGCCGTGACCTTGGTCTCGCTTCTCACTATGAGACCGTCGTATTCCGGCAGGATGCGCTTCAATTCCTCCTTGTCCAGTCCGGTGCGGACGTCGACCTCAGCTTGCCGGGAAAGGAGTTCGACGCCTTCCCTGGCGATGGGGTCGGAGACAATGATCCTCAGCATCACCTGCTTGCCGCCTTTGCCGGATGGAAACCGGCCCGGGGAAGGGCGGCGGCCAGCGAGTCCATTACGTTTTGAATATCGCTTTCTGAGCAGTACCCCAGGTGGCCGATGCGAAAGATCTTTCCCTCCAATTCCGCCTGGCCTCCGGCAAGGACAACGTCATAGTCCGTGCGCATGACGCCAATGAGATCGGAGGCTTTGACGCCCTCAGGTACGGCTACCGCAGTTACTGTATTGGAGGCCACCGATTCGTCGGCGAAGAGACTTAGCCCAAGCGACTTCACGCCCTCACGGCACATCCTGCCGATGCCGGCGTGGCGTTCGTGGACGTTGGCGATTCCTTCATCCATCAGCTTATCCAGCGCCGCCTCCAGCCCGAACATAATGCCAACCGCAGGAGTCCAGGGCGTTTGACCTCGCTGCAGGTACCTCTTGGCTGCTGTGAGATCAAAATAGAAGCGCGGGTTCTTGGCCTCTTCGCATGCGTTCCAGGCCCGCTCGCTGACGCTGATCATGGCGAGGCCGGGAGGTGCCATCCAGCCTTTCTGCGACCCACTGGCCACCAGGTCTAGGTTCCACTCGTCTACAGGGCATGGCATGGAACCTATGCTGCTGATTGCATCCACAATCAGCAGCTTGTCAAACTCGCCCTTGACGATTCCCGCGATGCTTTCCAGGTCGTTGGTGACGCCAGTGGACGTTTCATTGTGCGTGACAATCACCGTTCTTAGAGAGGGGTCCGCCTGAAGTGCTTTGCGCACCTCATCAGGATCGATGGCCTTGCCGTATTCGGCGGAGAGGACGGTAACCTCCGCTCCGTAAGTCTTGGCAATCTGAACAAATCTGTTGCCAAAGACGCCTACCGTGATGGCGAGAACTCTATCCCCCGGAGAGACCGTGTTCACCACTGCGGCTTCCATGGCGCCGGTGCCGGAAGCGGTTAGAACGTAGAGGTCGTTTCTGGTTGAGAAGAGGTCTTTGAGCTTGTCGGTGATGCTTTCTATTAGCTCTTTGAACTCAGGGCCCCGGTGGTTGATCATGGGCTTGGCGGAGGCCTGGAGAATGTCGTCCGGAATGGGAGTGGGCCCCGGAATGCGCAGGTTAACGGTCATCGATTCCCTCCAGAAGCATTTATTGTGAATGGTATCACTTTGAGGCCTGGGGCGCAGGCAGGAGTGTTACGGATTAGAGCAGGATTTGGGGAACTTTTTGGGGTTCCTCTGGGCCCAAGAAACTGGCTGAAGCTATCTCAATACTCTGGCGAAGCGACGTCTGCCGATACGGATAACGTCTCCCGCTTTCAGGGGGAGGTAAACGGTGTCGCCGGGGACCGCAACCTCGTTGACCTGAACGGAGCCTTGCTTGATGAGCCGGGCTCCGTCGCTGGAGCTTCTGGCAAGGTTGGCCTGCACGAGAACCGTAGAGAGGCGAGGCGTTTCGTCCGGCATCAGATTGCGCAGGTCTACCTCCTTGATCTCGCCCGGCAACTCACCGCGCTGGAAAGTGCGCTCGAAAGCAGCCGCGGCATCGTTTGCAGCCTCCGCGTCGTGAAACTGCCTTAAAATTTCAAGCGCCAGTCGTTTCTTAAACTCCATTGGATTGACGGAGCTGCCGGCAAGGGCATTGCGCATCTCTTCGAGCTCCTCATCTGGCAGGTCGGTGAGCAGCTCAAAATAGGGTATGACCATGTTGTCGTTGATGGACATTACTTTGCCGAACATCTCCCCGGGCTGCTCGGTTACACCTATGTAGTTGTCCAGGCTCTTGCTCATCTTCTGCACGCCGTCCGTGCCGACGAGAATGGGAACAGTCAGTATCTGCTGCGGGCGCTGGCCTTCCGTTTCCTGGAGCTCACGACCTACCAGGAGGTTGAACTTCTGGTCGGTGCCGCCAAACTCTACGTCGGCGTGGATGGCTACGGAATCGTACGCTTGGAGCAGAGGATAGAGCAGCTCGGTGATGGCTATGGGCCGCTGCTCGCGGAACCGCTTGCTGAAATCTTCGCGGGCCAGGAACTGGGCAACGGTGAACTTGCTGGTGAGCCGGATCACCTTCTCTAGGTCAAACTTGCCGAACCATTCGCTCTGGTAGACCGCCTCCGTCTTGCTTCTATCCACGATTTTGAAGAACTGCTCCATGTAGGTTTCAGCGTTGGCTTCAACCTCTTGCTGGGAGAGCATATTTCTCGTGGCTGACTGCCCGCTTGGATCGCCGATGCGAGCAGTCCAGTCGCCCACGATGAGCACTACTTTGTGGCCCAGTTCCTGGAATTGGCGGAGCTTGCGCAATCCCACCGTATGGCCAAGATGTATGTCCGGGGCACTGGGATCAAAACCCATCTTGAGGCGGAGCGGGTCGCCCTTTTCCAGGAGATCCTTCAGATCATTCTCGACGATAACCTCGGCAACGCCGCGGCGAAGGATGCTGTGCAGAGTCTTAGAGTCGGGCTTCATAAAAGGCCCCAGAGAGCACCTGCCTGGTGTGCTCTACATCTCTTTCTATTTGAAATCGGAGTTCCTCTGTGCTGGAGAAGAATGCCTCGTCTCTCAGGCGCTGCACAAACTCTAGGTGGACGGTTTTTCCATACAAGTCTCCATTAAAGTCTAGCAAGAACGCCTCCACGGTACGATTGGAACCCCCGAACGTGGGGCGTACTCCTATGCTAGCGGCGGCCTGAAACCAGGTTCCCTCTACAAAGACCATGGCGGCGTATATACCGTCGCTGGGCAGGGCTTTCTGAGGCGGGACGGCTATGTTGGCTGTGGGGAAGCCCAGCGTGCTGCCGCCGCGACCGTCTCCATGGACCACCTTGCCGGATACGGCGTAGTTTCGGCCCAGCAAACGGGATGCCGCGCTAGTGTCTCCCCTGGACAGCGCTCCACGTATCAATGAGCTGCTTATGGGTACGCCGTCGCTCTCCTCTAACTGCGCCACCTTGAGGGCGAATCCGCTCATCTGGCCCAGAGCGGCGAGAAACTCCGGTGTGCCCTCTCTATTGTGCCCCATGGCGAAATCGGGGCCTACCACAAGGCCGCGCATGCCCAGGTGCTGCTGAAGCAGTTTGACGAAGTCTGCGGCTCTTACCCGGGAAGCCTCTACAGTGAACCGTATAGGCACCACCAGCTCCATGCAGGCATGGTGAAGCAGATCTATGCGCTCCTCCGGTGTGGCCAGCCAGGCCATGGAAAAGGCCGGCGTCAACACCTCTCGCGGGTGGTTGAGAAAAGTAACCACACCAGGAATGCAGCCATTCGCAGCCGCTTCAGCCGCCAAGTAGCTCAGAAGGCGTTTGTGTCCAAGGTGCACGCCGTCGAAAACGCCTACGGTGAGATAGGTGTTGCCGGAAGGACTGTACTTGGCGAAGTCTCTGGAGAAAGGGTCCATGTCAGCTATATGACGCTCGTTCGTAGATTATGGGAGATTGGGTAGAGGAGACGCCCGTACAGGTACACCTAGGCATCCTCCGTACCACGCGCTCGCAAGTTAGCGGCGCCTCTCAGGTATAAGTTGACCAGCTCAGCCGGTTTCCTGTCCGTGTTTACCAGGAGAAGGACACGAATGCAACCTGGCACGTCGTCCGGCACCGCCATTTCGTGAGTGTTGAAGAGAGCTACGTGCTGCCATCCCAGCCTTGTCCTTGCCGCCACTGCGGGAAACTCCGCATTCAGGTCATGTGTGGTGGAGAATATGGCTGCCGCAATGGAGTCCTTGTCCAGGCCGTTGTCTGCTACAAGCCGCTCCAGCAGTTCCTGAGTGGCTTCCAGAATGGCCTGCTTGGTGTTGGCGTCCGCCGTTGTCGCGCCGCGGATGCCTCTGCACATGGTCATGACGCACCTCCGTGTAGAGGCTGTTCAGATTGGCGCAGTCCTGAGATGAACTCTGCGGCGCGCCTCACCGCTTCCCCGGGCGGCGCGGCGTCTATGACGTTGACCAGCGCGCTACCCACTATGGCGGCATCGGCGAAACGCCCCACCGCCCGTACGTGCTCTGCTTGTGAGAGGCCAAAACCTACGGCTATTGGCAAATCGGTATGGCTGCGTACTCTCCTCACAAGTCCCTCCGCTCCTTCCGATACACGGTCGCGGCTGCCCGTGACGCCGGTGAGGCTGACGCAGTAGATGAATCCACCGGCAAGGCTGCAGGCAGAGGCAATACTACGGTCTTTGCTAGTGGGCGCTAGAAGAGGTACGAGGTCTATGCCATAGGAACGGCATTCGTCTCCCAGCGGCTCTGCTTCTTCAGGCGGTAGGTCCGGCACTATTACACCATTCAAACCGGACCTCTGGGCCTCCGCTGCAAACCTCTTCAGTCCAAAGGCTAGGAACTGGTTGTAGTAACCCATGAATACCAGGGGAACTTCCGTACCTCTGCTGCGCAGCTGAGAACAGACCTCCAGGCACATCTTCATGGTTACGCCTTGCTCCAGGGCGTGGAAGCTGGCTTTCTGTACGGTGGCGCCATCGGCCAGGGGGTCGCTGAATGGGACGCCCAACTCTATTATGTCGGCGCCTGCTTGAGCCAGGGCAGGCACCAGCTCCAGCGTGGTATCCACGTTGGGGAATCCAACGGTAATGAACGGGATGATGCCGGTGTTGCCTGCGCCGGCCAGCCCTTGAAAGGTATCTTTGATGCTTCTTGGTTCCATTGCTGATCTCAAACTGGGGCGGTTACGGCGAATGCCAGCGCATTTTGTGCTCCGTGCGCAATAGTGGTATTCCAAAGAGAACCGGTGCGATGGTATAGCCAGGCAAACAGCATCCCGGACATGAAAGCGGGAACTATGGAGCCAGGTGCCACGTGGCTTATACCGAATAGGCCGGAGGAGATGATGGCTCCGACGAGAAGTCCCCACCTGTTGGTGAAAGCGGGGAGCAGGAATCCCCGGAAAAAGACCTCTTCCGCAAAGGGCGCCAGCAGCACGACAATGAAGAAGCCCGCCAGGCGTTGCAAAACCGTTTCGGTAAGATCCGCGGGTAGAGGCTCCGGGGTGAGGATCTCTTGGTCGAAGAATGCCACAATAAGACCGTATGCAGCGGTCAACGCCAGGCTGGCAAAGAACACCAGCAGTGCCAGCAGTGCACCGTTGTTCAACGAGGGTATGAGCCCCAGGGCGTTCCAGGACTTGCCGTATCTCCGCAGGCCGAACCTCCAAACTCCAAAGATCAACATCAGCTCTAGCACCACCGAGAGCAGGATGACCACCGACGACGGCAAAGGTCCGGTGATTTTTGCAACCAGGCCTCCGATGATGAGAAGAAGCAAAGTTCCAAATACAACTAGCAGGATGGCCCCGGCGACGTCCCTGAAATTCCAGGGGACAGCGCTGTATTCGGAAGTTGTTGGGTCTGTGTAAGGACTGTCCATACCGGTATTGTAACGCAGGCTTGAATAGTAGCATGGCAGATATGGAGCGGCAATACAAATCCCTGAACGCCGTCGTGATTCCTCGGTGGTGAATTGACCCGCAACAGCACTTGGACGTACACTAACTAAAACAAGTTGTTCTTGGAATCCGTTACCAACATTGCTTTTGCAACCGGAATCCAAAATATTAGAAACACGGTAAAGGGGGGTCCATTAGCATGTCCCAAGCAGTACCAGTGACAGAGCAGACGTTTGAAGAGCAGGTGGAAAAGTCGGCCATTCCGGTTTTGGTAGACTTCTGGGCCGATTGGTGTATGCCCTGCAAAATAATCGCGCCTATAGTAGACGAGTTGGCGGAGGAGTACGACGGCCGGGTAGCCTTTATCAAGATCGACGTTGACTCTGAACCCAACATCGCAATGAAGTTCGGCATCCGGAGCATACCCACACTGCTGGTATTCAAGGACGGCAGCCCCGTGGAACAGGTGGTGGGCGCCGTGCCCAAGGCCGTTCTGAAGAAGAAGCTGGAAAGCGCCCTGGTCTAACTCCCGGCTGCCTCTGGTATAATTCAGAGCCCTCACCGTTTGGTGTAGGGCTCTGTTTTCCTTGTTGGGAGCGGATGGGGCCCGGTGGCTCTCGCGGACTTCAAATCCGTTGCCCCGGCGCGCAAGCGCCGGGGGGTGGGTTCGACTCCCTCGCGCTCCCGCCATTATACGGCTTTGCATTCCTAAGGATTAGACACGAAATAAGACTAATCTAGGCACGAAATAGTAGCTTGGAAAGTCTTGACAATTCCACTTGATACCCCCCATTATCTTGTATAAAACGTACAAAGAAAATGTACAAAAAGGGGATTTTGCAGATGCCGGTCCAGGATAAATTGCTGACAGATCGAGCGATTCGCCATGCCGGGCCTGGAACCCACAATGACGGCAACGGCCTAACCCTCAGGGTAGGGAAGAGCGGACGCCGTAGCTGGGTGCTCCGGTACATGTTCAACGGCAAGCCTGCCAATATTGGGCTGGGGAGCTATCCGTTGGTGGGGGTGAAAGAGGCAAGGGCAAAGGCCGCTGAATGCAGGGCGGAGCTCGAGGAAGGGTTTAAACCGACCGGATCAAAGGAAAGAGCAGCTACTAGGAGAGCTGCCCAGCAAGCCTACGCTAGCAAGCCTACCTTTCGAGAGGTAGCTGAGCGGGTCATCGAGTTGCGTAGGCCTACGTGGTCGAGTGAGCGCCATGCTACACAGTGGACGGAGTCACTTACCAAGCACGCATTCCCCGCTATCGGAGATATGCAGATCGAGAGCATTGCCAGCGGAGACATTCTAGGCATGCTATCGCCCATATGGCACGAAATACCGGAGACGGCTACCAGGGTCAAGCAAAGGGCGGAAGTGGTGTTTGACTACGCGATAGCCTCCAACATGAGGCAGGACAACCCCGTCTCCGCCGTCGCAAAGGCATTGCCTCGTCGGCCTCGCCTGAAGCGGCACCATCCAGCCGTTGACAATGACGAGGTCCCAGCCGTCCTGGACAGTGTTCGGCGTTCCACGGCCGACAAGTCAACCCGCCTGGCATTCGAGTTCATGGTGCTGACCGCGGCGCGAGCGGGTGAGGTCCGCCTGATGACCTGGGATGAGGTCTCGGGGGACACGTGGACAGTACCGGCCTCCCGCATGAAGATGCGCCGCGCGCACCGCGTCCCCTTGTCGGACCGGGCCGTTGCCATACTGAATGGGGCCCGGTCTCTCCGTGCAGAGGGCAACATCGTGTTCCCGAATCGGCGGACGGGGAGAGCACTATCAGACATTGCCTTTACCCGCCTGCTGGAGCGGCTAGAGGTACCCGCCGTGCCGCACGGATTCCGCAGCTCCTTCAAAGACTGGACTCTCGCGGAGACATCCTACCCCTGGGCGGTCAGCGAAGCCGCCCTCGCGCACAACCTGGGCAACAGCCTGGAATCCGCGTACGGCCGCACCGACCTGTTCGAGCGACGCCGGGGTCTCATGCAAGAATGGGCGACATTTTGTGGAGGGCAAAGTTGAATAGTGAGAAACAAGACGAGGCCGGATGCCTCGCCAAAGAGTTGAAGCGGGAATGCGATGCTTTAATGGGGGAAGGGTGGTTTAAAAACCCTACCCTCATGTATGACTACAAGCGCAGTGCCCCAAAGAATCACTGGCCGCCGGAATTTATTGCTTTGTGGGACAAGTTGGGGTTTGAACTCGCATGGCTAGAGGAAGCGATAGACGCATCCGAGCATGACAAGGCCTGGAGGGGCGGCGTAGGTACTATAACGGCGAACGTTCCCACGGAGCCTTGGGAACCTCGCCCCACAGGCCCTTGCCCCAGTGGCCACAACAGGGGTTCAATAACCCACGAGACTAGCACCGCGACCAGTACAAAAGAATGGGGCAGGTCAATGCTATCATGGCATGCAGGGAGAATTGATTTGAGCAACTATCAGAACAACGCGATCCGCAACCTGGCCATCATAGCCCATGTGGACCATGGCAAGACCACTCTGGTCGATGCACTGTTGAAACAGGGCCAGGTCTTCCGGGCCCATCAACAAGTCGGCGCGTTGATGATGGACACCAACCCCCTGGAACGGGAGCGTGGTATCACCATCTTGGCTAAGAATGCTTCGGTCTCCTACCAGAGCGTTAGGATCAATATCATCGACACGCCTGGCCACGCCGACTTTAGCGGCGAGGTGGAACGTATCATGAATATGGCCGATGGCTGCTTGCTGTTGGTCGACGCGGTAGAAGGTCCAATGCCCCAGACTACGCACCTGCTGCGCCAAGCGCTCCAACAGAACGTCACCCCGATTGTAGTTATAAACAAGATAGACCGCCCTGAAGCCCGGGTGGCAGAGGTGGTCCAGATGGTCCAGGATCTGTTCTTGGAACTGGCTACGAGTACTGACCAACTGGAGTTTCCTGTGCTGTACGCATCGGCACGTCAGGGTTACGCCACCGAGGACATGAACACGCCAGGGACGGATATGCAACCTCTTTTTGAAGCGATTCTGGAATCGGTGCCTCCACCCACTGGGGACCCCCGCGCGCCATTGCAAATGTTGGTTGCGGCATTGGACTACGATAACCACCTGGGACAGGTAGCCGTGGGCAGGATAACCAATGGCACACTCAGACTGCGGGACGACGTGGCCTTGCTGGGTCGCGACGCCGGGGCTACCACCCACAATTTGGAGCGTATCTTTGTGTTCCACGGGATGGAACGAGTGGACGTATCCGAAGCCCAGGCCGGGGATATTGTGGCCGTGACCGGTCCTGAAGGCGTGTCCATCGGCGACACGCTCGCCTCCCCTGAAATCTCTGAGGCTCTACCGTCCATTGAAATCAACGAGCCGACGGTGCGGATGACCTTCGAGGTCAGCACTTCACCCTTCATGGGCAGAGAGGGTACTTACTGCACCTCCCGCAATCTCCACGAACGTCTAATGAGAGAACTGCGAACCAACGTCAGTCTGCGGGTGGAAACCACCGCCAGCCCCGACTCATTCGTCGTCGCAGGTCGGGGAGAGTTGCACCTGTCCATCCTAGTCGAGACTATGCGCCGTGAACAATTCGAATTTCAGGTGTCCCGACCCACACCCGTCACAAAAGTTATCGATGGTAAGATATACGAGCCCTACGAGATTTTGGATATCAACACCCATGAAAAGCACCTGGGGATCCTGACCGAGCATCTCTTCGCCCACATGGGCCAGCTTCGTGACATGCAGTATGGGGAGAACGGGCGCGTCCATATGGAGTACAAAATACCTACCCGCGGATTGATCGGATTCAACTCTTTCTTTCTCCGCACTACCCGGGGAGATGGTGTGCAAAGCAGCATTTTCACTTCGTATGAGCCAATGGAAGGTGAAGTCAAGTCCCAGCGCGGCGGCGTGATCGTGGCATCCGAAGCCGGTTTGTCGGTCACCTATGGTTTACTCAACGCTCAAGGTAGAGGCGACACATTCATCGACCCGGGCGACATGGTCTACCAGGGCATGATCGTCGGCTCCCACCGTCGTGATGGCGATATCGAAGTCAACGTCTGCAAGCAAAAGAAGCTGACCAACATGCGTTCGTCAACAGCCGATGTGACCAAACGCCTGAACGCTACGATAAGAATGAGCTTGGAGGAGGCCTTGGCGTTTATATCTGACGACGAACTGGTGGAGGTTACTCCTCAAAACTTACGCCTTCGTAAGACCAAACTCTCCCCTTCGGACCGCAGGCGTCAACGCCGCGATGGAGTACGCGCCCGAGACTAATTGCGCCCCAAGAATGGCCTCCCGTACTGCCATTGACTGGATTGTGGACGAACACTAGGGGCAGTCTGCCTCTCATGGTTGAACTGCGACCTTTCCAGAAGAGATTTATCAAGGAGGCGATACGACCGGGCATAGACACCGCAACTCTGAGCCTGCCAAGGAGCAACGGCAAGAGTTGGCTGACAGGCTAGCTGCTGACCCGCGTGCTCAACCCTGCCGATGAGCTCTTCCGGCCTGACACCGAGTCGGTACTGTGCGCGGCCTCAATACCCTGCCCTGGCCGTTGGTCTAGCCGTGATGACTATCCCTTTTATTTCCGGGACTCTGGATTTCACGCTCGCAGCGGTGCGCTAACGTGGTGCAGGTATTGCAGTATCTCTCGCTGCGATTGAATCATGCCCGTTTCATGGTATGAGACCAAATGCTCCCCGCAGAATGGCCTGATGATCTTTTGCGCTTCCTTCAACCGGTTCCGAGGCATGCTCGGGAATAGATGGTGCTCAATCTGGTAGTTCAGCCCGCCGTATAGGAGGTCATTTAGGGGACTCGACTTCACATTCCTGGAT
>CBDHCW010000009.1:0-65306 GCA_965261445.1 Dehalococcoidia bacterium | reverse complement strand
TCAAGACGGAGGAGTTCGCCAGCCGCTTAACCGGCGTGTGGCTAAAACAACAGTGACCGCCGATTGATGATTGATTGGCCATGGATTGTCGGATATAGTCAGCGATAGGAACGCTCCCAAGGAGGGCTGACACGATGAGCACAGAGACCCAAACAAACATGGCGGGCAAGGTTATCACGGTGAACGGCCCCGTGAACCCCGACCAGCTGGGCGCCGCCATAATGCACGAGCACGTATTCATAGACTTCTGGCGCGACAAGACGCTTGGATTCAACGCCCCGGCCACGGACGTTGATATATGGGAGCAGAAACTGACGCTGGAGAACCTGCACCTGGCACGCGAACGCAAGCACATGAAAGACAACTACATGCTGACCGACGAAGACGTGGCGGTACGGGAACTGCAATATTTCAAGAACAGCGGCGGCAGGACTGTAGTCGACGTGACCAACATTGGCCTGGGCAGAGACCCGCTGGCGTTGCGGAGGGTAGCGAACGCCACCGGCCTCAACATCGTGATGGGCTCTGGTTGGTACCAGAAGTTCTATCATCCCGTTGACATGGACGAGCGGACGGTGGAAAACCTGGCTAGCGAAATAGTGCGCGACGTCACGGTGGGAGTGAACGACACGGGAATAAAGTCCGGGATCATCGGCGAGGTGGGAATCAACGGCAACCCGCTGACGCCAAACGAGGTGAAGAGCATCAGGGCGTCGGCACAGGCGAGCAGGGCCACCGGCGCCGCTATTTCGTTCCACCAGGGGGGCACGGACAGGGAGAAGCTGGAGGTGGCGGGCATCCTGGGAGAGGAAGGGGGGGATATGAGTCGCGTGGTGTTCGGGCACAGCAACACCTACGCGGGAGACGTGCCGCTGCTGCTGGAGCTGTTGGAGATGGGCGTCTACATCCAGTTCGACACGCTGGGTAGAGTGGGCGCTCCGGTGGCCCGGTATCCCTACATCCACGATCCCGATCTGAATCGAGGTGTACCAGTCGGCGGGCGACGTGCTGGTGGCGGAGGCAATCCCGCAGTTGATAGAAGCGGGGTACGAGGACCGGATACTGCTGTCGCAGGACGTGTGCATGAAGATACACATGAAGGCGTACGGCGGCACGGGGTACTCGTTCGTCATGGAGAAGTTCCTCCCCTACCTGCTCACGCTGGGGGTCACGGAGAGACAGGCCGCCAAGATGATGGTGGACAACCCCATGCGGGTGCTGACACTTGTTGAGGCGGGGTAGGTGACGAAACAGAGTACTAGAGTCAGAGGTGCAGCAATCTTCTCAACCGTTCAAGGAATGACCTAGGGCGTGTGTTGCGCGCTGCCCGGCGCTTGCTTTCCTGACGCCATTCGTGGGCTTGGCGCACTTTCGCTTGTCGATTCCGAAGAGAGCCCTAGCGCTGTCCCCATACCCCATCCTGTGCAATCGGTCGGCAGCGACAGAACTCCCAATCTGTTCGCGGTTCTGGTCACAGTGCGGCGTGCCATCTTCAGCAGCTCTATGGGAACCTGGTTAAAGGCGAGCTCGTAATGCTCTTGGAGATCACGCTCTACGCCGTCAACGTTCCGGCGCTCCAGCACAGCGTCAAAGACGTTGCCAACGTTGGCCCGCTGGTGCAGATCTCTAAGCTCCCGGTCCTCCGGCGCGCCGCTGCGCTGCTCCGGCTCTTGCTCCACGAGCTGAGCGGCTACAAGCTCGGCGTCCTTGCTCGCCACTTCGCGGGTGAACTGGTCGAGCTTGGAGGCGTAGTCCTCAGACCTCTGTTCTTCCGGGATGCTCAAGTGCTCAGAAAGAGCCTTGCGTGACTGCGATAGGGCAACCTGTAGTTTCTGTACGTTTGTCAATGTCGTCTCCTATGAGGCAAAGTTCTGTTCCACTTCCAAACCTCAGAGAAAGCGACACTAGAAGTATACCAGACGAGCTTCGGGAGAGGCCAAAGAAGAGGTGACAGCGTGTCACCCCTTGACAATGGAAGCGTGAGTTGACACAGTCCTGCTCATTACTATAGATTCCCTCTACATCGGTAGCTTTGTGATAAACTGAATATGCAAACTACGAGAATACAGGAACCGTAACACTATGGAGCAAGGCAGCTTTTTCCTCTTTGCGCGCCCATCCTTCCTAGAAGGCATAGCCCGTCTATTCGATTTTAGCAACTCGCTGAACGTTTATAACGAGGTGAGTACGGGACGGGAGGCGGATGGTATCGCTACGTGGATTGATTGGAACGTAGTAGGGCAAGACTTATGGGGTGCAATCGAACTATTCGAGAACGAAGAGTCCCTAGCTCTTGCGCAGTAAATGGGAAAGAAAAGCCGTCAGAAGCGGGAACTTCGACAAGCCCAGAACCAATCTCCAGCCAATAGAGTTACACAGTCTATCAGGGCCTCTGCCTCCTTCGAGGGACCTCTCCCTCCACCCACGATGTTGGAGAAGTACGAGTTGATTTTGCCTGGCTCTGCTGACCGACTAATGACAATGGCTGAGCAGCAAGCCATACATCGTCAAGAGTTGGAAAAGACAGTTGTAGGTTCTGACAACAAAAGGGCAAACTTGGGCTTGTTGTTTGGATTCATCGTCTCTCTACTTTTCTTGGGAGCTACTGTCTTTTTGGTTGTTCAAGGACACCCTTGGCCTGGAGCTATAATAGGAACCGTAGATTTAGTTGGATTAGTAGGAGCCTTTATCTACGGCAGCCATGCTCGCAAAGAAGAACGACGAGGGCGTAGAGGACGCTGAGTCAGTCACAGTAAAGAACGCCCAACTGTACAAACCACTACAACCGAACCCTCCATTGACGGGAGGATGATTAAGCTATACTGGTGCCGAGGGTGGGATTCGAACCCACACTCCCTTGCGGGAAGCGGATTTTAAGTCCGCCGCGTCTGCCATTTCGCCACCCCGGCGCGGGTGCATGCCTAGATGTTACCTTACAGAAAACCGCCGTACCAGCGGCCTGTCTGATGCAGGCTGGTACGGCGGTTCAGTGATTGCTGGAGGCGACGGGCGGATTCGAACCGCCGAATAGGGGTTTTGCAGACCCCCGCCTTAGACCACTTGGCTACGTCGCCATCCCTATTCTTATGGTGCCGAGGAGGAGATTTGAACTCCTACGCCCTCACGGGCACTGCCCCCTCAAGACAGCGTGTCTACCGATTCCACCACCTCGGCACGGGTTTGTCCCATTGGCAGGGGCGCGAGGATTCGAACCCCGGACCTGCGGTTTTGGAGACCGCTGCTCTACCAACTGAGCTACACCCCTACTCACGATGCCCTGTTCATATGTCAGAGTAGCACCAGGCAAGATGGAGCGTCAATACAACCGGTTCATGGTGGAAGAGCCGTTATCTTTCGGCAATCTCAGGCTGCGGCGTGGCGTGCTGCGGCGACTCCAGCTCCTCCACAACATCGGTATAGCCCTTCTGGTCTCTCTGATACCAGAGAACGAATACGACGCCCATGGTTATGAAGAAGGCCAGCGCTCCGGGGAGCTTCATGATCAATCCCCCTATCTGCTGGTCCGATACGACGTCCAGGCCCCAAAGCCTGGGCACAGTAGCGTAGAAAGGGTACAGCACGCGTGGCGAGAAGGTGATGGCGGCGCCTATGAAGCCGGCAGGCAGTGTGAGCAGGAACAGGTACACCATTTGCATCGGGTAGCTGGCTCTGGGAACCTCGAAGAGGGGGCTCATCACGGGCCACCACATGATGACGGCGCTGACTATGAACATGAGATGCTCCAGGACATGGATTCCATGCGTCTGGAGCGTGGCGTCGTAGAGGGTGGGAAGGTGCCACACGGCAAGAACGAAACCGGAGATGGCAAACGCCTGCACGGGACGGGTGAGCCAACGTGCCGCGGACAGCGTCAGGTTGTGGCGGAAAAGCGGTCTAATCAGCCAGGGCGGCGTCCCAGCCAGCAGCAGCGGAGGCACCACAAGGATGAGGATCAGGTGCTGCACCATGTGAGCGCTGAACAGGAAATTGTCGGCCAGATGATGAATGGGAGACGACAGCGCCAGGTACATGGCCAGCATCCCGGCGGAGAAGAAGGAGACGCGCCTGGCCTCGATGGGCTGCGTACTACCCAAGCGGCTCCGCAGGCGGGTAACGCCGAACAGATAGGCGCCCTGCAATAGTAGGATGCCTAGGACAATGTCGGGATGGAAATGCCACTGGAGCCAGAGATTTGTATCTGCCACTACCCTACCCGTCCATACGCAAAGCCCGCAGGCTTAAGGCTCTGAACCGCGGCCACCCCTTGCCAGAAACGCGGCGCCAGCGAGAATCGCGGCGGAGATGAGCAACGCTACGAGCACCGACCACGGCTCGTTTACCTGGATACCACCGATGGTCACGTGGTCCTTAACTTCAGCCAGGGCAAGGAGCAACTCTCCTATGCCAATGATGATGGCCGCGGTGACAATGAGTACAAGCACGGGCACCCATACGGCGGACATGATGCGGTCTTGCAGTGTTTTCTTATCCATATTACCTACGAAACTATAAGTCCAAAGAGGGCCATCAAGGCAACTATCACACCTGAGGTGAGCAGCATGCCGCCAACGAAAAAGGCGGAAAAGAGCTTGCTGTCAAATTTCAAATGCATGAAGAACATGGCTACCATCGAAAATTTGGCCGCGGAAAGCACTATGAGAGCAGATACAAGGAAAATAGTAGTGATGTCAAGATAAACAATGGCCACCTCTATGATGGTGACGACGGCCAGTATGACGGCTATGGCTACGTATTTAGCCGGTGTGGGATGACCTGCCTCTCTTGTCTGTACGCTTGTGCTCATCGTAGGGCTCTTGTTCACCTAAGTCGCAATGTTGGGCGCCTCTACCAGGTATACCACTGTGAATATGACAATCCAGACTACGTCCACGAAGTGCCAGTACAAACCGGCAAGCTCTATGTTCAAGTGCTGCTCGGGCTTCAAACGGCCTCTCCAAGCCACGACGAAGAAAGACAGGAGAATGATCACGCCAACGGCTACGTGAGCTCCGTGAAAGCCGGTGAGGACAAAGAAGGTGGTGCCGAAAAGGTTGTTTGTCAAGTTGAGACCATTGTGCTCAACAAAGAAGGTAAACTCAAAGTACTGTCCTCCAAGGAAGACTGCCCCGAGCAATGCCGTAGCCAGCAACCACACCTTGAGGCCGCGCTGATCGCCGCGCTGAATAGCCGCAAGGGCAAGCACCATGGTTAAGCTGCTCATGAGCAGTACAAAGGCGCTTATGGAGGTGTACGGGATGTTGAACACCTCGTACGGATAAGGGCCTTCTATGCTCTTGCCCTTGTAGAGCAGGTAGGTTGCGATGAGCGAGCCGAAAAACAAGGTGTCCGAACCAAGGAAGGCCCACATGACCATCTTTCGATGGTCCAGGCCTGTAGTGGTCTGGGAGTGTTCGGAGTGCTCTAGGGCCTGTGCCAACTATTCACCTCTCTAGTGACTTTCAGAGCCGGGTTCAGGATCGGCCGGTTCAAAGGCCCAACCATAGATGCCAAACATCATGACCAGGATGCCAATTACAATAACGGCAGGATGGATGAGTATTCCAAAGACGGCAGCTACCATACCCAAAGCCGTTGCAAGCGGGAAGTAAGACAGGCCGGGCATGTGGATGCCATGACCAGCATCGGAATGCCCCCCGTTTGAGGCAGCAGCGCCGGCCGGTATGGGTACGGGCCTGCCATCCGGGCCTTCGGTATATTTGCGCTCCCAGAAAGCGTCTCTAGCGTGGACCGTAGGTATCTCGGTAAAGTTGTGTGGCGGTGGTGGTGAGGATATCGACCACTCCAGCGTTCTGCCATCCCAGGGGTCACCGGTTCTATCCTCCTCGCCTTTGCGAAGGCTTGCGAATAAGTTCCATACGAAGACCAGCACTCCCAGCGCTATCACCCAGCTTCCCACGGTGGCGAAGAGGTTCCAGAAATCCCACCCCATGCTGGAATCGTAGGTGTTGATGCGGCGAGGCATGCCGTCCAAGCCCAGCCAGTGCATGGGGGCAAAGGTCAGGTTCATGCCTGCGAAGAGCAACCAGAAGTTGAGCTTGCCCAAGCCCTCATTCATGAGGCGACCCGTCACTTTGGGGAACCAGTAGTAGATGCCGGCAAACAGACCAAAGATGGAACCGCCAAAAAGCACGTAGTGGAGATGGGCCACTATGTAATAGGTATCCTGCTGCTGGGCATCGGCGGGGGGTGAAGCGTGAGTGACGCCGCTCAAACCTCCAATTATGAAGAGAACAATGAAACCTATGGCAAAGAGCATGGCGGTGGAGAGATGTATGGAACCTCCCCACAAGGTGCCCATCCAGTTGAATATCTTCACACCCGTGGGTACCGCAATCAGCATTGTTGTGATTGCAAACGTGGCGTTGGCCACCGGGCCAAGTCCCACGGTAAACATGTGGTGGCTCCACACGGCCCAGCCCATAAACCCAATGAAGACACCGGATAGCACAATAAACGGGTACCCGAAGAGAGGTTTCTTAGAGAAGGTGGGCAGTACCTCAGAAACGATACCCATGGCAGGTAGTATCAGAATGTACACTTCAGGGTGGCCAAAGACCCAGAAGAGATGTTGCCATAGGATTGGGTCGCCGCCGGCAGAGGGATTGAAGAAGTTGGTGTCAACGAATCTGTCGAACCCCAGTTGAATAAGGGCAACTGTGATGACGGGCATGGCGGTGACCAGCAGGAAGGAGGTGACCAGCGTCATCCAGGTGAATACGGGCATGCGCATGAGAGTCATGCCCGGGGCGCGCATATTTATGATGGTAACAATGAAGTTGAACGCGCCGGCCATGGAGGAGGTACCGAGCACCAGCAGGCCAAGGACGTAGAAGTCCATGCCGCTCCCAACATCGAAGGCTGTATTGGTCAACGGGGCATATGCAAACCATCCCGCTCCGGGAGCAGCCCCTATGAGCCAGCCGGCATTAAGCAGTATTCCGCCAAAGAGGAATATCCAATAGCTCAATGCGTTGAGGCGGGGAAACGCAACGTCCCTCGCCCCTATCTGCAATGGGATAACGATGTTGAAGAAAGCGACGCTCAACGGCATTATAGCCAAAAAGATCATGGTCAGCGCATGCATGGTGAACAGCTGGCTGAACATGTCCGCGCTGACCAGGGAGTTTTCTGCGGAGGAAAGCTGCAATCTGAGGGTCAGCGCCTCTATTCCGCCGATGAGGAAGAAGACTACGGCAGTTACGCCGTAAAGGACCCCAATGCGCTTGTGGTCAACAGTCACCAGCCAGCCCACCCAACCAGTGGTTGTGGTAGGCCTTCTCAGTATCCAAGGTATCTGGCTAGTAACAGCCGCCATTACCGACCTCCAAGAATCAATAACCGCTTCATTGCAAGCTCTGCAGGTACGCCACCAGGGCGTCTATTTCCTCTTCACTTAGGTTGAGAACGGGCATTGCCACCCCGGGTTTGATCTCATTAGGGTTGCGCAGCCAGTTTCTCAGATTCTCTTCATTGTTGTCTATAATACCAGCTGCTAGAGTGCTCCTGCTCGCTACGTGGGTGAGGTTGGGGCCAATATCGCCTCTTATAGGCTGGCCCTCTACGGTATGGCAGATAGCACAACGCTGCCCGGTAACGCTTTCCCCTTTGAGGGTGCCGTCGAACCCCTTGCTGACAAACAGGTCTGCTCCCTGAGCAGCCAGACCAGTGGCCTCTGCGGGTTCGGCTCTGATCCCCTCTACCCAGGAATCGAACTCATCCTGAGGCTGTGCGAAAACACGGAATCGCATCTGAGCGTGGGCGGTGCCGCAGAACTCGGCGCACTGGCCAAAAAACTCACCGGATTCGTCGGCTCTGAACCACATCGTATTGGTGTTGTTAGGCACAATATCAACCTTGCCAGCCAGTTTGGGTATCCAGAAACTGTGTATAACGTCGCTGGACTCCAGGGTCACGTCCACGTTCTTGCCCACAGGCACGTGCAACTCATTGGAGGTGGAAATGTCCAAATCCGGATAGTCGAACTCCCACCACCACTGATGTGCGGTGACGGTGACTGCAAGCACGTCCCCGTCAGGGGCATTGGCCGTACTGAAGATTGTGTCAACCGTAGGCACAGCAATAACGGCGAGCACTACGGCAGGAGCAATGGTCCAAGCCACCTCCAGCCTGGTGTTGCCGTGGGTTTGCTTGGGCAGGCCGTTCACTCCGGCGCGGCGGCGGAATCTGAAGATGGTATAGAGCAAGGCCCCCTGCACTACCACGAAAACAAAAACGGCGGCCCAGAATGTGATGTAGAAGAGATCCAGCTGTTCTTGAGCCACGGGGCCGGCGGCTTCAAAGGTAGACTGCGGATGGGAAGGAAAGCATCCTGTAGCCATGACCGCTAGGCCCAAGAGCAGGAGCAACGCCTTCAGCTTGGTAACGTCACGCCACATGTATCTTCAACATCCTAATATCTGACAAAACAATGGTCACTTTGTGAAAAATAGACCAATCAAGTGTGAAGAATATCAACTGCGTGAATCTGCGTCAAGGATTTTTCGGCTCTTCAATCACTTGTTATAAGCAGCACGCAGCCTATGATATATTACACGGACTGATTGCGGTTACGACCTTTTAATGCGGATGTCCGATTCGACTATTACCAATCGCCCTGAGCTAACTTCGTACGAAGCCAGCAGGCAATTCAAGCCAGCCAGCAATCTGCTTCTAGCTCTAATAATCGCCTCTTCCATGGCGGTCTTCTGTTTGATAACCCTGGGTGGAATCGTACGAATAACCGGTTCCGGCCTGGGATGTCCAGACTGGCCCCTATGCCATGGCAAACTGATCCCTCCCTTTGAATTTCACACACTGATCGAATACACACACAGACTGGTGGCCAGCAGTACTGGAGTAATCGTCCTGGCCACCGCGGTGACGGCGGTGTGGAACCAGCGGAGACTCAACTCGCTGGTAGCACTCCTTTCCGTAACGGTATTTCTAGTGGGCGTCGCCGGCGCCCTGGGTGGAGCCACGGTGCTGACAGAGCTGCACCCCAACCTGAGAACACTGCACCTTGCCACCGCCCAAACCATCTTCGCCTTGCTCATGGTCAGCCTGGTGTGGGGATATAGAAGCCGCACCGCCCCAGGACAGGGAGACGAGAAGTTGTTCTCGTGGGCATCAGCAGCGGCTATAGCCACCTTTGTAGTCATTCTGTCAGGCTCATACATAGTGGGGCGTGGAGCTGGGACGGTATGTCCCGGCTGGCCGCTGTGCGACAGCGGCCTGATGCCCAACGTCCCTCTGGGGTGGCTGCACCTCTTGCATCGTCTGCTGGCAGGAGCAGGAGCCGTGCTGGCAGGCATAGTAGTCCTCTTGGCCTGGCGATACAGGCAGGAGCGGCGCGTCTTCTGGATGACGGCAGTCGCCGTAGGAGCCCTGGTAGCTGCGCAAACGCTGGCGGGGGCAGCCAATCCCTGGACGGGCTTCTCCGCAGCGGCTCGAGCAGTGCACTTGAGTCTAGCTACGGCGCTCTTGGGAGGTCTTGTAGCCCTGGCAACGATGGCTAAAGCCACGTCGTTGGACCTCGGAAGAGCCAAAGACTACATCACCCTTGCCAAGCCGAAGATAGTTGTGCTGCTGTTGATAACCGCTCTTGGCGGCATGTTCCTGGCCGCCCAGGGCGTACCGCCTATAGGAACCGCTCTGCTGGTGCTGTTCGCAGGCTCTCTAGGCGCCGGCGGCGCAAACGCTATCAATCATTACTTGGACAGCGATATAGATGCCCGGATGAACCGGACAAGCCAGCGTCCCCTACCGGGCCATAGAATCCCTGCAAAGCATGCGCTGTGGATGGGAATAGGTCTGAACGTGGCTGCCTTTGTCGTTCTGGCTCTGTGGGTAAACCTGCTAAGTGCGTTGCTGGTATTAGGGGCCACGCTCTTCTACGCCATTGTCTACACAGCGTGGCTGAAGCGGACTTGGACTCAGAACATAGTGATCGGCGGCGCCGCGGGCGCTGTGCCTCCCGTAGTAGGCTGGGCTGCAATCACGGGAGGATTGGACCTGCCCGCGCTGTACCTTTTCGCCATCATCTTCTTCTGGACGCCGCCTCATTTCTGGGCGCTTTCGCTTCTCCTCAAGAACGATTACGCCAAAGCCGGGATCCCTATGCTGCCGGTAGTAGCCGGTGAACATACAACCGCAAAGGCTATTCTCATGCACAGCCTAATACTAGTTGCCATTAGCTTGATCTTCGTTACGGCACAGGCCGTGGACTGGGTTTACGCTCTAAGCGCCGCCATGCTGGGGGCAGCACTGCTCTTCTACGTGGTAAGGCTGCTCAGAGACCAGACGAAACGTGCGGCCAGACAGCTGTATCTATATTCACTGCTGTATTTGACGCTTCTTTTCGCGGCTGTCATGGTGGACAGCTCGGTAAGTCTGTGACCACGCGCTTACTCTTGCCCCGTAGAGTACACGCGGTTCCCCTATTGGTGGGGGTGTTGACTGCGGCGATGCTGGCGGGCTGTTCTCAGACGGCGGCATCCTTCATGGGCACCGAGCTCACGGCGAGGGAGCCCGCCCCAGGATTCACACTGTTCGACCAGTTTGGAGAGGAAACGTCGCTGAGGGACAAGCGGGGCAACGTGGTTGCGTTGACATTTCTCTATACCAACTGCCCGGATATTTGTCCCCTCACGGCGCACTCGCTTGGCAAAGCCCATGAAGCCCTGGGTGAAGATGCGGCCAAAGTCTCCATAATAGCCATTTCCGTAGACCCCAACAGGGATACTCCGCAGCAAGTCCGAGTCTATTCACAACAGCGGAACATGTTAAACAAATGGTCTTTCCTGACCGGGCCGGAAGAGGAGCTATCCGTCCTATGGGAAGCGTACTACGTGGCGGTGGAGCGAATTGACGACTCAGGCGGGGGCGCAATAGAGAGCTTGGGAACAGACCTAACAACAGAAGCCCTTGTCAGCAGCGAAGGGCTTCCCCAGAAAGCGGCTTACCTGGTTACACATTCGGCGCCAGTCTACCTCATAGACCAGGAGGGGAGGATGCGCTCGGTGATCACAGACCTGACCCTTGACCCCGAACCCCTAGTCCACGACATACGGTTGCTGTTGAAGTAGGACGTCGTCCACTGTGACCAGGCTGCCGAACTTCTTGCCCAGATTTTCTATGCGTATTGCCTCGGTCACGCCTTCACTTGAGCTTTGACGTGAAGGAGCAATTGCTCAGCCGCGGCATAACCCCTCCGCCCACCCTTGAGAATGGGCGGGATCAGATAGATCAAGTCCATCCCCTTATCTATATAGCTCTGAAGGTGCTCCAAGGCTATTTCCAAAGGCGAACGACCTTTTTCCAAGTCACTCCTCAAATGCGCTGGCACGTCGCCAAAGAGAATACCGTCCCGTTCCAGGATCTGCAGGCCATGAAATACGGGTAGGGTCAAATTGTGACCAGTAACGCTGCAGTAGGTCTCGTAAAAACGGTTCGCGACCTCAACGCGGTAAAAGGCCTGGCTGAAGAAGAAATGTGCCCCAGCCCGGACCTTCCTTTCCGTGAGCCTGGCTTCTTTTTCGATATCAGAAGCGCCGAAATCGATTACGGCGCCTATGCAGAACCGGGTGGGTTTTCTAAGTTTCAAACCGCGGAAGTCCTCACCGCGATTCAAATCGCCGATTGCTTTGATCAGCCCAGTGGAGCTGTAATCGTTGACCTGAGTCAGCAAGCCGCGGTCTCTTGGAGTGAAGTCATCCCCACCCAGTACAACCACGTTTTCCAGCCCCAGCACCTGCGCACCCAGCAAGTGATTCTGCAAAGCCAGCTTGTTCATGTCGCGGGGGGCCAAGCTGAAAATGACGTCCTGATCGCCGGACAGACCGATGACCTGCGCCATTACGGTTGAGTCAACGCGCACCGACCTGCCCGGACTGTAGGCCACGCTCACAAAGTCGGCTCCGACCCTCTTCACCTGTTCCACCGTGGAGAAGTCTGCGCCGCGCGGCGGCGAGAAATCGCATACGAAGACGGGTCTACGGTTGCTCTGTCTGAGCTTTTCAGTGACGGCGGTCAAGCTAGACTACGGACACCAAAATGCGGTGCCATCCTTCAGCACCGTTAGGCAACGCTCTAGTAATTCTGGCGGGCTGCGTGTTTCCCTCGAGATCCGTGGCTCTGACCGCCATGTTGACCCTTTTCGGCTCGGTGGGCGTCCAATCTCTTGTCCAGAGCACCCATGTATAGGGTGAAAGCGGCTCGCTGAACTCAGCGGTCTGCCAGGTTTCGCCGTCATCAAGGCTTACTTCCACCGTTTTGATACCCCTATCGCCGGCGAATGCCACCCCGCCAATAAACGAATCAACGTTTGCTGTGATGTCCGCGTTGCGAACAGGAACGTCTATCCTGGACATCGTCTGAATGATGGCGGTATCGGCCCAGCCCCTTTGCTGCCAGTAGCCCCTGAACGATGACGGTACCGGCTCTATCTTGGTGAGCCACTTTACGTTTTCCATGCCGTACAAACCGGGGACTATGATCCTGGCCGGGAATCCGTGGCCATCGGTGAGGGGCTCGCCGTTCATCAGGTAAGCAATTATGGTCTGATCATGCAAGGCATACTCCGTGGGGAAGCTATCCACATACCCGTCGGCGGCATGGAAAGCCAGCCTCTCAACGCTGGCGGGCATTTCGGCCATCTCCAACAGCGTACTCAACCTGACTCCTCGCCACAGGGCATTGCCAATGAGGCCGCCGCCTATGCGATTACTGATGCAAGTCAGCGTGACGTACTCCTCCTGCCAGGGAAGCAACTGAAGCTCCTCATAGGTCAGAGATATCGGTTTGCCGAAGTCCCCTGCGAATTCCAGCTTCCAGTCAATCACGTCCACACTGGGGTTCACTATGTTCTTAGACACCTCGTAAAAAGTGTCGTTAGGAGTAATTTCAGGGGGCATCCCCGCGACACTGGTTACCGTAGACGGGGTAACGGCTGAGGTGTTCTGAAGGATGGTCCTTACGGCCAATCCCCCGGCGGCTGCGAACAGTCCGAAGAAAGCGGCCCTTCTCATGAACTCCCGCCGCCCGGTCACCGGTTCCGGGCTAAGACGCGCCATGGCTATACGGTGCAGCTCGATCAACGTGGCGCTGAAGGCAAAGAAAGAGACATAGGTGATGAACATGTAGCCCCACGGGCCGTCCGCCAGAGATACGCCAAATAGCCCCGCACCTATCACAGGCGATAGCAATACCATGAAAATAAGCCATATAACCGTTGCCAATATGAGGCTTCTTAGCCAGCTGCTTTCCGGCAAGAAAGCCGTTTTAGAGGAGAAACGAACGTGAGCCACGCCAAAGATTCCACCGGCCAACACCTGGGTTACCAGCAGAATAGAAAACATCAGGGGCTTGGCCGCTACCTGCAGGATTTCCAATGTCAAGTCAAACAGCTCCGGCGGAGTTACGCTGGTAAGCCAATCTGCAATGATTTCAGGAAGGACTGTGGTTTCGGTAGCAAACCTCAGGGCCACCATGATCAAGGTCATGATGAGGCCTGATACAAGGCCAATAAGAAGGCCTGCTCGGTTCGTAACCCTGGAGCGCCGTGTGATAGTCTGCTCTTCCATGATGCCCCTCGCTAAGTGCGCTATATAAATAGTATCATAGCCGCTTGTACCAACGTAAGAGGCTCAGAAGACCGTGACTACTCTATACTTAGTAGCAACTCCCATTGGCAACCTTCAAGACATCTCTTTGAGGGCGCTGCAGGCACTTGAGGATGTGAGCCTGATAGCGGCAGAGGACACCAGAACTACCCAGAAACTCCTGCGTCGCTACAAATTAAAGACGCCGCTAATTAGCTATTACAAGGACAACGCGAGCTTGCGCATACCCTACATATTGGACGCTTTGCTTAGAGACAACGTCGCCTTGGTTTCTGAGGCTGGAGTGCCTACCATCAGCGATCCAGGCCGTGAGCTGGTCGCTGCCGCGGTGGAGGCGGGATTCACGGTGACAGCGGTGCCCGGGGCCTCCTCTGTCACCACGGCGCTTGCCGTATCCGGACTGCCTGCGGACCGGTTTCTCTTTTTGGGCTTCCTACCCAATAGGCCAAAGGCCCGCCGTGAAGCGCTAGCCGCAATAGCCGGTGAGCCTTATACGCTGGTCATCTTTGAGGCTCCTCACCGGCTGAAGGCCTCCTTGCAAGATATGATCGAAGTCCTGGGAGACCGCAAAGTAGCCGTGTGCCGTGAGCTAACCAAGCTCTACGAAGAGATATACCGAGGCACACTACCGGAAGCGGTCGCTCACTTTGCCCGGCCAAAAGGCGAGTTTACCCTGGTTGTAGAAGGAGCCAAGCCGGCCAATGGTACGCCGGACTTGGAAGGCGCCGCCAGAAGATTAAAAGAGCTAAAAGAAGCGGGAGTTACCGTCAAAGAAGCTATGGCTCAGATATCAATCGAGTATAGTCTATCTAGGCGGCAGATTTACGACCTATGGTTGAAGCTATAGGATGACCCGGAGACGTTGCCGGATGTGTCTATGCTAGAATAGGCCGAATTCCATTCAGTCAGAAAGAGAGCCTAATTGGCTGCTGAAAAGATTCTTGTTGCCGTAGCCTGGCCGTATACCAACGGTCGCATTCACCTGGGTCACCTAGCGGGCTGCTACGTGGCCGCGGACATTTTCGCGCGGTACCACAGGCTGAAGGGCAACAAGGTGCTCATGGTATCCGGCAGCGACCAACACGGCACACCTATAACCGTTACAGCTGAAGAAGAGGGGCTGACTCCGCAACAGGTCGTGGACAAGTATCGTCCTTCCCAGCTCGAGACCTGGGAGAAACTAGGCATCACGTTCGACCTGTTCACCAGCACGGGCACCGAGAACCACAAAGAAGTGGTTCAAGATATCTTCCTCACTCTAATGGACAAAGGCCTTGCGGTCAGGAAGACCACGCCGCTGCTCTACTCTGAGGTTGACCGCAGGTTCCTGCCGGATCGCTACGTGGAAGGGACTTGCCCCTTCTGCGCCTACGAAAAGGCTCGCGGCGACCAGTGCGACAACTGCGGCAGACCCATGGACCCGCTAGAGTTGAAGAACCCGCGCAGCCGCCTCAGCGGGGCCACCCCGGAGGTCCGCGAATCGGAGCACTATTTCTTACGCCTCAGCGCTCTGCAAGACAGTTTACTGGAGTGGGTGCAGGGGCAAAAACACTGGCGTCCCAATGTCTTGAACTTCACGCAGGGTTATATCAAAGAAGGCCTGCACGATAGACCAATAACGCGCGATATAAGTTGGGGCGTGCCCGTTCCGGTGGCGGACTACGGGCAAAAGCGCGTGTACGTCTGGTTTGAAGCGGTAATAGGATACTTGTCTGCCTCCAAGGAGTGGGCCGCACTCCATAACCGGCCAGATGCGTGGAAGGAGTTCTGGGAAGACCCGGAGGCAAGGACGTACTATTTTGTGGGCAAGGACAACATCCCCTTCCATACCATCATATGGCCGGCAATACTGATGGGGTACGGCAACGGACTTGGCCTCCCCTACGACGTGCCGGCCAACGAATACCTCAATATGTACGGCGGCAAGTTCTCCAAGAGCGAGCGCCGCGCCGTCTGGGTAACCGATTACCTGAAGCGATACGAGCCTGACCCACTGCGGTACTACATCTCAGCGAGTATGCCGGAAACCTCCGATACGGACTTCACCTGGGATGAATTCGTGCGCCGCAACAACGATGAGCTGGTGGCAACTTACGGCAACCTGGTGCACAGGGTGCTCACGTTGATCCGGCGGGGCTTCGATAGCAAAGTGCCTCAACCGCATGAACTCACCGACGTTGACAAATCGCTGATGGCCAAAGCCAATGACACCTTGAATGAGGCAGCGTTGCACATATCCAGGACCCGGTTCCGCGAAGGGCTTCGCGCCGCCATGTCGCTGGCGCAAGAGGCCAATCGGTACTTGGATTCGCAAGCGCCGTGGCATACCTTGAAGGAGGACCGTGACAGGACGGCCACGTCCCTCTGGGTAACCCTCCACACCATATCCGCACTGAAGACCGTTACCTACCCTTACCTGCCCTTCAGTGCAGAGCGATTACATACCCTCCTGGGCCTACCGGGAACAATCCACGACCATGGCTGGTCTGTTCAGCAGCCGGAGCCGGGGGTCAAGTTGCCATCGCCGCAGGCGCTCTTCGCCAAACTTGACGATTCAGTTGTGGAGGAAGAAACGCGGCGCATGGAAGAGGCCATAACACACTAGTGGCAAATTTGAAGACAGACCAGAGCATTCTGGATTTCATATACGAACCGGTACACCGGCAGTTGGAAGCGGTGGAAGATAAGCTAAAGTCCCTTTCCAATCAGGAACAATCAGCCTTGGAGGGACTCCTTGCTCATACCGCCTTGATTCCGGGCAAACGGGTGCGCCCGGCAATAACGCTTCTAGCAGGAAGAACGCAGTCGGGAAGCGAAGAGTTGCTGGTAACCATGGGCGCCGCCGTGGAGCTCCTCCACGTAGCCTCTTTGATTCACGACGACATGGTAGACCATGCTTCGCTGCGGCGTGGACGCACCACAGTGAACAGCCTGTGGGGCAACAACATTGCGGTGATGTTCGGCGACTACATGTTCGCTGTTTCAGCGGTGTACGTATGCGATACGGGCAACGTGAGGGTGGTCCGCCGTTTTGCTGAAACAATCATGGAGCTTTCAACAGGCCAGATCTTGGAGTCGTTCGGTGCCTTCAACACTAGCTGTTCCCTTGATCAATACAAGGACCGCATATACAACAAAACAGCAACTCTGTTCCGTACGGCCGCTGAAAGTGGGGCCATCCTAAGCGGAGCGCCAGAATCGACCGTTCAGCTATTTGTTGAATACGGATGCAACTTGGGAATGGCGTTCCAGATAGTAGACGACATCCTGGACTTCGAAGGAACCGAAGAGGAAGTGGGGAAGCCGGTGGGGCTCGATTTGATCGAGGGCAAGGTCACGCTGCCTACCCTGCTGCTAATGGAGCGCTATCCGCAAGACAACGCGATAGACGCTTTGTTCAGGGGAAAGGACCGCGAAGCCAATCACAAGCGCGTGCTTGAAATGCTGCGGAACTCCTCCGTTCTAAGCGATTCATACGCAGTGGCCGGCGAATTCTGCGACCAAGCCAAGAGAACGCTGGTGCAACTCCCGGATACCAGGGAGAGAAGGTCTCTGATGGAGCTTGCTTCCTATGTCCTGGAGCGCCGCCGCTAGCTAAGCACGTTGCTGCGCCACCTCGGGCTTTAGCTTGTCCATGTGTTGCTTGCGAAACTTGGCGACTTTGGGGCTGATGATAGCCTGGCAATACGGTTGACGGGAGTTCCTACGGTAATACTCTCGGTGATAATCCTCCGCGGGATAGAAGTCGGTCAAAGGCACAACCTCGGTGACAATGGAGCGGTCCCAGATTTGCGCCTTGGTCAACTCTGCAATCAACTCTTCCGCAGTCTCCTTTTGCCCGTCATCATGAAAGAAGATCGCCGAACGGTACTGCGTGCCAATGTCCGGCCCCTGGCGGTTCAGCGTAGTAGGGTCATGGATGGAGAAGAATATCTCCAGCAACTCACGATATGAGACCAGATCCGGATGGAAGACCACCTGCGTTACCTCTGCATGGCCTGTAGTCCCCATGCATACCTGCTCATAAGTTGGATTCGATACGTGTCCGCCAGCGTAGCCCGACATCACACCTTCCACCCCGCGCACCTGCTCAAAGACCGCCTCAAGACACCAGAAGCAACCACCGGCCAGCGTAGCAACTTTTACTTGTTCATCCATAATACCTTCATCCTTATACGGAAGCAGTGCTCTCCAACTCTTCAAGGTGATACTTCTCACCCTGCTCCAAAGCACCAAGAATGGCCTTTACCAGCCGCCTTGCCGAGTCGGCGGTGATCTCCACGGCCACCCTGGCGCCCAGGCCTTCGTTCTCATTGACAAAGTCTATGTTTATAGCATGGTCAAGCGGAGCATTGAAGGGATGGTCAAAGGAAACGTTTGCCTGGCGCACCTGGAACCAGCCCTTTGGCCCCTTGGCGGTGCCGGACATCAGCGCCTTTTCCGTAATCATTGTACACATGATTCATATCTCCTATGCGAACATCCGGGAATTTCCAGCCTTACACTGGCCCTCCCAGATGCCTGTGCAGGAAGTCCCAAACCTTGCCCCATCCATCCATTGCTTGCTGCTGGCGGTACGCCGGCCTGTCGTAGTAGAAGAAGCCGTGGCCGGCGCCGGGATACATGTGAAACTCGTAATCCTTGTTGTGCTTTTTCAGTTCATCCTCATGCTGAGCCACCTGTGCCGGCGTAGGGCTTCGGTCTTCTTCACCGAACAACCCCAGCAACGGAGCGGACAGGTCCGCGGTGTAGTCAATGGGGGCAACAGGCTGCTGAGGGCTAAGTTCGTCTTGCGACATCACGACACGTCCCCCCCAACACTCTATAGCGGCGTCGAATCCTTCGCTGCGGCAAGCCACCAAAAAGGCCTGGCGTCCCCCGGAACAAGTTCCGAATATGCCTACCTTGCCGTTGTGAATAGGCAGGGAGCGAAGGTACTGCATAGCAGCTTCTGAATCGGCGACGACGGAATCATCCGACACGCCGCCTTCCGAGCGGACTTTGGCAGTGACATCGTCGGGAGTGCCATGGCCAAATCGCTGATAAAGGTTGGGGCAAATAGCCAGGTAGCCGTGGTGGGCAAACCGGCGTGCGGTCTCACGGTAGAACTCGTCCCAGCCGGGCAAGTGATGCACCAGGACTACGCCGGGAAACGGGCCCGGGCCAAGAGGCTTGGCAAAGTAGGTGTACACCGGGTCGTCATTGTAGCCTCTGATGGTTATGGTTTCCGCAAGCATTCCTTCGTACATATTAGTCTCGTACATGTTCCCCCCTCTGCTCGGTGGATTCAAATGCTTTATCTCACTTGGGTTCGGGCTTGTCAAGACGTTCCTTGAGAACTGAAAGTGGGCCGGAAGTTAGTGAGAATGGGAGCCCACTTCCATGAAAGCTTTTACAGCGTACCAGACAAACATTTCCGGCGTCAGTCCCAACTCTCTGGCTGCCTCTCTTATCTGAGATGCCATTGGGCCGGTGAATGATGCGGTAACTCCGCGCTCCTCATCTGCCCAGGTCATCACGTTCCGCAACGTGGAGAGTCCCACCTCCAAGACGACCGGATCAGGTGTGGCACCGGGAACCTTGCGGTGAAAGCGAACGACACCATCTCCGCGTTCAGCCCAAAGGGTATCGTCTATTTGAAAGCTGTCAGCCAGAGCCAAGTACCTCAGAGCTAGGCTAGCACCAGGGAGGCCGCCGAATGCTGCTCGTCGGCGTGGTATGAACTGCGCACCAAGGGACCCGCGGCCACGTGGCGGAAACCGAGTCGCAACCCCTCCCGCTGCAAGTCGAAGAACTCCCCCGGCGTGTAAAATTTGCTCACCGGCGCATGCTTCTGGCTGGGCCGCAGGTACTGACCAATGGTGAGCAGGTCACAGTTCACGGCGCGGAGATCGGCCATGGTCTCCAGTATCTCCTCCCGTGACTCGCCCAGGCCAACCATCATGCCTGACTTGGTAACCATGTCCGGCGCCATCCGCTTTACCTGTTCCAGCAGCTCCAGAGAGTAGTAGTAGTCACCCTTGGGACGTACGCCATGGAAGACGCGTCGTACCGTTTCTATGTTGTGATTCAACACATCTGGGCGAGCGCGCACCATGGTCTTCAAACCGTTACCCTGGAAATCAGGGATCAGAGTTTCCACCTTTATCCCGTCTCCGCCCGACATACGCTCCCTGATTTTGAGCACGCACTGAGCGAATATGAACGCTCCGCCGTCGGGCAGGTCATCGCGGTTGACAGAGGTGATAACAACATACTTCAGGCCCAGCCGCTCTACCGTTCTAGCCAAACGATTTGGCTCTTCCAGATCAACGGCCAGCGGTTTGCCGGAGGTAACGGCGCAGTAGCGGCAGGCCCTGGTGCAGATATCGCCCAGGATCATGAAGGTGGCAGCGCCTCTTTCCCAGCATTCGCCAATGTTGGGGCAACGGGCCTCTTCACAAACCGTATGCAGGTCGCTGTCCCGCAGGAGGTTGCGCAACCGGACGTAGTTTTCGCCGCCCGGGGCACGCACCTTGAACCAAGGCGGAAGTCTGCGACCTTTCTCAACAGGTTCTGCTGTCATGTTATCTCAAAACGGCTTTCACCGTCGAAAAACGTAATTGAATCAATCTTATGCTATTGCAGGGTGCGGGTACAAGTGGGAATGCGTAAACCGTAGACCAGCCTTGCTTTTTGAATCCACCGCAAGACAGGAGTATATTAGGGTAACCAGAATTCTCAAGTATCCTAAAATGACAGAAAAGAGTATAGAACGCGACCAGCTATTGCGTCTCGAACTGGAAGGAATGGGACGACTTGGCGAGGCGCTGGCTTACCTGGGGGATAAACCGGTCTTTGTGTTCGGGGGTATACCGGGCGAGGAAGTGGAGGTGGAGATCATCAGAGAGCGGCGCCACTACATAGCGGCTGAGGTGGTGAAGGTGATCAGACCATCGCCGCACCGGCAGCCGCCGCCGTGTCGGTATTTTGGAGAATGCACGGGGTGCCAGTGGCAACACGTCTCATATTCGCACCAACTTCAGCTGAAACGTCAAAACGTTGAAGATGCCCTGCAGCGTGTCGGGGGCTTGAGCGATGTACCCGTCTCCCCTACCCTGCCCTCTCCCCGGGAGTTCGGCTACCGCAACCACGCCAGGTTCACGGTCAGCCGGGAAGGCGGACGACTGGGCTACATTCACCGGGAACGGCGCCGCTTCATCGATATCGAGCGCTGCATGCTGATGAACGATTCCATTAACGACGTTTTGAGCCAGCTGGACGGTCATTGCGGAGAGACTACACAGGTGGCGGTACGCTCCGGCGCCAGGACGGACTCCAGATTGATTCAACCCAGTCTCAAGGGTGAAGACGTGCCCCTGGAGAGCGGGCAGAAGACCTACATGGATTCCGTATTGGACGTCCGCTTCAGGGTAGGCTCTCCGTCCTTCTTCCAGGTGAACATAGAGCAACTGGAAAACATCATTGGCTTGGTTAAGGAGTCTCT
Organism: Dehalococcoidia bacterium; assembly: GCA_965261445.1. GTDB lineage: Bacteria > Chloroflexota > Dehalococcoidia > Lucifugimonadales > QGNO01 > DAOUJH01. The sequence continues at coordinate 44,180 of CBDHCW010000009.1, read as the reverse complement.
CGGGCTCACGGGCTCAGAGGTGTTGATAGACGCTTACGCGGGAGTGGGAACATTCGCCGGCCTGCTGGCTCCTTACGCCTCCAAAGTAATCGCCATAGAAGAGTCGTCTGCGTCTGTAGAGGACGCGCAATACAATCTGAGGCACTTCAACAACATAGAGATCCACAAAGGGAAAACGGAGGAAGTGCTCCAGGAGATAACTGAGCCGGTAGACGCTATGATAATCGATCCTCCACGAGCCGGATGCGAGACGGCGGCTTTAGAATCTATCGTCCGGCTGGCTCCCCAACGGCTCATCTACGTATCCTGCGACCCCGCCACCCTGGCAAGGGACTTGCGCATCCTCAGCGGGCCGTTCAGAATCGAATCGGTGCAGCCGGTAGACATGTTCCCCCAAACGTATCACGTGGAGTGTCTTGCCACGCTCACCCTTGAGCCGGATCATCCTGTCACGCTGGCTTCGGCTTCGCCAAGGCGCCGGCAAATCCTTCAAGAACACGGTATACCGTTCGCTCTATTGACATCGGAGGTGGAGGAACCGGAGGCCGAAGGAAACGCTGAGGAGTATGTTCAAAGAACTGCTCTGGACAAAGCGAGGAACGCAGCGGCCAAGGTGAGCCGTGGCTTGGTGCTTGCCGCGGATACCGTGGTGGTCAATGGCAATAGGGTAATGGGCAAGCCTCAAACTGAACCCGAAGCTGTTGAGATGCTGCGCGATCTGAGGGGAGGTACCCATCACGTAATTACAGGGGTCGTTGTCCTAGACACCGGTTCCGGAGAAAGCCGCAGCGGATACCGCACTAGCAAGGTAACGATGCGACGCTACGGTGAGGAGGAGGTTAGGGCGTGGGTGGAATCGGGACAGGCCATGGATAAATCAGGTGCTTACGCCATACAAGACGAGGAGTTTTCCCCGGTAGCTTCGGTAGAAGGGTGTTATCTTAACGTGGTAGGCCTTCCCATGTGTCTATCCACAGAATTACTCCGAGAAATGGGTGCGGAGCTCAACCCGCCGCCTGAGATGGGAAGCTGCGAGACGTGCCGGGTCAGAGGAGAGAAGTTGTGAACTTCTTTGGTGTAGGAATATTCGAGATGTTCTTCGTAATGCTGGTGGCGTTGTTGGTGTTGGGCCCTTCCCGGATGGTAGAGGTGTCTCGCACTCTGGGTAGATACGTGCGTGAGTTGCAACGCGCTACTTCAGAGATACCGAGACTAATAGACCTTGACGATCTGGAAGGAAAACCCCCTACCGGCAAGACTACTGAACGCCAGCAGATTCCATCCACAGCCGAGCGGCAACAGGAGACCAATCCGGAACGTTGACAACAGAGCAGCAAGAAGGACTTACGTTAAGAGACCACCTAGAAGAGTTGCGGCGCAGACTGTTCATCGCCGCACTGGCCTCGGTCGTTGGCACCGTGGTCACTTTCATCTTTCACCGTCAAATCCTGCTGTTTCTGCAGCGCCCGGCAACCGACCTTCCTGGCTTTACGGGCGCGCCACTTGTTTTCACGGAAGCCACGGAGATGCTGGGAATCACCATGAAAGTGTCCTTCCTCGGTGGAATAATCCTGGCCCTTCCCGTGCTTATCTACCAGGTGGTGATGTTCGTCACACCCGGCCTAACTCCCAAAGAGAGGAAATACCTGCTGGTCCTGCTTCCTGGAGTATCGCTGGCGTTTGCGCTGGGAATATCTTTTGGCTACTTTGTCATAATCCCACCGGCGTTCAGGTTCCTGCTTACCTTCAACTCGGACATTGCCGCGCCAATGATACGCATTGGCAACTACGTAAACCTCATGGTGAATCTGCTGTTCTGGATGGGGTTGGTCTTTGAAACGCCGGTACTCATGTTTACCCTGGCCAAGTTGCGCGTGATCAGTCACAAGACGTTCGCCAAATGGCGCAGGTTGAGCTTTGTGCTCGCCTTTGTGCTGGGAGCGTTGATCACCCCCACGTTTGACCCCATCAATCAGACGCTGGTGGCGCTTCCGATAATAGTGCTGTACGAGGCGGGGATATGGCTGGCCTGGCTGGCACGACGCGATACCAGCACAGTATCAGACGCCGTTCCTGAATCCAGCGGGTAAAGAAGAAGAGCCTTGCAGTGGCAAAGGCTTCTTCAGGTACTTTCAAGAAACCGGTGCTACGTCTTGGCTTCCTCCTTGGACTTAGCGCTGGCTTTGGAACCCGACTTTGCATCGCCGGCTTCATCTTCGGCATCGTCGCGGTCTTGCAGGCCTTCTTGGCCGCGCTTGAATGCGCGGATGCCTTTGCCCATGGCGCCACCAATTTCAGGAAGCTTGCCGGCGCCAAATATGATGAGCACTACGACAAGCAAAAGTATAAGCTCAACTGGACCTACTCTAAACGGCATCTCGGCCTCCACCCATACGGTGCCATCATAATAGCGGAGTCGGGAAGGGTAAGCAAGGACGGAGGGCTTATTCCTTGACCGTCAAGAAGCGGCTACCTATACTTGATTCAGGCGTGGGGCTGTAGCTCAGTTGGGAGAGCGCCTCCTTTGCAAGGAGGAAGTCAGGGGTTCGAGTCCCCTCAGCTCCACCACTGTCCCTTTCGTCCCTGTCCTCTATTGTCCTATAATGTCCCCAGTTTGTGCCTGAGAGACACCGTTTGATGTCCCATCCGTGCCGCATGGCACCTCTGGTATCCCGTCCCAAGTGAGGTAAGATACGTGGGAATATTTCACCACAGAGGGACGTACCCATGGCACTGTCCGCGATGCGGGCCAAGGCTCTCAAAGACCCTGGGCGATACTCGGATGGCGGAGGCCTGCACCTGTACATCAGCAAAGCGGGAGTAAGCCCTGGGTACAGCGCATAACCATAGACGGACGCAGGAGAGATATAGGCTTGGGAGGATTTCCCTCGGTGAGCCTGGCCATGGCCCGCGAGAAGGCGGGGGAGAACCGTTCCGCCGTTGCGGAAGGTCGCGACCCACTGGCCGACAAGCGCTCACCCGCTATGCCGACCTTCAGGGAAGCGGCCAGAGCGACGCATGAGGCCAACAGACCCCGTTGGCGTAACGCCAGGCACATCTCGAGCTGGATACAAACCCTGGAGCGTCACGCAATGCCGACGCTGGGCAACACAGCGGGCGCTAATCTCTACCCCGTCGGCCAGCCGTCCGGTATCGTGTTGGCCTCCAGAGCCTCCTTGATAGCATCGGATGCCTCGTTCGTGACCCAGTTGCTCCAAACGTCAACGTTGCCGTTGAGCCACCATAGAGCAGCGTCCTCATTGCTCGCGTCCTGATTCTCGTTCTGCCAGGCGGCTACTTCCTTGTAGAGGTCGATGTCGAAACCCCAATTGCCGAACATGGCAATGACGTCCGGTGCTCTGTCGTTCAGTTCTGTGTTTATTCCAATGATAATCGTGGAGTCCTGGTATGCGCAGGCCTTGGTAGTGGCCCAGCACTCGTCGCTGAAAGCAGGCTCCTCTAGCCGGACGAGATCCGAGAGGCCAAGGTGGGGTTGATTTGCGGTCCCACGCCAGCCCGAAGGTGGAAGACCACGGCTCCAAGTCCGCAACTATGCACTTTCCCAGTCTGACAGCGGAGAGCTTCACAGGAGGCGCTGATTCTTCGGGCGTCTGGTCATAGCTGCTGAGCCACGGCACTACGGTTCGATGACCCGCACCCTTCCGGCGAACTCCTCGCTTACGTAGATACGACCGTCCATTACACCCACTGCCGTTGGAGAAACCAGGTCGCTGGCCACCACCGTGATGGCGCCGTCTCGCCAGCGAACCAGCCTTCCGGGAAACAGGCTGGAATTCTTGTAGCCAACTTCGGCTAGGGCGTTCATGTCGCCACTGTACTCGGTGACCAGCATGGCTCCATCTGCCTCAAAGGCCACATCCGTTGCGGTGGTGAACCCTGAGGCGTAGACGGTGGTCTCGCCAGAGTCTAGGGCATCGCCGTCACCGTTGCCATCCTGCAAGCGCAAGACCCGCGCGCCGCCAGTGGGAAAGGGGAATCCCGTCAGGGTGGCAACATAGGTTGCGCCATCAGGGCCCGATGTCATTCCGGTAGGCACGGTTTCAACCTGCACCTGGCCCTCTGTAGTGTGGTGGCTTTGGGGTTCCAGCCTGGCGTAAAGATGAATGTCGCCGGCCAGGCTAACGCGCCAGACCACGTTGGCGCCCGCGTCGCTGACCAGCAATCCGCCAGAGGACGCAACCAGCAGGTCATAGGGATTGACGATGGGTTTTGGGGGATGAATGCCTAAAGGGTCCTGACCGGTCAGACCCACGGGGTGGGCTCCCGGGGTAATCTCGTAGACCTCGCGGAACCCCTTGGCCCGGGCTTCTCCCACCACGTAGTACGTGGCTCCGCCCATCTGAACTGCGGCGGAGACCCCGGCGGGCGCACCCTCTGGCCCGTTCTTCAGCCATGGCAGGTCTTCATGCAGTACCGAGAGCTGGTTTTGGCGATCCAAGACCAAGATACGGCCGCCGCCCACTTCTGCGATGAGCAACCGGCCGTCATCTTGGGGGGTCAAACCCCGTGGCGACGCCAGTCCGTCTAGGACGGTGGGAGCGACTGGCGAGGCGCTATCGGGGGCACAGGTCACCACTGTGGTGGCGATGACCATGGTCAGTGCAACTATCTGGCCAACCCTGGCCCAGACGACCACTCTATCGGCCGGCAACTGCGGGCGATGCAGTCTCATACGTGTCTTTCAAGACAACTAGCCCCGCCTTGTGTCCGTAAGGTGGGGCTAGTCAGCATTAGCGATTGAGCTGCGTTCTAGGAACCGAGGGCTTCCTCAACCTTTTCCGTGGCATCCGTGGTCACCCAGTTCTTCCAGGCCGAGTTCTTCCGCAGGAACTCGTCTGCTGCTGCGGTATAGTCCCCATCTAGGTTGGAGAGGTAACCCTCCGCTTCCAACTGGTTAGCAGCACTGAAGTCCCACTTTTCGAACATGGTAACCAAGTCTGGCGCCTGGTCGATCAGGTCTTGCCGCAGAACGATGAGCACTTGCGCTAATGAGTATCCGCAGCCCCGCTCGGCCTCCCAGCACTCTAGGCTATACGGGGGCTCTTCCAGAAGCTTGAAGCCGCCATACTCGTTGTTCAGGTCGTTGCTCAAGGTAGTGGGCCCCCAATAGTAGAAGAGCACCGGCTCCTGCCGTTCATAGGAGCCCCTGATCTCGGCCTCCAGAGCCTCGCCCGAGCCTGGGTTGACTAGCTCAACCACGTCGTCCAATCCATAACCCGCAACTTGCTTCGTGTTGGTGATCTCGCACTCCCAGCCTGGAGGACAGTTCAGCAGCCGAGCTTTCCCGTTTGAATCCGGCGTCTCAAAGAGTTCCACATGGTCACGCAGGTCCTGGACGCTTTGGAGGCCGGGGTTGGCATCCGCCACGTATTGGGGAATGATGAAGGCGCTCTGCCAGTTGTCCTCCAAGCTGTTTCCTACTGGCTTAATAGTGCCCTCGGCGATGGCCGTGTCATAGGCTTCCTGCTGGTTTGGCAGCCAGATCTCCATGGTGACGTTGGTGTCCCCTCTGGTGAGAGCCTCCATAAGCGGCACGGTGGCGCCAAACACTTTGTCGGTCGGATAGCCGTACCCCGTTTCGACAATCCTGGCAGCAATGGCGTTTTGCAGTTGGGCGCTGTCCCAGTTCAGGTCAGAGAAAATGACGGTGGGCTTCTCCTCTTCTCCTGCGCAAGCTCCTGCTGCAAACAGAAATACCACCATTAGACTGAGCAGTCCGAGTCCTACCCTCCAAGTCTTAACCTTCATTGTGCGATCCTCCTTGTATCTTGGAATTCTTGTGCTTGCTTTCTGCCTTGCTAAGACTTTTCGCCCAGCGAGGCCTGCCGGTTCCGCGCCCAGGCTTGGGTAATGCGGTCCAGGATGATTGCCAGCGCCACTATGGCTAGTCCCGCTAGCAACGCTTCACCAGGTCGGAACCGGCCCAGGGCCCGTAACACGTCCTCGCCCAACCCACCGGCGCCCACGAGCGACGCCACCACCACCATGCCCAAGGCCATCATGATGGTCTGGTTTATGCCCGCCATGATGGTGGGGATGGCCATAGGTAGCTGGACCTTCTGCAAGAGCTGCCGTCGGGTGGTCCCAAAGGACTGGGCGGCCTCCACCACCTGTGGCGTCACCTGTCGAATACCCAGGTTGGTCAGCCTGATGGCAGGGGGCACGGCGTAGATCACCGTGGCGAAGATGCCCGGGACATTGCCGATGCCGAACAGCATGATGCCGGGCACTAGGTAGACAAAGGGCGGCATGGTCTGCATGGCATCCAAGATGGGCCGCACGGCGGAGTCCACAGCGTTGTTGCTGGCCGCCAGAATGCCCAGTGGGATGGCTATGGCCACGGAGAAGGTCGCCGCCACAACGATCAATGCAATCGTTTCCACGGCGCTCCCCCACAGGCCAACCACGCCCATCGCCACCAACGTTCCCACAGCGAAGAGCCCAAATCTCCAACTCACGGTTCGCCAAGACAGCAGCGCGATGCCCAACACCACCGTGGGCCAGGGGAACCACCGCAGCACGTCCTCCAAGAGCAGCAGGAACGACAGCACAGCGTCCGAAACGGTGTCAAACACCGGAGCGCCGGTGCGGGTCAGCAAGCGAAGGGAATCGTTGACCCATGTTGAAATATCCGGGCCCCAATTCACTGGGAAGGAGACTCCTAGTCCCCAAATGATCGACACAATGGCCGTGCATACAGCCATTGTCAGGATGCCCAACAGCAAAGTTGGTGCGTAGCCCAGTCGCCCAAAGCCGGCGCTTATGCGTCCAGTAAGAGATTGGTCTACGGGCGGTTTCTCTACTTCCGGGGGTGGCGCCACTCCTCGGGCTTTGGTGGGGGAGACCTCGGCTGGGGCCGCGGCCGTCCCGTGATTGTCGCTGGAGAAGCTGGGCTGCTCAAAGGCTGCCTGGAGCAGGGCGTCCCGGTCTATCACGCCTACCAGGGCACCGGATTCATCCATCACCGGGAGCTGTCCAGGGGTGGACCATCGCTGGGAGAGCGCCTCATCCACCGTTTGCTCAGAAGCCACGTTAGCGTTGGGTCTGCTGATCTCTGCCGACGCCTGCTTGGTCCCGTGGCGATCCATGATGTAGCCCACCGTCACGACGGTGGACGGGCGAACGTCTCGCGTGAAGTCCGCCACGTACTCATCCACTGGCTCAGCTACGATCTCCTCAGGAGTCCCCATCTGGATGATAGCCCCATCGCGCATGATGGCGATGCGGTTGCCTAGTCGCACGGCTTCTGCCAGGTCGTGGGTGATGAAGATAGTGGTCTTCTGCATATGCTCCTGAAGCCGCATGAGTTCGTCCTGCATGTCCCGACGTATGAGGGGGTCAAGAGCGCTGAATGGCTCGTCCATCAGCAAGATTTCCGGGTCGCTGGCTAATGCCCTAGCCAGGCCAACGCGCTGCTGCATGCCGCCGGACAGTGCGAAGGGCCGATACTCTCCCCACTCCCCAAGCCCCACAAGCTCAAGGACCTCTTGGGCGCGTTCCGACCGTTCCTCCAGGGAAACATTCTGAATTTCCAGGCCCCACGCGGTGTTTTCCAGAACGGTGCGGTGGGGCAGGAGGCCGAACTGCTGGAAGACCATCGAGGTCTTGGTCCGGCGGAACGCCGTCAACTCCTCATCGTCGTATCCCAAAACGTCATCGCCGTCCACCAAGACGGAACCCGTGGTGGGTTTGATGAGCCGGTTGATGCAGCGGACCAGGGTGGACTTCCCGCTCCCGGAGAGGCCCATGACAACGAACGTCTCCCCGTCATACACGTCGAAGTTGACGTCTTGTAGAGCAACAACGCAGTTGTAGGTGGCCTGAACTTCAGCCCTAGACAGTCCAGCGATCCTCTGGAGAACATCAGGGCCTTCGTCCGAGCCAAAGACCTTCCAGAGGGCTTGAATGCTAACTCGGGCCTGACTTGAGCACCGGGGTTCTAGGAAAGCTTCAGTTGCTTCGAGCGTCATATAACCGCTACTCACTGCAGATTCCAGAACGGAAAAGCAGTTGTGCCTTGGGAAATCCCGGCCAGCATAGTTTGATGTGGTTGGCCTGTCAAGAGCCTGAAATCCCGCCTGTCTCAGGAGGTCGCTTTCTACGATGAGTTCAATATTCTCGACAAAGCCCAGCGGCGCGTCCCCAACACCCGCTGATGGCGACTCCTGGGTCTGAGCTTACGACAGCGCCATGCCTCCATGAAGGAGGACAGCTCATTGAATGCCCTTATCAGGAATTGGTTCATAGCAGACGCCGAGACGTTTTGACCAGATCGCGGTCTGCAGCCTAGCCCCATTGGACAACGCAGGGCGGGAACTATTGGCTCTAATTGTCGTTCATGCGCCGTTCGAGGCGGCGGAGCGCCTCCTGGGTCGTGCGGATCTCGCGCAGAAGCTCCTCCCGTGATACCGGGCGCTCTAGGTCACGGAGATGCTCCAGCTTGGCCTCGTCAAGGTTGTTGATGATGATTGCGATGAACAGGTTGATCACCACAAAGGTGCCCACCACCACAAAGCTGACAAAGTAGACCCACGCCAGCGAGTTGAGCTCCATCGCGGTGAACATCACCACTGTCCATCCCTCCAGTGTGATGATGTTGAACAAGGTCAGGACGGCGATCCCCAGGTTCCGCCAGTTCTCGGGGTCGTGCTCGCTGAACAGGTGGTATCCGATGATGGCGTAGATGTAGACGATGATGCTCATCAGCATCATGACGTGCCCCACGCTGGGGATGGAGCGGACGAGCGCGCTCACTATCAGCCGCAGGTCTCTGATTGTCGACACGAGGCGCAGCACTCGAAGCAGGCGCGCCAGCCGGGCGACCATGGCGAACTGCCCAGTCGCCGGTACCAGCGCGAAAACTATGACCAGAAAGTCGAATACGTTCCAGCCGTCCTTGAAGTACCCGGCGACGCGCGGCGACGACGCGGTCATCTTGAGCAGCGCCTCGACGATGAACACCGCCAAAGCGATCCGGTAGCCGGCATTGATCCATTCCCCGTACTGCCCATCGAACGTTGGAGAGGTCCCGACTCCAAGCAGCAGGGCGTTGACGATGATGACAGCTACGATGCCGGCCTCGAAGGCCGGGGACTCGGTTATCCAGCGTGAGAGATGTGTAAGCCTGTTCATCGCCGTGCGTCTTGAGCAGTGGTGGCTCCGCTTTGCTCCCCACACCCCGAACTTGTTGTCTGGGTTAGGTTCAAGCTTGCACAACTAGTATCAAGGCGGAATCCATCCGAGTCAATCGGACGGCAACGCCAGAAGCCACGGAAGACAGTAGCTCCGCTGCCGGGGTAGGTGTAGTACGCGGGAGCCACATTCACCTTGGAGACATCGTCCTTACGGCCAATGCGAAATGGGTTAAGCCTCTACTTCCTTACTCTCAGCGAGACCCAACTACAAACCGCCAAGGCCATCAGGCCCTTGCCAACTCTGCCCGCCCGCTAGATCAGCTTCTCTATGAGGACGCGCCCCCTGACTTCACGAAGTGCGCCAGAGCCTGAGCCCGCCGGCGCCCACTATCGGTGGCAGGATGGCGTCGATTATCGCCCAGATGGTCCAGTCCTCCAGGCTGGCGTGCTTCACGAGGTGGGCAGCCCAGTTCGAGAAGAACAGGAGCAGCAGCACGCCGGTTGCGAAGAAGGCAACGTTCGCGCTCAGGTAGCGCTTTAGGTCGGCTTCACCTCCGGCCCGGCACAGACGCCACATATCCACGCAACTCGCGACGAACACGATGAGAATCGCCGCCGCCATGAAGAAGTCCAGGACATCCCATATGGGGTACCCTGTGTCGTTGTCGAAGAAGAAGGGTGTGAGGATGAAGTTCAAGGCGACAGCGAAGGCTATCACCATGGAGTAGGCCCCCAGGATGCGCTGAAGAGTATGCATTTCGACCTCCTCGGACAGCTTGCTCGCTATGCCTGCCGGGCTAGCGTACGGCGGCATTATACTACTCATCCTAGTTTGGAGTCCTGAAGAGATTGAGGACGTGAAGTGGCGACTGGGCCGCATCTGGAACGCCAGTGAGACGTCCGACATTGACATAGCCCACGTTTCCCTTGTTAGGTAGGAATAGCACCCTGTTACCATGAGAGAGGGTGGAGGAGTGACATCAGTACTACAAAGGCAACGGTCCCCACGGTGCCTTGGGAAACCTTGCTCCGTAGGCCTTTGATCTGAAGCAGAACGCGACGACGAATCATTCCAAGCTGCCGGCAGGTGTGTTCAGATCCAGGGAGGTATGGGATAGTTGTTCTATACAGGCCGGGCGGGTATCTTGTTGATACCGGGGTCTGCCGTATATATAAAGGAACCGATCAGATTATGAAGCTGAAGATAGCATCGGCGCTTTAGGCGAAGGGTTCGAAGTCTATTCATAAGCCAATGCAAAATAGCCGGAGGGTTTCATGAATGGCGTGACTGCAATAGCCGAAATACTGAAGCGAGAGAACATCGATTTTATTGGCTGTATTCCCAGCAACCCTCTGATTGAGGCATGCGCCATCGCTGGCATCAGGCCAATAATTTTTCGTCAGGAACGCGTCGGCGTAAATATGGTGGATGCCTACACTAGGGTTCGCAATGGTAAGAGCATAGGCGTGTTCACTATGCAAGCACAGGCTGGCGCAGAAAACGCTTTTCCTGGTGTTGCCCAGGCTTACGATGACTCCACGCCCATCTTGCTGCTGCCAGCTGCTGCGGCCCGCGACCGGATAGGCATCAGGCCCAATTTCAGTCCCTCGTTAAGTTATCGAGAGGTCACCAAGTGGTCAGCTCAAATCAATATGGTAGAGCGTATTCCTGGCATAATGCGTCGCGCCTTCTCACTGCTCCGCATGGGACATCCTGCTCCTGTTCTCTTGGAGCTTCCATCCGATGTCGCATCTGATGAGCTTAAAGAATCACTAATGACTTACGCGCCGGTACAGTCACACCGGGCAGCCGGCGACCCCAGAGATATTGAGAAAGCGGCCGAGGCACTGCTCAAAGCCCAGCGTCCCGTGATCCACGCTGGGCAAGGCGTCCTTTACGCGGAAGCCTGGGATGAGCTTCGCCGCCTAGCCGAGATTCTGCAGGCGCCTGTGATGACTACAATAGGTGCTAAGAGCGTCTTTCCTGAAGACCACCCCCTCTCCATAGGTTCCGGCGGCGCTACTACTACGAGAGGGGTAGTGCACTTCCTCAAATCGGCGGACCTCGTCTTCGGTATTGGCACCAGCTTCACATTGACCTCGTTTGGCGTAACCATACCTTCAGGCAAAACCCTAATTCATTCCACTAGTAACGACGACGACATCAACAAAGACTACCCAGCGGACCACGCCATCATTGGAGACAGCAAGCTGGTTCTTCAGCAACTCATCGAATCGTTGGAAGGGCGGGTCTCCAAGGAACGCAGAGAGGACTCGCGAGTTGCGGACGAGATCAAATCAGTAAAGGAAGCCTGGCTGAAGGAATGGATGCCCAAACTGACCTCAAATGAGACCCCCATTAACCCATACAGAGTCATATGGGACCTCATGCATGCCGTCGATCGCCGGAATACCATCGTCACCCACGATTCAGGGAGTCCCCGTGACGAGATGTCCCCCTTTTTCGAGGCAGTGATCCCCAGGGGATTCATCGGTTGGGGCAAATCTACACAACTGGGCAACAGCTTGGGACTGGCTATGGGAGCCAAGATGGCGGCGCCGGAAAAGCTAGCCGTCAATGTGATGGGTGACGCCGCTTTCGGTATGGTGGGACTCGACTTCGAGACCGCGGTGCGAGAACAAATACCTATTCTAACCATACTTCTAAATAACTCTGGCATGGGGATCTATGGACCTGAGCAGTTCCCTGTAGCTGCAGAGCGGTACGGAGTCAAGTCTCTCTCAGGTAACTACGCGGAGGTGGTAAGGGCTATGGGTGGCTATGCAGAACGCATAGATAAGCCAGATGAAATCATCTCTGCAATCAAAAAGGCGGAGAGAATTGTAGCCGAAGGCCAACCGGTCTTGTTGGAGATAATCTCCAAGAGAGAGTACGCCTTTTCTGATAGGCTGAGATAGCAGCGACACTGGATATTGGGCACTGCGGTGGAGCTGACGGTTCCTTGACGTGTTGGGGTTCCTACTTCCATCGCCTTTATGTACTCATCCCATAGAAATGCGGGAGTACTATCCCGGGCAGGGACGCCCCACTCCGGATGAGGTGGAACCACCTGGAGTTCATCAACCATTCAGGGCCATAAGCAGCGGCTCGCCAGGCGGGAATAGAAGCTGTCTGCGTCTATGTCCATACCGTCCGCTACTCTCCACCAGGAGACGGGAGGGCAGTCTGGCGTTATAATCACGGCTGTCCCTACGAAGACAAGGTAGATCACGGCGGGAGGTTAAAGGAGTAGTTCATGCAGTTCTCGTCCTGGAAACGAATCCTCGCGTTAGGCTTGCTGGCAGTCCTGGCAACGGTGCCCGCGGCTTGCGGCGAAGATGAGGGAGAACAAAGCCCATACCGGATAGGCGTAATGGAATCGCTGACTGGCCCCGGCGAGACCTACGGCATGGTGGCCGTTCAGGCCAAGAAGATGGCCTTGGACGAGATCAATGCGGCGGGAGGCATCAACGGGCGTATGTTGGAGTTTGTAGTCGAAGACTCGAAGTGTAGTGGCCAGGATGCAATTAACGCCTACAAAAAGCTAACCGACGTGGATGGAATGAAGATCATCCTCGGGACGTCTTGCAGCGGCGCGATGCTCGGGGTCGCACCGCTTGCCGAGGGGGATGGAGTTGTCCTGTTCTCCGGGCTGGCCAGCAACCCCGATATAGCCAACGCAGGGGACTATATATTCCGCACCCAGATCAGCGATATCGAGGTGGGCATCGGCACCGGCAACCTTCTCTGGGCGGACGGCATACGCACGCTGGCCACCATCACCGAGGAGACCGATTACGCCGAGGGTGTCAGACGCACCTCTGTGGCACAGTTTGAGAAAAACGGCGGCAGGGTTATAGCCGAAGAGCGATATGCATCCGACACCACTGACTACAGGTCTCAGCTGACTAAGCTGTTCGAGGCGGGTCCGGACGCTCTCCACATAGCGCCTCAGTCCGAGTTCGCGGCGGGCGCCATCGTCAAGCAGGCACGGGAGCTGGGCTACCGGGGCCCGATCTATGGGGAAACAATCACGGTGGGGACCACCGCGCTCAATATCGCGGGCGACGCTGCGACCGGGCTGAAGGCCATTACGGCCGCTCCCGACCCGGACAACGAGAAGGCACAGGAAGTTCTTGCCAACTTTAGGGAACGCTACCAGTACATTACTCTGCCCTGGCATCTCGGCTCCGCTTACGATGACGTGTACATCGCAGCGGAGTGCCTCAAGCAGACCCACGACGACCAAGACGCCGACGGATTTCGGGACTGCCTGTACAACATCACCTGGAGTGGTGCTATCGGAGACAACTACAGCTTCGATGCCGACGGTGAGGTCGTCGGTCTATCCAGAGCTGTCGTGGAGGTCCTCCCACCAGCCGAGAGGACGGAAGAAAACTATGGGTACAAGGTCCTGGGCCGCGGTCAAGCCAGGTAGGCCTCACCCACACAGAAGACATCTATTCCTAGTGACTAATAAGTGGAAGTACTAGTAAGCGCAGCCCGCAGGAATCCTAATGCATGGCCATTTGCCCGCGGAATCGGTGATTGATGAATAGACGTATTCACAAGAGCAGGCCCAGGATATTCTACGGCTGGTGGATTGTATTAGGCGGCATTGTAGGAATGCTGCTCGGCGCCGGCTTCAACTACCACGGACTGAACGCATTCGTGATTCCCGTGTCCCACACTTTTGGAGTTTCTCTCACCGCAGTTACCACTGTGCTTGCCGTGGCCAGGATTGAAACGGCTTTCATAGGTCCACTAGAAGGCTACCTAATTGATCGTTTCGGGCCAAGGACCATGATGTTCCTAGGTGTGCCACTTATGGGAGTTGGGTTTCTCGTTCTTAGCGTTGCATCAAGCTTTACAGTCTTTATAGTAGTGCTCTTCTTAGGAGTGATCATGGGATCCAGCCTTGGCTTTGGAAGTCCCATTACTACGGCTGTGGCAAACTGGTGGCACCGGCACCGCGGTAGAGCTTTTGGGATCATGTGGTTAGGAATAAGTGTGGGGGCGATTATGGTTCCACTTGTGAACCAAATGATCGAGCAGTTCGGCTGGCGTTGGGCGGTTCGTATAATGGGGGTTCTGGTGCTCTTGATGGGGCTACCGGTAGCAGCCATCATGCGCCATAGGCCAGAACAGTATGGAATGCTCCCGGACGGCGATGTTGCCATAGATCCGGTGGAAGAATCACATCAAGACGAACTGAGGGCGCCTTTGGGCAGCCAGCCTCCGCCTGAGGCGCAGCAGGAGTTCACTCTAGTACAGGCCCTGCGATCGGCGGCGTTCTGGTACTTCTCGCTTTCATATGGACTGCGCGTAGGAGTGACCAGCGCCGTAGGGATTAACATATTCCCTCTTGTTCAGTCGATTGGCGGCACAACACACCAAGCAAGCCTTATCTTCCTGGTGCATGGCGTATTCAGCGCCCCCGGGAGGTTGTTCCTCAGTTGGGCCGGCGATTATTTTAACAAGCGATTTCTTATGGCAGGCCTATTCCTAGTGCTGGCTGTTTGTGTCTTTGGCATAGGCCAGGTCACATCGCTGACAGCACTGTTCATTGTCTACATTCCGTATGCCGTTTCATGGGGCGGATTATCGTCACTTCCGCAATCCTTCCAGGCCGACCTCTTTGGCAGGCAGCACTATGCCACAATCCGTGGCGCCAGTGCGCCTATGCAAAGTGTCTTTTCGCTAATCGCCCCGCCGTTCGCTACCCTGATGTTTGAGCGAGTGGGCAGCTACGCCATTCCATTTACACTTCTTGCTGGAACTGCCGTTCTCGCCGCATTGCTGGTGCTCAACGCTAAGCCCAGTAGAGCTAGAGCCTGATGTTGACCACGTCAGAAAAGGGTCGCATACAATGTCGGCAAAACTTGCGCCCGGCCATCACTTCTGAGAACAGTTCTGCCACAGATCATGACTACACTATAAAATACTCACGCAATTTGAGGAGGGGAAAATGTCGCTAGGAATTGTCTCGTACAGACCAAGCGTTTTAGCTAAGACGCACATGGTGTCATCAGGCCACTACTTGGCCACGGCGGCAGGCTACAGGATCCTGGAACAGGGCGGTAATGCCATTGACGCTGGGGTGGCTTCTGGGATCGTGATAAACGTGACCCTGCCCCACATGACATGCTTTGGAGGTGTTGCTCCGATCATGGTCTACGTTGCTGAAGCAAAGAAAGCATTTGCGATCAGCGGGCTCGGTAGGTGGCCCAAGAAGGCGCCCGTAGAAACCTTTAACGGCGAAATGCCGCCCGGCCTGGGCCACGCCGTAGTGCCGGCAGCCTGCGATGCCTGGCTTACGGCACTGGAGAACTACGGGACTATGACTTTCAAGCAGGTTGTCACTCCTGCTCTGGAATTGGCTGAAAACGGGTTTCCTATCTCTAAAAGGGTCGCAGACGCTATCTCCGGAGCCGAAGAAAGGCTGTCCGGATGGCCACAATCCGCCGAGATATTCATGCCAAGGGGCGTCCCACTGGTTCCAGGCGAGAAGCTTGTAAATCCTGATTTGGCGTCCCTATTTAGAAGTATGATCAATGTTGAGGAGGGCTCAATGTCGGCGGGACGGGATGCCGCCATAAGAAAGGCGAAAGAGTATTTCTATAAGGGTGAGCCGGCTAGGCTCATGGCGGAGTTCTGCCGGGAGCACGGTGGGTTCCTCGATCGAGACGATCTCTCCTCGTTCCGGGTGGGTATCGAAGAGCCGCTAGTGGGTGACTACAGAGGATATCGCCTTCTAACCTGCGGCCCCTGGTGCCAAGGGCCTTCCCTCATCCAGGTGCTACAACTACTGGAAGGCTTTGATCTCAAAGATATGACGCACAACTCACCAGAGTATCTGCACCTGGTCATCGAGGCGATAAAACTCGCGTTTGCCGACAGACACGCGTACTATGGCGACCCTGACTTCGTCGACGTGCCCTTGCCCGGTCTGCTGTCTAAGGCCTATGCCAAGAAGCGACGTGAGAAAATCGATCAGCTCCACGCTGCACCGGGGATGCCTCCTCACGGAGATCCGTGGCAACACCAAACTCGGAGGGGACAGCGCAGCACCATTCAGGCTCCAGCCAGCTTAGACGCGGAATGGGAACCCGATACGAGCTATACTTGCGTGATTGATCGCTGGGGAAACGCTTTCTCGGCAACGCCGAGTGATGGGCAACTAGGAGAGCCACTGGTCCCAGGCCTGGGAATCACAATCTCAACTAGAGGATCCCAGGCCTGGTTGGACCCCGACCATCCGGCTCGTGTCGAGCCGTGGAAACGGCCTCGATTGACGCCGAATCCGGCCATGGTGGTTAAGGACGGGGAGTTGTTCATGGCTTTCGGCACACCTGGTCTGGACGCACAAGTTCAAACCATGGCGCAAGTGTTCCTCAACATCGTCGAGTTCGGCATGGATCCGCAAGAGGCCATCGAGGCGCCGCGGGCAATCAGCTACAGCTTTCCTGGCTCCTCATGGCCGCACCCATATTTACCCGGCCGCTTGAATCTTGAAGGCCGTATCAACGAAGTGACCGCGAACGCCTTAAAGTCACTTGGCCATGACGTCGAGCGCTGGCCAGAGTGGACAGAGCTAGCTGGAGGCGCTTGCGCAATCGTAGTTGATAAAGAACTGGGGATCTTGCAAGGTGGCGCCGACCCGCGGCGTGAATCCTACGCCTTGGGCCGTTAGAGTGTTCATGTAGTGGCGTGTCATATGCAGGGACAAAAACGTTTCCGACTTGACGCTCTATTCTGATACAGAGAGCAGTGTTTACTTTTGGAATAGGAATCCCTACGTTGGTTTTGGCACTATCTTAACTTCTACTTTGCCCAAGGTTCCAAAGTCCGCGGTAAAGTCGTCGCCCTCCACAACAGGCGTTATCCCCGTGCATGTCCCGGTGGTCACTATCTGGCCTGCTTTGATGAACTCGCCCCTATTCAAGAGATGATTAGCTGTCCAATGCAAGACCAGCAGAGGATCGCCCAGGACAAGAGAGCCCGTGCCTTCGCCTACCTTCTCTCCATTCCTAAACAGAGATACGGAATGTGACCTGAGGTCAATCCCACGCCAGTTGATTACCTCTTGTCCTGAAACAAAGGCTGTGTGTGCGACCATATCAGCGACTAGTCTGATGGGACCAATCTTGCTGAAACCTCCCTCGAAGCGGCCACCAACTATCTCAATCGCAGGAAGCAAAGCATCCACTGCATCTATGACCTCGTCCAGATCATACGAGGTCGGCCGTTTCGGCAGATCACGGGCGAAGCGGAAGGCGAACTCGCTCTCGACGCTCGCGTTCTGGCCAGGAAGCACGGCGACATCGGCTGGGCTCTGGAAGCAGAAAGGTGCAAACATAGGCGCTGTCGCTGGCCCCTCAGTGTCGAGAACCCGTTGAGCCTCTTGACTGGTGGCGCCAACTTTCCAGCCGTATCTTGGCATGGCTGCCATCGCCTCTATTTTGCGTTGAACACGGTAGGCGGCTTCAATTGAGTCGATCCCGGATGCAGCCGCAATTGGAACCAGACCCCCAAAGGTCCGTGCTTCCCAGAGAAGATTGGCAATTTTGTCCGTTGTTCTCACTACCGTATTACCACTTAAGGCTAGGCACTCATCGCGCCACTAATGCTTATACCGTGTTCCCCGCATCGCATTGGCGGCGATGTGACCAAAGTACCCTGGCTACATCCGGAGGCAGGCCTAGGTACTGATATTCGGCTAAATCCTGAATCTCGTGACTTGGTCAGAACCCCCGGTGGTGCTTCCTCATTATAAGAATGGGCTCCCGCACCGGCAAGATGACCTCCTTGGAAAATGAGATATTCGTCTCTGGTGGGGTGCAGGTACTCACCTACTGGGGCACAAACGACACCGTGGTGTCCGAGTTAACGCGAATGGTGTACTCCTCGCCCGGCTCGAAGTTCGAACCGAGTGGTACGTTGGTCTCCACAATGGGAAAGTCGGCGGTGCATACGACCAGCTGGTCGGCGATCTCGTGGTGCGTGACGACCACCTCGATCTCATTCGACTCCCTTCGCCGGATTTCGTAGCCGTTGAACTGCGAGCAGCCGCTTCCCCTTGGCAGACCGGATACTACGCACAGTTGGTACTGCGGCGGCGCGCTCTCCAATACCATGATCTCCGCGCTCTGGATGGGCGACTCGGTGATGAAGGTGTGCCCAAGGTTGGATCTGGGTAGGCTGAAGGATGTGGTTGCCATGTCGTTGACGATCACATGATAGGTCTCGCCCGGCTCAAGCGAAGCCTCTATCGGCTCAACGGCATCGAGTTCCACCAACTGCTCATCGCAGGGAATTGCCCATGCTGTGGGAGGAGGCTGCATGAGCGTTACGGTGGCAATGATCTTGTTGCCTTCCCCCTCAGCCCCTGGCTACCGGGCCGGGCACAGCCCTCTATGGTGGACTGGTAGTAGCCAATGCGAAGGAAGTGTTCCCGTTCCTTCGGTATCAGGTTGGCCCAGATCACTCGGGCCGGGACCTCCACCCACTCCCGCCAGTCGGCGCCATCTTTGACGAGGTCGGGTGGGGGCTGGACGAGCACCAGGAGCATATCCACCTTGTTGGGATTGCCGCGGGTGATCACGTCGTATGCCGTATCGTTGGTGAAGGCGAGACGTCCGTCCGACTCGATGATTTTGGCGCTAACTGCATATGTATTCCCGGGATCGATGTCGTCGCGGTTGTAATCGATTTTGAACTCGATGGGGACCTGTCCTGGGTCGGAGACGGTCTGTCGAGCGATAAGCGTTGACGCGGCATCGGCATAGGACACGTCACGCAGTTCCACCACAAGCTTCGCTCCCGGAGAGAGGGTCAACCGCTCCCGATAGGTGACGGCACCGTTCACCGATGCGCTGTCAGTTCTGGGATTGCTCCCGCAAGCGGCCAGCGCCGCCAGGACTACCGAAATGCCTATCGCGGCTAGAAGAGTGTTCTTGACTTTGGCTTTCATCCCGACTCTCTCCGTATCTATGGTAGATCAGACTGCTTACTAATAAATACGAAGGGTGGGGCGAATTCGTTCCCCTACACGAAGATGATGGAGGCTGAGCTGTGCCGGGGCGATGTGACGTTGAAGCGAGGACTAGCGAGACTCCAAGTGCTTAACGACATCTAGGCATACCACACCTCCATTGGCCAGGCTGCCGAGATTACCGGGGCAAGCGAGTGCCATGCTAGGTGACTCCTTAAATGCTACCGAAGGGACGGCGTATCAGCCCCCGGCCACAATAATGGCCGTGCCTCAAAACTCTATGCCCCTCTGCGCAACGATTCCGTGGTCTTCATAGGGGTGCTTTATCATCTTCATTTCCGTCACAAGGTCGGCGCAGTCAATGATCTCTTGGGGGGCGTAGCGGCCTGTGATAATCACGTGCAGTTCCGGCGGTCTCCGTCCCAGGGTCTCCACCACCTCCTCAACCGATACCCAGCCGTAGTGCATGGGGTAGGTGAATTCGTCCAGGACAATGATGTCCTCCTCACCCTTCAGTATCGCCTCCTTGCAGCGTTCCCACTGCGCCACGGCCATAGCCGTCGATTGGTCCATGTCTTTGGAGAGCCAGGTAAAGCCGTCGCCGAAGGATTCAATTGGTATGCCTATCCGGTCCGCCGCGTGGTGCTCCCCAAAGCGCGCTCCCGTATGCTTGATGAACTGGAACATCTTAACGCGAAAGTCCCTGCCCCAGGCACGAAAGATTACACCCAGGGCGGCGGTGGTCTTTCCCTTGCCGTCGCCGGTGTTCACTATCACAAGACCAATGCGGCCGTGGCGAAGCCCGGCCGGCCTGTGGGGCGTCGCGGCGGGGTCCTGGGTGTTCATGGTTCAACTCCTATTCCAGTGTCTAGCCGGGCGTCCGGCTCCGGCGCCAGAGCCGCTGGGACGCCATCATTACCGGGCCGTTCCTCCGCCGGGCCGATCAGGCTCAAGGCCAGGGAGCCGGCAACAGGGTCTCGATATACGGCGGCTTTCAAGCCAAAGGAGACCTGAATGGTCTCCGGGGTCAGCACCTCTTCCGGTGAGCCCTTGGCCAGGATTCTACCGTCTTTCATCAGCACCAGCCGGTCGCAGTAGCGGGCCGCCATCTGCAGGTCGTGAATTGCGGCAATGGCGGTTAGCCCATCGTCCACCATCCTCCTAACCAGGGTGATCACCTTCAGCTGATGAAGGATATCCAGGTTGGAGGTGGGTTCGTCCAGCAGAAGGACGCGGGGCTGCTGTGCCAGGGCACGGGAGACGAAGATGCGCTGGCGTTCGCCGCCGGAAAGGGTGTCCAGAGTCCTATCTGTGAACTGCTCGGTCTCGGTCAGGCGCATGGCGTTCCTGGCAATCAGGTTGTCCTCCCTGC
This sequence comes from Dehalococcoidia bacterium, assembly GCA_965261445.1. GTDB lineage: Bacteria > Chloroflexota > Dehalococcoidia > Lucifugimonadales > QGNO01 > DAOUJH01. The sequence continues at coordinate 23,658 of CBDHCW010000009.1, read as the reverse complement.
CCTCGATTTGGAACCGGCCCATGTGAGGGTACCTTCCCATGAGCACCAGCTCCAGCGCCGTGAAGCCCTGGGTGTATGGTGCAACCTGGGGCACAAGGGCCAGGGCCCTGGCAATGTCCCTGGGCGAACCGTTCTTGACGTCGGTTCCGTCCAGCAGCACTACACCCTCGCTGTAGCGAAGGACTCCCGCCATGGCCCTGAGCAGCATTGTTTTCCCCGCGCCGTTGGGCCCTATCAGCCCAACGAACTGCCCCCGCTCAACGTGCAAGTCCACTCCGTCCAGAAGTGATTTGGCATCCACTTCGTAGTGGAGCCCCTCGGCGCTTACGGCACTAGAGCTTTGTTCTTTCATAGCCCGTACTACTCGGCAAGGCTGAATTCGTAGTCTACCGGACCGGGAAAAAGGTCCGGCCAGAGGATGCGGGCCAGAGCCTCCATCCCGAGGATATTCCAATGGGAAAGGGTGGTAAAGTGCTTGCTTTCCACGATGTGTAACTGGCCGTTCTTGATTGCCGGGACCTCAGCAAGAGCGGTGTTTCTCAGCAGGCTTTGGCGGAACTCCCCAGCGCCGAACTCCGATGGTTGAGGAATAATCACTATGTCTGGGGCCATGGCAATCACCCCTTCAAGGTTGGTGGTCAGATTCCCCACAATACCGGCTTCTTCGGCGGTGTTGATCCCTCCGGAGGCGGCGATTATGCCACCCTCTGTTGAACCTGCGCCGGCGGTCCAGATGGTATCCGCGTACTGAGTCAGGGCAAGGACACGGGGCTTGGGGCCGGCGGCGCCCGTCACGGCCACCAGAGAGTTGTATCTTTCCCGGACCTCCACGGCAAACTCTACGGCGCGTTCCTCCTCTCCTAAAATGTATCCCATCAGAAGGATGCTCTCAATTCTTTCCTCAGGCCCCTGTACCAGGTCGGTCTGTACCACGGGGATGTTGAGCCTGGACAGGGCGTCGATACCTTCCGCCGCAAAGAACGGACTGGTGACGACGACCTCTGGAGATAGGACGATTATGGTCTCCGGATCCCTGGTGATCACTGGGATGTCCTGTACCAGAGAGGCTACGTTGGAAAACGTAGCGTTCTTGGTGGCTTCCCCCACCCCGACGAGCCTGGACAGTGATATGAGCGGCACTGCTATTTCGTCGTGGCCGACGGAAGCGGTTATGACCCTTGACGGCTTGCTTGGAATGGTGACCATGCCGTTGAGGCCTTCGACCTGGCGTGGCCAGTCGAAGTTGGTGGGATCAATGATCCCAGGAACGCCTTCAAACTCAGACGCCAGTGACATGGGAGTGGCAGTAGGCACGGGCGTAGCCGTAGGCGTCGGGGTTGGAGCGGTGGGCGTCGGGGTTGAGACCGGAGCTGGGGTACTAGTGGCAGTGGAGGCTGTGGCCGGCGCCGGAGTGGCGGTTGCCGTGGGGGCCGGGGTCGCTGACGAACACGCCGCCAGTAATAGAAGCATCAGGGACAATAGGGATGCCAATGGAATGCAGTGCTTTCTGAATGGCAAGGTGGCTCCTTTCTGCTTTGGAATTCTCATAGGGAGTAGACCTGACGCTTATTCTTTATGAGCAAGAAGATGAAGAATGGCGCGCCAACAAAGGCGGTGATGATGCTGACGCGGAGCTCGGCCGGCTGAATGACGACCCGGGCGACCGTGTCAGCCAGTATGACGAACGCGGCGCCGCCCAGGGCGCTCATGGGGATGAGGACCCGGTGGTCTGGCCCGATGACCAGTCGGAGGATGTGAGGGGTCACGAGGCCGACAAATGCTATGGTCCCGCTCACCGCCACGGCGGCGCCGGTGACCAGTGCCGCCGCCGCTAGCAGGGACACCCGCGCCGCATCAACCCGTATGCCCATTGAGCGAGCTTCGTCGTCGCCGAGGGTTAGCAGATTGAGGTCCCTAGCCATGACTATGATCAAGGCCGTCCCCGCCAGTACCAGGGGCGCGGAAATCCGCACGTGATCCCAGGAACGGGAGTCCAGGCCACCGGCAAGCCAGAAGAGTATCTCGCGAAGGGCGCCGTTGTCGGGGAGCAGGATGATGATTGCGGAGACAACCGCCCCCAGGAATGCGTTGACCGCCACGCCAGCCAGAAGCAGCGTCGCTATGGAGAACCGGCCACCGACCGCGGCGATGCCGTATACGAGGAACGAGGCTCCCATGGCGCCCACGAAGGCAAATACGGGCAGAGCGAGAAAGAACAGGCCGGTCATTCCGGTGGCGATGGCCGCGACCGCCCCCACCGCCCCGCCCGCCGAAACTCCGATTATCCCTGGGTCGGCCATGGGGTTGCGGAACAGGCCCTGCATTGTTGCGCCGGCGACTCCCAAAGCCATGCCGACAAGGGCTCCGACCACAACCCTGGGGAGCCGTATCTGCTCGATCACCAGCTGTTCGGTGCGGCCAAAGGCGGCGAAGTCCAGCCCTGCGTAGGACAGTACAATTGAGGCGACACGGCCAGCGGTGATGTTGACAGGGCCCAGGCTGAGGGAAACCAGCGCGGTAGCCAGAACCAGCAGGAGGATGACGGAGGAACTAGCCACCAGACGGGTCACCACGCCCGATTGTCGGTAGCTGCGCAGTGCATTTGCGCCGACGGTCCTTATCAAGAAACGACCTCCCGCGGTTCTCCGCCGGAGGTCTCGATGTGCGCTGGCCGGGAGTTCTATCCCTGGACTCGAGGGACCCTCTCTGAGGCGGAGAGTGGTCACCTTCCATTCAGGCAGGTCTCCTGACTTGCGGGCTGGGTTTGTGCACCGGTTCCTTCCCACCGGACTTTCCGGCAGTGGATCCGGGCCAAGCTCCCGCTTACAGTGGCGCTACCGCGGCGGTCTTTCACCGCCTTCCCTATTCTCCCTGGGTGGGCACCTGAACGGGCAGTGGTTGTATTTTGAAGTTGCGGGCAGTATATGGCCACCCCAAAACCGGTGTCAATGACAAATCAAGGGGAAAATACGCCTCGCCGAGGCGTAATCGTACCCGGACTATCGAATGGTGATTACTTGAAACCACAGAGCAACGCAAGATACGATGAGCTGATGCGAAAGCTCGTATTGGTTATTGCTTTTGAAGCTGCGGCAGGGGGTGTCACGCAGGTATTAACGGATGCCCTACTCCTCTGGTTTTGGATCACGGTAATGGTGGGGTTCCCTCTTGTTCTCTATTGGCGAGAAATCAAGACATGGTTAAGAGGTAAATGGTTCTTACCCAAGACCAAGAAGGAGAAACTCCAATCTCTATATCCCATGTTCGAGAGGGTGTTGGAACTTGACCGTAGGATAACAGCGGAACAGGACTTTGATGATGTATCAGGTGGACCCCATCATCAGGACAGCGGTGAGGCTAAAATAAGAGAGTCTACCGCTGGGGTGTCTCGTAAACCTTCATCCGATGGTAAGGCTCGTGGATGTTCCAGTAAACACCTTTGTGGGCTCACTGCTTGGAACACCTGACCCGGTGACCGATAGCCCAGGGCTTGATGGGGCCGCTCTTGGTTGTAGAAGGCCAGATAAGCCCCAATCCCCTTTCTGGCCTCAGTCCCATTTTGGTATGCCTTCAGGTACACCTCCTCGTACTTGATGCTGCGCCACAGCCGTTCCACGAAGACGTTGTCCATACACCGGCCCCTGCCGTCCATGCTCACTTGAACGCCTTGCGCCAGCAGCATGCTGGTGAAGGCCTCGCTGGTGAACTGGCTGCCCTGGTCGGTGTTGAAGATCTGTGGCCGACCCTTGCTCAGGGCCTCTTCCAGAGCCGCAACACAGAAGTCTACCTCCAGGGTGTTGGACAGCCGCCAAGCCAGCACGTAGCGGCTGTGCCAGTCCATGATGGCCACCAAGTAGAGGAAACCCCGAGCCATGGGTATGTAGGTGATGTCGGTGGCCCACACCTGGTTGACCCGGTTGATCTCCAGCCCCCTGAGCAAGTACGGATAGACCTTATGCCCTGGGTTTGGCTTGCTGGTGTTGGGACGCCGGTAGATGGCCTCCAGGCCTATCAGCTGCATCAGCCGGCGGACCCGCTTGCGGTTGACCTGGTGTCCGTGATTTCTGAGCCAGGCAGTCATCCTTCTGGAGCCGTAGAAAGGTGTCTTCAGGTACTGTTGATCTATGCGGGCCATCAACTCCAAGTCCTCGGCGCCGGCCTCGGTTGGCAGGTAGTACAACGAGGAGCGGCTGATACCCAGCAAGGCGCACTGGCGCACCAGAGACAGCTTCGGTTCTTCTCGGTCAATCATGGCCCGGCGTTGGGACCGGCTCACAACCCGAAGCTCCGTGACAAAAAATCCCGTTCCACCTTGAGCTGCCCAATCTGTTGGTAGAGCTGGGCAGTGAGGACCTCTTGGTCCTTCTCCTGGCGTCCAGCACCATTTTCAAAGAGGTGCGGCGCCCCCTGAATCAAGGCCTTCTTCCAGGCATGGATCTGGCTCGGGTGGACTTCAAACCGGCTGGCCAGCTCTGCAATGGTGTGCTCCCCCTGGAGCGCGGCCAAAGCCACTTTGGCCTTGAAGACTGGGCTGTGCTTCTTACGTGTTTGCTTCATGTCCTGCTCCTTGTTTCCGTCCTATTTTAGGAGCGGGACTCTCTCTTAGCCACCTGTCCGAATTTTGGGGTCCACCTCAGTACTCACCTTCATCGCAGAAGCTGAGGTGATAGGAGACAGGTTGCGGGATCTGGGTTTCAATATTCTAGTGTCGGATTCCCAGCACTGGTCAATGCTGCTCATCAACCTGGCTCCTGCTGTCCGTGAGGGGATGTGGGACAGAGTGAGCCAGATATGCGACAGCCACACAGCTATGGAGATGCGGCGGAAGTAGGTATCAAAAGGGGTGTCTCCATGAAACATTCCTCCTCCAATTGGACATGGGTTGCATTGGCTATTGTGCTACTGGCTATCGTATTCTTCACCAATCGGTGGTGCAATGAACAGGATAAACAGAAATTATGTGCAAACCTGGCTATCTCTCTGCTTAGTTCCGAACTCTCTGCTGAGAATAGAGGTGCTCTTAGCTGGGCGGTTTATGGAGAAGCAGATAGCCACTTACATGGACTGTCTAGAGAACAGTGGATCGCAATGTCTGCGGAGGCTTCTAGAAGTGGTGATCGAGACGAATACAGCAGATTGGCAGAACTTGGTGGATGCCCACTATGGGAAGATCTTGTTAGGCCACCCTCGTGGGATGACATCTAGTACGCAAGGAAGCCTGATTGGTAAGAGTGTTCCGCATCTAGCGCACGGTCAATCCTGTGGATGAGCCCGCCTTGCCGATCAGGCGCGGCTAGTGTATGATTGGTGTATGACACGCACCAATGTGGACATCGACGATAGCGCCTGCGCCGAGGTCATGCGCCGCTACCGCCTCGCCACCAAGCGAGAGGCGGTCAACCTTGCGCTGCGACTGCTGGCCGCGGAGCCCGCCTCCATCGAAGAGGCCCGCGCCCTACGAGGCGCCGGTTGGGAGGGCGACCTCGACGCAATGCGCTCCAACCGCTCGCCGTGATTCTCGTCGACACCTCGGCATGGATCGAGTTCCTGCGCAACACGGGTACCGCGGTCTGCCAAGCCGTCAACTATCTTCTCGAGGAGGAGATCGCCGTTTGTGACGCTGTGCGTATGGAGGTCTTGGCCGGCGCTCGCGACGAGTCGCATCTGCTGAGCCTCCGACGACTGCTGGCGCGGGCCTCCGTGATACCCACGCTTGCCACGGACTATGAAGACGCTGCCGCTCTTTATCGCCGTTGCCGGCGGCAGGGCGAAAGCGTTCGCAAGCTGAGCGACTGCCTCATTGCCTCCGTCGCCATACGCGCCGGCGCGTCCATCCTCCACAGCGACGCCGACTTCGACGTGCTCGCCCGCCATACAGAACTGCGCGTGTACCAATACCAGTGCTGAGAGGCAAACATCGGGTACGATGGGAGCCGTGGGTGGCGCCTCCGCGGGCGCAAGGTACAGCCAGAGCTTGAGCGCGCCGAGCGCCTACTCTCCCTTGGCGCCGGTGACGTCCCGGCGAAGGAAGAGCCACACCGTTGCACCTATGAACACGGCGCTGTACCCAAGCAGAAGGAACAGCGCCGCCGTCGGGTTGGGCTGCTCGGTGACGGCGCCCGTAGCAATCTCCGTCTGCGTAGTGAACTGCAGCATCCACTCGCCCGCGGCATCGCTCAGCAGGAACTCGCGCGCCCGCTGCAGCCAGGAGGTCAGTCCGAAAAGCTGGCCAAGCAACAGGAACTCGACGAAGTAGTAGGCCATCGAGAAGGAGATAGCCTGTGCCGTCGACTGCGTCAGCACCGCAAGCAGTGCGCCCAGGGATACGTACGGCAGCAGCACAACCCACGTCCGCAGCACGCCCTCGCCGAAGCGCCACCACGCCTCGCCGTCGCTTGCTATCAGCGACGCACCCTCGTCCGGGGGCACAATGTCCATGGCTAGGATTCCCAGCGCTGTCATTAGACTGGCCGCAAGGTCCAGCGCTGCCACGGCCAGAAGCACGATTATCAGCTTGGCGGCCAGGTACCGCAATCGCCCCACGCCGCGGGTCAGTGTGGACCGAAGCGTGCCAAATCCGTACTCCGAGCCCAGCACGGCCGCGCCCAGAATCAGGCTGAACACAATGGGAAATATCTGCCCTTCACTGGTGGCCGTGATTGCATAGGGCAACGTGAACGCCTGGCGAGTCTCCTCCGGTGTGGTGTAGCCCACGCAGGTGGACTGCCACTCCTGCAAGCTCTCCGCTATTAGCCCGCGCTCCGCCTCCGAGAGGGGCGCCAGCTTCTCTTCTACTCGTCCCTGCGCCACGTCGGCGCAGGTCAGTTCTATGATCCCGTCCTCACTGCGGTACTCGTAGGCCGGGATGAACGCACCGAGTGCGTCCTCATTGACGTGGTAGGCAGTGTTCAGGCCCCAGACGAACGCCTGGCTTATCAGTACGCTGACCGCCAGCAGTATCCAGAGGAGCCAGCGACGGCGCAGCTTGTACCATTCCGCCAGCGTCAGGCGTATGACCTCTCCAATCACGAAGCGCCGCCTCCATCGGTGGGAGGCATGGCGCTGCCGGGGTCGTCCTCGCGCGTCACCTCTAGGAAGTAGTCCTCCAGCGACGTCTGGACCGGCGTCATCTCTGTGACCCATACCTCCGAGCCGGCCAGCGACGCCGTCATCTCGCCGCAACGGTCTATAGGCGCCGTGACCAGCATGGCGCCGTTCTGGTCGGCGACGTCGCTCACCCACTCCAGTGCCGTCAGTATCGGCCGCGCCCGCGTGTCGTCGGTGGTGCGCAGGCGCACCTGCTCGCGCCCGCCGGAGGCCAGCAGCTGTGCCACCTGGCCCTGCGCTATCAGCCGTCCGCGGGAGATGATGGTCACGCTGTCGCAGGTCTGCTCCACCTCGTGGAGGAGATGGCTGGAGAGCAGGACAGTACGGTTGCCGTCGCCCAGGCTGCGGATGAGGTCCCGCATCTCAATCACTCCGGCGGGATCCAGGCCGTTCGTGGGTTCGTCCAGAAAGACCAAGTCCGGGTCGCCCAGCAGGGCGTAGGCGATGCCCAGGCGCTGCTTCATGCCCAGGGAGTAGTTGCGATACTTGTCGTCGCCGCGGCCGCTCAGTCCCACGCGCTCCAAGAGCTCGTCTGGCTCGCTGCGCGGTCCGCCACCAGACGCCATCTGGAAGTAGGCCAGATTCTGCCTGCCCGACAAGTACGGATAGAAGGACGGCGTCTCTATGATGGCCCCCACGCGCCGCAGCGTGGCATCGTGGTGGCCATCCAGCCCAAATAGGCTGAAGTTACCAGCAGTCGGCTTGAGCAGACCGAGCAGCATCCCAATGGTGGTGGTCTTGCCGGAGCCGTTGGGGCCCAGCAGCCCGTACACGCGTCCCCTTTGCACCTCCATGGACAGCCCGTCGACCGCGGTATTCTCCCCGAACCGCTTGGTCAGGCCGTTGGTGTGTATGACAATGTCATCCGTGCTCATAGATGCAACAGTGGAGCGCCTCCGTCGCCGGTGCCGCCGAATTAAGCCACAGGGGTCTCTTCTTTCGCAATGACCCTTCCGCCGCGGAGGCCTGGGGCATCGTCGATTGTTGCTTCCCTGGCGTAGCTGAGCTATGCCAGCCTCCGGCGGCTTGGCCACTCTCTTCGGTTCTAACTCTCCTTGGCGTTGACCCCTTCTTACAATAGATTACGGACTAATATTACTGCATAGTATGGAGTAACAAGATGCCTTCAATCATTCCTGGTGCTTTTCGCGTACCTTTACTGCTGTCGCTCTGCGTGGCATTGCTGGCAATACTGCTGCTCGCGGCGTGAACAGAGGAGGCAACGCCCACACCAACCCCGACTCCTACCGCTACCCCACTCCGGAGCCTGCGCCCGCGGCCCCGGGTGAGATAACCCTCTTCTCGCTGGCACGTGACGTCTTCGCCATGTTCTCGGAGGGGGAGCAGTCTTGCATCAGCGGCCAAGTGGGCGAAGCCACTTATCAGGGAATGCTCAGTCAGCCGCTGGCCGCGGTCATCGGGGTCCCCGGCCAACTCGATATGGTCCTCGACTGTGTGGCACCGGAGAAGGCCGCCGAACTGGCCATCATAGGCATCGGCGCAGTTGCCGGCGGCTTTACCGACGAAAGCGCCATGTGCCTGCGCACCTTATACGCCACGTCGGGCGTCAGCAACATCGCCCTTGGGGGCAGTGAAGACCCGCAGGAGATTCTCCTAGGCTTTCGCTTCTTCCTCTGCCTGACCGACGAGGAAGCGCAAGGCGCTTTCCCAGTCCACGGGCACCCCCGTGCCGTTCCCCCCGTCTGCGCTGCGTTGCGTGGACGAGCGGATTGGGCTTGAGCAGTTCCTCCCCGCCATGGCTGGGAACCTGACACAGCTCCCACCAGAGGCGATGCAGGTCCTCCAAGCCTGCAACATCAACTTAACGCCCGGCTAACCCCGCGCTTGGTGCTAACATAATGGAGTTGGGCATCACCCAATATCGCCTGCCAAGACAATAGGCGTGATCCAGACGCGCATTGGTCACGCGGTGATGCCCCCCAACTTCAGTCACTCCCAGCGCAACGCAGTCAACAACCAGCGTGGTATCCCCTTGGCCACGCCTTGCCACCATGCCAGCATTGACAACGGCACTTGAACCGGAATAAGTTAACGACACGGAGGGAGGGAGAGCATGGCTACGTCAACTGCTGATGTCCTCATCCAAGGAGGCCTCTTGGTCTCCGGGCAAGGCATCACGCGAGCAGATATCCTTGTTTGTGACGGCAAGGTCAATGAGGTAGGGGACAACCTATCGCACAGGAGCGCCAAACGCACTGTAGACGCTTCTGGCAAATACGTTCTGCCCGGTGGCCTGGATTCCCATGCGCACCCCATATACGCAGACAAAATGGACACCTACTCCATCTGTGCTGCTTATGGAGGCGTCACCACAGTGGTTCCCTTCGTTGGTTCAGAGACACACCGCCATGAGCTGTTTGGGAATCATTGGGGCGTGAAGAGTTACAACCCTGACATAGTGAAGGGGTTCATAGAGTACGGAGAGGAGGCCTCATATACCGACTTCGCCATCCACGGACTGATCACCACAAGAGACCAGGATGACATCGATAAGGTCATCCCTGATCTGATTCGTCTAGGCGTGATTTCCTTCAAGATGTTCATGACCTGGAACCCATGGGGCGCACCCGGATCACAAACCAATCTCCTAGCTATTCCAGATGAATTATTGATGCGGGTCATGGACCTGGCTGGCCGTGATGGCGGCATGGCAATGGTACATGCGGAGAACGGCGTGTGTAAGGCTTACCTGGAAAGCAAGTTCAGATCTGAAGGCAAAGTATCCGTCCACCACTACAAGGATGCTGCTCCCAACATAGTAGAAGCAGAGGCCGTACACCGCGCCGCGACCATGGCAACGGTTGCTAACTGCCCGGTTTATCCGGTCCATCTGAGTACAAAAGAGATAGTTGGAATACTGGAACACTACAAGAACCAGGGGCTTTCCATTTATGGAGAGACCTGCCCTCATTATCTCTCCCTAACCAATGATGACCTCATTAGGGAGGGCTATCTGCTGAAAGTGGCTCCTCCTCTGAGGGAAGAGGTAGATAAGGAAGCCATGTGGCGGGGACTTGCTAGCGGAGCGTTGGACGTAATTGGAAGTGATTACACGGGTTATACGCGTGCGTTGAAGCTGACCGGAACCATGGAGGGTGCAATTGAAGAGCCAGAACCGGGTCAGGAAAACATTTTCAATATCGGGGCAGGGCTTACTACCCTAGAGTTCATGATGCCCGTAGTATGGACGCACGGCATCAACGGAGGGCGTATGACCCTACCCAAGTTCGTTCAGGTTTTCTGTGAAAATCCCGCCAAAATCTTTGGCATATACCCCCGCAAAGGAATCCTCCAACCCGGTTCAGATGCCGATATAGTTGTCTGGGATCCAGCTAAGAGACACTTGATAGATGAAGAGCACGGTAAAAGCGATTTCTCTACGTTCAAGGGCACAGAGTTGCTGGGAATGCCGGTGCTAACCATGGTGCGGGGTAACGTGATCATAGAGGACGGCAAGCTAGTGGGGAAGCAGGGCAACGCCCGGTACATCCCAAGCGACCCCAATTCTGCCGCTTACTCATCTGACGGATTCCACGTCAACTAACGGATATTAGGGAACATAAGAGCCTCAATAAGGAAGTCCAACCAATGCACAGAAAAGAACTTGTAAAGCTTCTTGAAGGCGAGCTATCTGGGGAACGGGCGCTGGAAGCCGCCGCTCATATGACCAGCTTCTATCGTTCGCCAGGTTCGTCCGGATACCACCGCGCCACCGACTTTGTGGCGCAGCTTCTCAGAGACAACGGTATGGACAGAGTCTGGGTGGAACGATTTCCCCTGGACGGCGAGACCAAGTTGCTTACTCAAACTATGCCCTTGGCCTGGGAACCCATAAGCGCCGAACTGCGCGTGGGGTCGGCGAATGGCAAACTCCTGGTGTCCTACGAAGACGCGCCCTCCTGCCTCCCGTGGTGGACACCATCAACTCCAGAAGGAGGAGTGACGGTTGAGTTTGTAGACGTGGGCACAGGTGAGCGGGCGGAAGATTATGAGAAACAGGAGGTTAAGGGTAAGGCGGTACTGGTGCGAAGCACTACGGTGCCCGGCACCTTTGGGCACGCGGTCAAGCTAGCTGCTGAGCACGGCGCCGTAGGAGTAATCACAGACACCTTACTATACCCTACATCTCCATTCCGCACCAGGGAATCTTTGCCCGATCCTGTGCAGCTTCTGCGAATGCCTTCCAGCCCAGAAATCTGGGGACTGGCCGTGAACTACCATGCCGCGGAGCAGCTTGCTGCTATAGCAGGGCAGGGAACGGCCACGGTTTGGGTGGACATTCAGGCAAAGACTTTCAAGGGAGAAGCTCAGAATCTCTTTGCAGACATAACCGGTACCGACAAGGCGGATGAGTTCATCCATTTTGTTTGTCATTCGACAGCAGGCACCAAGCCTGGCGCCAACTGTGCTTCAGGCCCCGCAATGCTGGCCGAAATAGGACTCGTAATGTCCCGGCTCATTTCAGATGGACGTATTCCTCGGCCACGCCGCACCATAAGGTTCCTCATAGACGTTGAAGGACACGGAACTAAGCACTACATCCAGAATCATAGAGAAGAGGCCGAGAAGACGATTGTTTCCATTGCGCTGGACAGCGTTGGACATGACCAGAGAAAGAGCAAGTCGGCATTACTGTTCTATCACTCCCCGGATTCCGTCCCTACGTTCGTTAACGACTATTTCGTGTCTCTTATAGAGACGACTCCCAAGGATACGCGCTGGGTGTTCAGCAATGACGACGAGATCCCGTTTGTGAACTTCACAGACTTGCCTTACACGCCTTGGAGCGACAACAAGTATTATCCCGCCTTTGGCATACCATCCCCGTTACTGATGTCCTGGCCCGATCTATACTTCCATACGGACTATCTGACTGCCGACGTGCTTGACCCTGGAGTTTTCCGTAGATGTGGGATGGTTACAGCACTGGCGGCTTTGGAGTTGGCCTACGCCGGTTCCCAAGAAGCGGTTAAGATCATGAAGGAAGTGACGGCGCGCAGCGAGTTTAGATTGAGCCATATTGCACTGCGAGGCGAAGGGTCCGATGCGGCCATTAGGAGGCGTCTGGTGCATCTGGCTGCCCGCGATCAAGGCGCGGTTGAATCTGCTCTAGTACTTGACGACAACCCCAAAGCCCTGGAAACGACCAAGGAACAGCTGCAGAAACGAATCCAAGACCGGCTGGTGGAGGTGCTAGACTCACTGCCGGAGGTGGACCCGGAGGAGGATTTTGCTCCGGGGGAAGTCGTGCCTAAACGACTGATCGATAGGGACGCGCCCGGTCTCGCCGGCACCGACTATTGGACGTTGATCCGCATGTCCGAGCAAATGACTTCTCGGGACCCTAGAGTACGCTTCGACTCTCTACGAATAATCGGAGACGAGATATGGAATCTCACAGACGGTCGCCGGAGTGTGAATGAGGTTTCCAACGCCATTAGTGCTGAATTCAACTTCGACCTAGAATCACGCCACATTTTGGAGCTATTCCAGGGTCTATCCAGAGAGGGCTTCGTCGCATTAGAGAATCTCTAATTGGACGCAGGGGGTCTGCACCCCGCCGTCTCAGACCGGAAAGAGAAGGCGAGCGGTTTGCGCTCCTCGAGGTGATTGCACGGGGCCTATCCTCTCGCCCCATGGAGTGTTAGAACGTCTCGTTGTACGTCATTCAACAACCGGGTCCCCACCTTGAGGGAACCTCTCCCAGAACCACTCCACACTCTCGTTGCGAGGCGTCTTGATGGACGGATGTCCGTTCAGAATATGGTCGGCATAACTGATAATGTCATTGGCACAGATGTTACAGTAGCCATAGGAATTGATCAGCCTGGAGGTGATGCTCTTCCATCGCTGCTTCCAGTCGAGCCGCTGCCTAGCAAAGCGCGGCCGGGTAAGGTTCTTGTTGAGGTCATTTGGCGTGATGAGAAGCCGCTTCTCAATGGCCTCCTTCAGGCGCGGGTCGGAGTCGTATTCAAAGGTCCAGCCTCTGCTCTGCCAGGCCGCGACGCGCTCTTGAATTTCGCGCCGGAACTGATCCTTATTGCGGTCGGTGACTCCGAGGACGCGTTCTATCTCCCGCATGTCGCGCTCCCTTTCGGCGTCGGCACGGGTGGGTTTATACCTGCCCTTGGAAATGTCCTCCAAGTACGAACTGATGTCGGTCACATAGCTCGTGAGCAGGTCCTTGGCCTTTGCCTCAAATCCCTCCTCGCTTGCAATCCGTACTTCGTGAACCGCTAGGTCGTCGTACACTTGCACGGCGTCTGTGATCAGCGCAATCTTGGTCGCGACGTCGGCCTCGTAGCCCACATTCTCACCAATACCTTCCCAAAGGCTGCCTAATGCGCCAAGGGGCGTAATACAAGGGACGTTAGGCTGGCTGGCAACAGCATCAATGCGGTTCATCACATACCTAGGTGATATACCGTTCATTCCCTCCATTGGGTGGTGACGCTGCATATCGCGCACAGTCTGCCTGGAGAAGTTAGGGACCACTTGGCCGTCGTAGAGATTCAGCTTGTCCAGCATCGACATCCCCTGGCGGTCAGGCGGGTCCATCCGCGCCAGAACGGCGAACGCGCTAGCCACCCGCAGGGTCAGGGGGGCTATGTGTACGTCCCCCATGTGGCTCATCTTGAGCATCTTCTGATAGATCTTGACCTCTTCGGTGAACTTTAAGTTATAGGGGATCTGGACAGCGATAATGCGGTCCTTGAGAGCCTCGGAGCTCTTGTCTCTAGAGAACTCTTCGAAATCTCCCTGGTTGGAGTGCCCTACTATGACCTCGTCGGCGTATACAGAGCCGAACTTCTCCATCTTGATGGTCTGCTCCTGCGCCAGGCTGAGCAGAGCGGTGAGGAAGTGCTTGTTGGCCTTGAACATCTCAATAAGCTCAATCATGCCCCGGTTGGCGACGTTGAGCTCCCCGTCGAGCCTGAATGCCTTCCCCGCCACCTCAAGCCGGTCACCTTCGAGCTGGTCCGTATTGACGCTCCCCACCAGTAGGGACGAGTCGGATGGGTTGGGGTTGTTTGCCATGAAGCAGCCGATACCGATCGCCTCTTGCGCGGAGAACGTCACTCGCTCCACGGGGACATCCGCATACCGGCCCTGGTACTCGGTCCTGACCATGTAGCGGCACCGGGGGCAGAGGTCGCCCTCTACGTAGATGCCGTACTGGTCGTAGAGCTGTGGGCGGAGCCTTCGCGGGATCAGATGCAGGGGCTCCTCCTGCATCGGACATCCCTTGATGGCATAGACGGCGCCTTCGTCAGTCCTGGAGTGGGTCTCCATGGCGTGTTTTATGAGATCGACGACGGTGGACTTGCCGCTGGCCGGAGGGCCTAAGAGCAGGAGTATCCGCTTGCGCACCTCGAACCTCTGTGCAGAGGCGGCGAAGTATTGAACGATGCGGTCGAGCGGCTCCTCCAGCCCAAATATCTCGTCCTGGAACAGGTTGTAAGTGCGATCGCCCCTGGGGGTCTCGTTTGAGCCCATGGACATGATGGCGTCGTAGATGTAGGCGTGGGAGAGGCGGCTCTTCAAGGGGTCGCTGGAGACGATGCGGAGATACTCCGCAAATGTCCCCTGCCAAGAGTACCTGGCAGCCTCGCTCTCGGCCTCGGATATGATGGACTCGATAGTAATTTCGTTTGCCATAGACTCCTCGATACGCCATCCAATTAAGCCGTGCTCGCTGAATGGTATAGGCAGCACCGACCACGGCGCGAACTCACGTGGACTTCACAAACCGTTCAGTTTGCTTTGCCGGGACTTCCACGGCGGGCAACTCAACCTACGCGATGACAGACGTGAGCGCCCAGAGGCCCACCAATCCAATAACGGTGCCGCCGAAGAGCATAAACCAGCCCGTGACTAGCCTCAGAACTTGTACCTCAAAGCTAAGGTAGAAGAATACGAGCGCGGAGATGATGGTGAGTATGAACGGTACGGACGACATTGCGAGCCATATACTAATGGAATGCTCGAATACGCCATTTTCAGCCATCGACAGTACGAATATGAGAAAGACCACCAGGGAGGCGATGGAAAGAAAAAGGCTGTAGAAGCCTATGGCTCGCGGGTCCGTGTCCCAGATGCCTTGTACTCCAACGCCTAGGGAGTAAATAGCCCAGAGGACGATGAGCGCCGTCAGTGCGGTCAGCAGCTCTGTCGAACCTGCGCCGGAGATCAGGGTTGCTGTAATGGTCGTGCCGAACATGATGGTGCCCAGGGTCAGCAGACCGAGCCCCGTGGTGAACACGCCCATGGTCCGACCCTCGGAATACAGTCCAAGCACGTGCCAAGACTGTGAGAAGATCGCTGCGCCTATCAGCAGAAAGAAGATGCCTTCCATAAGTCCTTATCCTCCAGTATGAATGTCCAATGGTTGATCATCGTGGCTACCGTATGGCGGCATTCAAGATCAGCCGAGCCGAGCGCCATTATTCTAATAGGCACTTAAAGAATAGGCACTTAAAGAATTGTCGAGCAGTCTGCGGGGCCGTCTCATGGAGTGTTTGGAACTGGTAAAGGATTGGTGATGAGCTAGACTTCACCGCACACTTAGCTCACCATGATGTACTGATTTCGTAACTCGCCCGTTCAGGGCTACCTCTGCGGTGTCTGCCCCCTCACTACGATTCCCGTTGCAGGTATGACCCAGAAATTCCTGGAATACCCGCGACCATTGAGCACCATGGGTAGACAATCGTCCATCAGCCTGACCAACTAGCGAATGTTGCTCTCGGTGAGGACGTGTTGCCGCAGTTGGCCTACTGCAAAGATTCAGCTCGCTGAGACGCCGTTTATCGGAGTCCCAAAGGATCGGTAAGTGAGCCTGAACCACGGAAACGGTACGAAAAACCCATGTCTTCGTCGACATTTGTCGTTCATGCGTCTTTGTGATGCGAATCACGGGAGTCTAGGCTTGACAGAGCAGTTGAAATAGTGGTAATCCTAGGTACTACACTTCGGGACTCTCAAGTTCGAGTTCATCGGAGGGTGATGGAGATAGGGGATACAAGGAGGGACTATGAAGACCATATTCGCGATGAGTATGTGGCCCAGACTGGCGATTCTTGTAGCATTGCTGCTGATTGTAGCCTGCGGGAGCGCTGAAGAGACGCCTACGCCGGCTGCTACGCCTACATCTGTACCAGAGGCGCCTTCCGCAACACAGGCGCCTGCTCCAACACAGGTACCGGGGGGCACCAGCGGCCCCAACGGCAACGCAGCGGCCTAGCCCCGGTGTCACGGCTGTCCCTACCCCTACCTCTGTGCCTGTCCCAGAGGAACAGCCTAAGTATGGTGGGGTTCTAAAGATGCCGACATCCGGCACATGGCTCTTTGACCCGTATGCCGCTATCTGCGGGCACAGTTGGATCTGCTGGGGCAGCATTGGCAATCTGCACAACCAGTTGATTCGCACAAACCCCGCCGACCGAACCACCCTTGAAGGAGATTTAGCCGAATCCTGGACGGTAAGTGACGACGGGATAGCCTACACGTTCAAAATCCGAGACGGGATTGTAGACCACGAGGGCAACCCCTTTACGGCTGAAGATGTGTGGTACCAATTCGTCAGGGTTGTGGATAGGCCAAACGAAGTGCCAGGCAACACTCAGGCATGTCTTCGCGCCTACATCAAACCGGTCCGGGACGACCAAGGGAACCTCTTGCCAAATGGCGGCGCGGAGGTGACCGGGCCCAATGAGGTGACAGTACGCTTGACTGCGGCCAGGGCGGCCTTCATTCCGTGCCTTGCTGGGTCATTCGTGCCCTTCCTGCCCGACACGTACACCAGGGCACTCGATGAATCCGGTGAGGAGCACCGCGACCTGGACCCGACTAAGGGTGAACTCATAGGAACTGGACCCTTCAAGGTTAAGAGCGTTGCAGTTGAGAACCGAGCCGTCTGGGAGCGGAGCGAGCAGTTCTTCAGAGAAGGGCTGCCTTACTTGGACCAACTTGAAATCATTCACATAGCTGACGACCAGGCAATGAGGGCGAATTTCCTGGTGGGCCGCCTAGACAACATGGGTCCATCCAGCACGACACTCACTGAAACGGATCTGCGAAACCTGGAAAGGCAGCTTCCCGGCCAGGTGCGGCTGACGGCTTTGAAGCGTCTAGGCTGGAAAGGCTTCATGCTGAATGTGGCCAACAAGCCCTTTGGTCCATTCGGGGATCCAGTTGCGGATAAGCTCCGCACAGCTATTCAGATCGGTTTCGATCGCCAAGAGTACGATAAGCTCATCACGGACGGTAGAGGGAGTTCGGTAACTCCCTATCTCACTGAATGGAGCTATATCAACAGCTTGGAGGGCTGGTACAGAGATAGCCCGGCCTTTGATCCGGACCCAGGGGTGAGAGCTGAACTTGAAGCGACTGCAAACCAGCTTCTGGAGGAGGCCGGATACAGTCCTAGCAACCGGCTCCGGTTTGGGTGGGTGTGCTGGGACCGGCGACAGACGGAGTGCGAGGCGATTATTGGCCAACTCAACAGGGCCCTGCATGTCGACGTCTTTCTTGAGATAGTCGACCTGTCCACGCGTACTTCGCGCTCAAAGAGCGGAGACTTTCAGATGCTGGAAACGGCTACTGGATCACGGTTCAATGACCCGGATGCATTTAACTATCAGATGTACAATATATGGGATGACGGCGGACGCAATTACACTACGTGGGAGAATGATGAATGGCTGCGGCTCCGTGAGCAACAGGCTCTCTTGAACGACAATACAGCCCGTGGCGAAATTCTGCGGCAGATGGGGATTATTGTCTACAACGACGCCGCTCTCATAGGAAGCGTTCGCGGTGTGGGGTCGCACGTAAACCGCATCGATCTGAAGGGCTGGGTACCTAGGAAGACCACCTTCGATACGCCAACTTTTGAAAGTGCTTGGCTAGATAGGTAGATCAGAAAGCGTGTTCCAGCGTTGATGCTCAACCCTCGCCCGCAAGGAGTCCCCAAGGGGCGAGGGTTGAGGACTAAGGTGCGCTCGTGAAGAAGTACATAGTCAAGAGACTGCTACTGTTTGTTCCTACTCTGCTGGGGACGTCGCTATTTATCTTCTTGCTGCTGAGGGTCGTCCCTGGAGATGTAGCAGCAGTCATCTTAGCTGGCCCTTCCGGAGAAGGCCACTACACCCCGGAAGCCCATGCCCGCCTCCGTGAGCAACTAGGTTTAGACAAGCACATCGTTGTTCAATACGTGGACTGGATGTGGGATGTGGTTCAAGGTGACCTCGGGAAATCCTTCATCAGCAGGCGCGACATAGCGAGTGAGCTAAAGCTCAAGTTGCCTATCACAATTCAGCTCGCCGTGTTTTCTTTCATCAGTGTGGCGGCAATGGGGATACCTATTGGTGTTTTGGCGGCCGTGCGGCAGGATAGTTGGATTGACTTCCTGTTGAGAGGGTGGGCAATTCTAGGATTGGCAATGCCCACTTTCCTGGTAGGACTGTTGGTAATTCTATTTCTATCGGTAGAGGTTGGCTGGATGCCCCCATTAGGATTTACTCACCTGTGGCAAAACCCGGTTGTGAGTACTCAACAGCTGATTGTCCCGGCCATTGCGCTCGGTTTCAGCTCTAACGGTCTTCTACTACGCATGACCAGAACTCAGATGCTCGAGGTAATGAGGGACGATTACGTTAGGACGGCAAGAGCCAAGGGGCTGGCTGAAAAAGTCGTGATCTGGAGACATGCTTTGCGCAACGCCTTGTTGCCAGTAGTTACAACGCTTGGCGGTCTGATGGGCGGGCTATTAACTGGTACAATCGTGATTGAGCTCATTTTCAGCATACCGGGAGTAGGACAGGCCCTGGTACAGGCCATAGTGAGTCGCGATCTTGGAGTTGTGCAGGTTTACGTTCTTTACTTCGCCTTCATGGCACTGATAGTCAATCTGATTATTGACATTACCTATGCCTGGTTGGATCCAAGGATTCGTTATGAGTAAAGGAACCGCATCTGAATCGCTCGAGCAGAGGCACCAGTGACATTACCGTTAGAAGCTAAAGATACCGCCACAATGGCGACTACCTCGCTGCCTTTGTACCGGCGCCAAAAGTACTTGCTACGGGCATGGTACCTTGCCCGCACCAAGCCCTTGGGGACAGTTGGGGCTCTGATCATTGCTTTCTTCGCTATTCTGGCGCTCGCGGCTCCAATAGCTGCGCCCTATGATCCCAATTTGACGAATCCAGATAGAGTCTTTGTGCGGCCCGGTGCTTCCGATGCTTGGTTCGGCACCGATATGCTTGGGAGAGATATGCTCAGCCGTACCATTTACGGCGCGAGAACCTCAATGCTTGTAGGTGTTGCAGTCACTGTTGCGGCTACAATAATAGCCGGAGGACTGGGAATCACAAGCGCCTATTTGGGGGGGAAGGTTGACTTGATTGTCCAGCGTTTCATTGATGCTAAGAGTGCTTTCCCCTCCCTTCTGCTGGCACTCGCTTTTATGGCGGCGTTTGGACCGTCATTTGCCAGCCTTATAATCGCGCTGACTCTCATATTCTCTAGCAGAGGTGTGAGGGTAATCCGCTCACAGGTTCTTAGTATCAGGGAGACCCCGTACGTAGACGCTGCCCGCAGTATAGGGGCGAATACCTTCCGAATTATGGTCAGACACGTGGCCCCAAATACTTTTGGCCTCATGATGGTCGTTGCCACAACCTCTATAGGATCAGTAATCATCGTGGAGGCGTCGCTGAGCTTCCTTGGCGTAACACCCGGGGGCGTAGTCATCTCCTGGGGAGGCTTGTTAGCTTCGCGCATGATGCGCCACTTTGCGGAGGCGCCTTGGATGGTCCTTTTTCCTGGATTTGCATTGACTATACTGGTGTTCGGAGTGAACGTACTTGGCGACGCCCTTCGTGACGTTATGGATCCCCGAATGCGTGGTCGCTAGCCGGCAGGCATATTGAACATCTTATCTGGCAGGGTGAAACATGGGAACAGGCGAGATTGACTTAGTAGAAGCAACCATTACCGAGATGAGCAAGCGTCTACGGCAGGGGGAAGTGTCGCCGGTGGACTTGACCCGGGCGACACTGGAACGGATTGACAGAGTGAACCCCCAACTGGACTGTTTCGTAACCGTGGCTTCCGAGTACGCCATGCGGCGTGCCCAACTGGCCGAGGCTGAAATTAGAGAAGGTAACTATCGTGGACCTCTCCACGGAATTCCTTACACCCTGAAGGATAACCTTGATACGGTAGGCATCCCAACGACGCATGCCAACCCAGAGGGTCTGGACCTTAAACCAACGGTCAATTCAACGGTGCACGCCCTGCTTGAAGGAGCAGGGGGAATCCTAGTTGGAAAAGTCCGCATGGATACCATTACGTTCCAGTCTGAAGCCACACTTAGACCCCTCGGCTGCTTCAATCCTTGGGATTTGACAGTCACCCCTGGCACATCCAGTAGTGGGCCTGGGTCGGCCACGGCGGCGTCCCTGTGTCTCGGGTCTGTAGGCACCGATTCGGGGGGATCGGTTCGCCACCCTGCGGCCAATTGCGGGCTTGTTGGAATGAGAGCGACGGTTGGCCGCATCAGCCGGTACCCGCTCGACTGTTTTCCCGCCTCGGGCATACAAAGCCAAGCGGGGCCGATGACGAAGACGGTTGAAGACAACGCCATTATGTTCCAGGCATTGGGAGTTTACGATCCTCAGTATCCTATCAGCATCAATGAGCCGCCATATGACTACCCTGCTGGACTAAGGGAGGGCGTCAAGGGCATCCGCATCGGACTCCCCACAGATGAATGGATATGGGAGAAATGGGTAACGGAGGAACACGAAGACAGGGTGCGCCACGCCGTCGCTTTGCTTGAAGGCATGGGCGCACACGTGTTGCCAGTTTCTTTGCCCCTTGCCGAGGAATCTAGGGAACTATCTGAAAGCCTGGGCGAAACCGAGAGCTGGTATGAAGATCACGCATCCCTCTACGAAAACGCTGACAAGTGGGATGAACTCCAAGCAGCGATCCAGGCAAACCGGACCCGGCAGATAAACATCGAGAGCTATGTCGCTAAAGCACGGAAACGGCAACTCGTAAAGCAGGAACTGGTTGCGGTTCTTACAGAAGTAGACGTGATAGCGATGCCCACTGGCATGACCCTGGGCGACAAGATTGAAGACGATACTACAATCATCAGAGGCAGGGAAGTCCCTACTCGTTCACGAGGAACGCGCTTGAACAGTCTTGCCAGCATCACCGGCTTTCCGGCGCTTTCTGTTCCATGTGGGTTTGCCATGGGAGACCGACTACCGGTCGGTCTTCAACTGATGGGGCGACCCATAGAGGAGCCTCTCATCTATAGAGTGGCCTATGCCTACGAGCAGGCCACCGAGTGGCACCTCAGGCATCCACCCATTTGAAGCACTTACGTCATCATTAGTCAGCTAGCCACATATAATCACAAAGGAGGGGATGGAGAATGAGTACAGGGTCTATTGATCTGGTGAATGCAACCATAACTGAGATGAGTGAACTTCTGCGGCGGCGTGAGGTATCGCCCGTAGAATTGGCCGAAGCGACCCTGGAGCGGATCGACAGAGTAGCTCCCCAGTTGAATTGCTTTGTCACCGTTACCGGGGATTACGCCATGGAGAGGGCCAAGCAGGCAGAGCGGGAGATTGCCGCCGGCAAGTATCGTGGGCCAATGCACGGCATCACATATACCCTCAAGGACGCCATAGATACTAAGGGCATTCGCTCCACCCACGGGAACCCACAAGGACTGGACCTAAAGCCTAGGGTAAGTTCCACGACGCATACGCTTCTTGAAGAGGCCGGCGCTATCCTCGTAGGCAAGGTGAATATAGACACAACGGGTTTTGCCTCGTTGGATCGGCCGATAGAAGCCTTCAATCCGTGGGACACCAGACTCAGTCCAGGGGGCTCCAGTAGCGGCCCTGGGTCGGCTACCGCGGCATCTCTCTGCCTGGGCTCAGTGGGCACCGACGGAGGCGGCTCCGTGCGACATCCCGCAGCCAACTGCGGCATTGTGGGATACAGGGCAACAACCGGTCGCATCAGCAGGTATCCAACTGACACATATCCAACGGCCAGCGCAGGCCAGGCCGGGCCGATGACCAAGACGGTGGAAGATAACGCGATCATGCTGCAGGTTCTGGGGCAGTTTGACCCCAAGGACCCCATCAGCATCAATGAACCGCCGTATGACTACCGTGCGGGACTGAGAGACGGGATGAAGGGTGTCAGAATAGGAGTGCCAACTGACGATTGGGCATGGAAGGACTGGGTCTTCGAAGAGCAGGAGGACATAGTTCGACGCGCGATTTCTGTTCTCGAAGATCTGGGCGCCCACATCCAAGAAGTGTCTCTGCCTCTTGCAGCGGAGTCGCGCTCAGTCATGGGAGGTCTCACCGAGGGAATCATCTGGTGGATTGAGCACCAGGAGTTATACGAAAACGCAGGCCAGTGGGAGAACCTCCAGCGATCAATTGAGGCACACCTCCAGGGAGTGGTCGATGTGCGAGTCACTCCGGGCACAACACCGCCGTTCGGCATGAGCACAGTTGACGTAACGGAATATCTGCGAAAGTCCAAAAAACGGTTGCTTATCCGGCAGGAGCTAGTGGCAGCGCTCAAGGAAGTGGACATAATAGCGCTACCGACTGGCATGACTTTGGGGGATACAGGCCACGCTTTGACTACCAACGTACGTGGACGAGAGGTTCATACAAGATCGCGGGCTATACCAATAAACGCACTAGGCAGCGTTACCGGGTTTCCGGGGCTCTCCGTTCCGTGCGGATTTGCCATGGGAGACCGGCTACCGGTCGGCCTTCAACTGATGGGCCGCCCTCTTGAGGAGTCTCTTACTTATAGAGTGGCCTATGCCTACGAACAGGCCACCGAGTGGCACCTCAGGCATCCACCTATTTGAAGCAAGACGCTACAAGTCCTTGAACTAGGTTAGGGTGTGCCGTCATGCAGGCGTGGTGACGAGGCCGAGGGAAGGAAGAATGAGTGCAACGTCTATTGACCTGGTGAATGCAACCATCGCCGAGATGAGCGAACTCCTGCGTCGGCGTGAGGTATCGCCAGTAGAATTGACCAAAGCGACCCTGGAGCGGATCGACAGAGTAGCTCCCCAGTTGAACTGCTTTGTCACCGTTACCAGGGAGTACGCTCTGGAGAGGGCGAAGCAGGCAGAGCGGGAGATTGCCGCCGGCAAGTATCGTGGGCCAATGCACGGCATCACGTACACCCTCAAGGACAGCTTGGATACGAAGGGCATTCGTACTACTCATGGGAACCCACAAGGGCTGGATCTAAAGCCTAAGGTAAGCTCCACGCTGCACACGCTTCTTGAGGAGGCCGGCGGTATCCTTGTAGGCAAGGTCCGCATTGATACGACTACGTATCAATCGCCGGAGAGAGAAGGGCTGGATAGGATGAAACTGAGGGCCGTAGGCTGCGTGAACCCATGGGACTTTAACGTAAGTCCGGGCACATCCAGTAGCGGCCCTGGGTCGGCTACCGCGG
>CBDHCW010000008.1:0-101863 GCA_965261445.1 Dehalococcoidia bacterium | reverse complement strand
GAGGACGTAGAATACGGCCCCAACGGCTTTCCTGAGCTTGAGTCTCTGGTTGAAGGAGGACGTGACGTTGGCTGCTATCAGTAAACCTCCCGCCATCTACGAACTGCAAAGTGCCCGGCCAGGTTCATGACCAACGTCATGAAGAAGAGAAGCAGTCCCACCGCGAATATGGTGCTGAACTCTATAGTGCCGTGTGGGGCTTCTCCCAGGGCAACCTGCACGATATATGCAGTCATTGTCTGAATGCTCTCCAGGGGATTCAATCCCCAGTCTGGGGGTAGCTCCGGCAGCAATGGTGACCAACATGGTCTCGCCTATTGCCCTGGAGAATCCAAGGATGAAGGCAGCCACAATTCCGGAAATAGCGGCAGGCACCACCACCTTGAGCGACACCTCAATGCGCGTGGCGCCGAGCGCATAGGCGGCATGGCGCAGCGACCTTGGCACCGCCACCATGGCATCCTCACTGATTGAGGAGACCATGGGGATTATCATCAATCCCATGACAAGGCCTGCGCTCAAAGCATTGAATACAAGGAGACCGGGAATCAAATCCTGAAGCACCGGGGGTGACGAGCGTGAGGGCAAAGTACCCGTAAACAACCGTGGGTATGCCGGCCAGTATCTCCAGAATGGGTTTGATGGTTCGCCGTACTTTATCCGGGGCGTATTCGGAGAGGAAAATAGCTATGCCGATGCCGGTGGGAACCGCTACCAGCGCTGCGATCCCAGCAACAAGTACCGTGCCGGAAACCAGCGGTAGAACACCGAAGTGGGTGTTCCCGAATTGATCTTTCAGTCTAGGCGACCACTTGGTGCCGGTGAGGAACTCCCACGGTGATACCTCGGTGAAGAAGTTGAACGCTTCAAAGGCAAGGGTTTATCAGGATGCCGGCGGTGGTAAGCACGGATACGGAGGCTGCCAGGAAGAATATAAGATGCGCTATGCGGCCCTCAAGCTCTCCCCGTCTCCGGCGCTTGGCAAGACCGGTGACCCCTGTTTTGGTTGCGCCTGTGGAGGAAATACTTTTACCCTGTGCTTGGTGAGTTGAATCCATCAACACCGTACCCAGTGTCGTTTAGCCGAGTCAATAAAAATGACGCCCGCTTCCGCCCCCATATAGCTGCCCACCTTGCATTGATGTCTACCATGCGCCTTAGCATCCTAAAACAATACGAGGCACGGTTTGTTGAACAGACTTTTAACAAGATGTTAACGGAGTGTTAGAGGTTGTTGCACGGCATTGGGAGACCTTTGCGTAACACCCCCATCTCAATCTTCCCCCATCAAGGGGGAAGAGGTTTTGCAAGGCTGCGCATTGGCCTGCAAAACGCGGCACAACCACGGTATCCTCGGGGGTGCTCGATTGAAACGGGTCGTGCCGCATGCAGAGCATCAACGCGGTCAGGGAACTGATTCTATGTCCCGACTGCGCTGGGGAAAGCGCTCTCTCCCGAGGAAGAGTTTATAGCGGGCGGGTTAACTGGATTTTATCAGGGGATTAAGCGTGAGTTATGGCTTTGCCAGAAATTGCAAGCTCCAAGTGCGTGGTTTGTCTCACACGGACTGAAGTCAGCGGGCCGTGGGCAGCGTGAAGCTGAAGGTACTACCCTCCCCTTCCCTACTTTCTACCCAGACCTCGCCGTTTTGAGCTTGCACCAGATGCTTCACTATGGAGAGACCCAAGCCGGTGCCGCCGTCTCTGCGCGATCTATCCACCTTGTAGAACCGTTCGAAAATATGAGGTAAGTGCTCCTGGGCTATGCCGGAGCCGGCATCCCTGACGTTGATTCTAGTGTAGCTGTTGTGCGCTTCCGCAGATAATCCTATCTCGCCGCTTTCAGCGGTGGCTTTTAGGGCGTTGTCCAACAGGTTGGCCAGAATCTGGCGTAACTTGCCTCTGTCTCCGAGCACCCTGGACCGGCGGGCGTCTTGTTCCACCCAGAGCCGTATCTTCTTTGCGTCTGCCTTCACCTGATACTCCTGCTTGATCTCCTCTAGGAAAGGGATGACTTCTATGGAAGAGATGTCCAGTTTCATCTGCCCGCTTTCCAGCAAAGACAGTTCCAAGAGCTCGCTGACTATGTCGTTCATTCGCACTATGTCTCTATTGATGCGCTCCATGAAGTCACCGGCTACTTGCCTGTCTTCCATTGCGCCTCTCTGGAGCGTCTCCACCATGGCTTTGATAGATGCGATAGGTGTGCGCAGCTCGTGCGACACGTTGCTCACGAATTCGCGTCGGGTAGTCTCTAACTGGCGTATCGGGGTTAGGTCATGCAGCGTGAGTAGAACGCCGGAAGTTTCTTCCTGCGTCAATGGGGCGGCAATTGCAACTAGATACCTTCGCCTTTGGAGGAGTTCTATGTCGCCACGCTGCGGCTCTTTGGTTTGCAGCGCCTTGGAGATGACATCACGAATCTCATGATCGCGCACGGCTTCCATGAAACGTGAGCCGACGGCGGTTTTTGCGTTTGCATTGAGGATGTCCTCCCCGGCGCGGTTCATCAGCTCAATCCTGCCGTCAGCCTCAATAACCACGACGCCATCCGCCATAGTGTCCAGAATCGCCGATAGCTTGTTTCGCTCTTCAGACAGCTCTTCGATGATATTCCTCAGCGTAGTTGCTGTCTGGTTGAACGCATCTATCAGATCTTTGGGCTCGTTGCCCGTCTGTAGGCGGTAGTCCAGGTTTCCTTGGGCAAGATGGAGCATGGCCTGAGTCAATGGGTGGAGGGAGTGTAAGGTGCGGCGGGATATGGTCCTTGCCAGCCATGCGGATAGGAGGAGAGCAATGATCCCCGCCAGACCTGCCGCCGGCACCAGGCGATTCAGAGGCATTTGTTCAGGAAGGCCGAATACGTAGAAGACCACTCCGGTTGAGACGGCTATGGGAATGGTGAAGAGGAATGCTAATCGCCAGTAGCGAAGGTTCAAGAGCTTCATGCGTCGAAGCGGTAACCCACCCCTCGTATAGTTATAATCTGCTTGGGATTGCCGGGATCGCTTTCTATCTTCTCTCGCAGCCATCTGATGTGTACGTCCACCGTCCTGGTGTCCCCATAATAGTCCTGCCCCCAGATGCTTTCCAGTATCTGGTCTCTGGTGAGGGCTCTTCCCGCGTTTTCTACAAGAAGCGCCAGCAAATCGAACTCACGTGGCTTCAGTTCCAGCAACTCGCCGCCCAGGGTAACCACGTGCTTCGTTAGGTTGACCTCTAGCTTACCGGCTTTGAGAACCTTGCTCGATTCCGTAGCTTTGCCGTTGGCTGATAGGGAGTAACGCCTGAGAATGGCCTTTGTTCTAGCCATTAACTCCCGCATGCTGAACGGCTTGGTTACGTAGTCATCCGCGCCAAGCTCCAACCCCACCACCCTATCGATCTCTTCTGACTTGGCTGTCAGCATCAAAATGGGGACGTTGCTTTCACGTCTCAGGATACGGCACACCTCTATACCGTCCATTTTGGGCAGCATGATATCAAGAATAATCATGCTGGGCTCCATCTGGCGGGCCAGCTCCAAGCCTTGCTCTCCGTCCATTGCCGATTGGACCTTGTAGCCGTCCTTCTCAAGGTTGTACTTTATCGCCTTTAGAAGGTTCTCCTCGTCTTCAATCACCAGCACTACTTGTTCAGACAAGTGTTTTCCTCTCCGTTATCTCTAAATCACTTAAATCATAGCTTAGGGTTGACGTCAAGGGTATTCACCACCAAGTTATTGGAGAAGCCTGGCCGCCGCAATTATAAACGCTACGACTAGAAGTAAGGCTATTGCCCACCAGGGAATACTGCTCCTTTTGGTGAGTTTAGAGGATTGTTGTGTATTTCGCCGCCTTCTACGGCTTGGATATCTACGCATGACAGTTGTTTCTCAGCCGTGTTGCGTTAGGAGACTGTCCAGCATGGCTCGCAAAGTCTCGCTGGACATTGGGCCAACGTATTTCTTGACCAGGCGCCCCTCCCTGTCCAGGAAGAATTTTTCCGGAACGCCGCGCACGCCGTAGCCAATGGCTATCTTGCCCTGGGAGTCTATACCGTTCAGATAAGTAATATTGAACCTGTCGATGTATTCGTTAACGTCAGATTCCTTGTCCCATATGGCAACTCCTACGAATTCAACGTCTTTGTCTTTATAGAGGCGGTATGTGGCGGACAAGTCCGGTGCTTCAGCAATACAAGGCGGACACCAGGAGCTCCAGAAGTCCACCAGCACTATTTTGCCCCTCAGGTCCTCCACGTCCAGGTTGCCGCCCCCCAGCAGAGTCATGGAAAGGGGCGGAGCAACGCCCGGTTCTATGCTCACCTCTCCCGACCGGCTATTGATTCCCAGGCCTCCCGGATTGCCTCCTGTCTGCGCCAACGCCCATCCCATTAACGCAACCAGCGCCGCTATGGGTAGGGCTATTCCCAGAAGTACCAGCGCTCTACTTCTCAAAGGGTCTCCCTTGCATTAATCTCCTGTTCCAGCAGCCGCGCTTTGAGAATCTGTCGTTGGAGTTTGTGCTCCTGCTCCGTGACTTCGTTGCGCTCGAGACGGTTGTCAAGCTCGACTATTGCCCCTATAAGCTCGTCCTTGGTGGATGCTCCTTTCACGGCGCTATTTGCCGCAACCGACGGCACTCCGCTTCTTCTGACGATGCCTATGACAAGTAGCCCCGCCAAGCCCAGCACCAGCGTTATGGGCACCACCCAAATTGCGGTGGACTGGCCCAGGCTGTTTACCGCGGTGCTGAGCAGGGACGGCTGGGGAAGGTTATCCAGTTGAATGTCGACGGTCCCGCCGAGAGGAACGTCCTCGGCTTGCAGCACTCGAAAATCCGTGTCTCCAATCTGGACGTTGCTGCCGCTGCTCAAGGCGGAGCTGGTCGCTGAACCGAGGTTTACGGGTATGAGGAGGCGGAAAGCCTGGGCGCCCAGCGAAAACCGTCTTGAAAAATCGAGACGGTCTCCTTGATACGGCACCGTGTAGGTGAAGGCCATACCATGCTGACCCGGCGGTACCAAGGTAGTGACGGCGAAGCCACGGTCTACTTGAAGCACCTGGCCTTCCGGAAGCTGAGTTTGTACTTGCAAGTCTCTGGCATTGCTGGGCAACGCAAACCTCAGAAAAGCCATGTTGGCCGGCTGAGCCAGGTCGGGGACAAAGGTCTCGTTGCCGTAGTTCTCCAGTTGGACAAGTTCGAGCACGGAAAGCGTCCTGTCAGGTACATCCCAGTCGGCAATCATCACGCTGTCCAGAACGATTCCAACGGCATCGATGCTGCTTGTTGTTTCGAATATCTCCAGCTCAAGGCCGGTCAGCGCTTCTCCGGGCAGGATCTCCAGCGTGTAGTCCACACCCTGATGCGTGGCTACAAGTAGATATCCCAAGACCTCTGCTAAAGGCACATCGGTAAAGCTAAACACCCCGTTTGCGTCCGTGGAAGCAGACTTAAAATCCTGGTTTCCGTCCTGCATAAGTATGTGCAGCACTACCAACCTGCCGGCTGGCAGCTCCCCTCCGGGCGTGCGGTTGACCACCTCACCTGAGATCAAGGCCGGCCCCTGTTGTGCGTTGGATGTGGAGACAACGGGCAGAAGCAGGCCGAGTGACGCAATCAACAAAGCTGCACCTAATCGCTTAATGCTAACAGTGTTAGACATTATCTTGCGTGGAGTTGTTGCGGCCGTTTCTTCTGCGCAGAGCGATCTCTTCTTCCAAGTCAAAGTCGATCTGCTTCAGCTCTTCTTCTTCCATCAATAGCTCCGCGGCGCGCAACCGGTAATCATGGAGACGTTTTTGGTAATCTTCGGGCGATACTTGCCCCAAGTTGAGATCATTCTCCAGCGTTCTGATTTCCTGGTAGATGGAAATCCGCTTTTCCCTGAGACCACCAGCATTACCGGTATGAAGCCCCCCTACCCTCTCTTTTCTGAAGAAAGGGAGTGCCAGAACGACTAGGCTGAACAACCCTAACAATATGCCGATGATCAGTCCCATTAGCTTTACCTCATACTGCCGGCACTGAGCTTTCAACCGGCCTCTGCGTTCTGGCAGCGGCGGGGACCTTCTGAGGCCACAATGCAACGAGCGTTCCGAGGATAAGTATTGGCCCTGCCAGCCACATCCACCAAACCAGGGGGTTGACAAGTATTCTGAAAGCAACCCTGCCGTCGTCTAATGATTCGCTGGAGACGATGTACAGGTCTTCTATAGGTGTCGATCTGATGGCGGCCCTGGTGGCTGCCAGGTTCTGAGCCGGATAGAAGGCGCGCCACGCCATCATTGGCCTGGGCTCTCCGTTGCCCCGGGATACTTGCAGGTCGTTAAGAAACTCTGTCCTGTCGGATCGTACCTGGGTCCGCGTCCCCGTGTATTCGATCCTGTAACCTTCTACGTCTACGGATTCGCCCGGCGCTAGGATGACGTCTCGCTGCACGCCGTAAAAAGTAGACCCTATAACCCCCAACGCAAGGGCAACGATTGCGAGGTGCACGATGTAGCCCCCGTATCGCGGCCGGTTGGATGCAATCAGTCCAAAGAAAGCCAGAGGATAGCTCGCTCCCTTTCTGCGCCGTGACGCCGTTCCCTTTGCCCATTCGCGGAATATGCCTGCAGCTACAAAAGCGCAAAGCCCGTAGCTAATCAGAGCGAAGGGGTGGGTTACGCGAAAAGCCAGCAGCAGAGCCATTGTTCCCAGCGCCACGAGTCCCGGTGTCTGGACGGCCCTTCTCAGGCTCGACCAGGAGGCACTCCTCCAGGGCATCAACGGGCCCACTCCCATGAGGAGGATCAGTACCAAGAACAAAGGCCCGTTGACCCGGTCGTAGAACGGTGCGCCTACCGTCACTGTAACACCGCGGAACATCTCTGATATCAGGGGAAATACAACGCCCCACAGAGTCACAAACGCAATGGACAGCAAGAGCAGATTGTTGGCAAGGAACGCAGCTTCTCTAGACAGAGTTGAATCAAGGGAAGTCGCGCTGCGTAAACTGCCGTACCTGATGAAGAAGACCCCAAAGGAGAAGAGCAGGCTGAACGCCAAGAACCCCAGGAAAACCCATCCCAAGGTGGAGGAGGCAAAGGAGTGCACAGATACAACGGGCCCGCCGCGGTTGATGAAAATGCCAAACAGCGCCAATGTAAATGCCACGTTCATCAATACAATGTTCCATACTCTGAACAAGCCTCTTCGCTTCTGTACCATGATTGAATGGAGGAATCCAGTCAGAACCAACCAGGGCATCAGGGCAACGTTTTCAATGGGATCCCATGCCCAGTAACCTCCCCAGCCAAGTATGGTATAAGCCCACCAGGACCCCAGCAGCAGCCCTATTCCCAGAATGGCCCAGATGATCAGGCTCCATACGCGTCCCGTTTCCACCCAATCATCGGAGGTGCTGCCATTGATGAGCATGCCCATAGCCAGGGCAAAGGGCACGGAAACGCCCACCAGCCCGGCCATGAGCATAGGCGGATGGAAGAACATTCCAGGGTGGGTCAGCAGCGGATTGATGCCTTGGCCGTCGGGAGGAGTGACGGGCAAAACGTCGAAGGGATTTGCCATGATGCTCATCACGCCAAGGAAAAACGTCTGCACCCCCATGAGAATGGCCAGCGTATAGGGCATACTCCCGCTCAAAGTCCTGGGGGCAAAGGCCGCTACGGCGGCGGTCATCAATGAAAGGACAAAGGCTATGTAGAGCAAGGACCCTTCATTGCCGGAATAGAACGCTACCCAGGTATACACTGGGTCCATGGCCAGGTTGCTGTGGCCCGCTACGTACCCCAGCTTGAAGTCGTGACGCAAAAAGGCCGCTACCAGCAAGAGTGTGGACATGAGGAGCGTCACCGGCAAAAGGTAAGCGGTTCGCTTGGCGCTCTCTTGCAGCTGATGCGCCCCGGTCCGCTTCCCCACCACTGATCCAATCATCCCGTATATGGACAAGGCAAGCGCAATTAGTAATGAAACAAACCCTGCCTCTGCCAATCTAACCCCTTTTGCTATCTACCAAGAGTGTCCAACATCTCGTCATCCACTTTGGAAAGATATGTCTCCAATTCTCCAGCATCCACTTTAGGCTGGGCCGGTGCGGGTACGGTTTCCACTCGCCTTCGCATGATCTTTAGAGCCAGTATCAGAATGGCCGCGGCAATGGGAAGCGCCAGCCCTGCTATTACCCAGACCACTATATTGAAGCCCCTTGCGGGTGGCGCGGCCAGCACGTCGTCGCCATATCTATCGACGAAGAAGGTCTTGATTTCCTGCTCGGATTCGCCGTCCGCTAGCCTTTCGCGCACTATAGCTCTCATCTGTTTCGCCAGTTCTACCTGAGACTGGTCGATGGTCTCGCTGGGACAAACCGGGCACATCAGTTGCTTGCCCAGCGCCTGCGCTCGCTCTTCCATCGAAAGCTCCACATTGCTTCCCTGGCAAGCGACGGAAAGCAAGGCGAGAACGGCGACTAAGGAGAGAAACACCCCTGCCTGATTGTGCTGCCGCAACCTAATTGCCAAATTTCCAAGCCTGAGTAAGATTGTTAGAGCTAAGTATAGCAGTGAGAGCGGGGCTAGTCAGTGCCGCGATGCGAAGCAGAAGTAGGGTTCGGTTGAATGGAAGTGGGAATATCAGCTACTGCTCAATGGATCTCAAGTAGTGCACAATCATCCAGCGATCGTCCTCGCTGATTAGCTTCCTAAAGGGCGGCATGAGGGATCGCTCAGACGCAACCTCTTCCGACATACCCATTTCCATCATGGTTGCCTCCC
The DNA here is from genome assembly GCA_965261445.1 of Dehalococcoidia bacterium. Lineage (GTDB taxonomy): Bacteria > Chloroflexota > Dehalococcoidia > Lucifugimonadales > QGNO01 > DAOUJH01. Next base: position 93,109 of record CBDHCW010000008.1, on the reverse strand, counting down.
ATCCGTGGCTGATTATGAAGAACACCTCGCCGTCGGGTCTGTTGGGGGTGGCGCCCGTGGTCAGGTTGGCAATTACCCCGGGGTATCCAGCCTCCTCTAGCTTGGCTTGCATTGGGCCGTTTCCTGTGCCGTCAGATCCATGACACACCGAGCAGTTGACGCGGAACAGATCCGCGCCTCGCTGAATCGTTGCCTGGCTGGAAGGGAACGGGCTATTCACGCTTCCGGCGTCGGTAAAGGCGAATTGCAACTCCCCGCCTGTCGTGGGCACGGAATCGGGCGGCGCGGAAAGGCTGGGCGGCTCCTGAATCTTGTATGACTGCTGGTAGTGCATCTCAGGGAAAATGTCCAAGGGATATGTCCCGGTTGAGCAGCCCACCATGAATACGGTAAGAACGCTCAATGCCATGAAGATGACCAGTCTTCTATTCTGCTTGGTGAGTTTCATTAACGCTAGACCCATCTCTATCTCAAGTAAGCCTGTGTTCAGCCTTCACGCTGCAGGATATCTTCTGCGCCTGCTTGCTTAAGAATCTGCTCCACGGAAGGTGCGGTTTCTGCCGGCACTTGCATTGTTATTCCTATGTACCCCTCCGTAATGCGCGGGTCATAAAGCCCGCCCTTCATATTGGGTATCCTGGACTCGAAGAGTATGCCTGCCACCGTGAAGAGGATGGCACCCAGCATAGTACCCTCATACATGGGTATGAGCATTGCCGGTATGGAAAGTATGGGCTTGCCGCCCACCACCAGGGGGAAGGCCGCCTGCGTGGCGGTCATCAAGAGAAGGCCCACGGAGAATCCCGCGATGGCTCCCATCAGTGGAAAGACGTACAACCTGTGCTTGGGCTCCATCTCTCCAAACGCGCCTTCCGGGTAGGGCGAGCCTGTCAGAATATCGAATGTTTCGTTGCTGTGGCCTGCTTGCTGAAGGGCCTCAGTGGCGCTGGCAGCCGCCTCGTCTTCTTTGAATAGCGCAAGCATCTGAGTCATTGTCCTGCTCCTCTACTCCTCTACGCGGAGAGCCGGCACGCTTCTCCGTCCGATTTTAATGTCTTCACTCAAAGTCTGGCCTTCCTTGATATCGAACAAAGGAATCAGGGGAAATACCTTGGCGAACAAGAGGAGCGCCAGGAAAACGAATGCAAACCCCCCTACTATGATGGTGATCTCAATAATGCTGGGACTGTATGAACCCCAATCGAAGCTGAACGGCGTTTTCCGCGCTAGGCCGGGGATCACAATTATCAGTCGCTCCAGCCACATACCTACGTTGACCGTCAGTGACGTGATGAGCATCAGCACCCAGTTGCGGCGTACCCTTCTGGACAGCCACATGGGAACCGGGAAGAGGTAAGAGGCGATGATGAATACGACGAACAGAGGCCACCACGGCCAGGTGAACACCTGAAGCTCGCGGAGAGCGATTTCCTGGGACTCCTGGCTGAACAGCGCGAAGGAGAACTCTAGGAAGAAGAAGTACAGCCATGCCGTGGCTATCACAATGAGCAGTTTGCCCAGGGCGTCCATATGCTCTTCACGTATGTAAGCGTGCCAGCCGAACAACCATCTCATCAGGATCATCATAGTGACCACCGCCGACACTCCGGAGTGGACCGCTCCGATGACGAAGTAAGGAGCGAAGATGGTGACGTGCCACGCCTCAACGGATATGGCCACGGCAAAGTCCCACGACACTATACTATGCACCGAAACGAATACCGGCAGCAACAATGCAGAAAGCAGGAATCCGGCCACTATCTGAAGCTTCCATTGGCGCGGCGTACCTCGCCAGCCCATGGCCATCAGGCTGTATATCTGGTGGCGCAGCCCGGTAGTCCTGTCTCGCAGGACGGCCAGGTCGGGAATCAAGGCCACAATTACGAAGAGTGTGCTTCCCGTGAGATAGGTAAAGATGGCGCTGGGGTCCCAAATCAACGGCGAGCGCACGTTGATCCACAGCCCTCTGGAGAAGTCGTAGGGAAAGGCCCAGTAGAGCACACGCCAGAGACGTCCGGCGTGGACCACGGGGTGCAGCGCCGCCCACAGCAACGAAAGAACCGTGAGCACCTCGGCTGCGCGTGTTGCTGGCCGGCGCCATTCCGCTTTGCTGAGTCTCAGAATGGCGGAGAGCATTACACCGGCGTGACTGATACCTATCCAGAACACAAAGTCGACTATAAAGAAGCCCCACATCACGGGACGGTTTAGCCCGGTTACCCCCAACCCTTTGTTGACCATGAAGCTGATGGCAAGAAATGCCAGCAGCACCAAAGTTCCCAGAAAGCCGACTGCAATCCACCACCACAGGGGGGCTTTCAGCGTGACATTAAGTAAGTCCGCGTTGATCTGTCTATGTGGGAGTGTCACCCGTTGTTGCATTTGTTATGACGCTCCTTAACACCTACTCCGGTTTGCCCAGTATCAAGAGACGTGTTCTCAAGAACGGCCTGACCGCCCGCAGTCTCAGGCCTTCAGACATCTCCCACAAGGAGAATACCGGCGCATATCTTGCCGCCAGCGACAACACGAATATTCCTCCGGAGATGCCCCCTACTATTATGAGCAAGTCCAGTACATCGGGATAATGTGTGGCCGGGATGAGGGCCAGGTCGTGGTCCGCAATGTGCACCGGCGAGCCGCGGAAATCCACCGAGTATGAGGCGACGTAAATCCGTATTTTGTCGATCAGCGTGCCAATCAGTATTGAAGCAGCGGCAAGAGTGGGCCCCCACGTGGTCTTGCGTACTACGTTCCATAGCAATATCAGGAAAGGAGCCACAAAGTTGAAGATGAACGCTCCAAAGAACAGCACCCTGTAGGGCCCGAACATCAGCAGGCTGAGCACGTCCAGTTCCACGGGCAAACGGCCGTACCAGAAGATGATGAAGCCGGACCACCAGAAGTAGAACCACATCAGGGATAGGGCAAGGAGTATCTTGCTGGCGCCCCAGAAGTGCTCCATACGGATGTAGTCCTGGAATCCACCGTACCGCCGCACCAGCCATAGGGTTACTATCACGGTGGCTAGGCCAGCCTGCAGACCGGTCAAAGATTGGAAAGCTGGGAAAATGGCGTCCTTCCAGCCCGGCAACAGAGCCATAGAGAAATCGACGCTGAATAGGGAAAGTGTTCCCACTAGGAGTATGAAATAGAATGCGCCAAGGAAAGCCAGTCCCCCACGCATTGTTAACCACTGCTTCCGTGTGCCAAGCCAGCCACGACTCAACAGACCCTTTGGCCTGGATCTGAAGTCGCTCAGGTTGGCGCTATCTGGACGGGAAGATATGCATAGCAACGCCAGGCCGCATATGGTCAGCAGCGCCATGAGGAGCACAATCCAAAAATGCGGCGCCCCCGGTATTCGCATTACTGAACCGCCCTCATCGGCCTGAAACCACAGAGTGAACCGGTTGTTAGCGGAGGGGACTAGGAAAAGCAGGGGGAGGAACATGACGAACGTAAGCAGTCCCACGGCGGCGTACAGCTCGGAGACGCGAGCCAGAGGTCTGCGCCAGTGCGCTTTCACAATCCGCAGCGCCACTATCACCAGGGGCGCCGCTCCCGCGGTGGTCATCAGAAACGCCACCACGGCTGCATAGTATCCCCAGGGCAGTCTGTACTCAAAGCCGTCACCTATAGCCCTGGCTGCAAAAGCGGCTATTCCCACCAACAGCAAGGCTCCGCTTGCCAGGATCAGGTTGCGGTGACCTCTGCCAATAGTCGAGTGCCGTTCAAGCATATCGCGGTTGAACCCGTCTATAGTTATCTCCGGCCCAAAGTCATGGTGGTCAGGCATGGGTAAGCTCTTTGGCCTCCGCATCAACTTTAGAGAGATAAATTACGTTGGTATCCGTGCCCAGCTGTTCCCGTAGATGGAACGCTCGCTTGTTGCTGGCAAACTGGGATACTCTGCTTTCGGGATCATTCACGTCGCCAAATTGCAGAGCATCGGTTGGGCAGGCCTGTGCGCATGCCGGCTGAATATCGCCGTCGCGCACCTCGCGCCCTTCCCTATCGGCATCCAGTTCGCCTCTTCTAATCCTCTGTACGCAGAAAGTGCACTTCTCCATGACACCGCGGCTTCTCACCGTTACGTCCGGATTAAGCTGATTGCGCAAAGACTCCGGCCAAACCGGTTCCCAGAAGTTGAAGAACCTCACGTGGTAGGGGCAGTTGTTCTGACAGTAGCGCGTGCCCACACAACGGTTGTAGACCTGAACGTTCAAGCCCTCATTGTTATGGTACGTGGCAAATACCGGGCATACGGGCTCACAAGGAGCGTTGCCGCATTGCTGGCAGAGCACCGGCAGGAAGCGGGCTTTCACGTCGGGGAACTCGCCTTCCCAGTAGCGCTCTATACGGATCCACTCGATGGCGCGACGCTGCCTGAATATCTCGTCTGAGTTGAGTGACACGTTGTTCTCCGCCTGGCATGCTATTACACACGCCTGGCAACCGGTGCACTTGTCGACGTCCACCACCATCTGCCACTTTCTGTCTTTCCTTGCCGTTACCATCTACAACTCCTCATTTAATGGGTCGCGCCGTCACGTTGGCTTGGATAGTGGGAACAGCCCTTCAGAGAACTGAGGCGGCACCGTCCCTTCAAACTTAGGCAGGCGTACCCACTCGCCCGTTTTGTTGATGCGAACTCTGGTGGCTGACCATGCCAGCGCATTGGTCTGGCCGTCCTTCAATGGTGAAACAATGGACATCACGTTGGAACCCCGGTCCTTGGCCACCATGGTGCGGGACAGGTCGGGGCCTATTTCGTAGTTTCCATAGTGAGTGTGGCCCAGTCCGGTGGGAATGGATAGCACGTCCGGGTGAGCCGCCGGAGTTGGATAGGCCAAGGCTCTGATGGTCCCGCTGGGCGATTGTATGTCAAGGATGTCTCCTTCCTTTATGTCCAACTCATCAGCTCTGCGCTGGTTGATCTCCACCCACGTCTCCCAAGTCGCGGTTGTCAACGGATCGGGTGCGGCTTGTAGCCAGGGCTGGTTGGCGCCGCGCCCGTCGGTTATCGAGTTCGACTGAAAAGGTATCAGATAGAAGGGATAATCGCCCATGCCGCCGGAGAAATCAGGGGTGCCCGCCAGTTCAGATAGCAGTGGTGGAGGAACGGTCTGAGGGGCCCCTTTGAAGTTCTCGTCCCACCAGCCGCCTCTTTGCAGTGCTGAGATCCAGAAAGCCTCGAAATCAGCAGCGCGTACCGATCCCCTATTGAGCCTTTGCAGATCTTGAGCGCTGGCTCTCACGGCGTCTTTCATTGTCGGCCAGGGCAGATCGAACTCTGCACCTCCCAACCTACGCGACAGGTCCAGCAGCACGTCACCGAACGCCCTGGTGCCGCGTCCTCCCTCTTGGTGGAAGGGGAACACCACCGGCTGCTGGAGGGTCACGACCTGATATCCGGGCCCTGGATTAGGAACGTCGTCTCCCCAGGACTCCAAGTAGGTGTGGTCGGGCAGTATCAGGTCGGCCAGGGCGGACGTTTCATCCATGGAGATGGCAAAGCTGACTATTGTGCCAACGCTGGCAGCCGCACCGGCAAAATCGATGGACTCCAGCGTGTATGCGGGGTTGGCTCCATGCACCAGAAGAGTGCCTACCTGGCCGGCGTTCATACTGTTTCTGAGGTCTTCCCAATCAGCAAATGTGGCTACGTCTGAGACTGCATCCTCTCCTTCCAGGGGAGAAGAGGGGTTGAACTTGATGCCTCCATCTCTGTTGATGCTGTCAAGGAGAAAGTTCAAGCTGTAGACAGCCTTCATATTGGCAAGGCCGTTTGTGTGGGCCGCTGCGGGGCCGCCGCCTATTACCAGGCTATGCTGACTTTCTGCCAGATCGTGCGCTATCTGTCGAATAGAATCAGCAGAAAGACCGGTGTTCCCGGCGATGGACTCGGGGGCGAACGCCGATAGAGCCTGTGCTCCGGCGCCTCCCGTCATAGCATCGACCGCCGCAGTGTCCAGCCTGCCGGCAAACTCCGACATTAGCACGTAAGCAATGCTGAGGGCCGCAACTCCTTCCGTTCCCGGATTCAGGTAATGCCATTTGTCGGCGTTGGCCGCCGTCATGGACATGCGCGGCTCTAGCTGCACCAGGGTTCCGCGGTGGTCGCGCCCCTGCCTGAACTGGCCATAGGCCCTGCTGTACTGCACCGGTGACAACCACGTGGAGAGAAAGTCGGCGCCAAAGTTAAGGACGTAGTCGGCCTTCTCTATTTCGAAGAGGGGCAGCTGGTCTTGCTGGAACAGCTCCCTGGCAACCCTGCGGAGCACCGTGTTCTCCATGGATTCCAACGCCATGTGACCGCCGCCGTATCCGTTCATGAACCGTTTGGCAATCTTGCCCAAGGTGCCTCGCATGGGGTCGGTGATCATGGTAACGGAGCTTGGATTTTGGCCTTGCAGGCCGGCAGTCAATTCCCCCAATGCCTGGTCCCAGGTGATTGGCGTAAATTCGCCTGAACCGCGCTCACCGGTGCGTTTCATTGGGCCGCTCAGTCTATCCGGGTTGTACAGCACCTGCAGGCCGGCTTGGCATCTCACCGATGTTTTTCCGCGGCTTACCGGATGATCCGTATTGCCCTCTATCTTTATGGCGCGCCCTTCAATGATGCGGACTATGACGCCTTCCCCGGCTCCGCACTGTGCACAAGAGGTGGCATACCATGCCTCCAGGCCGGAAACCATGTTCTCCGGCATAGTGGCCGGGCTTTGTATGAGCAGTTCCTCCTCTGGAATGCCGCACCCCACGAACACCACCGTTCCCAGTGCGCCTACTCCAGACCATTTCAGAAAGTCACGTCTTGTAGTTGTCATACCCCAATACCTAACGATGGCAGATAGTGCAGTCTGTGGGTGCGCTGTACTCCCTATGGCAATCCACGCAGTCACCCATTTTCAATGCCCTCACCTGCTTCACTTTGGTCATTGAAGCCACGTCTCCGTGGCAGGTGGAACAGACGGCGGAGGGTTCTACGCCGTTCTGTTCCGAGAAATAGCGTATATGGGCATCATGTACAAACTCTACGTGGTCAGGCAGCCTGTGGACCCGCTTCCAGTTGATGGGGGCCGCGGCTTCCGCCGCCGAGGTCAGCTTGGCTATCTCCTGCTGCGCTTGGGCGGTTGTGCCGGTCACCTGGCTGTGGCAGAACATGCACTGCTCAACGGATGGGACTGTAGCGGCTGCTCCCTCGGTGACGTTGCGATGGCAAAACGTACAGTCCAACCCTATTCCGCCGTCCTCTACGGCGCCGGCGTGTACCGTGTGGGGGAAGTCTATGGGCTGGTCCGGGGCCTGCGCCAAAACCGATACCCCGAACCAGGCGTTGAGAACGAAGAATGCCACTATTGCCGTTACACCCAGTCCAACAAGAGCTATGATGGATGCTGCTATCAGGACTATTGGACTGGTGTTTCTCATACGGTTTGGAGCGTGTTCCCAGCTAGATCAGATACCTGTCCCAGATTTTGCCTACCACGTCAGCGCTGGCCAGCGTGAGGGCCAGTAAGAGAGCGGCAATCACCAGAGCCCCACCGGCGGCAGCGTATATAAAAGGCCTCAGCCTGGCTGCCTGCCCGGGGAGGTGCCCCGTGGTGACCAGCGAAGGAATAATGGCGTGCGCGGTTAGAAAAAGGGCGGCAAAAGCAAGGGCAAAGAGCAGGTAGGCCCAGAGGAACCTGAGCATTGTGGAAATACCGTGCCAGAGTTCGTTGTCTACAAATGCTGGGTCCATTTTCTGCTTACAGGAAAGTTCGGCTGTCTTTACCCATGCACAAGCACAACTGCAGACCACCAAACGAGCGTTACTCTACCAGTTTATATTTTCCTTGTGAAGTCCCTTACTGTTCTATTTTTCACAATTTGCTATACATGGTGATGGGCTTGCTTGCTTTTACAAACGAACAGTGTAAGAATTAATTTGGTCAGCGTTAGATAGTCTTTGGAGATGATATGTCGGGATTGAATGAAGCTACAGTTGACACGGTTTCACGCCGCAGTTTCTTGAAGCGCGCTCTATTAGGAGTTGCCGCCGCTACTGCCGCTTCGCTTGCCGCCAGCCGTCTGCTCGTGAAGGGCGATAGGTCTACGGATCTGCCGGGCGCGGGCTCTATATTCGAGCCCAGACAGCAAGACCTCAAGCGCTACTGGAGCAATAGAGTAGATAGACTCCGCTTGAAGTAAAGATCCATCCACTTGATGTGGAGATGGGCAGCGGTTTTCCACACGTTGTCCGTTTTTATTATCCGGTTCATCAAAGTCCGCGTAATACTTCCGTGGTGCTTCCAATGGGCCTTCCTTGGACAATAGGTCCTCGTTGGCCCGCTCAACCGTGAGTTGTCGGTGGGATATTCACCAACTTGCCGTCCACGGCACACATGAGCCCGTGTCCCGGGTCTATCCTCACCGATACCGTTTCCCCCTCGGGGTAGAGTTGATAGTGCAACCGTAGACTGTGGGTCGTGGTCCCAGAAGGCAGCACTACCTTGTACAGGTTATGCGCTCCCTGGAAGACCCGTTCCACTACCCTACCCTGCCCCGCCTCTTCTGGGTGGATCGATATATCGTCGGGGCGAACCATAACCTCTACCTTAGCGCCATCCCTGGCCTCCAACGGCCTCGGCACCATTCCCAACTCAGTCAGCAGTACATCGCCCTCTACCTCTGCCGGGATGAAGTCGGCTATTCCCATGAACCTCGCCACGAACGGAGAGGTCGGTTGATGGAAGATTCGTTCAGGAGTATCCACTTGCTCTATGCGACCCAGGTGCATCACCGCGATCCTGTCGCCAAAGAACAGTGCTTCTTCCTGGTCGTGGGTCACGAATATAGCCGACGTCCCGGCATCGCTCAATATTTGTCGTACTTCGGCCCGGACCCTGGCTCTGAGGCCGGCATCCAAGTTGGAAAACGGTTCATCCAGCAGGACCACGGCAGGACCGGGCGCCAGCGCCCTTGCCAGGGCCACGCGCTGCTGCTCGCCGCCGGAAAGCTCGTGCGGTAGGCGTCTTTGCATGCCGGAGAGTCCGACGAGCTCCAGTACGTCTCCTACCCTACTTTCACGCTGGGACTTATCGCGTACTCCGTAGGCTACGTTGTGCAAAACGTCCATGTGGGGGAACAAAGCGTAATCCTGGAACACCATGCCAACGCGTCTTTTCTCCGGCGGCAGGGCTTGCTCCGGTCCCGCCACAAGGTCTCCCCCAACTGCCAGTGTTCCCGCAGTAGGCATCTCGAACCCGGCGATGAGCCTGAGCAGCGTGGTCTTGCCACAGCCGCTGGGGCCAATTAGCACCATCTTCTCCCCGTTGTCGACCGCAAGGTCTACTCGTTCCACTGCGCGTGCATTGCCAAACTGCTTGGAAAGACCGAAGCACCGTATGGCAGGCGGTCTCAAGACGTCACCTCTTCTTGGCGCAACAAGAGCAACAACGAAAGCGACGCTACCAGCACCAGGAGCAGCGACGGCGCCGCCGCTCTAGCAAAGAAGCCCTCAGAGCTGGCGCTCCATATCTTGGTTGCCAGTGTCTCGAACCCTATGGGGCTAAGCAATAGAGTGGCTGGAAGCTCTTTCATTACGGTGAGGAACACCAGGGCGGCTCCCGCTAGCAATCCCGGCCTCATCAGGGGTACGGTAACACTCATCCAGACCCTCACAGGCGTCCTTCCCAGGTTCCGCCCCATCTCCTCCAAACGAGGGCTCACTTGCAGCAAGGAGCTTCGCACCGCGCCGGTGGCTTGCGGCAGGAAGAGGACCAGGTAAGCCAGCACCAGCATGGCCAAGGTCTGATACAGGAAACCTCCGTAGGCGGCGCCGAAGAACACCAGGGCCAGCGCCACTACTATACCGGGCAGAGCGAACCCCGTATAGGAAGCCCTTTCTATGATGAAAGAGAGTCTTCCGGGGAAGCGCACCGCCATCAGGGCGACCGGCACCGCCGCCGCCGTAGCCGCACCCGCGGCCAGCGCCGACACCATCGCCGAGTTCCAGGCCGCGCTCCAGACCAGTCGCAGCGGTTCTCCGGCGGCCATACCTCGCACCAGCCAGTATCCCAGGACTCCAACCGGTAGCAACAGACCAACGGTTACTATGGCTCCACTGAAGAGAAGGGCCGGCCATTTCCATCTGTTGAGCGGCACCGTAAAAGGCGGTCTCTGAGTGCTGCTGTTGCTTCTATAGTACTTGGCTTTGCCGTGAGATTTAGCTTCCATTACCAATAGGACTATGCTTATTGCGCCAAGCAGCAGTGAAAACACGGCGGCGGCGTGGCGTGAAAACGACGCCTGATACTGCACGTATATCTGCTGTGTCAGCGATTCAAACCGAAGCAACGATACCGCTCCGAAGTCGCTCAGCGTATACAAAGCCACTAGCAGGGTCCCGGCTCCCAGGGCGGGTTTCAACTGTGGCATTACCACCCTCCGGAAGGTCTCCCATTTGCCCGCCCCCAGGCTCCTAGACGTTTCTTCCAGGGCGGGGTCCAGTCTCCATAAAGCTGTACGTAAAATCAAAAGCATGTAGGGATAGGTGAAAATGGTAAGGACAAACACTGCCCCTGTGAACCCGTAAATGTCGGGCAGTCTCTCCACCCCCAGCCCTTCCAGCCGTTGCTGCAATATACCACCTGGCCCCAAGGCCGAAACTATAGCCAGGGCGCCCACGTAGCTGGGAATAACCAGCGGTAGAACGGTCAGTATGGACCAGGTGCGCTTGAAAGGCAGATCAGTGCGCACTGTAAGCCATGCCAGAGGCAGCGCCACCGCCGCCGATGAGACGCTTACCGCGAATATAAGCCCCAGCGTCTTCAGGGCTACCCACAACGTCCGCGAGCGGAGTAGCGCGTCCAGCGCCTCTTCGCCGGCGCCCGCCGTGCGAATGAGCAAGTAGACGAGCGGCAAAAGCATAACGGCCGCCACCAGCAAAGCCGGAATCAGCACTGCCGGAGGCGGCCTTGACACGCCTCCGGCAGCTAGTCTGTGCGCAAAATTGAACCGTTCGCCGTGGGTGGCGTCCATCTATGCCCCTTGGCTATAGGACTCCTGCTTCCTGCAGCAGTCTCAAAGTGCCGTCCAGGTCAGAGAGGTCTTGCAGTTCTACGTTGGGCGCCTCTATTTCTGAAATTGGCGTCAGCACACGCGGCGTCCTCACTCCCTCTATAACCGGATACTCAAAGGTCTGTGATGCAAAGTACTGTTGCCCTACCTCGGAGAGCAGGAACTCCACAAGCTTGAGGGCCGTCTCCTTTTGTTCCGATTGCTCAAGTACGCCTATGCCGGATACCATCATAAGGGCGCCGGGGTCTCCCGCTTTGGGATGGTAGTTGCGTGCTGGGAAGCTTTCCCCCTCCTCAGCCAGGAATCGGAACAAGTAGTAATGGTTCACCAAACCCACATCTATCTCTCCCGCGCCCACCGCTGCTACCTGGGGTGTATTCTTGGGGTACACCTTGACCTGGTTGGCCTGGATGCCCTCCAGCCACTCTCTGGTCCGTTCCTCTCCCCATAGCTGGCGCATCCCTGTCACCATCACCTGGAACGAGCCGTTGGTGGGCGCCCAGCCGATGCGTCCCCTCCATTTTGGATCCGTTAAGTCCCACACGCTCTCGGGCAACTCGTCCTCGGTCAAGCGTTCAGTGCTGTACACCATCACCCTGGCCCGTCCCGATATACCAACCCACTTGCCGTCGTCGGCACGGAACCGAGGCTGGGTCAGTCCCAGGATTTCATCCGGCAATTCCGTGAATCTATCTCGAAGCGCCCCCAATGCGCCGGGGTCTTGAGCATAGAAAACGTCCGCTCTGGTGTTGTCTCCTTCTTCCATGATAGTGGCCGCCATCTCGGCGGTGCCTCCCCAGCGCACTTCTACTTTGACTCCGGTAAGCTCGCTGAACTGCTCTATGATTGGCCCAACCAGCTCTTCGCTGCGACCCGAATACACGGTTAGCGTAACGGTCTCTCCATCGGCCGGACTACAGCCAATGACAAGTGCCGCTAGCAGCGCCGCCGGCAGTATTGAAAACATCCTTTTTTGCAGTATGTGTCCCATAAAAGCTCCTTATTGTAGCAATAGTAGACCTATTTCTCAACTATTGGCCTCCGGCACATCCTATTGTTTAGTTAGGCACCTGTCAACCAGATAATTAGACCCTTGAATGCTGCACTTAAATTCCAATCATGCCAGGTTGACTGCAATGTATTGGCCTTCATGAGAGACTGCTGATCCTTACAATGAAGGACGTGTCCGCTTGCCTGTGTCTATTGGACACCAGGCAAAAACTTGCACGGAGGGAACTAATGCCCAATCCAATGTTACATTGGGAACTGAACACGGAGGATGCAGCCAAGACCCAGAAGTTCTACGCCGATCTGCTGGGATGGAGCGCGGACGCTGACAACCCCATGAGCTACGGACTGATGCAATCCAACTCAGGCCGCGGCGCGGACGGAGCCATCCATCACTCCGAAGATGCGCCAAAAGGGTTCATGCTCTACTTTGAAGTCGACGACCTCCAGGGGTACTTGGACAAAGCCGTCAGCTTGGGCGCCAAGGTGGTCACGCCAGTCACCACGATTCCGGGAATGATCACCTATGCCATCTTTGCCGACCCGGATGGCAACGCGGCCGGCCTCGTCGCAAGCGAGACACCAAGCGCTTGAAATCCGGGTAAGGATTTGAAGATGGCCGGATGGTCCTCCAATAGACTTTATGAAGGACTACCTCCGGCCAAACTCGCGTTCCAGGTTTCTGGCGCTCAAGTGCAGCATCGTGGGGCGACCATGTGGGCACGTGTGCGGCGAACGAGCCGCTTCCAGTTGCCTTAGCAGAGCGGCCATCTCGTCGTGCGTGAGCGTATCGCCTGCCCTCACGGAGCTGTGGCAGGCTATGGAAGCCGCCATGGATTCACCGGCCTGCGACGGGTCTTTGGCCTGCTGCAAGGTCTCCAAGACCTCTCCCAGCAGCTGATCAGGGCCAGCGTCTCTTATTCCGGCGGGTACGCCTCTGATCAAATATGTCCTCTCTCCGAATGATTCGCCAAGGAAACCGAAAGCATGGATGGTGTCCTTCCACTCTTCCAGCGTTTGCACCTGCTGGGGGAGCAGCTCCACCGCCAGCGGCTCCAGCAAGCCCTGAATCTCAGGGCTCTTGTCCTCCACCTGGCGAAGAACTTTTTCAAAATTCACCCTTTCGTGCGCTGCGTGCTGGTCGATAAGGTAGACTCCTGCGGCCCTTCCGCGATTACATAGGTCTGCCCTGCTTGGCCCAGCACGCGCAGGGCGGGAAGCGTTTCTCCTGTCGGAAGCCGGGATTCGTGCTCCGTATCCATCGCGGTGCCGTCCGTCCGGTCTAAATCCTGACTCGCGCCGGGAACCGGCCACGTCTTGAACGAATCTTGCTCAGCCCATAGCGGAACAGGAGGCGAATTCCATCCAGCCGGTGCGGTGTTGGGTTGGATCGCGCGCGTTGACACCAACGGCACCGGCGAATGAGCAACTAAGCATTCTCGTACGCTGCGTTGCACTGCTGAAAACACCGCACCATCGTAATGAAACCGCACCTCACGCTTTGCCGGGTGCACGTTGACGTCCACTTCAATCGCGGGCAACTCCAGATGCAAGACGACCAGGGGATGCCTGCCCTCCATAAGCAGTCCTCTATACGCTTCCTCGACGGCCTGAAGGAGCATGCGGTTCTGTATCCAGCGGCCGGTTGACGTAGAAGTTGATTCCGCTTCTGTTGGCGCGCGTCAGCGACGGTGACGAGGCAAAGCCCGATACACGACGTCCGTCTTTGTCGGTTCCCTCCACCTTCAGCAGAGCCTCCACCGTCTCCCGGCCGTAGACGGCCGTCAAGACGTCGCTGAGTTCGCCGTTTCCGGGCGAGGAGAACGTTTCCTTTCCATTGCTGATTAGATGAAACCGTACGTGGGGGTGCCCCAGGGCAAGCTGAGTTACCACGTTGTGTATTCTGGACGATTCGGCCGCCGCCGACCTGAGAAACTTCCTGCGCGCCGGTACGTTGGCGAACAGATCCTGGACCATCACGGAGGTCCCTTCGGAGGTTCCGGCGGCGCCCTTTCTCTCCAGTATTCCGCCGTTGGAGCGAACGTAAGCCCCCTGTTCGGATCCTCTGGCGCGGCTGGTGAGCACCAACCTGGATACGGATGCAATGCTGGGCAGGGCTTCTCCACGGAATCCCATGGTGAAAATCGCTTCAAGGTCGTTTTCATTGACGATCTTGCTTGTAGCGTGGCGTTCCAGCGCCAGCTCCAAGTCCAGAACGGGGATTCCGGCTCCGTCGTCGCTGACCCTGATCGATTCCATGCCACCGCCCTGCACTTCGATGGTGATCCTGGTTGCATCGGAATCTATGGCGTTTTCCGCCAGCTCTTTCACCACGGACGCCGGGCCTTTCCACCACCTCTCCCGCGGCTATCTTGGAGGCAAGAGTGCTGTCTAGAACTCGTATTTGCATCTCATCAGCAATGGATAGGATGCTGCCATGGTAGCATCTTGCCTTCAGGGGGCACTAGCTAGGGATTTCACGATACGGAGAAAACCAAGGGCGGGTTCAGAGTCCGGCCGGCGAGAGAGTATGTGGTTCCCTAGCGGCTTCCGTTCCTGGCGTACTGCGAAATGAGCTGATACACCCTCTGCATCTCGTTGTCTGCCGCGTTGTAGAAGAAGTACGGCCTTACCCAGATTCCTCCCAGTGCCGTGGGGACCTCCGGGTAATCGTCTATTACGATGTCTGGTCTTACGGGAAGCCCCAAGTCGTCGAGTGCTTCTATGAAGTTGTCCAACGGCTTGACAAAGCAGTCGCTTACGTAGGGAGTAAGGTTGTGCCGGCGGACCTCCGGCCACCTGATGCCTATACCAGACCAAACGTATATCTTGTGGCCCTCATCTATGAGCTTCTGCATGATTTCGTGGGTTCCCGGCCTGACAGTGTCATCAACTCCCAGCCATGTATAGTCGGTGTCGAAGAAGATGTTCATTCAGGCGGTCCAATTCCCGTACTGACGGAACAGAAGCTCCGGGTTCCTGTGCTGCTTGTGCACGGCGTTATCGCCTCCAACCACCGCGGAAATGTCTCCTATCATATACTTCCCGTCGACTACACCCATGGGCCAGTATCCAAGCATCCAGACGAGCATGAGGGGCTCGTAGGGGTTCAGCGGCAAGCTGTCCGAGCATATTATATACTCCGCCGCTCTTGCCGTATCGTTGGCGGCTGCGCCGGCTATCATCCTTGTTGCCCGCCGCACTTTGTTGGCCGTCTCCTTCCAGAAATCGTCATTGGGGGCGGGCCATGGAGATGCCCCCCGCCATTCCTTCTTGGCGACGGCCCAGGCCGCCGCTCCTGCGCCCGCCTCCAGGCTGGACCACCCTCCGCCCCATGAGATCGACGCGGCCCAGGGGGCTACCCAGTGATACCAATCGACTCCGGCCTCCGCCCAGGCCGTCCAGGCCCCGGTAAGCGCGCTGGGATTGACCGCATTTGCATAGTAGTTGGCGCCCGCAATCCATTCTTCGAAGCGCACGGTTTCCACGGGAAGCATTTCCCAGCCCCATGAGGACAACCGCAACTGGTATTCCACGGCGGCATCAATCGCTGCTTCTATGGACTCTTCCCCCTCCAGCCATGGCATATCGGTAAGCCAGGAAAGGAACATGGAGAAACGGTCTCCCTGCGGACCGAATACCCGTGCCCGGTCCACCTCTTTTATCAACCTGACCTTGGAGCAGCGGACCTTGAAGTCGTCCTCCGCTATCAGGTCAACGGCCTCCGCCTCGAACAGGTGCCCAGGCCAGTGGCCAAACCTGAGGGCGTCCACGGCACGCTTCAGCAGGTGTAGTCCCCTACCCTGTGCTCCCACGGTCTTGTCGTCGAACTCCTCGGTCTCGTGCGTACCTTCAGGCCACCACCTGAACTGTTTATCCCGGTGAGACGTCATCTCGGAGGTCAGCCATTTGTAGAGGGTCACGGCATCTCCCCTAAAAGCGTAGACCGCAACTACCAACGCCGCAGGATACGCAGCGCAGGCGGCCAGGGATAAAACTGTGGAGGAGTGGACTCTCACCGCATGGAGGAGTCTTGGATATACGTAGGGCTGTCAATTCCGTTGTTGGATTCTTGGATTAGCTCAATAGAAGATAGCCAGTATCATAGAGAGGCGTTGCTACAGTGTCAAACGGTTCAGGTCATCTCCTTCACGTAACCGAACCGTTTATTCTGGGCGGTCATCTCTATGAAGTGCTGGAGGGCTTTCCGATACTTCTCCGCACCGTGACGTTTGCGGCTTTCAATATAGGCTATGCGAATTCTCTGATACGAACCGGGGAATTTCTGGAAATTACGCCACGCCCGGTCATTTGCCTTCAAAGCGGCAAAGATTTGGTGCGGAATTGCAAACTCCTCCGCTTCATCTGCAACCGGATCAAAGACATGCGCCACGGCATCCAGGCCCGCCTTGGTCATCTTCTCCCGGGCAATGAGGCTGCGTATGCGCTCCTTGTTCATCTGAGAGAGTGCGCTCTTCTTTCTCCTCTTAGAGAACCGTTGAGCAAACCGCTCCTCATCTATGCCTCTCACTATGCTGTCCACCCAGCCGTAGCACAACGCCTCTTCCACCGCGTCGTTGTAGGAGATGCGGGGCTTGCCCGTCTCTTTGCGATAATATACGAGCCAGACCTCGGTCTCACTGTCGTGGTGTTTCGCAAGCCAGGCACGCCAGGACTTTCTATCGGCCAGGTATACGGTCTTCCCCAAATCTACGCTCATCTCACCGGCTTGCCCAGCGATCCTTATCAACCATCCTTTGCCTTTTGCTGTAGGGTGTACAGCGCGTTGATGGCCTCCATGGGGGTCATAGCCGTCACGTCCAGCTTCAGCAGCTCTTCCGTTATGGCCGGTGTGCCAGCGAACAACTCCAACTGTACGGCTCTGTTTTCCTTGCCTCTAGGCCCTCCGCTAGGTGCTGCTCCATTGCGCCCGCTTCCCTCCAGGTATCTGAGGAGATCCCAGGCACGGAGTATTACGTCGCGGGGTAAGCCGGCCAGCTGGGCTACATGCACTCCATAGCTCCTATCCGCCCCTCCGGGCACAATGCGGTGTAGAAACGTCACCGCGTCGCCTTCTTCAGATACGGATACGGAGTAGTTTCTTACCCTTGGTAGAGTATGGGCCAACTCGGTAAGCTCCTGGTAGTGGGTGGCGAACAGGGTGCGGCATCCCAGCATGGGGTCGTTGTGTATGTGCTCTGCAACCGCTTGGGCTATCGACAGGCCATCGTAGGTGCTGGTGCCCCTTCCTATCTCGTCCAGGATCACCAGCGACCTCTTTGTAGCGCTGTTCAGGATGCTGGCCGTTTCCACCATTTCCACCATGAACGTGGACTGCCCTACGGCAAGGTCGTCCTGCAGCCCTACCCTGGTGAAGATGCGGTCTACCAGGCCTATCCGTGCCGACCTTGCGGGAACAAAGCTGCCCATTTGGGCCATCAAGACAATGAGCCCCACCTGCCTCAGGTAGGTGGACTTGCCCGACATGTTGGGCCCGGTAAGGATGATCAAGCCGGCCTCTTCGCCTGAAAGGGAAGTATCGTTGGGCACGAAGTCCCCCGGTGGCAGCATGGCTTCCACCACCGGATGGCGCCCGTCTTTGATTTCGATAGCGGTGCTTTCGTCTACCTCGGGCCGCACGTAATCGAACCGTTGCGCCGCCTCGGCCAGCGCCATGAACACGTCGATATGGGCTACCGTTTCCGCCGCATGCAATATTGGCCCGGAGGCCTGCCCCACCTGGTTGCAGACCTGTCGATATAGCGAAATCTCCATCTCTTCCAGCCGCTCCTTGGCATTGAGGATCATGTTTTCGTAATCCTTGAGTTCAGGCGTAATGAACCTCTCGCCACCGGTCAGGGTCTGCCGCCGCTGGTATTCCGACGGCACCCTAGGCAGATTGGGCCTGGTCACCTCTATGTAATAGCCGAACACCTTGTTGTAGCCTACCTTGAGGTTCCTGATCCCCGTCCGCTCCCGTTCCTGACCCTCCAGCTTTGCTATGTACCCGCGCGCGCTCGTTGCGGCCGTGCGCAACTCGTCCAGTTCCGCTGAAAATCCAGAGCGTATCACGGTGCCCTCTCCCACCTGGCCGGGATCGTCCGCTATTGCTTGGTGGATCACTGTCGCCGTTTCCTTGCAGGATGGCAGCTTTGCCAGCAACCAATTCATGTGCGGACTGTCGTCTTCTCCCAGGATGGCCTGCAGCTCCGGTATGGCCTCCAAGCTGCGACGCAGCGCCACCAGGTCTCGCGCTGAGGAGGTGCTGCTCTTCACCCGGTTCACTAATCTCTCCATGTCGGACACTTCCGAGAGTGTTCTGACGACCCTGTTGCGTCTCGACCTGTCCTTGTGAAACCATTCCACGCTGTCTTGCCGCTGCCTTATAGCCGTTGTCTCCATCAGTGGCTGGCCTATCCACTGTCTGAGCATGCGGCCGCCCATTGATGTTTTGGTCAGGTCTAGGACGTTCAGCAAAGAGAACGATTTGGATTCCCACCTTCCCCCCGCAAAGAGCTCCAGATTGCGCCTGGTCTGAGGATCCAGGGACATGGTGGACTTCAAGTCGTAAGGTCTCAGCTTGGCTATGCGCTCCAGGGCCTGGCGCTGGTTCTGACCCAGGTAGGAGAACAGTCCCCCGGCAGCGCGTATCATCAGAGGCGAGTGCTCTATACCGTATCCCTCCAACGTAGCAACGCCCAGCTCCTCCTTCAGCATTTCACGGCTGCTATCCAAGCGGAACGCCTCGTCCGCCACGGTTTCCGCCTTCACCATTTCAGGCAGCGCCCCGTGGAGACCCTGGGGCGCCACTGCTTCAGCGGGAGCAAGCCTGGTCAGTTCCAAGGGCATATCCTTCAATGAGACCTGGGTTACAAATACGGTGTCGCTGGAGCTGACGTCGGTGTAGGCCAGTCCGGCCTCTTCCGCTTCGACGACAACCGAGGCGAGGTAGTTGTTGCTGCGCTCTTCCAGAAGGGAGGGTTCAATCACCGTGCCCGGCGTGACCACTCTGACCACTTCCCTATCCACGATTCCTTTGGAAACCGCCGGGTCACTAGTCTGCTCACATATAGCCACCTTGTGCCCCGCCTTGATCAGACGGCCCAGGTAGCTGTCCAGCGCATGATAGGGGATGCCCGCCAGGGGGTGCTTCTCGCCTTTACCGAACGCTCGCGCCGTCAGGGCGATGTCAAGGTCCCGCGCCACGACTCTGGCGTCTTCATCGAAAGTCTCATAGAAGTCGCCCAAGCGGAATAGAAGAATACAATCGGGATAGCGGCGTTTAATATCCAGGTATTGCCGTCTTACTGGCGTAGTCACAATCGGCGCTCCGTTGCAGGAGATTGTACACCAGATGAAGGCAACCGCATAAGAACAACTTGACCAACATACGGGAGAGATGCCTCAGAACCGTAGCTGCCTCACTTTCAAATGGAAGTGCCAGGCAAACCAGGTGACGGCTAGGGTCTGTTTGCACTAATCTTGGTGAGCCACTTCTTGAAACGGTCGGACAGGTTCGCCAATTCATCCGACCACGAGACATTGCGTGCATAGACCAACGACATCATTTTTTGTTTACCCGCACCTCTGCGCATAGCTCGAAAGCGCATGGTTTCAGAATCTCGTTGAGTGATGAAATCACATCCTCCTGCCGATTGCGGTTATTCACGTCGTACGTAGACAGCTGTATGAATATTCCTCCTTTCAGCCTGCTCATCGCACGTGACACTCGCTCGATATCGTCGGGATAGAGATATCCCTTCTGGTTCTTTTTCTTTGGGTTGGCAAGCTGGTGCCTGTTGTACATGTACGGATCGAACGAGACCAACGTTAGCGAATCATCCGCCAGTCCCACCTCAGAGGCGCTTGGCAGCCCCTCTCCAAATCTCTTCCGCCAGTCGCACGGGAATAGCTTGGCGCACTTGCATCTCGCTGACTTTTGAACGCTTTTGAGCCACGGCGTGATCTCCTCAATGGTTGAATGGTCCGTCTCGCACAGCAAGAGAGAGAAATCTCCGCTCCAGACCTCCTTAACGAAGGCTGCGCTATTGGGATAGCCTTCTTCGTGTGGAGCCAACCGATGCCACGCTTGCTCGTAGGCCGACTTCTAGCCAGGCAACCGCGCCTGTGCACAGCTGAACCTACAGTCACAGCCGGTGCGCGTACGTGCTAGTGGCGCCATTGTATGGGCGTCGATGAAACTCAACCCTGACGAGTGTTTGCTGGCGATGACCAGCAGTTCGCAGAGCGCCCAGTGCTGCATCAGGTTGCCGGCGTTGCCTTTGTACTCGACCATTATTGAGGCACTGCCTGCGAGTCCAATAGGCCCTAGTCGTCTTCCTTCCAGAAACGCTCTTCCTGAAAGTCGAAGCCGATCTCCGACGCATGCATCTTCACGTCCTCAATCATGCCAGGGTGACCGCAGGCGTATATGAGGGTGTTTTCATGCTTCAAGCCGAACTCTTGGACGTATTTACCGACTATGGTGTTCACCCTGCCCGTCTCTCCCGTCCAGGAAGCGTTCTTCTCCTCTCCGGGCCGGCTGATTGTAGGAATGAACTTGAAGAAATCAGGGTGCTCGTCGGCCAGCCTTCTCAACTCGCCGTCGTAGGTGAACTCGTCTTTGTAGCTGGCGCCTACCAGCAGGAAGAACCGATGCCCTTCCCTACCCTCGTGTAGATACTGGCGCAATATGGACACGTACGGCACCACACCGGTCACGGTGGCCACCATTAGGTGGTCCCGGTAATCTTCTTTGAAAAAGAAGAGACCCTTGGCGCGGGGCCTTATCGTCAACTCCGCTCCCTCTCCCAGGTCGTGAAGCACGGGCGTCAGCCGTCCGTCCGGGACCGGCACCAGTTCTATGAACAGCTCGATTTCATCTTCGTACGGCGCCGATACAATGGAATACGGCCGTTCCAGGCCGTCCACGCCTATTGTGCAATACTGCCCGGGTTTGAAGGCGAAGGGGACCTCCGGCTTCACCCATATCTGCCATAGATCATGGGTGACGTCTACCCGCCTGGTTACCCTGGCGGTCATCAGTTTAGGCTTCGATACGGGTGAAGTCATGGGTTCTCCTACAGGTCCCTTGATTACAGGGTAAACTGCGGCTTCTCAGGTGTAAAGTGCAAAGCTGGTGCTGGGCCAGTCTTAAGGACTAGACCTTTTCCAGGCGTACCGGCTCTATCACCAGTCCCGGCGCCCGCGACATTGGGTCTGGGTCTTCACTGGCCTGAAGCTGCGTTGCCAGCTGGCCAAATAGCTGGGTGAACGCTGCCGTCCCCCGGTGAGCCGACTCCGTTACCGCGACTATACCGCGCACCTTCCTCTTGGTGGTGACCAGATCAACGGCGTCGCCGTCTTCCAGGCCCAGGTCTTGTGCGTCTCCCGCATGGATATTGACCAGCTCCTTACGAGTTACGGCGTTCACCACTTCAAAGCGCTCTACCTCGGCGTCTCTTTCCTGGTCGGCCAGGACGCGTCCCGGCATCAGCAATAGCGGGAAGTCTGCGGGAAGCTGCGCCGGTTCGGAAGGCTGCCCCACCGGCATCAGTCTGGCTTTTCCGTAGGGGAATCCGTTGGAGTACAGGACTTGGGTTCCCCGCGAGTCCTGGTTCACACACGGCCATTGAATGCCCTTCGATACCCTGTCGGATTCCAGGAGTTGCGTTGGCTGTGGGAGCGAAGGGTCTGGCCGCAGGGTGAACACGGCTTCCCTGACCAACCGCTTGTGTGAAATGCCGCCGTAGATCCGGTTTGCCAGCGATGCAGCCTCGTTGAATACGTCCGCCGTATTCTCGAAATCGAAACCGTCGGCACCCATCTCCTTGGCCAGCTTGCCGACTATTTCCCATGCTGGCAGCGCATCTACGTTGGGCGGCGTGATCGCCTTGGTCACCAGCTGCACCCGCCGCTCCAGGTTTGTGTAGGTGCCGTCTTCGTCCGCGAACGTAGTCGCCGGCAGCACTACGTCGGCGCGCTGAGCCGCCGCCCCCAGAAATGCATCGTGGACTACCAGGAATTCCACTTTCTCCAACGATTCATATAGATCGTCGCCTTCATATGCCGCTCCGTCGCCGAGCAGGAGCATTGCCCTGACTCTATCGTCGCGCGCCGCCTGCAATATCCCCCGCACGCCCATCCCGGCCTCGTTAGACAGTGGCGTGCTCCATTTCTCCTCGAAACGTTTTCTGGCCCCATTGTCGCTTACCAGCACATATCCCGGCAGCAGACCGGGTACGCATCCCAAGTCGCTGGCGCCCTGTTCGTTGGCTCCGCGCCTCAACGCGTAGAGGCCGGCGGACGGTTTGCCCAGGTTGCCCGTCGCCAGCGCCAGGTTTGTCATGGCCTGCACCTGGGCCTCCTGCTCCTCCATGGCTGCGTTGTCCAAGGCGTAGACGATAGCGCTTGTACCAGCCGAAGCAAAGATGCGCGCGGATTCTTCTATTTGCTCTCCACTCACGCCCGTAACCTGCGATACGCGTTCCGGGGTGAAGCCCTCCAGGGAGCGCTTCATTTCATCCATCCCTTTAGTGTGCTCAGAGATGAATGCTTCATCCAGCAGGCCTTGGTCCACAATAGACCGCAGCAGCCCGCCGAGCAGGGTCAGCGTGGTCCCCGGACGCGGCCTCAACCAGAGATGCGCATAGCGGGTTAGCTCCACCTCGCGAGCGTCAATGACTATCAGTTTCGCGTTGTCCTGTTTGACCGCCTGCTTGATTGGCACCGCCAGCACGTTGTGTTCCTCAGTGGTGTTGGTGTCCACCATCAGAATGCACTCGGCGTTCCTCAATTCCCAGGTGGAGTTGCTGGACCCCGCATAGCCCAGGGGCTCCATCAGGGCGCCGGTCAGCGCCGGCCTTGTGTTGGAGTCTATGTCCACGTTGTTGCTCTGCATCACGGCGCGGGTGAACTTCTGCAATAGATAGGCCGATTCGTTGGTGCTCCTTGCCGATGCGATAGCAGCGAAGCCGGAGCCTTTGTAGCCGGCCAGCTTTTCTGCTACAAGGGCAAGCGCCTCGTCCCAGGTCGCTTTCTCAAGATTGCCTTCGCGCCTTATCAGTGGATGCTTCAATCTGTCCTTGTGGTTCACGAACTCAAGCCCGAACTTGCCCATGTAGCAGGCCTGGCCGTGATTGGAGGGAGCGTTGATTTCCGGTATTGCCCTGATAACCTTCTCCCGCTTGTTCACCTCCAGGTTCAACTGGCATCCCACCGAGCAGTTGGAACAGGTGGACCGGACTATCCTCTCCGCCTTGTCCCACTTGTGGTCGCGTTCGACAAGGGCGCCTACCGGGCATACGTCCAGGCATGCCCCGCAGAACTCGCATCCCGACTCCAAAAGCGATGTTCCACTAGACGTTCCCACCAGCACCTTCCCTGCCCTCTCAACGAACGTGATCGCGTTGTCGCCCCGCGCCTCTTCGCAGACACGGACGCACCTACCGCAGACAATGCAGAGGTTGTAGTCACGGTCGTAGAACGGATCGAAGACCTCGATTTCCGGGGTCCTCACCTCGTAGGTCAACGGCGAGTTCAGTTCCATGCCCAGGAACCGTACGGTGTCTTTGAACTCGCACCGTTCGTTTTTGGGGCACATTACGCACCGGTCGTTCACCGAAACGTGTCTCTGGCAAATGTCTTCCGGCCCGCACAGCTCAACGCGGTGGCAGGTCAGGCAGCCGTGAGGATGCTCCGATATGAGCATCTCCATGATCCCCTTCTGCAGGCTGCGCAATTGATCGCTGGCGGACCTGATTGTCATCCCGTTTCTGACGGGAAGCGTGCATGATGCAGCCGCAGGCCGAAGCTGCCGTTCGGTTATCTTTTCTCCGTCCCTCTCTACTTCAACCTCGACTTCCTCTTGGACAACGCACATGCGACATGCGGCAAACGGTTTCATGCCCGGGTGATAGCAGAGGTACGGGATGTATATCCCGGCTTCTATCGCTGCTTCCAGCACCATGGTGCCGGGCTTGGCCTCGATTTCTCGACCATCTACATTGATAGTCAACTTCTGCTGTGTCGTTGTCACTTAGCCCCTCCTTAGCGAGGAAAAGGTCTCTGTGTTCTGGTCTCTCATTGCTCTATCCGGCATGAAGAAGTCGGCGGAATATTCACCGGCGGGCCATCGCTTCTCCTCCATAACGGCGACGAACTCATCAGGGAAATAGTCTATGGAAGATTTGATTGGATTGAACCCAAGTTGCCCGTGACCGCACAGCGAACCTGCTGCCATGTTGCTCCCTAGTTCCTGCATGAGCTCCATGTCTCTTGGACCGGCCTTGAACTGGCAGATGCGGTCCAGTATCTGCAACAGGTGTGTGGTGCCCAGCCGGCAGGGGAAGCACTTCCCGCACGATTCATATTGACAGAAGGCTACCAGAAGCCTGGCTAGGTCAACGGCGCATACGCTTTGGTCTCCCACGATTATGCCGCCTGAACCCAGTATTGCGCCTGCCCTGGCCATGGCGTCGAAATCCAGGGGTATGTCCATCTTCTCACCGCTGAGGACTCCCCCAAGCGGGCCGCCGGTTTGCAACAGCTTGACCGGGCCGCCCCCGGGCACACCGCCCCCCAGCCCTTCCACGGCCTCGCGTATGGTCATGCCCATGGGCACCTCTACCATACCGGGACGCTCTATAGTGCCGGAGAGGCAGAGTATGGCCGTGCCTTTGCTTCTCTCCGTGCCAATACTGGCGAACCACTCCCCGCCTCTGGCTACTATCTCTGGCACGTAGGCCAGAGTCTTGATGTTGTTTATGTTGCTGGGCTTGCCCCACACTCCGTAAGCGGCGGGGAACGGAGGGCGATACCTTGGCATGGCCCGCTTTCCTTCCACGGATTCCATGAGTGCCGTCTCTTCTCCTGACACGTACGATTCGCCAACCAGCGAGACTTCCGCGTCGAAGCTGAATTCCGTTCCCAGGATGTTTTTTCCCAGCAGCCCCTTGTCATACGCTTGACGGATGGCTTCACGGGTTCGATCTATGGGGACATCGTGTCCGTGGCGGATGAACACTATCCCGTTGGAAGCTCCGGTAGCGTAACCGGCAAGTATCGTTCCCTCGATCAGCGTGTGAGGGTCGCTCTCCAGGATCCCCTTATCGTTGAAGGCGCCGGGATCACCCTCCTCGCAGTTGCAGAGTATGTACTTCACCGGCCCCGGCGAACCCATGAGGAAGCGCCACTTGGTGGCAGTGGGGAAGGCCGCCCCTCCCCTGCCCCTGAGCCCAGACGTGGCCACCTCTTCTTGGACTTCCTGCGGGCTCATGCCGGAAAGCGCTTTGTCCAGGCCGCTGTACCCGCCGCTGGCTATATATTCGTAGATATCCGTGGGATCAATGTGCCCTGCATTCCGCAGAGCTATCCTCAGCTGTCCCTTCATCATGGGAAGGTCTTCCAGGCTTGGCACGCTCGATGAACCGCCGGCGCCGCTGACCGCCATTGCTCTCTCGGCTGCCGGCTTCCCACCCATCAGGTGCTCTTTGACCAGCGCTAGCACCTGCTCAGGGGCAACGTTGTTGTAGAAAACGCGAGGCTGAGATGGAAGCTGTATGTCCACCAAAGGCTCGGCATAGGCCAGGCCAACGCCGCCCACTTTGCTGATGGTCACGTCCAGATTGTTTGATGCGACCTCTCTGTGGAAAGCCTCAACCACTGCTTCAGCGCCCGCGGCCAGCCCGGAGAGGTCGGTGCCTATGCGTACGCGCGGCTTGGATTCCAGCTGAGCCAGGTGATCGCTTGCTTGTCGCTTCAGTTCGTCGAAGGCCTGGGTCATGTCGATCCTTTGTCGCCCTTTGCTGAGTTTCTGAGATGTGAGATGCGTTCCTTTGCCTGTTCAGCCGTCATTCTTCCCATCAGCTGATGGTCTATGCTGATAACCGGAGCCTGTCCGCATGCCGCGAGACAGGTGTTGTACTTGAAGGTGAACTTGCCGTCTTCGGTATCGCCCTCGCTGCTCAGACCCAGAGTTTCCAGCGCCCCTTTTATAATCCTCTGGGCTCCCAGTATGTGACAGGATGGCCCCCAGCACACTTCCACTACGTGCTCCCCCGGCGGGGTGAACCTGAAGTTTGTATAGAAGGAGGCTACTCCCCAGACGTCGTTTATTGTTGAATTGGTGAAATCGGCCACCTCTTCAATAGCTTCACTGGGGATGTATCCAATGGAATCTTCAATCGCCAGTAGAGAAGAGAGGATGGTCACCGTGCCGCCATTGTGAGCCATGAGGGTGCTTTTCACCGCGGTTCGTAAGTCCTTGCTATTAGAAGTCACTTGCTACCCAGGAAATCCACACAAGAGAGTATGAGAATGCTATCACAATCTTGGAATAGCTATCAATAATTTTAACCGTACCTGTGTTGTTATGTTATGAAACATGGGTGACGCTCTCATGTGGGATGTTACGGTTGAAAAGAAGGAAACCAATCAGGGAAGCGGACGGTGAGTGGTATGACTTGGCTATCGAAAGGACTTATTGAGGGCGCATTCGAGGCTACTTAGGTACTCGGTGAAAGCTCTGCGGCCCTCAGACGTCGCCTCCACCCAGGTGCGGGGTTTTAAATCAAGGAATTCTTTGGTGGTGTTGACGTACCCGGCATCCTCCAGCTTGCGCAGATGGATGGTGAGGTTGCCGCCGGTCAGGCCCAACGTATTTTGGATAAAGCCATGGGCCACACGGTCCGAGTCGGACAGGGACACCAGCAGCGTCATTATGCGCAGCCGTGTGGACTGATGTATCGTCTCGTTGAGGACGACTGGTTCTTCACTCATGCCGCGAGGCTCTTGCGACTCCACACCCATGCGGCGGCTACGACGGCAATGATGAGCGCTGCCGACACTACGGGTGCGGCGTCTCCGGCGAAGTGCGTGGGCAGATAGTAGGAAGCGGCGATGCCAAGACCTACAAGGGCAATGGCCAGATGGTGCAATATGCCGAACAGAATGTACCCCAGCGCAACTACGCCGACGCCGACTCCGCCGATGGCGATTGGGTCGGTGCCGGCGGTCCACAAGCCGGATGCCGCGGGAATGATGAAAGCGGCCGCTACCACTGACATCCAGAAGCCGAATACGCGGAGTCCGGCCGCTGTAGAGGAGTGTCCGCTTGCGTTCTGCTTGCTGGCTCGGTAGCCGATGATCGAGCTCCCAATCATGCCCGGGATTACCAGGCCGAACCACAGGGGACCGGGATACCATGGGTAGTCGGTGGTAAACGCAGGCGCCAATGTTTCGATGGCGTACATGGAAAGGTATCCCACCGCTACGATGGCTCCCCACAACAGCATGATGCTGGTCCAGCCCGCCATGTACATGGCGGGCTGGACCTATCCAGGGTCGCGTGTATTGACGTCCACCCCTGCTCTGGGGTGATCCGCTGCCCTTCGCTGTCTTGTTTCCGCATGCCGATCCTCCATGTAGTGCTTTAAAGTAGTTTGTACTATAAACTAAAGCCCAGAAAGTTGTCAAGGGACTGCCGATGCTATTATTCCCCAACTCTTTGATGGACGTTTTACGCGTCTATTGTGACTGGGAATGTTCATCGGCCCGTATGTCCGCAACATCTCCCCTTCACCTTATCCGTATAAAGAATTAACATAGGCCACACACGCTCGGTTATGACAGAGGCTATATGAGATCAGCAAACGCGCCCCGTTATCTTCTTGCCGTAATAGGCATTGCGGCCGCTGTGCTGGCAATGTCGTGCTCTTCTGCGGCGTCACCTACGGCTACCCCCACCGTACAGGCCACTCCAGGGGCCGCCGGCAGCGACGTCCCGTCTCCGGATGGCACAGGGTCTCCCATAACAGGCGGTGTGCTCCGCCAGATGAGTATCACCGACCCGGTGAGTTTCGATCCTCATAATGCAGCGGCCAGTCCGGACAACGTGCACAACTCCAAGCTGTATAACAATCTGGTTTGGAATCCCGATGGCAATACCATTGAGACTGACGTTGCCGATAGCTTTGAGGTTTCTGGCGACGGGCGCACCATCACCTACTTTCTCAGAGACGACGTGCTGTTCCATGAGGGAACACCTCTTACCGCCAAAGATGTCAAGTACAGCCTGGAAAAGATCATGGGACTGGTGGACGGCAGAGTTTCATCCCGTGTGGGCCCCATCAAAGAGTTCATTAGCATTGCACGTCCCGACAATGGCGTAGAGGTGGTAGACGATCACACGGTGCGACTTCACCTGGAGACCCCTTCCGCCTCTTTGCATTCGTTCCTTGCCACCGGGTTCGCCGCCATCATGCCGGAGGGGACCAGCCAGGAAGACCTGCAGCAGATGCCGCACGGCTCAGGTCCGTTCCGCATAAAGAGCATGGAGCGCGGCGCTATGTGGGAGTACGAGCGCAACCCTGCCTACTTCAAGGAAGGCCTCCCCTACCTGGACGGGATACAGGTCTTTCTCAGCCGTGATTTCTCCGCCTCGGAGGTGGCGTTCATCACCGGCAGAGTTGAGTTGAACCGTGCTGCTTGGAGCCTCAGCAACAGATCGGTAGTACAGGAGATGGTGGAGAATAACCGGATAGTTGTTCGCCCCTACTCCACTTATTGTGCTCCCCAGGGGTTGCTCCTGAATTCCACCAGACAGCCCTTTGATAACCCGCAACTCCGTCACGCCATCAACATGGGCATCGACCGCAAGGCTTACATCGAAGTGGTGCACAACGGCAACGCCGAAGCGTCGCTGTACCTGGATACCGGCGGCTGGGGTCTCTCCGCCGGGGAGATATGGGACATGCCAGGCTTCCGTCAACCCAAAGACGAGGACATTGCCGAAGCCCGACGCATTGTGCAGGAGCTCTACCCTGACGGGCTCAGCGTCGACCTCCTCAGCCGCAACTCCGGTATATATCCCAGGCAGGCCGAATTCTTTACCGGCGAGCTGGTCAAGCTTGGCATTGAAGCCAGTGTGACACTTGTCGACCGTGCTCAGCTCTTCCCCGCCGGTGAATCGCTGGACTACGACATCATGTCCTACTACTTCTGCCTTACCACCGGCGACCCGGACGAGCTATTCGGCGGCTACTTCATCACTGGCGCTTCACGCAACTGGCTTGGCTATAGTAACCCTCGTATAGATGAGCTGTACTCGCGGCAGTCTACAGAGCTGGACAGAAGCGAGCGTCGTTCTTTGGTTTTAGAGATGGAACGGATCATCTACGATGATCTTCCCATCATTCCCACCGCCGTACATAACCTTACCAAGAATCACTACTCCCACGTCAAAGACGTGCCCATAGGACTGACCTCTTACACTGACGAGCGCCTGGAGCGCGTGTGGAAAGATTCTCCATAGCCGGCATTCTTGGCGAGGAATCCTTTTGGAAACGGAGAGGCCCTTGGCAGGCTACCAGATTCTGGATCACACCGCCGACGTGGGGATAGCTGCCAGTGGAAATACACTGGCTGAAGCGTTAGCCTTCCTGGCCAAGGGGATGTTTGCCCTCATAGCAGACCCGGAAACCATAGAGGTGGGCGACTCCTTGGAACTCCACGTATCTTCCACGGATGAAGAGGCTCTGGCGGTCGACTGGCTTAACGAGCTTCTCTACAGATATGAAGCTGAAGGGTTCCTGCCCAAAGAGTTCTGGATATGCGTGGAGGAGGGAGGAAAGGCTTTGACGGCGCGCTGTTCCGGTGAAAGGGTGGATCCCATGAAGCGGGTGTTTACCCAGGTAAAGGCCGCCACGTATCATGGCCTTGAGGTGTCCCACGACCGTGAATGGCGCATCCAAGTGGTGCTTGACGTGTAGGTTAGGACATGAATTACTCCAATATCCTTCGCAAGCTGGACGACAACAGGTGGGAGGTCCCGCAAAGCTACAAGAGTGGTATGCTGGCTCCCGGAGTCATCTTTGCCAGCGAGGCTCTGCTGGGCGGAATCATTCAAGACAAGTGCATGGAGCAAGTAGCCAACGTGGCTTTCCTGCCGGGCATAGTAGGCGCTTCTCTGGCCATGCCGGATATTCACTGGGGCTACGGCTTCCCCATTGGCGGCGTGGCTGCGACCCTAGTCGAAGAGGAGGGCGTAATCTCGCCGGGCGGAGTCGGCTTCGACATCAATTGCGGCGTCCGTCTTCTTCGCACGGATCTCAGCGAAGAAGACGTGCGTCCCAAGCTCAAGGAGCTGGTGTCGTCCCTTTTCCGCGACATCCACTCCGGGCTTGGACCGGGAGGTCGCCTCAAGCTGAACCGCAATGACATCGACCGGGTGTTGGTGCAAGGCGCATCCTGGGCGGTTGAGCATGGCTTTGGAGACCCCGAGGACCTGGAGGTCACGGAAGAGTTGGGCTGCATGTCCGGCGCTGACCCGGACGCGGTGGGCGACCGGCCCAAAAAGCGGGGCGGGCCTCAGCTGGGCACCCTTGGATCTGGCAACCATTTTCTAGAGATCCAGGCGGTGGACGCCATATTTGATCCAGTGGCTGCCCGCGCCATGGCCATCTACGAAACGGGCCAGGTTACCGTCCTCATCCACTGTGGATCCCGCGGGCTGGGACACCAGGTCTGCACCGATTCACTGAGAACCATCGAGGCTGGCAGCAGGCGATACGGCATTGACCTGCCAGACAGGCAGCTTGCCGCGGTTCCAGTCTCATCGACGGAAGGCAGGGCTTACCTGGCCGCAATGCGCGCCTCCGCCAACTTTGCCTGGGCAAACCGGCAGTGCATCACCCACTGGACCCGCCAATCTTTCGAGCAGGTCTTTGGCGTTTCCTGGACAGAAATGGGCATACGGCAGGTCTATGACGTCAGCCACAACATGGCCAAGATTGAAGACCACGTAGTAGACGGCAGGGAGACCCGCCTTTGCGTTCACCGCAAAGGCGCCACTAGATCTTTCCCTGCAGGGCACCCTGATGTGCCGGCAAGATACCGCGACGTTGGACAGCCCGTATTCGTCCCCGGCGATATGGGGCGATGCTCTTTCATAGCGGTGGGCGACCCCCGTGCAATGGATCTGTCCTTCGGTTCAACTTGTCACGGTGCGGGACGCGTGGAAAGCCGCACCAGGGCCAGGAAACTGCTGAAGGGCCGCAATATCCAGGATGAGCTGGAGCAGCAGGGCATCATCGCAATGGCCCACGGCTGGGGCTCCCTGGCTGAAGAGGCGTCGCTGGCGTACAAAGACGTGGAGGAGGTCATGCGTGTAGCCGACGGCGCCGGGCTGTCCAGGAGAGTCGCCCGTCTCAGGCCGTTGGGTGTGATCAAAGGCTGAAGCATGCAGAGGTTGATAGTTCGCCGGTTGCTGATAGCCATACCCACGCTGGTTGGGGCCACCATTCTGGTATTTGTCGTGATGCGCGTGATACCAGGCGACATTGCTTATGCCCTCCTTGCCGGCGAAGAGGGAGCCGCCCAGGTGGACCCTGACGCACTTGCTGATCTACGCCGTCAGCTCGGCACGGACCGG
Organism: Dehalococcoidia bacterium; assembly: GCA_965261445.1. Lineage (GTDB taxonomy): Bacteria > Chloroflexota > Dehalococcoidia > Lucifugimonadales > QGNO01 > DAOUJH01. The sequence goes on along the minus strand of CBDHCW010000008.1, from coordinate 61,605 downwards.
CCGCTCCACGTCCAGTATGTCGATTGGATTGCTGGCCTTCTTCAGGGGAGCCTTGGGGATTCAATGTGGAACCGGCTTCCCGTGGGAGGCGAGATAGCAAGGCGGTTACCCGTCACCTTGGAGATTGCCCTGCTATCGGTGGCAATCGGCTTTGGCGCAGGGCTGCCTCTGGGTATCGTTTCGGCATTGCGCCGCGACACCTGGGCAGACCTCATTTCCAGGATCGCCAGCATACTGTTCCTGGCAATCCCCTCCTTCTGGTTGGGACTGCTCATCCTCCTTGTGACAACCCGTCTCTTCAGCTGGATACCCCCTCTTGGCTATCATCCGCTGTGGAGCAGTCCAGCGACCAACCTGGTCCAGATATTGTTTCCTTCACTGGTCATTGGATCTCACCTCATGGCTATCGTTGCCCGCATGACTCGCTCCACGATGCTGGAAGTTATCAATGAGGACTACATTAGAGTCGCCAGGGCCAAGGGCTTCTCCGAGCGGCAAATAGTTCTGCGCCACGCACTCAAGAACTCGCTGATTCCCGTTCTTACCATAGCCAGCCTCTCCTTTGGCACACTACTGGGCGGTGCGGTGGTGATGGAACGCGTTTTTTCCGTCCCCGGCATAGGCTCGTATTTGATCGAGTCCATCACAGTACGCGACTACACGGCAGTCCAGGCCCTGGTCTTCATATTCGCCGCTGCGTTCATTGTCATAAATCTCATCGTCGACCTGGCGCATGGCTGGCTCGACCCTAGAATCAGCGGTTCGTGACCATGGGAGCAGCAAGGACAGATCGCCGTTTGGCCGGCAGCTTTCTAAGACGTGTTGCCGGAAGCGGTGTCCAGCGTTTCATACTACGCAAACCGCTGGGGGCGCTGGGCGCTTTCATGCTAGGCTCCGTGATTCTGGCCGCTCTGTTTGCTCCCCTGGTTGCCAGGTATGACACCAACGCACAGGACTACCAGAGACGCCTTGAAGGGCCAAGCCTATCGCACTTCATGGGTACAGACGAATTCGGGCGCGACCTCTGGGCAAGAGTGGTCCACGGGGCAAGGATCTCCCTGCTGGTGGGATTTGCGTCCGTACTGATCGGCGCAACTATTGGCCTTGCCCTGGGCGTCTTCAGCGGCTATGCCGGCGGCATAGTGGACGATGTGATACAGCGTGTGGTTGAGGTCATGCTCTCCCTGCCCGGGATATTCCTTGCCTTGGCCCTGGTGGCCACCCTGGGTTCCGGCCTGGACAAGCTCATCATAGCCTTTACCCTCATCTACGTACCTCGCACCCTACGGGTCATCCGTGGCGCCGTTCTCTCCACCAAGCAGAACAGCTATATAGATGCCGCAAAGGCCATTGGGGCGCGCCCCATGCGAATCATGAGCAGGCACATCCTACCCAACGTAATGGCGCCCTACCTCATCCTGGCAAGCGGTCTCCTTGCCAATGCCATCCTCATCGAGGCCACGTTGAGCTACCTGGGACTAGGAGTGCCGCCGCCCCATCCTTCCTGGGGTAGAATGCTTGCCAACTCGGTTGCCCAGTACGCGGCCGCCGCGCCTTGGATGGTCATCTTCCCAGGCCTTGCCATTACCTGGCTGGTCCTGGGATTCAACTTGCTTGGGGATACCATTCGAGACGCCTGGGATCCCAGGCTGAGGGGTCTCTAGGTTGCTGAGGCGCTTCTTGCTCCGGGCCTGCTTGGCTTGTGCAGGAAGAATATAACTGTTATGCCTGCTATTGCCGAGAATACGGCGGTGCCAAAGATGAAGGCAGCGTAGCTACCGGTAGCATCGAACACCCAGCCCGCCAGTACCGTGGTTCCCATTCCTATGATCCCCAGGCTGTTCAAGACTCCTCTTAGTCTTGCGAACGATTTCCTGCCGAAGTAATCGCCAATTATGGAATAGTTGGCCGGCGCAACGTTGGCGCCGAAAGCAAACATCACCATGAACAGATACAGACCCCATCTCTGGTCCACGAATATCAGTACAAGAAAGCTGGAGCCCAGAACGAAGTGGGCCAGCACCAGGATTGCTTTCTTGCTCCACCTGTCCCCCAGCCACCCTACTCCCAGGATCATTGGCGTAGCTATGAGCTGGGTAAGGCCGACCATGACCGCCGCACCCGTCTCCGTAACGTCTTTCCAGACGAATATGGGTATGAAATGCACTTGAAAAACGCCGTTGTTGGACGTGCGCACCGTTGTGGTCAGCGCCAGAATCCACCAGACCGGTGTACGCATCGCCTCCTTGAACTCGAAGTCTTCGGGCATGCGGAGCCGCGGCGTCTCCTTCTGCTCGCTTGCCATAGAGTCCCCGGAATCCGGTTCTTCAGTACCGGCTCCGTCCGGCGGCAATTCCAAGTCCTCAGGATCGGCTCCGTCAGGCAGCAAACCCATAGATTCAGGAGAGCGTTTGATGAAGTAGGTGAGAGGCAACGCTGTGACTAGCACAAAGAACCCCGTCAGTATCGCCCCTGTACGCCAGTCCCAGAGGTCTACTATCACACCCAGTATCGGCGTAAACACAGCAGGCCCCAGCCTGACCGATGAGGAGAAGATGCTCATTGCCCTTGTCCGGTATCTGATGAACCAGATATTGGCCGCGGCGTGCATCACCTGCAGGTAGCCCATCTGAAAACCCAGGGCCACCAGGCCGGTGTATACCAGCAGGAACCCTAGAGTGCTGTTCACCTGTGACAGCGCCAGCATGCCAATGCCGGATAGGAGGGTGCCGATTATGACGGGAATCCTGGGCCCTTGCTTGTCTATCATCCAGCCCACCAGCGGCCCTTCTATTCCGCCTTCTATCCTTGCTAGAGAGAAGACAAAGGACAGTGCAGCTCGGCTGAGCTCCAGCTCACGCTGCAAAGGCAAGAAGAAGACCGATACCACCGGCGAATGAATGGAGCCTATGGTGGTGATTCCTGAACCCGCTCCCAGCACCTTCCAGCCATAGAAAATGCCCTTTTTGCGGGATTTCACTGCCGCTTCCGGACTTTCCGATTCACGTTCCAACCTGAACGGTTACCTCTTTCTGGCGGAGTTTTCTCTGCGGATTCCTCACCAGCAGCAGGAGGAACGCGGCGGCGGCGGCCAGCCCGCTGAAGGTGATGAGCACTATGCTGTAGCTTTGCGTGGCGTCATAGACCAGGCCCGCGTACAGGGGGGTCAGCCCGCCTATCACGCCTATGCTGTTCAGCGCGCCCCTCAAACGGGCGAACACCTTGCGCCCGTAGAACTCTCCCAGTATGGAGTAGTTGACCGGCGAGACGTTTCCCCCGAAGGCGAACAGCACAACGAATAGATACAGGGTTATCGCGTTCTCGCTGATGTTTAGCACGATGAAACCCAAGGCAAGGGCCACTTGGGCAATAAATAGGATGGTCTTCTTGCTCATCTTGTCTCCCAGCCAGCCCAGGACCAGAATCATGGGCACGGCTATTCCGGCAGTGAGACCAACCAGGTTCGCGCCGGCTTGCTCCCCCATGCCTTTCCAAACGAACATAGGTATGGCGTGTACGCCAAGAGCCGTTTGAGTTGAAAGGCGCACTGTGGTGCTGAAGGCAATTATCCAGAAGGACGTGGTCTTGAGAGAGGCCTTGAAGTCCATGTCCACCGGCGCATTGGTGGCCGCAGGCCTTTGTGCCGGCGTGTCTTCTTTGTTCTGCGTCTCCGGCGTCTCTGCGGGGCGGTCTCCGTCCGGCATCAGACCCATGGATTCCGGAGAACGCCGTATGAGCAGTGATAGGGGCAATGCAGTTGCCAGTACAAACACGCCCAGCACAACGGCTGAGTTTCGCCAGCCGTAATTCAACACCATTACGGCTACTATGGGGGTGAAGATGGCCCAGCCTACCCTGAACGAGGAGGAGTAAACGGACATGGCCCTTGTCCGGTACCTTATGAACCATAGGTTGGCAACCGCGTGCATGCACTGGAGGAACCCCATCTGGAATCCCAGGCTTACCATGGTGATGTAGACCACAAAGAAGTACAGGTAGCTGTTTGCCTGCGACAACACCAGCAATCCCACACCACCCAGGGCTGCTCCTATGATGATGGGAAGCCTGGGCCCCCGCTTATCTATCAACCAGCCCACCACTGGGCCCTCCAGTCCTCCTTCAAAGCGGGACACTGTGAAGACCAGGGATAGAGCCGCGCTGGTCAAACCGAGGTCTCGCTGGATAGGCAGGAAGAATACGCTGGTCACGCCCGTTTGAAGCGATCCAACGGTAACGATGATTGCTCCTATGCCAAGCAGCCACCAGCCATAGAAGATGCCCAGAGGCCCCTGTCTTGTAGCAGTAGTAGATTGTTGCAACACGCTCTCCCGACCACGAGTGAGTCTAGGCGATTCTGCCAAGAATGTATGAGCCTGGAGCAGGCCCAGAAGGGGAACAAGTCGCAGTATATCCATAAGAGACCCAGGTGTCACTCAACCAGTCCGATTGCAATCTAAGGCGTCACGTTCCATAATCCTGGAATCCTGCAGGGATGGCGGTGTGTTTGGCATGCGCTTTGCTTTATGGTTCCTTCCGCGACGCAGCCGGAGCTCATGGCTGCTCACTTTGGCCTGCACTGTCGGCGTTCTGTTCGCTATTACCCTGGCATCTCTGAGCACCCTTTACGTGCGTAACTTGTCGGAGGCCGGCTTCGACCACGCCTTGTCCAACTCTCACAGCAGCGGTTCCTTCAATCTGGAGATACTGGTTCCCACACGGCCTATCGGCGCCAGAGACTATTCCCGCTTGCATGAGTTCGTCTCAGATACCACTGAACGGCATCTTCCGGATATAGAGACCACGACCTTCCGCATGGGCCGCTCTCAAGACCTGCCATACGTGAATACTCTTGAGAGCGGCCCACCAGCAGTCAACACCGCGTTTGCTAGCTTCTTCTTTCAGGAAGGCTTCACAGACCACGCCAGGCTGGTTTCGGGTCAATGGCCCGGCGACGCAACGATTACCCGGGATGGCATTCCTTCCATTGAAGCGGCTATAGGCACCGACGCACTTCTTGGTTTGAACTGGGATTTGGGCCGGACCTTTTATGTTGCCCCCTTTCAATCCAGCCCCGGGGAGAAGATAGCCGTGACGGTGGTTGGCCAGGTGGAACCCGCGGATGGAGAAGACCCGTTCTGGTCAGGAAACCTCTCCATGTTCCAACTGGCTGAGCAAGGCGCTTCTGTAACCGTGCATCTTTTTACCGGTACAGACACCTCCTTCAGCGGCCTGGCGGAACGCTATCCCACGCTGCTTGGTTCATTCCGGTGGAGTCTTTTCCTGGATCCGGGTGCGGTTACCTACCGGAATGCCTCGCAGCTGCACTCTTCCCTTGCAACTATTGAAACCGACTTGAATAAAAGGTTCCCGCGTTCGCTGGTTGTCAGCTCCCTTGCCAACCGGATATCCGATTACCAGCGAACACTCGCTCTGTCCAGGCTCCCCTTTCTCATACTCATCTCGCTCATATTTGGCATAGTGCTGTACTTCCTGGCGATTGCCTCCGTTGTCCTGGCCAAAGAGAGGAACAGAGAAGTGGTCTTGCTCAGAAGCCGGGGCGCCAGCTTAAATCAAAGCAGTTTCTATCTGCCGTTTGTAGAAGCCGCTGTAGTTGTCCTTCCCGGCGTCCTGCTGGGCCCTGTTCTGGGCTGGATATTAGCCGGTCTGCTTCCTACGGGAGCGGAGCGAGCCACCGTATTTTCATATCCCCTCTCGCTTTCCGCGTTCCTGGTTTCTGTTGTCATCGGCGTTGTTGTTGCCTTGATATATCTAACGGCCAGTTTTGCTGTTTCTGTTAGGACTCCCCTCATACCCCTGCGAGAAAGCCAGTTCCTCAATAGACCTGGCAGATTGCGATATGCCGTGGAACTTCTTGTTCTGGTCGTGGCCGGCGTGGTTTGGTGGCAGCTGAGAAGCCGCGGCAGCTTCTCATCCGAAGAAATCACAGGTGCTGGATTGAGCTTCGACCTCACCCTGCTGCTGGCTCCCGCCTTCCTCATGCTCGCCTCCGGGTTGCTAATTTCACGTCTTTTGCCTTTTCTGTTTCTTGCTTTATCGCGGCTATTTGGGGATTTGGCCCCCTTCTGGCTAATCGAATCGTTCAGACGGATCTACCGGGACTACTCCGGCTACGTTCCCCTCTTTCTGTTAACCCTCTTCATTGCGGCCCTTGCTATTTTCAGCGCCAACTATGCCGCCACACTGGCTCAAAGTCACGCCGACCAAGCCAGGTACTCCCTAGGTGGGGAAATCGTCGTCCGTTTGCCTTTCGCTCATTCAGGGAATGTGCAATCCATTTCTCAAAGCCTGGAGGCAGACCCTTCGATCAGAGCAGCCTCGCCCGTGTACCGTGGTTCCGCTTTTGAGGGTGGCGGTTCAAGCGGAGTTACCTATTCGCTGCTTAGCCTCGATTCCTCCCGCTTGCCCCTTGTATCCTGGTTCCGCGAAGACTTTGCTGAGAAAGAACTATCCGAGCTTGCCTTTGCCTTGCGGGTTTCCGCACCTCCTTTCCAGGGCGTATCCCTGCCTGGGACCCCGGATAGAATCGGCGTATGGACAAGTTCGGACAGAGCCTATCCTAATTACACGCTTCGCGTGCTTCTACAGGACTCCACGGGCCGGTATGAGACTCTGCGCTTGGGGAATCTGGGCAACACGGATTGGAACGTCAAGGTTGCCGAGCTTTCTCAGATCCCGGGAATGCAGCCCCCGTTGACACTGATTGGCATATACGTATCCGGAGGGCAGCTTGTGGGTTATGGAGGCGGAGTCATTCAACTGGACGACGTTTTTGTGTCCATCGGTGACGAAACACAAACCATTGAAGACTTCGAGTCGGCTAGACCTTGGACCGTATTCCCCAATGCTGGGTTGACCAAAGACGAGGTGTCGTATACGTCTCAAGCGCGCTCGGGGGGGCAAAGCCTCAGATACACCTGGACGGAACCCATTACCACAGAGACCAGGGGCGTCCTTGCATCGCCGGCGCCTATGCCCATCCCTGCCATCGGAGGTCCGGGGCTGAGCGTAGATCAGGAGCTGGTGGTGCGCGTCGAGGGGAAGCCGGTGGGCTTTAGGATAGTGGAATCGGCGGATTACTTCCCAACGCTTTTTCCAACCGGCGGCCGCTTCCTCATTACAGACATAGGCCATCTGAGCGCTTACTTTGAGCTTCTCCCCTTAACTGGGCCCATTAGACCCGGCGAACTGTGGCTTGGGCCAGTTGACAATGAAGCTATTGAGGGCGTTGTCCATGAAGTCTTGCCAACCGTCGTTGTCGTTGATCAAGAGGCGGAGGTTTCTGCAAGTACGTCCAATCCTTGGGCTTCAAGCTTTTGGAGCGGCCTTTCCATAATAGTAGTTGCCGCCATTGTGGTGGTGTTTACCGCTGGCCTGGTCATCTACGCTATTATCGCAATCAACGGGATGAGAATGGAGTTGGGCCTGTTGCGGAACATGGGTCTATCACGCCGCCAGCTTGCGCTTTCCGTGGCTTTGGAAAGGCTGGCCGTCCCTCTTCTGGGCCTGGTTTCTGGAGTATGGATCGGCGCTTGGACAAGCCGATGGAGCCTGAGTTTTCTCGAAATAACGCCTAGCGGAAGACCTCTAGTGCCACCTTTAGAGCTGGTGGCCGACAGACCATTCGTCGCTATTGTGCTCGTAGCAGCATTGACTGCCGTCGCCGTGGCGGCGTTCATAGCGGTTATTACCACTAATAGATTGAGCTTGCGAGATGTCCTGCGGGTCGAGGAATAAATGGATCTGACTGCGCTCATAAAGTTTGCAGTTCTCATAGCACTCAGACGGACCGTCTCCGACTGGCGGCTTCAGGCGGCCGCCGCTTTCGGTATGCTGCTGGCGGTTGCCCTCATGGCCTCTGGAGTCATCTACTCGCAGGCACTGGCCGAAACCGCCCTTAGAAACACCTTGCTCAACGTGCCGGAGGAGGACCTGAATATCACCTTTCGTACGTTCCATAACCTGGAAAGACCTACCCTAGAGGCCAGCGAACGGTACGTGGAGGAGCGGATCAGGCGTCCCCTCAGCCAATACGTTGGCAATGACGTTCTGCTCATCCAAACGTCGACGCTGTTTCTATCCGGTTTGCCGCAGCTTGAGCTGGAGAGTTCAAGCCGACCGCGGAGCTCGTTGCAGGCAATATCGGATTTGCCCAGTCACGTTCAGGTAATTGAAGGCCGGATGCCTAGGACGAGCTCCGGTGAAATAGAAGTGCTCATAGATTCCTCCGGAGCTTCCACTCTTTCACTTTCAGTTGGCGACCGGTTTCAGGCCTTTCGCCCCGGCAGTAACCGCGGCGAAACGGTTACCGTCATGGTTTCAGGGATCTTCGAGCCGTCAGAGCCAGATGCACATTACTGGGATATAGGCACATGGGACAGATTTACAAATTTGGAGCGACAGTGGATTGCTCTTCCTCTATACACAACCCATCAAAACCTTCTCCAGGTCCTGCCCGACTCTATCAACGCTCTGCTGTCGGATTTTGTCTGGCTCTTCTTCACGGATGTGCCCGGGCTGAGCGCCTCTGAGGTAGAGGCACTGCAGTCCGTATTGCACGGCATCACTCTTGACATTCGCTCCAACGTGCCCAACTCCAACTGGAGGACTGAACTGGACGAGGTGCTGGACCGCTATTCCTCGCTGCTGCTGTTAGCCAGGGTGCCTCTCTTCCTAATGGTCTTTCTTGTGGTGAGCGTTCTCTTGTACTACATGTTTCTCATTGCCGGTCTGATTGGACGAGTCCGCACCTCTGAAGTGGCCGTATTTCGCAGTCGCGGGGCCTCTACTTTACAAGTTGGGTTGGTCATACTAGTGGAAGGGCTGATCATGGCGCTGCCCGCCGTGGTCGCCGGCCCATTCGTGGCACAAGCCCTTGTGCTGTTTACGGGACGCCTTTTTCCAGTGGCTTCCGGAGTACAGGGTCTGGCCGTGAGCGGTCTATCTCTCTCTACCTTTGCTCTTGGGGCAGTGGGCGCTGCATTTACGGTAGCCGTGTTTACCGCCACTATTCTAAGGTCGGCTAGCAAGGGTATAGTCTCCCTTCAGTCATCCTCTGCCAGGCCGCCGGAGGTCCCATTCATTCATCGCTACTACATTGACTTTGCTCTTCTTGGGGTCATTGGTCTCTTATGGTGGCAGCTTAGATACAGAGGTTCCTTTCTAATCCAACCTGCGCCCGGCAGCCCCGCGCAGATAGACATCACGTTGCTTCTGGGCCCAATACTGGGGGTGCTTGCGGCCGGTTTGCTTGTGCTGCGTCTTGTTCCCCTGGTGCTCAGAACCGCCGCTCTCATTGCCGAGCCCCTTGGCCCCGTATGGATTGTGCATGCTTTGAACCGAGTTGCCCGCGACCCTATTCCATCAGGCTCGCTGTTGGTGCTGCTGGCATTGGCGGCCTCTCTTGGCATGTTGGGTTCCTCTATCCTGTCTACGTTGGAACGCAGCCAGGAGGAACAAGCGCGTTACCAGGCCGGCGCGGATCTACGGGCGGAGTACGAGTTGGATGATCAACTGCCGGGCGAGCAAAACGTGGCGGGCGCCGTTGCCGCCATTCCAGGGGTTGCAGCGGCGGCTGAAGTAATGCGTTTGGATACACGCGTTACCACCGAAGCCTTCGGCAGCTCCGCCGTGCTTCTTGCCGTGGATACCGACTCGTTCTCGGATGCGGCTTGGGTCCGCCCTGATATCTTGAACGACTCTTTGAGGGAGAACCTACAACGCTCTGATGAGTCAAACAGCCGGTCGGAAGGCATCCCTCTTCCTGGGGACGCCACTGCAATTGGCATCTGGGTACAGGCCGGCAGGGTGTCTCCCAGGACCCTGCTCATAGCCAGAATGCAGGACGGCACAGGCGCCTACTTCGATATGAGAATAGGTGAGGTCGCCGGCCAGGGATGGCGCTATATCGAGGAGTCCATCCCCTCTACAAGGTCTGCAACCCGCACCTATACGGAACGCTTACTACAACCACCGTTCACCCTTCGCGCCCTCTGGCTGGGAGGGCGAAGGGTGGGTGCGGGTGGAGGCGTCGTTTTCCTGGACCAGATACAAGCCGTCACCCCGGCTGGGCCCGTTGAGCTGGGTTCATTCCAGAGCGTATACGGATGGCGGCCCCTGGAAGACCTTTCTGCCCCGGGTCTATATACTCTGGATGTCAGCGAAGCCGTGACCCGCGCCGGCAGTCCCAGCGCGGCTTTTACGTGGGTTGAAAGCGGCCTTACTCTCAGGGGTATAAGGCCGGGGACTACGGAGATGTTAGTGCCGGCTCTTGTCAGCAGGGAACTGGCCCACAGCGTTGGCGAGGGCGAGGTCATTCTGGCATTTGTAGGTTCTACGTCCGTCCCCCTAGTGGTCAGTGGCACGACTGAATTCTTCCCAACTTTGGATCCCAGAGAATCGCCGTTCATTGTTGCCGACCTAGATGCTTTGCTCGACTACCTGTATATGCATGGCAACCGTCTCATCGGAGGGGACACGGAGGTTTGGCTGCGGTTGGACGGTACCGTTTCCTCCACGTCTATAGCGGCCTCGATAGAGGATGCGGGCTGGCCTGTCGCCAATGGCTATCACGCCTCGACCATGGTCGAGGCAAGGACTTCGGATCCGTTGCTCACCGCCGGTTGGAGCGGGCTTCTAGCCCTCTCATTCCTTGCTGTAGTGATGGCTGGCGCCTCCAGTTTGATACTCTACACATACATCGATGCACGGGAGCGTCTGGGTGAGTTTGCAGTTCTGAGGAGCCTTGGATTCTCAAGGTTGCAGGTGAACGGCATAGTCTGGTTCAATCTTGCCATCACGTTCATATTCGGCTTGGCAGCCGGGACACTGGGCGGCCAGTTGCTGGGAATTGCCGTCCTGCCGCTCTTGGAGGTGGCAGAGGACGGTTCCAGGATCACGCCTCCCATGCTTTTGCAGAACAACTGGCCGGCAGTAGTTTTTTCGTACCTTGTACTCGGCGCCGCTACCCTGATAACCGTGGCCATACTAGCCTGGGCCCTTGGGAAACTGGAACTGCAGCGCCTGCTTAGAGTCGTGGATGCATAGATTAGCCTGGGAGGTTGCTCTTGGAAGAAAGAACGCCATATATCGTCTGCCAGGACCTGTTCAAGACATACAAAGGCGCCGGACTGGAAGTGGTGGCCTTGCGCGGCCTGGACTTGGAGGTGATGCAAGGAGAGTTCCTCGGGATCATCGGTTTTAGCGGGTCCGGCAAGACAACGCTGCTGAACGTGCTGGCAGGCCTGGATACTCCGTCATCAGGCCTGGCTATGGTGGGCCGGCGAGACTTGCTCAACATGTCGGAAAGCGACCGTGTTGCCTATAGACGCAAGGAAATTGGGTTCGTCTGGCAGAGTACCTCACGGAACCTGTTGCCTTATCTCAAAGCCATAGAGAACGTGGAATTGCCGATGGCTATAGCGGGACGCTCCAGCGCTGAAAGACGTGAGCGGGCTATGGACCTCCTCACAACCCTTGGCTTGGGGGAAAAGGCGTTCAGGTTCCCGAATCAGCTATCCGGAGGGGAGCAGCAGAGGGTTGCCATTGCCGTTGCCCTGGCCAATCAACCGGGCATGGTGCTTGCCGATGAGCCCACCGGAGAGCTTGACACCAGGACGGCGGATGAGGTGCTCCAAGCCCTTCAGGACGTGTGCCACAGCTACGGCGTAACCGTGGTGGTGGTCACGCACTATGCGGGAACGGCGCGTTTCGCCGACCGGGTGGTGCAAATCCGCGATGGCAGGATAGTATCGGAGTCCGTCTCTCAGCGCAGTTTTCGCCGTACCGGCGAAGTGGTCAAAGAGGAGTTCTTGGTAGTGGACAGGGCGGGCCGCATCCAGCTGCCACCGGAATCTCTGGACAAGCTTGGTTCCAATGGCCGAGCCCGCCTGTCCATAGGTCCTGATGGAGTTGTGCTCAAGCCGCAAGGAAGGGACGAATGAGGAGCGCCAGCTACATTGAGACTGTCATAGAAACGCACGGTCTAACCCGTTTGTTTGACTCCGGAGACAACCAGGTGTTTGCCGTAAGGGATCTGACCTTCAGCATACAACCCGGCGAATTTGTTGTCTTGCTGGGCAGGTCAGGTTCCGGCAAGACAACGCTTCTCAATTTGCTGGGCGGTCTGGATGCGCCCACCGAAGGCCGCGTTGTCTTTGCCGGGCGTGACCTATCCTCCCTGTCTGAATCTGAGATAACGGAGATGCGTAGAAGAGAAGTAGGCTACGTTTTCCAGGGTTACGGACTTTTGCCCCTTCTTTCAGCCTATGAAAACGTGGAGCTGCCCCTCCGCATCAACGGCATCCCCAGACGTGAACGACGTCATCGTGTCGAAGAGCTTTTGGCATTGGTAGGACTCCTGCCCCGCTCCAGCCATAGACCGTATGAGCTATCAGGTGGTGAGCAGCAACGCACGGCTATTGCAAGGTCCCTGGCTGTCAGGCCTTCCCTACTGCTGGCAGACGAGCCCACAGGTGATTTGGATTCCGCTACGGGCATGAATATAGCCACATTGATGAGAGACCTTACCAAGAACGAGGGCATCACCTTTGTTGCCGCCACACATGATCTCAGGCTAGCCGGACTGGCCGACAGAGTGCTCCAGATGGTGGATGGCGCCTTCTCTGAGGATAGCATGCCGCTTGGACGGCATTGAAGGCCGGCTGAAACAAATCCGTCGCAACTCCACCTGTTATCCACGCTGGCGTTCTGCTTCTATCTCTTTGACGGCTTGTCTAGCTACCTGCACGCCAAGCCGTATGCTGTAGTTGGTGCCGCGGTCTTCAGGGTATACCTGGCTCATGGAGGCCAGCCAGAGCCTCTCGACCGGTGTCTTTGTTTCCGGCATGCGCTCTCTGTAGTTTACCTCGATAATCGGCTGGGCCGCCGGCTCTCTGTGCAAGTAGTGCCGCTCGATCCACGATTCTTCAAAGTCGGGGTTGATTCTTTTCAAGGCGGACTTGTATTCGTTGACAATCTCGTCATCGCTCATGTTCCACCGTCTATCACTTCTATCCACGTAGTCCGCCGTGTAGATGATGTGCTTCCCTCCGTACTCGGAAGGCGGCACCAGGTTCGTCTGTTCCAAGACGAGGCAGGAACGGCATATCACGGTCGCCTATGTTCAACCAGTAGATGGGCGATAGGCTCTGCTTCAATACCCAGATCACCGCAATGGCTCCTTCGTACTCTACCGCTTGCAGCTTTGCCACGTATTCTTGCGGCAGGTCAACTAGGCGGGGCAGAGTGAAGCTGGGCACCGTAGCTATTATCAGATCAAAGCTTTGTTCCGTTGCGTTGCCTTCGGCGTCTTGTATTGCCAGCCCCGTGGCGCGTCCATCCCGGGTGAGTATCTTAGAAACCGACGTACTCGTGTATAACTCTCCGCCGGAGGCCCTGATCCGCCTTTCCATCTCGTCTATCAACATTCCCCAGCTTCCTCTTATGTATCCCAGCCTCTCTTTGAAAGTCTTGTCTCTGGACTTTGTCCTGGTAGCGAACTTGCTCCATAGCCAGGGCATGCCGATTTTGTCATAGTAGCTGGAGAATTTACCTTTGAGCAGAGGTTCCCAAATGACTTCGTAGTTTCGCTTCCCTGCCCAGCGTCTTATATATCCGGCTGCCGTAACGTTCTCGAACTTCTGCCAGTTCTTAACCCGCTGCAGGTAGAGGGTGACCAGTCCCATACGTATCCGGTCGATTAGTCCGATCGGCTTGAACCGCAGCAGGTCCATGGGGCCTGAGAAGGGGTAGCTCCTGCCGTTGTGGAACCAGCCTGTCTTGGACTCCTTCCAGACAAGGGTATCGCCCAGGCCCAGTTCGTGTAGCAGATCGATGATAGTTGTATCTGATAGAAACAGATGGTGATAGAACCGCTCCAGCCTTCCTCCACCCACGTCGAACGTGGAAGCCAGTCCTCCCAGGAACGGCGCCCTCTCGTAGATGACGACTTGGTGACCGCTTTTGGACAGTTCGTAGCCGGCGCCCAGGCCACCCACACCGCCACCGATTATGCCCACCTTCAAGACGCTTCCTCAGCACGGGGAATGGTTCGTTCTACGGGTCGCGCTTCGCTCATTCGGACTATCCTCCCCAGCGAGTCCTCTCCCAGCCAGAGATAGACGAACCCGGCTAGAGTGATGGGTATGAGGAGCGCAGCGTGCAGCACTATTGCGTATGCTGCGGCAATCGTTCCTTCAACCCCCAGCACCACCAAGGCCGACGTTGCGAACAGCTCAAAGGGGCCTATAGCCCCCTGCGACGACGGCAGCGCCGTAGCCAGGTTGGATATGGCGGTTACTGCTATCATCGCCACTATCATCATGCCTGGGCCGCCCAGAGCCGGCGCCAGATCAAACGAGTGCCCTATTACGTAGTACATGGCGACTTCACCGAACCACACCGGCAGCGACAGGACGAACAACATGCTCAAACGCTTGGAGTCCTTCAACGCCTCCAGCCCGTCTATGCCCTTTTCCACCACCTCTCTGACCAGAGCCTGCAATCTCTCTGGAAGAGGAGAGGTTGTCCATCTTACCGTCGCCAGTAGCCAGCGAGGGTGGTTTGCCGTGAACCAGACCAGGCCCATTGCTCCAAGAAACGGTATTGTTGTGCCCGCCACCAATAATTGCCACGGAATACCTCTATCCTCAGCCACACCTTCAATAAGGCCTAGCGGCAGGAAAACGGATGCCGCGGCAAGCAGGAAGAGCAGAACGACTCCGTCCATGATTCGTTCTACGGCTACGGTGGCCAGCGTGGCCGATTTGCTCACGTCCTCTCGCTGGCCTAGATAGTAGCTGCGAACGATCTCACCCATGCGTACAGGCAGAACATTGTTAGCCATGTAGCCCACGATGACTACGGGGAACAGTCGGCCCGTGCCAATCCGTTTCATTGGCGCAAGGAGCAATCTCCATCTGATAGTGCGGAAGACCACTGCGATGGCAAAGTAAAGAACCACTCCGGGCAAGAGGTAGACGTAGTTGGCTTCCCTGAGATGCTCCACCATCTGAGAGAAGTCTATTTGCCAAAACAATAGCCCCAGGAAAAGGACGCTGATGGTTAGGCCAATCCAGAAACGACGGTTGATCATTGGTTCAAGTATAAAGGCGGCATGCCAGCCGCGTACAGTGAAGAATAGAAAACCCTATCAGCACTGTGACTGCTTGGCCGCTTCCACTCCGATCGGTCCTGTGTCGAAACCGGCGGGGAAGTAGGCATATCCGTCGGAGGAACCCAGGCCGGCCGGCATCTCGCGGTTCCAGAAATAGCTGACCACCGTACACCACGATTCCCTGCTGCTAAGTCCTGAGGCCAGCGTGGCAGGCGTCAGTTCCCTGTAGTTCTCAGGGAACCACCATCTATGTTTGTACCGTTCTCCTTCTTGGAACCTCGTAAGGTATCGCGCCAATGCCGGTTGGTTCCGTGCCGATAGGAGCACGACGTCAGCTTCCGGAGATTGCGTCAAGCTCTGGCAGCCCGAATCGCTGCTCCAACACGGGTAGCCTACGTTACTGTAGTTTCGCAAGTACCAGGCCCAAGGCCAGCTGTAGCCGTCCGTGCTATCCACCTTTACGCTGATGTCACTACCCTTCCCCGTTTCTTCTCCCAGCCTTTCAATGTTGTTCATGATATCGGGTATATCAGGCGACGTCTGCGTGTAGACCAGCATTTCCACCGGGATGTCTGCATTGGCATACGCGGCACGGAACGACGACGGTACGGCCACTGCCGTCATTGCCACTGCCAGTGAAAGAGCTACCAGCACCGTGCCCTTGTTCCCGCCTATCTTGAACAGAAGGTAGATTGAGCTTGCCAGCAGCACGGCGATTATCAGGCCCACCGCCGCTGTCTCCGTCGTGCTGAAGGAGTTTTTCCCTGGGCAGTGCCTGCGTCAGCCCCCACACTGTGGCCAGTATCAGGAAACCGATGCTCAAAGATAGGGCTATGGCCGGCCAGTGCACTCGCTGCGGCAGTGGTTGGGGCGCCGTTTCTGTATCCAATGCCTCAGTTCCTTCGACCTGGGGGTCGGGTTCTGGCAAGGCCGGCTTTGCCCATGGTTTACTGTCCCAGAGTTGTCCCAGCAGCTTCCCCGCTAGGACCAAGAACGGCAACGAGACGTTGACCAGCAGCCAGGGCATCTTTTCACTGGCATAGGTGTAGAGGAGGAAATTGACCACCGCCCAGTACACCAAGAAACGTCCGAAAGAATCGCCGCGTCGCGCAAACAGCAATATGGCTATGCCGCCAAACACCATGGCTAGAAATTCGTAATTCAGGCCGATTAGTATGTAGTAGTACCAGGGCTGTGCTCCCCTTGCCACGTCTTGCTGTACTATCCAGTACCCCAGCGATTGCCAGATGCCAGTGCCCAGACCGGCGGGGTTGGTGAAGAAAGAGGTATGCAGCAAGGCCCAGATGGTGAGGAAAACGCCAAAGCTGACCAGCCACCAACCCTTGCGCCAAATCCCCACCCCTATGGCTCCAACAGACAGCCCTACTACGGCAATCGGCGGGAAGTATTCCATCAGACTGTTGCCGGTGACCGCACCTATTCCCGTTATCAAAAGGAACAACCCCAAACCCCATGCAACGGCAAATGCCAGCCAGGCCAGGGCACCGCTACCTTTCCATCGCAGGCCAATTAAGGGCGATATTATTAACAGTACCGCTACTACCGCAAAGGCCACGAACAGCCCGCTTCCTATGGGTATGCCGTGAGGAGCTACGCTGCTGTCCGGATTGGCCAAGGTAAGCCCTAGCGTGTTCTGGAAGATGGCTATGCCTGCCCCCGTCAGTGGCAGAGTCAGGGTGCCTATCAAGACCACCAGGTCTCCTGATCTGGAAAAGTTCTTCAGAGGCTTGCGCCCTATCAGCCAGGGAAAAACGTCTCGGGCGGCGCGTATCAGCAGGTAGCTGCCCAGAACGCCCACCACTATGAAAGTGCTCTCCTTGGTGGAGAAGGAAAGCGCCAGCGCTGCTGCTAGTCCAACTAGATATCTGGATTTGCCGCTGTCCAGGTAGCGCCATATGAAGGCTATGCTCAACATAACCCAGACCGCCATGTAGATGTCGTTGCGGGCAAAGCGGGAGAAGTAGAGAAACGACGGCGATAAGGTGAGCAGGACTGAGGTGACCAAAGCTCCGCTGCGGCCCAGATATGGACGGAGCAGGATTGGAGTACCTACCAGGACCACTCCGAATATCGCTGGTAGTAGTCGCGCCGTGAAGTCGGAATCCCACAGCACCCAGAAAATGGCCGCGGTACCAAAGAACTGGAACGGGCCGTGCATCAATGGATTGTGCAAATAGCCTCTGCCGTCGTACAGGTACCAGGAATACACCGCGTGGAGGCTTTCATCGTGATGAAGCGCCTGTCCTCCCAGGTCCCACAGACGCAGGGCCAGCGCCAGGATCAGAATCACAGCATACGCACCGACCTCCCATCGGCGCCAGGGAGCATCGCTCCGTCCGTTTGCATCCGTCGGTGGTTCCAATGGAGGCGTTTCCTCCATAGGTTCAACGACGGCTATTGCTGGGGTGTCGGTCTTGTCATCCCACACGGTAGATCAGCATCTCTCCCGGATCTATTGAATCGATAGGACTGAGGAAAACCAGCTCTCCCAGTACCTCAAATTTGCTCAATCCGTCACTGCCGTATTTTGCCATTTCCCGCGGGCCTACTATCACATAATTTATTTGGTACTTGTCCCAGGATTCCTCTGGCCTCTTCCAAGTTGGCTGTCTGATATAGAGCGCGCACGTCTTCCTCACGTCCTTCGAACAGTTTTCTCGAACCGCGCCACTGCTCCTCATGGAATTTCCACCCCAGCACCGTTGGAATGCCGGTGCTGGACGATATCCTCCCATACTCTGAATAGGAGTCTCCCACGGCCTCCACAATTCTATCATCAGCCCCCGCATTATCTTTGAGCCACTGGATCCCAAACCGCTCCGAGGGATTGGACGCCTCTATGTATGCTAAGCCATCCAGAATCGCATTTCCAGAAGGAGCGGACGATTTGGTGTACGCCGCCGCTAGTGGGTAATAGAACGATGCCAGCAATCCCACTGCAACCACTCCTGCCCATCCGTACGCTGCCAGACGCAGCACTGGGTTCATTCCATTGAAACGGGAGACTATGTAGTACAGAGCAAACGCTCCTACTACGGCGAACAGCGCCCATGCCTGATACGATAGTTTGAACACAGTGTTCATACGGTTGTTGAACAGGTCCAGAATACGGAAGAGCTCCGGTCCCATGATCAGTAGCAAAGCCAAAGCAGCCATTGCTAAGGCAAAGGTCAGGGCGCCTTGGCGCGTATCTTCTTCCGCGCCGTTGGCGTTTGCGCTGGCGCGGGCTCGCAGCAGTGCTCCGTAAATGGCCAGGGTTGCCAGCAAAGCAATCGGTAGTATGTGAATCAGCCGGCCCCAGACTATGCTGATCGTTTCTGGAAAGTCCCAGAACACAGACCAGACCATCCATGGCAAGAGAGCTATAGTAAGCGCGACCGCAATAGCTCCGATTCGCCTGCGGCCGTTCCCTTGCCGCGCTAGCGTTGCCGTCTCCCACAGCAGGAATGGCACTACTATGGCTAGGAACAGCCCCCATATCATGAAGAAATGAAACGGCCTTGTTACGTATTCATTAACAGGAAGGATGCCGCTTGCCTGGCTTTGAAACGAGAAGTAGAACGGAAGGTAGAGAGCAACAGCCAGCACTAGCACGGGCGCTGCAACGGTCAGCCCTGCTGAAAGTCCACGCCAAACCGATCTACCCTGGCTGTAGCCCTTAATCGCGGTTATTCCAACAAAGGCGGCTCCAAATACCGCAATATCCACGAAGTTGATGAAGGCCAGCGCTCCCAGCAACAGCCCCATGATCACCAATGAGATCAGAGTGTTGTAGGCTGGCAATCCCCATCGCATTCCTAGCCGTATGGGCGATACGATGAAGTTCAGCATCAAACCCAGCCAAGCAAGCACAAAGGGCAGGCTCATTACGTGGGGATGCAAATCGCCTAGAAGGAAACTGAAGAACGGGAACTCCGTGATGGTGTAATCTCTACTGGAGCCGTCTTCCACGGTATCTATTACCCGTGTTGCCCGCCACCACCACCAGCCGGACTCCGTGGGGTACCACTCGGAGGACTGTTCAGGGCCGTCCAGATCCTTGATATCCACCCACTCCCAGAAGCCCGGAGTACCCCCGCCTCCCGCTCGCACCAGCTCAAGACCGCTCACCAGGTTGGCAATACCCAGCAGCAAGAAGATTGCCGCGGAGCCTGTGATCAAGGCGCTGACGAGCCTTCCTCCTGCTAGTCTCACCATGTTATAGGCAAGGCCAAAGATAACCGTTGCCGCCATTCCCGCCACAGTGGCCAGCGCCAGGTTGTAGCCCACGGACGTTGGCACCTCCGCCAAGCGGCTTATTCCCCCAAAGATCAAATAGCCCAGGTAGTAGTAGCTGACGCTTTCCCCGGCCAACCAGGGATCCTGAGGTGGGAAGTGCTGGCTGGATGCAGCAGCGTTCAAAAAGGCAAAATCCATGGGCTGTTCTGTGTGATTTATGCTCGGATCGTATATTTTCAGTAGCACCCAGATTGAAAAGACGATGATAAAAACCGCTTCCATGATGATCAGGGTGCTTTGCTCTCGTCTATAGAACGAAACTATCTCGGATCGATATCGCCTAAACACCCAAACCGAAACAGCAATCAGCGCAACCAAGATCAGCCAGATGGTGAGAGTGCTGTTGGGTATGAATGGCGTAGACGCCAGCAGCCAGAGAGGATAGAAAACCAGCAGTAGAGCAACGGGTTTGGCCAAACTGTAACCACGGTCCGGCAGCCACGGAGTGAGATAGTACACAATGGGTAGAGCTATGATGCCGATGAGCTCTATCGCAATTAGCCAGATTAGAAAGTCAATCACTTTTGTAAATCAGGTGGCGACGTGTAATCAGCTTAAGCCACTATTTCCGCGCTGCTCGAAGCAAAGAGCGCTTCCACGAATGTCTCCGGCTCAAACGGTGACAGAGCGCCGGCGTCCTCACCGGTTCCAATAAAAAGCACCGGCAACCCCAGCTGCTCTCCTATAGCAAAGACAATTCCTCCCTTGGCCGTGCCATCCAACTTGGCTAGGAGCACTCCGTCACACTTCACCGCTTCGGTAAATGCCGTGGCTTGCGCTAGACCGTTCTGACCGGTCGTCGCGTCGAGCACAAGGACGGTCAGGTGGGGCGCATCGGGGTCCTGTCTCTCCAGTACTCTTCTGATTTTCTTCAACTCCTCCATGAGGTTGCTCTTGGTATGTAGCCGTCCCGCCGTATCTATTATCACCACGTCGGCATTACGGCCCTTTCCTGCCTGCAAGGCGTCGAAGGCCACCGCGGCGGGGTCTCCCCCCGGCTGGTTGGCCACCACCTCTGCCCCCAGTCTGCCGGCCCACGTCTGCAGCTGCTCTATAGCAGCAGCTCGGAACGTGTCTGCCGCACCCAATACCACACTGTCTCCAGACTCCCGGAACATCCGGGCCAGCTTGGCAATGCTCGTAGTCTTGCCGGAGCCATTGACTCCTACCACCAGGATCACCAGCGGCTTGGGACGCATCTCCCCTTCTTCAAATATACGGTTCGCCTGCCCTGCCGGCTCTTTCAGCAAGGACAGCAGTTCCTGCTTGACGGCCTGCAGAGCCGCCTGTGCGCCTCCGGCTCCGGTTTGTGTCCTGGCTCGTTCCACAAGCTCCAAAGTAGTGTTTACGCCTACGTCCGACGATATCAGCGCTTCCTCCAACTCTTCCCAGGTCTCGCTGGATATCCGGTTGCTTTGAAAAAGCTGTGATACACGGCTGAACCACGTGTCCCTGGTACGGCGTATCCCCTGCTCCGTGTTCTCGGGTGTTCTCTTGCCGCGGCTGAACAGTCTCAAAGTGTGCCTCATGTGAACAGAGTTCATTCATCATAGCACTCGCTTGTTTCAGACCGCTATGGTGAACCTACCAGACGTTAGTTTGAATCGTTGCTCGTGTACCGGCGTATCATCATGCCGTTTCCCGGCTGGAACCCTAGATTCTCGTAGAATGGAGCCACTTCCGGATCACACATCAAGTCAATGGCGTAGAGCTTTTCCAAACGCTGTATCAATCTCTTCATAAGCTCTGTTCCAATTCCTCTTCCACGAAACTCCGGAAGCACTTCAAGAAAGGACACGTAAGCGGTCAGAACACCGTCTGTCAGGGCAGTTACATTGAGGTGGACCCCAAAATTCGGACAGGTGGCTAAGAGAGAGTCCCGCTCCTAAAATAGGACGGAAACAAGGAGCAGGACATGAAGCAAACACGTAAGAAGCACAGCCCAGTCTTCAAGGCCAAAGTGGCTTTGGCCGCGCTCCAGGGGGAGCACACCATTGCAGAGCTGGCCAGCCGGTTTGAAGTCCACCCGAGCCAGATCCATGCCTGGAAGAAGGCCTTGATTCAGGGGGCGCCGCACCTCTTTGAAAATGGTGCTGGACGCCAGGAGAAGGACCAAGAGGTCCTCACTGCCCAGCTCTACCAACAGATTGGGCAGCTCAAGGTGGAACGGGATTTTTTGTCACGGAGCTTCGGGTTGTGAGCCGGTCCCAACGCCGGGCCATGATTGACCGAGAAGAACCGAAGCTGTCTCTGGTGCGCCAGTGCGCCTTGCTGGGTATCAGCCGCTCCTCGTTGTACTACCTGCCAACCGAGGCCGGCGCCGAGGACTTGGAGTTGATGGCCCGCATAGATCAACAGTACCTGAAGACACCTTTCTACGGCTCCAGAAGGATGACTGCCTGGCTCAGAAATCACGGACACCAGGTCAACCGCAAGCGGGTCCGCCGGCTGATGCAGCTGATAGGCCTGGAGGCCATCTACCGGCGTCCCAACACCAGCAAGCCAAACCCAGGGCATAAGGTCTATCCGTACTTGCTCAGGGGGCTGGAGATCAACCGGGTCAACCAGGTGTGGGCCACCGACATCACCTACATACCCATGGCTCGGGGTTTCCTCTACTTGGTGGCCATCATGGACTGGCACAGCCGCTACGTGCTGGCTTGGCGGCTGTCCAACACCCTGGAGGTAGACTTCTGTGTTGCGGCTCTGGAAGAGGCCCTGAGCAAGGGTCGGCCACAGATCTTCAACACCGACCAGGGCAGCCAGTTCACCAGCGAGGCCTTCACCAGCATGCTGCTGGCGCAAGGCGTTCAAGTGAGCATGGACGGCAGGGGCCGGTGTATGGACAACGTCTTCGTGGAACGGCTGTGGCGCAGCATCAAGTACGAGGAGGTGTACCTGAAGGCATACCAAAATGGGACTGAGGCCAGAAAGGGGATTGGGGCTTATCTGGCCTTCTACAACCAAGAGCGGCCCCATCAAGCCCTGGGCTATCGGTCACCGGGTCAGGTGTTCCAAGCAGTGAGCCCACAAAGGTGTTTACTGGAACATCCACGAGCCTTACCATCGGATGAAGGTTTACGAGACACCCCAGCGGTAGACTCTCTTATTTTAGCCTCACCGCTGTCCTGATGATGGGGTCCACCTGAACATAGCCGACTACACGCCCCTCACTTGATTTTGCTAGGACAATACAGTCACTTTTAGCGAGTAGTTCCAGGTGTACTTCGGGTGACGGTGGGTTCAACCAGCCCTCGAAGAAACCATTAAGTTGAGCGGGAGCTAAATCCTCAGCGGAATGAATGTAGGTGATCATGGTCGCCAGTTGAAAATGTTCAGGGCACAGGTTCAAGCTTCTTCAGAGCCTGGCGCGCCGCTTCTTGCTCGGCGTCCAGCTTCCGTCTTCCCTGGCCTTTACCAAGAACCTCTCTGTCTACCAATACTTCAACTACGAATCTCTGCCGGTGCGCCGGTCCTTCCGAACTGATCAACCTGTACGTTGCTGAGGCCTTCCTCAGGAGGTGTACAACCTGTTGCAGTCTGGACTTGGGGTTGCCGGCTTTTTCCGATCCTATCTCAGACAGTTCCGTCTTGAGCATGCTCAATGCCAGCTTTTGTGCGGCGTGGTAGCCGCGGTCAAGAAGCGCCGCGCCTAGCAGCGCTTCCAGGGCTGCGGCCAGGTTGGATTCCCGTCCATTTCCTCCACCGGCGATCTCTCCCTGCCCCAGCAACAAGTGCTTGCCTATGTCCAAGCGCCTGGCTACTCTGGCCAGTGTTCTGCCGCTTACTATCTGAGAACGCATCTCCGTGAGCAATCCCTCATCCACGGAAGGGTGCTTTTGATACAGTGTCAGCGCTACGAAAGCATCCAAGAATGCGTCTCCCAAGAACTCCATTCTCTGGTTGGATTCGCCGGATTCGGGATGCTCATTCACGTAGGAAGGGTGTCGTAGCGCTTGCTCCAGCAGGCTTTTGTTCCTGAAGGATAAACCCAGCTTGGCCTCAATTGTATTGGCGTCTACGTTCATACTTTGACCATTTTCCCGGAGTATTGTACCTAATATAGCGTAGCAGTCTGTCTATAATATAACCATGCTTGAATCGGCAGTCCTCAAAACCAAGTTGGATAGAACCCTGGGTCAGCTTCGCAGCGATATTCTAAGCGAAGCGGTGGAGATAGGCGTGATGCACAGCATCCCTATCTACCTGGTGGGAGGCGCCGTTCGCGACCTGCTCATGGGCGAGCCTGTAGTGGACTTGGATATCATTGTGGAGAGAGACGCCTCCACCGTAGCGCATGCGCTGGCCGCCAAGCTATCGGGAAGGGTTGTTTCCCGTTCCCAGTTTGGCACGTTCAAAGTGGACATGACCGGCGAATCCGTGGACGTGGTCACTTCCCGCCGTGAGACCTATCGTAGACCGGGCGCTTTGCCTACCGTTTCCCCCAGCTCTATAGACGACGATCTTCAACGCCGCGATTTCACCATCAACGCCATAGCTCTCAGGCTAGCGCCTGAACCGGTTGTTATCCTGGATCCATGTAAAGGTCAGGATGACATCCGGTCGCGGACTATCCGTGTACTCCACGACGGCAGCTTCCGCGATGATGCCACCAGAATGCTCAGGGCTGTACGGTATAAGCAGCGCCTGAACTTTAGCCTGAGCCATGAAACGGAGGCGTTGCTTATGTCCAACGCCTCATATCTTGATACCATAAGCAGTGACCGCCTACGACGTGAGATGAGCATCATTCTCAAAGAGGAGAAGGCCCCTGTAATCTTGCTTCGCGCTGCTCGCTTGGGCCTGCTTGCGGCCTTGTATCGACATCTTCCGTCTGAAGAAGAGTTGGAGCGCAGACTCTCCGCCATGCTGGCATCCGCCCATACCGGAAATCCCCGGTCATACCTGGCTTTGCTGTCCGGTACTATGAATGAATCACAGACAGAAGGGTTCATCCAACGACTGAAAATGCCCCCATCTGATGCCAAGACGGTGAGAGATACTGTTAAGGCTAGGGCTGCCGTTGCATCTTTAGATCCCAAAGAGTCGCCTTCCCGAATTGTTGCCGCGCTCCAAGGTCTGGACCCGCACGCCCTGCAGGTGTCGGCCTCGCTGTCCCGGGATAAGGCTTCGTCCGGTCTAGCCTTGCGCTACTTGAACGAATGGCGGCACGTGAAGCCACGGCTCAACGGACGTGATTTGGCCCGCCTTGGCATACCTCAGGGCCCACGGGTTGGACTGTTGCTAGAGCGGCTGCGTGATGCCCGCATCAAGGGAGAAATTTCCACTAGAGAAGAAGAGGAGGCTTTTGTAAGAAGAGTGGCTGAGCAGTAACCCAAGCCTGCGACAGGTCTGATTTTCTTCTATGAAACGTTGGCTTATCCTAGCACTCTTACCCATGCTCTGCGTAACCCTCTTGGGTTGCGCTTCCGAGTCGACGCTTGGAACGGACGAAATACCGGTTACCTTCCCCACTCTAATAGCCTCTGAGACGCCTGTGCTGCCCGTTCCCACTCCAACGCCGACTCTTTCACACACTCCAACCCCACTGCCAGACATTCAGGCCACAATCAGGGCTGGTGTTCGAGCAACTATCGACAACATACCCACTCCTACGTTCACACCCACCAGTACCTTTACGCCAACTCCAACGCCGCCTCCTCCCACTCCTACCGACACCGCGACTCATATCTCCTTGCCTACAGCTACCCCATCGGTCGCCCCCTCACCTCCCACGTCGGAATCGATAGCGGAGCGAATAGAGGAAGTCCGTTCCGGTGTTGTCCGCGTCGGTACGAACTTTGGCACGGGTTCAGGTTTTATCTTCGATGTGGATGATGAAGGCAAGGCCTTTCTACTGACCAACTATCATCTGGTTGAATACGCCACCTCATTGACGGTTCTGGTTGACGATTTCACAGTGTACACGGCCCGAATCCTCGGCTACGATCTTAGTCGCGACTTGGTGGTCCTGGAGATATGTTGCGACAACGATTTCAAGGCGCTTACTTTCTCCGATGCCTCAATAGTTGAACCCCAGACCTCCGTGATAGCAATGGGATATGTCCCGGGGCAAAGCGGGGTAGCCAGGGCCAGGCAGGGAAAAGTTATCAGCGTTCGACACCAGCCGGATCCCGATAGATGGATTATTCAGACAGACCTACCGGCAAATTTCAACACGTCCGGCGGCGCACTTCTCAACACCAACTGGGAGGTGATAGGCATCAGCACTCCTCTGGTGCGGCATCACCAGGCA
Organism: Dehalococcoidia bacterium; assembly: GCA_965261445.1. Lineage (GTDB taxonomy): Bacteria > Chloroflexota > Dehalococcoidia > Lucifugimonadales > QGNO01 > DAOUJH01. The sequence goes on along the minus strand of CBDHCW010000008.1, from coordinate 35,917 downwards.
GGAACTATACCGGTGAATACATTGAGCCTTGCTATATCAGAAGTGACCTTGCGTGGCCTATTGCCCATGCTCAAGGATGGAGCCGTAATCGATCCATCGCCGTCTGCTCCTTACGGCCAGACTTCGTACAGCAGCAGCAGGTTCTGGTACACAATCGACGTGCCTGAAGGTTGGGGCCTGGATGCCAGCTTGGATGAGCTGATTGGAATGTGGGATCCGGAAACCAGCGCGGCCGTTTGGGTCCACGTTCAGGAGATAGACCCGGAATCTTTCCCAAACCTGGATGATTACGTTGCCGCTTTCCAGCCCGCGGCTAATGACAAGATCACCAATTTAACCGTCCTGAGCCAGGGTAGAATCGACTCCGACGGTCCCATGGAATCACACGAGTTCTCGGTGAGGTTCACTTACCGAAACGTTCCCTACCAGGCTTTCCTGCGCTGGCATTTGCTGGGCCGCCACCTGGCCAGCGTCTGGGCCATGACAGAGGAGTCTGTCGTTGAACTGGAACAGTTTGCAGACATGCGTCAGTTGTTCAACGTCACCGTGGGGTCTTTCAAACCCTGGGTCAAGTACAACCCCAACTTTCAATATGCCTTGTCCCATCCCCTGGAATGGCAAGATGGCGCGGTCTCTGGCCTTGATTACTGGGCCTTTGACCCGGACTCTTCCCGTCAGATATCCGTCCGGGTCGAACAGTTCGTTGGCACTACGGACATCAACGAATGCGGAAGCAATATCACCACGTTCGATGCTACGATTGATTCTTGCGGGATCGTTTTCCCAGGAAGGGTAAGACCTTCCTATCGCATTGACTACACTACTATCAATCAGACTACGGGAAGCTCTCACCGTGGATCGATACTTATTACGCTGTACGGTTCCGATGCTGTTTCCGTCATCGTAGTTGGTGACGCAGAAGAATGGGAGGACACTAGAGCCGTGGCGGATGAGATATTCCTCAGGTTCAGGGTCAACGGGTAGAGAGCGTTAGCCCAGTAACCGCTTGTGATGGTATATGTACTGCTGGACGTAGCCTGCGTTCATTCCCCACCTCCTCTGCGCCCATGCGGCTAGATCTTGGTAACGCGACTTTTCGCTGTGGCCGTACCAGTCAACCAGCCCTCTGAGAATCCAGCGATCTATGGGAAACCCCTCCAGTTTCTCTAACGAGAACAGCAGAACGCAGTCTGCAACCTTGTTGCCCACGCCGGGCAACTCCATCAAAGCCGACTTGGCATCCTGGTATGCGGCGGTGCGCAGGGCGTCCATATCTAGCAGGCCGGCGGCCACTCTTTCAACAATCTTGACTACGTATCCAGCCCTGAATCCCAGGCCTAGCTTGAGCAGATCCCCTTCCGATGCGTACGCCAGCCGTTCAGGCTGTGGAAACGTATAGAGCAGACCATGGTCCAGTGAAACGGGACGCCCGTATGCTTGCGCCAACGCTTTCAGGTTCCTGCTGATCCTTGGAATGTTGGATACTGAAGAGCAAACGAAGCTTATCAAGCATTCCCAGGGATCCTGCCTCAGAATCCGCAGCCCCCTCCACCGGCTTATGGCTTCAGCGAGCTTTTCATCCCCGGCCATGGCCTCATACGTTGCTGGCAGGTCGTCGTCAAGGCGAAAGAAATACTGGAGCACCCTCTCCGCCTCTTCCATTGCCGGTGCGGACGTGTTTACCAGAAGCCCGTTGGCTGCTTGCTTTAGTGCATAAGCATGTTCGCCAATTATACCCCTGTACCACTCCCCGTCCTTGCTCCAGCGAAACAGCTGGCCGCTTTCCATTGTAGCTTGCAGGTTCAGGGGTTGCTCAGCGGGAAGGAAGGCAACCTCACGTTTTACGGCTTCTTCAACCAATCTCTGATCTCATCCTCTATCTCTCTGGAGGTTGTTTGCTTTATGCGGCTTTCAGGAAGTGAGCGCAGAAATATGCTTCCATAGCTCTTATTCACTATTCTGCTGTCCAACACCACTACAACGCCGCGATCGCTCTTTGTACGTATCAATCTTCCAAACCCTTGCCGGAAACGTAGAACGGCCTGCGGCACCGCGTGTTCATTGAAAGGGTTGTCGTGTTTCTCCGACCGCGCTGCAAATACAGGCTCGGTTGGCACGCTGAACGGCAGCCTGGCCAGCACAACGACGCGAAGCAGGTCGCCGGGGAGATCAACCCCTTCCCAAAAGCTGCTGGTGCCCAGCAGCACCGTATTCCTTGACGTTGTCATAGCTTCCATCAGCTGTCCGGGTGGGCCGTCGATTCCTTGAGCCAATACCGGTATCCCTTCCGCTTCCAGCAAAGGCTTGATTCTGCGACGCGTACTCTGCAAAGCAGAGTTGGATGTGAACAATCCAAGAAGGCTGCCCTGAGAGGCGCGCGCCGCCTTGATCAAGCCGTCCTCCACAGCCTGCTGGTAGCCGCTTCCTGAGGGCTCCGGAATGTCAGAAACCGTTAGCACCAGAGTTGACCTCTTGTAGTCGAAAGGCGAACCGACTATCAGACGGTCGGCCTCCTCCAGGCCAACGCTCTTTGCCATGTAATCCAGGGAGCCGTCCACACTGAGGGTGGCACTGGTCAGTATCACCGACCTCTTTTGCGAAAACAACATATCATGCAGCTTGGGGCCAACCTCCAACGGTGCGGCGCTCAAGGTTGGGGAAGCGTCCGCGCCGCTCAGAGTCACCCAGTAGACGTATTCCTCCTCAGGGTGCAGCACAAAATCTTCTATCCTTGACCGCGCTTCTTCCGCCCTTTCCTTCCAGCCTTTGAGCTCCAGCAATACGTCCTGCAACGGCGCCGATTCCAAAGGCTCGAACGCCAGCAGAAGCCGCTCCACTTGATTGGTAGAATCAATGAGGATTTTGTTGAGGTCTTCCCATTGAACCTCTATGTCCGACCAGTTAGGCTGCTTTCTGGAGCTTCTGGTTATCCTGAGTTGATTGCCCTGATCGCCATGCTCTCGGTGGTTTTCTACGAACCTTGACACCCGTCCCGCCATCCCGTCCCAGGTCTGCCGCAAGCGTTGCGCTGTTCCTCGCAACCGGTCTGTCAACTCGGCCAACCGCTCAAGGTGAAAGCGATTGGTAGTGGCTAGGCGCACGGTGGATCGAGCGTCCTGGGCTATGCGCACCAGGTCTTCAGCCATGTCGTCTACGGACTGGCTTGAAACGTCGTATCCCAACTGTCGACTGGCCTCGTCCTCCAAGTGGTGTGCCTCGTCTACAATCAGGTGGTCGTACGGAGGTATTACGCCCCCTCCGGTCGCAAGGTCGGATAGCAGTAGAGCATGGTTGACCACCACTATGTGAGACCCTTCGGCACGTGCCCGGGCCGTGCGCAGAGGGCACAGGCCGTTCAACGTCTCGCACTCGTTGGCTGTTATGGCTGAAAGCTTGTCCCATAGGTAACTATCCCTCCGGGGGATGTTGATCTCGGCTCTGTCGCCCGTGTCGGTCTCTTGCAGCCATACAAGCGCTTTGCTCACCATCCTAGCTTCCTCTGGGGGTAGGCTTCCACTCCGCGCCAGGTGCGCCCACCGTCTGAGGCATAGGTAGTTGGCTTTGCCTTTTAGAAGGGTGAATTCCAGTTTGCCTTGTGGCCCGTCCCCTGAGCTGTCCAATGCCTTATTCAACAGGGGAAGGTCTTTGTTGACCAGCTGCGATTGAAGATTGATTGTGTTGGTGGATACCACCACTCGCGTTCCCTTTCCGGAGGCATAGAGCATGGCCGGCAGCAGATATGCCAGCGACTTCCCAACTCCCGTGCCAGCCTCCACCATCAGGTGACGCCCTTCGTTTAGCGATTCGGCCACGGCATGCGCCATCCGTACCTGCTCACGTCTGGTTTCGTAGCCGGGTACCACCGTAGAAAGCGCACCTGCCACGCCGAAAAGCCCTTCTATCGTCTCCTTCTGGACCGGTGGATGGTTCTCCGTGGGGCGGACCGGCTTTGGCCTGGACAATCTTTGGCGTAAAGATTCCATGTTCAGGCCAAGTATGCCCACGCTCCGCGGCCCTCTGTCCGGCGCTTCCCAGCCGATTTGTCCCAGCAGTGATTTCAGCGGCCACGCTGATCGGTCTGCAATGGTGGACATAGCTTCCAATACACCTTTTTCCGTATCCAGTGCTCTTTCAAGCAAGGCAAGAAACAACTGATGGCAGATGGTCGCGTCTTCCAGGGCTCTGTGCGGCTTCTTGAATGAAATGCCATTGGCCTGCGCCAGCCCTGTCAACGAATACTCCGTAGCTTTTGGCATGAATACCGTAGCCAGATCATGCGTATCATACTTGGCGTTGGGCAAGTTGAGCGCTGCTCTGGAGAGCATTGCCAGGTCGAACGAGATACTGTGACCCACCAGCGGATAATCGGCCAGGAAGGCAAGTAGCGGTTCCGCTACCTCCGGCCATGGCGCTGCCCCGTCAACGTCCGATTGGCTAATGCCCGTGAGCTGAGTTATGAAGGTGGGAAGCAGACGGTACGGATTGACCAGATGGTTAAAGGTGTCCAGCACCTCGGGACCGCGAAACTTCACGGCCCCCACCTGGATAATGACGTCTCTAGCTACGTCAAGCCCCGTCGTTTCCAGGTCAAGCGATACATACACCCTGTCCAGCACTGCGCCGGAGTCTCCATGGGTTGTAAGCATTACTTGGACACGACCTTGGCAAAAGGTATCAACCGGCCGTGCTTGAGCCCTGTTGCAGGATAGAAATTGCCAGTCCTTAAAGCCATCAAGAAGTCGTCCGTATCCTTCACGGCATTTGGAAATACCGTTACCGCATCTCCCAACTGGCCTGAGCTATGAACGTCGCTTCCGCCAATCGCTGGTATATTGAGACGCTGTGCGGTTTCCCAGGCTAAGGCGTTTTCCTCATCTTTGTTATGCGCATTGACCACTTCTATGGCGTCCACCAGGCGGAACACGGAATAGCCAGCCGCCTCTTCCATGGATGCCGGCCGTTTTGTAGGGTCTTCAAGGAGAAAGCTGGGGCGTGCTATGGAGGTGTCGTACAGGTATCTGAAGGGATGTGCTGAGACCAGATAGCCGTTGCTGTTGTCGGCCTCTTGCCTGAGCTCCTCCAGCTTGGTTATTTCCCAACTCTCTTCGCTCAATCCAAAAGCGATGACGTGCCCCATTTCAGACTGCACTTCCCGTGCTGGGATGAACAGGACTCCAAACTCAGCGGATAGCTTCCCAAGCTCACTGGATGTCCAGGGTTCGTCGTGCTCAACAAGCGCCATTCCATCCAAGCCTATCGCTCGCGCCTCTGCCGCTAGCTGCTCGAGCGATACGTCGCTGTCGCGGCTGCCGTGTACGGAGTGAACGTGAAGGTCGAATATCATGGTTAAGCGTTGCTGAGATTGTAGATGGCTATGGAAAACAGAGTCAACAAACCCGTGACACTCCTTGCTGCGCGATTTGCGCTGTACCGCGCTCTGGCTCTCTACTGCGGATCGACCAATCTTGCTAGGTACGCCTCGACGCCGTTACCTGCAACCCTGCTCAACAGATGCCGGCCCATGTCTTCGTCGTCCGTCAGCGTGAACAGAGACGGACCGCTGCCGCTCATCCTCACAAATCCGGCGCCGGCCTTCAAAAACCTCTCAGTAAGCCCGTCCAATCCTGAGAAGGCCTGACCGGCAACCCTCTCGAAAGTGTTCATGCCAGCGGCGCGAATGTCATGCAAGGTAACGTCGCCGTTCCGGATACGTTCCGCGAGTTCTGCGGTTGCAGAGCCGTTGCTGAAGTCACTCTCTCCAAGGAGAGAGTATAGCCTTGCCGTTTTGTCCGTTATTTCAGATGAACGGGTTGCTACCACTGCCCAAATGCCGGAGACTGGTGGCAGTGGACTCAGCTTCTCACCCTTGCCCTGCGCCAGAGCACAGGCGCCGTTCAGGAAAAACGGTATGTCTGAACCTAACTGCAACGCTAAGTCCTCCAGCGTACTTCCCTCTAGATTAGTTCCCCATAGTTCGTTCAGTGCCTTGAACGTAGCTGCCGAGTTGCTGCTGCCTCCGCCAAACCCGGCCGCTATGGGTATATTCTTATGGAGACTAATGGCTGCCCCACCCTGGTGGCCTGTGTATTCCTGGATTAGTCGGCACGTCCGCAGTACCAGGTTGTGCTCTCCCTCCAGCGATGGCTGGTTGCATTCCAAGCTTGTTCGCTCCGTTGGTCTGAAAGCCAGCCTGTCTGCTAGATCAATCGTGTGCAGCACAGTCTTTATTTCATGGTAACCATCGTCTCGCTTTCCGGTTACTTCCAGGCTGAGATTTATCTTGGCATAGGCCAGCGCTTCTATCCTTTTCACCGCTCTGCAACCTCTAATCGCGTACTGTTAATCGCGTACTGTTGCAATCGGAAATCACCCTGTACAGCGCCGTCCACTGCTCCAGGGAGAGTGTTTCGGCCCTAGCCCTGGGGTCTATATCTGCGGTATTCAGATGCTTTAGAGCCTCTTCAGGAGGCACTTCCAACCCATGTGCCAGGGAGTTCCTCAGTTGCTTGCGGGGGGCGCTGAAACCGGCCCGTACAACTTTGAAGAACGCCTTTCTATTCGCGATATTCAACGATGGCCTTGCATCCAGACGGATTCGCACCACCGCCGACGTCACTTTCGGCTTGGGGTAGAACGCGGAAGATGGGACGTACCCTACGATGGCGGGCTTTCCGTATATCTGCACTCCTACGGAGACCAGCGACATCTCTCCGGGCTGTGCCACCATCTGCTTTGCTACTTCTCGTTGCACCATTACGACCGCCAAGATCGGCGGCCACTCCGATTCCAGAAAATGCCGCAGTATGGGACTGGCTGCGTAGTAAGGAAGGTTGGCGACCAGCTTGTAGAGCGTGGCATTCGTGACATCTTTTACGCCTACTTCGCGAGCGTCGGCGGACAACACTTCCAGATTTGGAGCGTGGACCTCCCTTTCCAGGACTTCCGCGATCTCCTTGTCCATTTCCACGGCCACTACCCGTCCTGCTTTCTTAACAAGTTCCCTGGTCAGTATTCCCAGTCCCGGGCCAACCTCCACTATCGTCTCGTTAGGCTTGATATCCGCTGCCCTGACAATCATATTCACCACCCCGTTGCCCACAAGGAAATGCTGCCCCAGCCTCTTCCTTGGTGACAACCCCAGGCTATCAAGCATGGCCTTGGGCGATGCGGTCTGCCTCTTTGAAGATTTCATGTCGATATTATAAGAAACGCCGTCTCCGCGCTGGGAAGACGGCGTAGCATAAGTCACTTTGGGAGAACGGACTAGGCTCCGAGTTTCACACCTCGTTCAGAAAAGTAACTTCGGGCGGCCCTTGGACCCCTGCCCTAGACATAGCATCCCGCGCTTCGGTCGACATCGTGTACTCCTGGCACTTGCGCATGTCGTCCCATTCCAGCAGAACCAACACCTCGGCGGGATTGCTGCTGTTCTTGAAGGCGCGCTCGCCTTTGCATCCCCACTCCTTCCGCACGCTCGTCATCCCGTCGTAGACCTTCCTCCAAGCATCGTAGTCGGCAATGCGGGCCTTTATAGCTACAAATCCCATGTGCGTCCTCCGTTCAATTGCCTATTTAGGCCGTGCACCACCCGTCGATCATGACCTCAAAGCGTACTCCCGTTCAAACTCAAACCAGGCTGTCCTGCGGCGCTCGAAAGTGCCCGTTTACCGCTGCTTCCTTCCGGACCTGACGGGGTTCGCGGGTTTCCGCCGCGCAGGGCCCGGCTCTCAACATTTTTCCCGAAAATAGAGGCCGGAGGCTGGACCTCGGGGAGGATTTCAACCCCGCTATAGCGGATTGCGGGTTCAGGGCACCGCTAGCTCCCCGTCTAGCACGACCGTAGTCATCATAGTAGTAGCCTTGATCTACTGTCAACGATCCGTTTTGTGTAGAATGCTCCCATGTCCTTTGCGCCAGCTGTTACTTCCGTTGTCATACCTGCCGCGGGGCTGGGGACGCGGTTCTTGCCGTTCACCAAGGCCGTCCCCAAAGAGCTTGTCCCAGCCTACGATAGGCCTGTTATCCACTACGCCGTGCGCGAGGCCATGGCTGCCGGCATAGAGCGCATAGCGATTGTCACCGCCAGGGGCAAAGAGGCGCTGCAACAGTACTTCCAACCTGAACCCAGGATCGAACAGATGATGTACGACAAAGGCCTTGGCGCCATAGCCGACGAGCTCCGTTCCTTCCGCAACACCCTGCGCTTCAGCTACCCCATCCAGGAAGAGCAGCTTGGCTTGGGCCATGCCGTGCTTTGCGGCAAGGGAGGCTGTGGGCCAGGAGCCATTCGCCGTCATTCTTCCGGACGACCTTGTGATCCATGCGCAGCCCGCACTCGTCCAGATGATGAGAGCGTGGTGTGCCAATCCTGGAAACTATATCGCCGTAGAAGAAGTGCCACCTGAGCGCGTATCCTCATACGGAATAGTAACCCCCTGCCCCGGATGCGGTTGTGGATTCCCGCACTACACGCTTGGCTGGAATGATAGAAAAGCCACCGATAGATCAAGCGCCGTCCAATCTGGGAATAGTGGGGCGGTATATTCTAATGCCTGAGGTCCTCAACGCGATTGAATCCACCAAGCCGGGCGCTATTGGTGAAATCCAACTTACGGACGGCATAGCTGCCACCATTGACCGCATACCTACCTATGCGTACCGGTTCCAAGGCGACCGCCACGATTGCGGCAATCCCATCGGTCTTCTCAAGGCTTCAATAGCTCTTTCAGGCGTAAACGGCTGAACCCGGTCTTGACGATATCAGCTTGGGGCCTGCCCTAACGCAACCGAGACGGAACGTCAATCAACAATCAACCTCGCGTCACTTCTCCACGTTGAGTATCGCCAGAAACGCTTCCTGCGGGATTTCCACCTGCCCAATTCTCTTCATCCGCTTCTTCCCCTCTGCCTGTTTCTCCAACAGCTTGCGCTTCCGAGTTACATCGCCGCCGTAGCATTTTGCCAGTACGTTCTTTCTCTGAGCCCTGATGGTCTCTCTGGCGATGACCTTGCTCCCTAGGCTAGCCTGTATGGGGACTTCAAACATCTGGCGTGGTATCAGGTCTTTCAGTCTGGCTATCAGTGCCCTACCCTGCTGCTGCGCTTTGTCCACGTGAACGATTAGCGACAGCGCATCCACCGGCTGTCCGTTCACCAGGATGTCCAGTTTGACCAGATTGGCCGGTCTGTAGTCCGCCGGCGTGTAGTCAAGGGAAGCGTATCCCTGGGACCTGGACTTCAACTGGTCGTAGAAGTCCAATAAAATCTCGCCCAGAGGTGCGGTGAATTCCAACTGTACCCTGGAGTCGGAGGATGGTGCTCCGCCATCCGTTCGCGCGCCGTTGTGGCTGGGCCCGCTCTGTAGGTACTCCATGCGCTGGAAGTCGCCCCGCCGGCTCGTCACCAGCTCTATCATCGCTCCGATGAAGCGACTGGGAGTGATGATGGTCAGATGGAGCCATGGCTCCAGTATCTCCTCTATCTGCTGGCGTGGCGGCATCTGTGATGGATTTTGGACTCCTATCTCATTGCCATCCGCCAGCACTACTTTGTGGGCCACACTGGGTGCCGTGGTAAGCAAGTCTATCCCGTACTCCCGTTCCAGCCGCTCTTGCACTATGTCCATGTGCAGGAGCCCCAGAAAGCCGCAGCGGAATCCAAATCCCAGCGCGACGCTGCTTTCCGCTTGAAAAGTCAAAGCGGCTTCATTGAGCTGCAACTTCTCCAGCGCCTCTCCCAGCTGCTTGTAGCTTTCACCGTCGGAGGGATACAGGCCTGCGAAGACCATTGGCTTCAATGGCTGATAGCCGATGAGGGCTTCCTCAGCCTGCTTGGCCTGCAGGGTTACTGTGTCGCCAACCGGCACCTGTCCGACATTCTTCAAGCCGGTGGCTATATACCCCACCTCACCTGTTGCCAGTCCAGGGCAGCCTGGTCAAGGTGGGTCGAAACGTCCCCACCTCCAATACCTCCGCCTCGTATCCGGACGCCATGAGCTTGAGGCGGTTCCTATCTTTCAGCGAACCGTCAAAGACCCTTACGTAGGCCACCACACCTTTGTACTGGTCGTATGTAGAATCGAAAACCAGAGCCCTCAGCGGTCCATGAATGCTCCCCATTGAGCCGGCACCTGCTCTACTACTGCCTTCAGCACGCCGTCTATGCCCAGCCCATCTTTAGCCGATATGAATAGCATTTCGTCTCTCTTGAAGCCGAAGGTATGCTCCAGCTCCTGTGCTACGACATCCGGCTGGGCCACCGGCAAATCTACCTTATTGATAACTGGTATTAGAGTAAGGTTGCGTTCAAGGGCAATGTGAACGTTGGCTATGGTCTGGGCCTGTACGCCCTGGCTGGCGTCGACCACCAGCAGGGCTCCTTCACAGGCGCGCAGGCTGCGTGACACCTCATAACTGAAGTCCACGTGTCCCGGGGTGTCTATCAGGTTCAGTTGATACTCATTGCCGTCGGTGTGCCGGTACATGAGGCGCACCGCTTGTGCTTTGATTGTGATCCCGCGTTCCCGTTCCAGGTCCATCTGATCAAGGAACTGGTCCATCATCTCACGGTCTGAGACGGTGCGTGTAATCTCCAGCAGCCGGTCCGCCAGTGTGGACTTGCCGTGGTCAACGTGTGCGATTATGCAAAAATTGCGGATGAAACCCGGTTCCATGTTTAATTCATGCTAGCACGCGGTATCTTGTGCCACAAGCAAAGAGAGGCCCTCAGATTAAATCTGAGGGCCTCTCTTCCTTGGCGGTTTGTGGCCTACACCCTGATGCAGGCTACCAAGTGCTCGTTGCCCACGTTCCTTAGCTCCGGCACCACTTGGGAGCATTCGTCTATGGATATGGGACAGCGGGTATGGAATACACATCCCGGCGGCGGCCTCAGCGGGCTTGGTACGTCGCCGGTCAGAATGATGCGCTCACGCTGAGCCTCGATCACCGGATCGGGTATGGGCACTGCCGAAAGCAACGCCTTGGTGTAAGGATGGAGCGGGTTCTCGTAGAGCTCCGTCCTATCTGCCACTTCCATGATCTTGCCCAGATACATCACCGCTATACGGTCGCTGATGTGACGCACCACCGAAAGGTCGTGGGCTATGAATAGGTACGTGAGGTTGAACTGCTCCTGCAGGTCCTCCAACAGGTTGATCACCTGGGCCTGGATGGATACGTCCAGCGCAGATACAGGCTCATCGCACACTATAAGGCTGGGACGTACCGCCAGCGCCCTGGCCACGCCTATCCGCTGGCGCTGGCCTCCGCTGAATTCGTGAGGGAATCGGTTGGACATACTGGGGTTCAGGCCAACCACCGATAGCAGTTCCGCCACTTGTTCCCGGTATTCGCTTCTGCTGTTTGTCATCTTGTGGACAATCAGGGGCTCGCCAATGATGCTCCCCGCGTTCTGACGCGGGTCCAGCGAGCTGTACGGGTCTTGGAAGATCATCTGCATTCGCCGGCGGAACCGTCGCAGCTGGCCGCCCTTTAGCCTGGTGAGGTCCTGTCCTTCGAACAGCACTCCGCCGCGTGTCGGCTTGTACAACTGCAGGATACAGCGTCCCGTAGTTGTCTTGCCGCAGCCGCTCTCACCCACCAGGCCCAACGTCTCACCTCTGCGTATATCAAAGGACACGCCGTCCACGGCTTTGATATCCGCTACCTTCTTCTGGAAGATGACCCCGGATCGCACGGGGAAATACATCTCCAAGTCTCGTACTGAAACAAGCACGTCGTCTTGTGATGTGGACTGGGTTTGCGTTTGCTCTTTCTGCTCTACCATGTTCCCCTCCTAAGCCCTAGCTTCAGCCACACGCCTTTCTATGTTGTGCGCTTCCCAGCAGGCAGCAACATGACCGCTGGATTCATATACCTCCAACGGAGGGACATCAACTGTACATTTCTCTATCGCATAACGGCACCTGGAGCGGAAGCTGCACCCAGGGGGCAGGTTGATAAGGTCTGGTGGCTGGCCCTCTATTGGCTCCAGCTTTACCCTGCGCGGCTCGTCCAGTCTAGGCACCGACTGAAGCAAACCAAGGGTATAAGGGTGCTTCGGCTGGTGGTATATTTCCTCGGAAGTCCCTTTTTCTATGATCTTGCCTGCGTACATAACGTTTACCCGGTCTGCGTAGCGGGCAACCACCCCCAAGTTGTGGGTGATCACTATCAGCGCCGTGCCAAACTCACGGCACAGGCTCTTCATCAACTCCAAGATCTGGGCCTGGATGGTCACGTCCAGCGCCGTCGTAGGCTCGTCTGCAATCAGAAGCTTGGGATTGCAGCTCAGCGCCATGGCAATCATCACTCTTTGACGCATACCGCCGCTGAACTGGTGAGGGTACTGGACCAAGCGCCGGTCCGGGTCAGGAATGCCAACCATTTGCAGTAGGTCTACTGCCCTCTGTCGCGCCCCTTGCTTGTCAAGGTTCAGATGCAGTTCCATGGTCTCCGTCAACTGCCGGCCTATTGTCAGGACGGGATTCAGAGACGTCATAGGCTCCTGGAAGACCATTGCGATCTCCTTGCCTCGTATGGACCGCATCTCGTTGTTGTCTATCTTGAGCAGGTCTTCGCCTTCAAAGAGGACTTCGCCGTTCATCACCTTGCCGGGCGGCCACGGGATGAGGCGCATCACTGACAGTGCGCTAACGCTTTTCCCGCAACCGCTCTCGCCAACCAGTCCCAGCGTTTCGCCGGCCTCCAGGTTGTAAGAGATGTCGTCAACCGCCTTGACGACTCCTTCCATTGTAAAGAATTGAGTTACCAGGTTGTTTACTTCAAGGAGTGCTGCCACGACTCTTCCTCACTCACGGTTAATATAGTTGCACCCAGCCTAGGACCTCGAACCAAGTGGGGAAGAGGAGACTCGAACTCCTACGCCTTTCGGCACATGATCCTAAGTCATGCTCGTCTGCCAATTCCGACACTTCCCCATTCTCTGCTTAATACAGTCATTCAGATTGGCTAGACTGTGACCCGCCTCGGACTCGAACCGAGAACCTACTGATTAAGAGTCAGTTGCTCTGCCAGTTGAGCTAGCGGGCCCCACTAGGCCTGCACCCCGTGAGTGCACGGACTGTATCATTACATCTTAGCACTGTCAATATAGGCCGCTGTACTATGCAAGGGCAATAGTGTTTCAGCCCGGTCCCTCCGTCATGCCTGCCTGTCCGTATGTCCGCCCTCAGGACTCTGACGCCAGCTTCCCTGCCTGTGCCCAGTCATCTTTTGAAATCTCTTCAAACAGGACTATGGTTCGTTCCGGCGCCGTGCCAAGGACCTCCTCCACCGACTCCGTGAATGCTTTGGCCAGCTTGGCCTTTTGCTCTTTTGTCCTGCCAGGCCACAACTCCATCTTGATAATTGGCATTCTGGCTTCCCTCCACGTCTAATATGAGGTCATTCTGCCAGTACGCTCTCGCACTTTCAACACCTTCAACCGTACACGCGTTAGAATTCCAACTATTGCTATAATCAGTACCATGGACTTGCGCAAGATTGGAGAGTTCGGGCTTATCCGCCGGCTGGAAGCAATGGCCAAGCAGGAGGGAGTCGCTGCTTCCCGCGACCAAGCTTTTCCCCTCGTCGCCGGTATTGGCGATGACGCCGCTGCTTGGCGCATTGATACCGCGGGCCTGATCGAGCTCTCCACCACGGATACCATGGTGGAAGAGGTCCATTTCACCAGGAGCACCACTCCCTGGCAGGACGTGGGATGGAAGGCCATGGCCTCCAACCTCAGCGATATAGCTGCCATGGGAGGCTCTCCCACCTATGCCCTGGTTACCCTTGGCCTGCCGGACAACGTTTTGGTTGAGGACGTTGACGCTGCGTTTCAAGGAGTTGTCCAGGCCTGCAAGACCTACGGCGCGGTCATTGTTGGCGGGGACGTTGTTTCCTCACCGTTCTTCTTCATTACCATTGCCCTGAATGGCCGGATCTCTGGGCAACCCATGCTGCGTTCCGCGGCTGTACCCGGCGATGTCATAGGGGTTACGGGCCCTTTGGGATTGTCCCGTGGCGGTCTGGAGCTGATGATGCGCCATTCCAGCGTGGATTCGGATGCCGCCCGGCAGCTTGTCCAGGCGCACCGTCGTCCCATACCCAGGCTGCAGGAAGGCCGCGTCCTTTTGGAGGAGGGAGTGCGTGCCGCAATGGACGTCAGCGACGGTCTTATTGAGGACCTAAAGAAGATGATGCTTGCCAGCGGTACGGCCGCCCGTATTTTCTCCAAGGAGATTGCCATTCACCCCTCCCTTGGGCAAACTCTCCCCGGGGATGCTCTTCATTTGGCCCTTGCCGGAGGTGAAGAGTACGAGTTGCTCTTCACTGCTTCCAGCGATGTCGTTCAACGCGTAAAGAAACGTCTACCTTCCGTTTCCATCATTGGTGAAGTCACCGGTGAAAAAGCGGGAGAGGTCACCGTCTATGATGACAATGGAAGTCCCATATTGGACGTAGGGCCCGGATGGGATCACTTGCGTAGATGATAGTAGACACGCATTCCCCGCAGGAGACGCAGGAATTGGGAGAGGCGCTGGGTCGCGGCGCCGTGAGAGGCGACGTCATGCTCCTACAGGGCAATCTCGGTGCGGGCAAGACCTGTCTCACCCAGGGCATTGCCCTTGGCTTGGATATCCACGGACCCGTTCGCAGTCCAACCTTCATTCTGGCCAACGAGCACCACGGACGTCTTACTCTGTACCACGTAGACCTCTACAGGCTTGATGCGCTCGAAGAGGTGGAGGACATCGGACTGGACGACTATATAGAAGGTGAAGGACTGACTGTGGTCGAATGGGCGGATAAAGCGCCTAAGTATTTCCCCGTGCAGCACCTGCTCATCCACCTGGAACGCACCGGCGAAACATCGCGCCGCATCCGGTTTACCGCCCGCGGCCAGCGATACGTCAACCTCCTGGCGGCTATTGCAAAGCGTGCTTTCCATAGCGATATATAGGAACGACCGTATCCGCCACGAACCGGAGGAGAAATGTTCGATACTGGCGTCCGGCTGCTTAGACACTACGCTTCGTCGGTGCGCCACCATAGATACTACGGGATGGGCGTATTTATCGTGCGGGTCGAAGCATATAGCTAGCAGGATAGGAAAGAGCTGTTGATGCGTGACGCCCCACCGCCTTTGGATGCCCTAAACTCACAAACGAAGTGCAACACTTGGTTAAGGTGTTGTCATGGGAAAAAGTTATGGACATGTCACCATTGAAGAGAGGTGTGAAATTGCCCGACTACAAGCCTCGGGATACTCGGTCAGCCAAATCGCGGCAAGTCTGGATCGCTCGCCATCGACAGTGGCTCGTGAGCTGAAGCGCAATGGTTCAAGAACTCAGGGATACCAGCCCAGGTATGCGAACCAGCAAGCCCATGCCCGGCGTTGGCGTGGTTCTCGACTGGAGCGAGATGAGGCGCTGCGGGATAAGGTGCTCTCTGGGCTTAAGCAGGGCTGGTCACCGGAGCAGGTGGCGGGACGGATGGCTATGGAGTCAGGCAGTACAGTCATCTCCCACGAGAGCATCTACAGGTTCATCTACGGCCAGATTGCTCGCAAGAAGGACTACAGTTGGCGCCACTACCTGCCCCGAGCTAAGTCCAAGCGTGGTTGGAGAGGCCACAAAGGCGGCAGCCCTGCTTCCTTCATGGCTAAGCGTCGTCCCATCACCGAGCGCCCGCAGAGCGCTGCTGACCGCCGCACTCCTGGTCACTGGGAGGCCGACCTGATGCTGTTCAGGGCCTATGGCCATGCCGTGCTTACCATGCACGAACGCCACTCCCGCATCCTCATAGCCCTAAGGCCCCCTGGCAAGGCATCCAGGCCCATCGCTGCCGCCATGTCCCAAGTGTTGGGTCAGTTTCCCCCAGAATGGCGACGGACGGTCACCTTCGACAACGGGACCGAGTTCGCACTCCATTACAAACTCCACGATCTGGGTATAGAGACCTTTTTCTGCGATACTTACTCTCCCTGGCAGAAGGGTGGGGTAGAGAACGCCATCGGTCGGCTGCGGCGGACCCTGCCCCGCAAAACGGACTTGGCAGCGTTGCCTCAAAAACGGTTTACGCAAATGATTCAGGCCTACAATAATACCCCCCGCAAGTGTCTCGATTATAGGACTCCGGCAGAGATATTTTTGGATAGAGTGTTGCACTTGAAATGTGAATCCACCTGCCCGTCTTCACGGGCATGACGGGCGAGGGAGAGCGCTCAGGGCGAGGCCTATTTTCGTCGGAAGACTACGAGGTTGCGGGGTACTATGCCTGCACGGCCAGCCGCCTCAGGTCCTCCGTCTTCGACTCCAGGTGGTCACTCAGGCCAATCCGGCCGGATACGCGCGCCTCGGCCATCCTCAGCCCGATGACTCCCGGTATTGCGACGCCGGTGGGCCCCAGAAGCGTCCCTATGGTATCGTACACCGTGGCCTTGCCGATTCGCTTCGTTCCCCTGCACAGCGATTCCCGGAAGGTGGAGCGTCCCATCAGGAGGTTCCGCCCTTCCATGACCCCGGTCATGGCAATGGACATGAATGGAATGGAGTCGAACGCCGCTTCCGCGCCTGTATCGAGCAGGTCTTCCAACGTGTCCTCGCCAAGCTCGTCCAGTTGGGCCTTTGTTACTTGCTCCAGTTGTTGATTGGAGATGCCTGTGTTGAGGATTTCGTCTGCCGCACCATCGATCTCCGAGGGTGTGGCGACCCGGATGTCTGGGTATCTTTCCAGTGCTTTCTTGACGTGATACATGGACTCTGTGGCCTTGAGTTGAATCTCCTCAGCTACGGATCCATCCTCGTTCACTATTTGCAGGTCCCATCCGGGTTGCGTGGACGACTCAGCGAGACTGGCTTCCTGCCCGGGCTCCAGTTGGAGCTCGCCAAGACGCTTTTCTGCGTTGAGGCGGTCGCGCACCATCACTTCGAAGAGCTTGCCTTTGATGGTGGACAGAGCACCATCTTGTTGCGCTGGTGAGCCTGCAAGCGTCTCCATGCTAACCCCGCTGAGTTGGAAGGCCTCCAGGAACTGTGGGTCGACGTCGGGCTCAAGCCCCAGATTGGTGATCCTGTCGAGCGATATGTCGGCGGCTAACGCGGCCACCTCCAAGACCTGCCGTTCGCCCCGGCTCCGGTACTCCTGGGCCAACTCGTGGAGAGTTTCCCGATTCTGGGGCGGATATGACTCTGCGAGCGCTACAAGCTGTTCGTATCCCATTGATACAACCTCACAGGAGCAGCGCTAGGATGCTCAAGGCCAGCGCTACGATGGATACAGCGCCCGATGCGACAACCCAAGGAGACGGTTTGTGCTTCACCCTCGCTATATCGTCTCTCAGCGTGGCGTGTCCTTGCTCCAGGGCGTGGAGTGATTGCTCCGTGCGGGCAAGTTGTTCCCGCAGTTCAGCCTGATCCTGATGTACCCCGATGACGGCCGTGGTGGCTGCCTCCGTGAAATCCTCGAACCTGCGTATATCTGCACCGGACATCACCTCGGCGGAACGTCGCACACTCTGCCTGGCAGCACCAGCCGCAACCCCAACTCTACCCAATATACTGGGACTACTCTTGTCTCCAGGCTCCTCTTCTTCGTCGTTTCTCTTCACCAACTCTGCGCACCTCCTGAACATGCTGGGAGTCGAATCTTAGCAGAATAACGATGGCCTCCGCACATGCGAGGATAGACCCTGCGTAGTATCTCGAATACAATGCCCCGCGTGGTTCCAGTACCACGTAGGGATAGACACGGACTAGCTGATTCTTATACAAGTAAACTGATAGCTAAAGAAGAACCGGCAAGCGCCTGAATTCACCGTCGCTTGCCCTGTAAGCACACACAACACCAAGGAGGGACCATGGATATCAAAGCAACAGCAGGAGACGTGACTTCCATTGAGACGGGAGCGCTGATAGTCAACCTGTTCCAAGGGGTAACCAGCCCCGGAGGAGCCCACCGGCGCGGTCGATGCTGCCCTGGACGGCGCCATCTCCAAGCTGATTGATGAAGGCGAAATCAAGGGCAAGAAGAACGAGATGACCCTGATCCACACGCTGGGCAAGATGTCCGCCGACCGCATCGTCGTGGCGGGCCTCGGCAAGCAGGACAAATTCTCGGCGGAGGTTGTGCGTCAGGTCATGGGCACGGCGAGCCGCTTTGTGCGCCGCCTCAACGTGAAGAAAGCGGCCACCATAGCCCACGGCGCAGGCATAGGCGGCATGGACCCGCAAACCTCCGGTCAGGCCGTAGCGGAGGGCGCCATCCTGGGCCTGCACAGGTTCGACAAATACAAGACGATGGACGGCGACCCTTCCAACATCGAGGAGATGGTTGTTGTGGAGCGCGACGCGGATAAGGTCGCTGAGATTCAGGCAGGACTCGATAAGGGGCGCATCCTTGCCGAGGCGACGAACTTTGCCCGTGACCTGGGCAACGAGCCGGCCAACGTATTGACGCCCACGGAGCTGGCAGACAGGGCGCGCGCCATGGCCGACGCGGTGGGACTGGACTTCGAGGTGCTGGCCCGCGAGCAGATGGAGGAGTTGGGCATGGGCGCGCTGCTGGCAGTGGCCGCGGGAAGCAACAGGCCCCCCAGGTTCATCATACTGCGCTACAACGGCGACCCGGGCAACGAGTCGAACAACATAGCTCTCTGCGGTAAGGGGATCACCTTCGACTCCGGCGGCATCTCCATTAAGGCCGCCGAGGGCATGGGTGCGATGAAGGGCGACATGGCGGGCGGCGCTTCCGTCATAGGGGCAATGCGGGCAATAGCCCAGGTTAGGCCCAGGATCAACGTCATGGGGCTGGTGCCGGCTACGGAAAATATGTCGGGCGGCTCCGCCTTCCATCCCGGAGACGTGGTGCGCACCATGGCGGGCAAGACCTTCGAAATCATCAGCACCGACGCTGAGGGGCGCATGGTGCTGGCCGACGCTCTGGCCTACGCCCGTCAACACAACCAGAACCACATAGTGGACGTGGCCACGCTTACGGGCGCCGCCAGAGTGGCACTGGGCAACCTGGCTGCCGCCATCATGGGAAACGACCAGGCACTCATCGATAGCACGATCAAGGCCGGCGAGGCGACAGGCGAACGTTTCTGGCAGCTGCCGATGTGGGATGAGTACCGCGACCAGATAGTGAGCGACATTGCCGACATCAAGAACTCCGGGGGGCAACCGGCGGGCACCATTGCCGGCGGCTACTTCATCCGTGAGTTCGCCGGGGACGTGCCTTGGGTGCACCTGGATATTGCGGCGGTGGCCCGCACCGCCAGCGAGTCGGGCTACACGGTGAAGGGGCACACCGGCTTTCCCGTGCGGACTCTGGTCAGGCTGGTGGAAGACCTAGCGGAGGACAGATAGGCTGACCTCTGATGGGATGGAACCCCAGCTGCCGGGAGCCACCCTAGCAAATAGGGATATGCGCCGGAGACTGGCGAACCGGGTGCCCTTCTACTACGGCTGGGTCATAGTGGTGGGCGCCTTCTTGGGCACTTTCATCGGAGGGGGACTGCAGAGCTTTACGTTCAGCGTCTTCCTCCAGCCAATGAGCGACGACCTGGGATGGTCGCGTACGGCGCTGACCGGCGCACTCGCATTCCGCTTGATAACAGCGGCCTCCCTGGCGCCGGTCTTCGGGCCCATGGTCGACAGGTACGGGCCTCGTTTTCTCATGGTGGCGGCGGCGGTAGTTGGAGGCGTCGCGGCCTTGCTGATCAGTCGCGTCACTCAGATATGGCAGTTCTACGCTATATTCGCCTTCATCGGGATGTCGGGCGGCGCCGGGTTGGGCGGAGTGGTCACGGGAGCTACCGTGGTGAAGTGGTTCGTCCGTCTGCGGGGCAGAGCGATGGCTTTCACCACGATGGGTGGCGCCGCGCCCGGTTTGATCTTAGCTCCTATCATAGCCTTCATTGTGTTCAACTACAGCTGGCAAGCGGGATGGCTGGTCATGGGGTCATTGTTCGTCGTCGTCCTGCTGCCGGTCTCCTTCTTCATGGCCAGACAGCCGGAGGACCTTGGCCTGCTGCCGGACGGGGCAAAGAGTCAAGCAGAGGTAGACGCTGCCTACCAACGGCGGGGCGGCTTGGAGTCGGCGTATTCCTGGCATCTGAAGGAAGTGATACGCACCGGAGCTTTCTGGCTCCTCATTGCGGGGTTCGTGTTGGGAAGCCTCTCCGTCTCGTCGGTGATCCTTCACGAGTTCAGCTACGTCCGTGACCAGGGCTACTCGGCGCCCATAGCGACGGCAGTGCTCAGCACCCACGCCGGCTTTGCCCTCAGCATCAGGCCCATCTGGGGGCTGGTGCTGGAGAGGGTCCCCGTCAGGTTCGTTGTGGCCGCGGTTTACCTGGGCTCGTCTGTGGCGCTGATCATCCTGCTCACGGCTAGCACTACGGCTCAGTTCTTTGTCTTTGCCGCCGTGTACGGTATGAGCATAGCGGGACACGCGGTGAGCCACTCGATTATCTTCGCCAACTACTTTGGGAGGGACTATGCCGGCACAATACGCGGGATGGTCACGCCGATCACGGCGGGGGCTGGAGCCATAGGGCCTTTGCTGGTGAGCATTGGCTTTGATATCACGGGGAGCTATCAGATGCCCTTCACGGTGATGATAGGTCTTTTCTGGGTAGGCTTGGTGATAATGCTGCTGGCCAAGCCTCCCGTGAAGAAGGAGGCGCTGGGTTAATTGTCGGCGTGTTAGTATAGATTGGCTATGAACGCGCCCACGGTTTACATAGAGACGCACGGCTGCAAGCTGAACGAGGCGGATACCCAGGCAATGTCGCGGCGTTTTCTGGAAGCGGGCTACGGCCTCAGCAGCAGGCCGGACCACGCCTCGGTACACGTAGTCAACACCTGCACGGTGACACACGTCGCTGACGGCAAGGCGCGCCAGGCTCTGCGCAGGGCGAAGCGTCTCAATCCTAGATCGCTGGTTGTCGCCACGGGCTGCTATGCACAGCGCGCCCCGGACGAGCTCGATCGGCTGGATGGGGTCGACGTTGTTCTGGGAAACACCGAAAAGGACGCCCTGGTGGAGGAAGTCAGTCAACTCCTCGACTTCTACAGAGCGGACAGTCCTAGCCTAGACACTATAGACGAGGAACGAGCGCCCGTCCTGCTCTCCCGCGCCATGATCAAGATCCAAGAGGGGTGCAACCAGGTGTGCGCCTACTGCATTGTGCCCAAGGTGCGTGGCCGGGAACGCAGCATTCCACCGCAGACCCTGGTGCTGCTGGTCAACGACCTTGTAGGACGGGGCTACCGGGAAGTCGTGCTCACCGGCACGCAATTGGGCTCTTACGGTTTCGACATACCGGGCGCGTCGCTGACCGGAATGCTGCGCCGCCTCCTGGATGAGACCGCGATACCCAGGCTTAGGGTGTCCTCGTTGCAGCCTCAAGAAATCACGGATGAGCTGCTGGAGCTGTGGCAGGACGAGCGGCTCTGTCCCCACTTCCACCTACCACTGCAGAGCGGCTCGGAGCCTGTTCTGAAGCAAATGCGCCGCCGCTATTCGCCCGGGCGCTACCTGGAAGCGGTCCGGATGGTGAGGAAAGCCGTTCCCGATGCTGCCTTGACCGCCGACGTCATAGCCGGCTTCCCCGGTGAGACGGTGGAGCAGTTCCAGGACACCTACGACTTGTGCTGCGAGGTGGGTTTTGCCGCCATCCACGTATTCCCCTATTCCGCCCGGCCGGGCACCACCGCTGCGTATCTCAAGCCCAAAGTAGACCCTAAGGAGGTGCGGCGGCGCATGGAGATGATGCTTGACCTGGCGGAACGGCAGGCGGAATCCTACAGAAGAAGCCTTTTGGGCACCAGGAGCACGGTACTCTGGGAGAACGGCAAGCCCTTGGGGAATACCCGAGTCTGGTCAGGGCTTACGGGTAACTACGTACGGGTTGCCGCGGCTTCCAGTGAACCCCTTCACAACAGGATTACCCCTGTTGTTCTGGAGCAATTGAACGGCAGGACAGTCTGGGCCAGGCTTGCCTGAGCCATTTGCCCCAGTGTTGAGCAGATGCCGCGAAGTTGCTGGTTTCCCCAATGACTGAGGAGTAAAATCGCCTTTCTATAGTTCCACGGCACGGAAGTTGTAATGACCGTTGCGGCGCTCCAGGTATCCCGCACGCTGATAGTAGCCATGGCTGAAAACCATTAGCCAGCCGCCCTTTTCTGCCTCTTCCAGCAAGGCGCGTTTCTTGGTCAGTGTACCTTCCGGGTCGTAGTCCAGAGAGGCTATGCAGGTCAGATCCAAATGATGGGATGTCGGCACCAGGTCACCCATGAAGGCAACCCTTTCCCCACCGTAGTTCACCAGCACTATCTGATGGCCGGGTGCGGGACCGTCCGTTAGCTTGACGCGAACCCCTGGCGCAACCTCTTCGTCACCATCGAGTAGGCAGATCTGTTCGCGTTCTTCCAGAGGCAGGAAGTCGTTCCCATGGAAGGAGTCCTTGGTTCTTTCATTGGGATTGTTGGCTTCCTCCCAGGCAGCACGCTGGACGTAGTACGCCGCGTTGGGAAAGGTGGGAACGGGTACACCGGAGCGGTCCAGACGGGTGCTCCCTCCACTATGGTCGAACTGGAGGTGGGTGAGGATGACCGCAGTGACGTCTTTGGGGCTTACGCCATGATTCCTAAAATCCCGGGCCAGCCGGCTGGTGCTGAGGCCGAATCTGTCTTTTGTCATCTCAGATTCTTTGGTGCCGACTCCCGTATCTACCAGAATGCATTTGTCTCCGTTCCTGACAAGCAGACAGTTCAGACCCATGGTGATGCGGTTTCTGCGGTCAGGCGACTTCTTCAATTCCCACTCCACCTTGGGAACGGGACCAAAAACACACCCTCCATCGAGCTTGATTACTCCGTCGCTCAAAAGCAACAATGACGTGGCATTAGTTCTCAAAGTTACTACACCCCCAGTCAAACTCTTTGCCATGTGTGAATCTGGCGTCGTTGTGAGCCTCTAAACGCAGATTCCAAGGCAAGGCAAATGCACGGCGTTGGGTTGAATTGCTTTAACCAACCCCAGGAGACAGAGATCCGCTCTGCGTATGCGTAAGAGATCTAAGAATTTAGCCGTCTTCTCGGTGGGTCCGCACCGTTTACCGGAAGAATTTGGTTGAGACTGAAGCAACCATTCACCGGCCACCGCAGCCTTATATTAGTTCTCGTGGGGCAACTACGTAACTCAGACCTTAACGGTGTCAAAGGTGGTATGTCAATATTAAAAATCGCAAAGATTCGCATTAAATATTCCTTGAATTTCTTGACATTTACCCCTCCATTATGCAACCCCAAGACGGATGTTTCTCGTGGTGGTACAATCACTTTATACGGGGCTGCTATGAGGTCTGAGGAGGGATACAAATTAAGGTAATTCTACTCGTACTCATCTGGGTGGGCTTCATCCTGTTAAGGCTGATAGCGCGCTCTTCAATGCGGGCTAGAGCGGGCGCTGGCCAGCGCGGCTCCCAGGGCAACAGTGACTGGGGACCGCGTGGCGGGCAAGGAACCGGCTCACGGTATGGGTATGTAAGATCACCGCATGAAGTGCTGGGGGTGCGGCGCGGCGCTTCCAAGGACGAAATCATTTCCAGGTACCGCGAGCTGGTGCGGCAGTACCACCCGGACAAGGTAACCCACATGGCTCCCGAGTTCCGTGAAGTGGCGGAGCGACGCATGAAAGAGATCAACGCCGCTTATGACGCGCTTAAAAGACACGCCGCCTGACCATGACAGCATCCTAATGCAAAAGGTACATCCAAACCGCGTTTGCCCACGTATTGAACCGATACAATAGCGTCCATGTTTTTCTCCGCAATTAAAAAGCGCTCTGTTGCCCTTGCAACGCCTCTTTTGCTGTTCAGCATAGCCTGCACTAGCGAAGTGGGGACTACTCCGACTACAGTCGATCCTACAGATACTCCAACTCCAACCGTTACCCAACCCTCATCTATTCCTACAAACACACCGACCTCAGCTGCGCCAACTTCCGACCCTTCCCCGCCATCCGCTCAATCTACTGCCACGGCGGCTCCTGCTGATAGGCCATCCAATCAGCCAATGCCAACACCAACGCCAACTCCAACCGTTGCCGTACCCGTTGCAGTGGAAACCTCTACCCCCACAACCTCGCCTCCTCCTACGAACACGCCGACGCCAAGGGCTGTACCTCCGGAGGAAACGGGAAACCGGGTTGGCAACCTGGCGCCTGACTTCACTCTGGCCGAGGTGTCCACGGGCCAGCCCGTCCGGTTGGCCGAACTGACCGAGCAGGGACGCCCGGTAGTCCTCTACTTTTTCGCCACCTGGTGACCAAAATGCCGCACCGAGTTACGGTTGCTGAAGGACATCTACCCCGACTACCAGGACTCCGTGGATTTCTATGTAGTGGGTATAGCTGGTGAACCCCTGAGCGAGCTTGTCAAATTCAAGGAGGAGCAAGACTACCCCTGGCCGATCGCAAAGGCGCCGCCCAGATTGCCTCCGGACTACAACGTACGGCAGACATCAAGCAAGGTGGCAATAGATGGCAACGGGGTGATAGTCTTCAGTGAAAGTTACAGCGTGGAGGCCCGCGATACCTGGGTCCGGCTGTTCCGTGAGCTTTCTGGGGCGTAGCGTCTATGTTTTTCTCAACAAGAAAGCGATCTGTTGCCCTTGCAGCGCCTCTTTTGCTGTTCAGCGTAGCATGCACTAGCGAAGTGGGCACTACTCCGACAACAGTCGCGTCTACGGCCACGCCAACATAGGTCGCGCCTGCGGATACGCCAACTCCAACTACTGTCCCCCCCACAGCTACCTCCACACCTCGCCCAGCCCCAGTCACTACCTCCACACCTACACCCACGCTGACGCTTCAGGATCAGCTACTTCAGGAGCTTGTAGCTTTAAGAGCCATGGCTACAGCTGCCGCGCCTGCGGCTATTCCAACTCCAATAGGCACACCAACTCCAACCCCAACCGTTATAGTCATTGCCATACCAGCAGTGCCAACTCCAACCCCTACAACTTCGCCTCCTCCTACGAACACGCCGACGCCAATCGCCACGCCTCCGGCGGAGACAGGGAACCGGGTTGGCGAACGTGCGCCCGACTTCACCCTGACCGAGATATCCACGGGCCAGCCCGTTCAGTTGGCCCAACTGACCGAACAGGGACGCCCCGTAGTCATCTACTTCTTCACCACTTGGTGACCGTATTGCCGCACCGAGTTACGGTTGCTAAAGGACATCTACCCTGAATACCAGGACTCCGTGGATTTATACGCGGTGAACATAGATCTGGGTGAAGACCTAAGTTCCATAGTCAGGTTTAGAGATGAACAGGACCATCCTTGGCCGGTGGCGCAGGCGCCTGCTGAAATGCTTCCGCTGTACAATCCCATCGCGGTGCCATTCAAGGTAGCCATAGATGGGAATGGAATAGTAGCGTTCCGAGGAAAAGGAGCAGATCCAGCTGAGATCTTGCACCACGTATTCCAGGAGCTTTCCCAGGTGTAGCGCCGGGCGTGTCAGGGACGCCTTCCCTGTGATATATATAGCTTACCTTGGAAGCAAAACCGGATATCCGCTACAGGCTGGCTCATCGCACGCCGTTCTTCTATGGCTGGATCATAGTAGGCGCCGCGTTTCTCGGCTCGTTCGCCGGAGGAGGTCTGCAGAGCTTCACCTTCGGCGTTTTCATGAAGCCCATGTCGGAGAGCCTGGGCTGGAGCCGCGCCGCGCTGGTAGGAGCGCTCACTGTACGCACCTACGTCTCCGCGGCGCTGGCGCCGATTTTCGGCACAGTAGTGGACAGATACGGGCCGCGCTATCTGATGACGGCTTCCGCCGTAGTTGGAGGGATTGCGGCCCTTCTGCTTACACAAGTCAGAGAGATATGGCAGTTCTACGCCATATTCGCCCTGATCGGCCTGGCGGGCGGCACGGGCGCCGGTGCACTCGTGGTGCAGGCAACCGTGGTCAAATGGTTCGTGCGCCTCAGGGGGCGCGCCGTGGCGTTCAGCACCATGGGCAACGCCGCTGCCGGAGCGGTGCTGGCCCCGTTCATCGGATTCATCATTGCTACGTCGGGATGGGAAAACGGATGGATAGTCATGTCTGTCCTCTTCCTTGCCTTCCTGCTCCCAGTCTCTTTCCTCATGGTGCGGCAACCGGAGGACGTGGGGCTGTTCCCCGACGGGGCGAAGAGCCAGGAAGAGCTGGATGCGACCTACCAGAGGCGGGCCGGGCGCGAATCGGCGGTGTCCTGGCGATTGAAGGAGGCCCTGAGAACGCGGGCGTTGTGGCTCATCCTGCTGGCGCAGGTCGTTGGAGGCGCACCCGTGTCATCGGTAGTGCTCCACGAGTTCAGCTTTGTAACCGACGAAGGGTTCAGCACTGCCGTTGCTGCCGCGGTGCTGGCCACCCATGCCGTGGCCGCCTCTCTGGCGCGGCTGCTCTGGGGCTTCTTGGTGGAACGGTACCACGTCCGCTACTGCTTGGCCGCCTCCAGCTCTGGCGCGGCCGTAGGGCTTGTCTTTCTTATCAGCGGGCTTGACCTGCATGTCACGCCGCTACTCTTCATCTTTGGCGTTGTCTACGGCATAAACGTGGGTGGACAGGCAGTACTGACTTCAGTGGTAACCGCTAACTACTTTGGGCGGGACTTTGTAGGCACCATACGGGGCACGCTGATGCCTATCACGACAACTTCCGTGGCAGTGGGACCGGTGGCGGTGGGACTGGTATACGATGTGATGGGTACGTATTTCCCCGCCTATGTCTTCATGCTGGGCATGTTCTTAGTCTCGGCGGCGATAATCTTGTTTGCCAAGCCTCCCACCAAAGCCGCCGAACCCTCCGGAGAGGCTGCGCCTGCAGACTAGGCTCCCATATCCAATGTCCCGCTATATCAAGATATTGCTGCTCTGTGGGCTGACGTTTTCCGTTGCCTGTGGCGCTCCGGCGCCAACCAGCACTCCGGATAGGACAATAGTCTCCGGCGAGGTGCAGACCTTCTTTCTGGACATCCTCCAAGAGGTGGACTGCACGGTCCACAGCTCGCCCGACCAGCCCTTCGACCGGCCGCGGCTGGTGAAGGACGCGGACGGCAACGTCTGGGTGGTCTACAACCGGCTTCTATCCTTTGTTCCGGGGTCTGCCGTTAGAGGCCAGGAGCTTGTGCTTTGGAATACCCGGGAACAGTTCTCTCTGGAACTTGACGACGCGCTGATAGGAAAGACGCTGGTGGATGCCGCTTCCAGTGGCGCGGGTCGCTTCTGGCTGAGCTATCCGGACGGCGTGATCGAGACTCTGCGGGACGTCCCTCCGTTTGAAAGGATGGCTGCACCAACCCCGGAAGGCCTTGGTCGCGTACTGGAAATCGTGACCGATTCCGAAGAGCAGGTCGCTCTCCTCCACCAGGACGGCGAGCCGGAGGGAGTCAGCCTAATCTCCCTATACGATGGAGATACCTGGAAGAGGCTTCCCTCTCTCAATGGGGCAGACCCGGTGGCCCTGACCTTCGATGGGCAGAAGCGCCTCTGGGCGGTGCACGCTTCTCCGGGCCACATCATCGTGGCCTCATGGGAAGGCGGAGAGTGGTCGGTATTCAGCACGGCCACCCTGGAAGTGCAGCCGGACAAAATGCTGGTGGACTCGCGAGGCCGGGTCTGGCTGGGCACCGACCAGGGGATGTACAGGTTCAACAGGCCTCCTCAATCGGGATCGGACTGGGAGCTGCAAAGGGAAACCGACCTGCGCGGCGAGACCCTCCGCATGCTGGAACATTCGGATACGGGGTGGCAGGCCAGGCAAAGGGGAATAGTCATAGACACGGGAGAGTTACCGATAGCCTGGGGGATCCCCGGAGTCAGCGACATGGCCTTTGATGCAGAGGACAACTTCTACGTGGTGTTCAGACCCGACATCTCCAGGTCCCAGGTTCTCATCTGTCCCCCGGGCTCAGGCCCCAACCAATAGAGCTCCCGACTTGGTCTTTGTGGTCGATGAGCATAGATGAATATGAATAGTTGGGACGTAGTGGAATTATTTGATCGCTAGTGTTGTGTTTGTATTGGGACGCAGGATGGAGCTGTGAGTACTAAGTTGCTGCGCTACTTCACCACCTACCGCTGGGAACTGTGGTTGATCATTGGCATTCCTGCCGTAGTAGCAGTGGTACGCATGGTATCCGTTCCCCTGCTTGCTATCCCGTTCAATGATCTTGAAGACAGTGGTTCAGCGATTGTCTATGTTAATCTAACGATAGCGCCTATCAATGCAGGGTATCTTGTCGCAGGAATCGTTGGCCTACTCCTTCTGTCAGTCTCCTATCTCCGCGTCCGGCGTTTAGAACGGGAGTTCCTCCCCTCGCTTTGGGGGTACTCCATCGCGGTGGCGGTCATAGGCGTTGTTGTCATAAGCGTTCTTACAATAACAAACTTGATTGTCGCATTCGCATTCGCAGCCGTAGGCGCAGACCCTGGAGAGGTTGGTAGTCTACTAAATAGACTAGGTAACTTTACCTTGCTATTCGCTTCGTTGCCGCAGTACCTTGCACTCCTCTGGTTCTCCCGACAACTATCTAGGGTCAGCCTCACGCATGCGTTCTTTCTGGTCGCCTTCACCTCGTTATATCTGTATATTCCCATAAGGTTTATAATAGGTAGACCATTATCTGATGAGATTGCGTGGGCTGCTAATCTAGATCTGTTGATAGGTGGCTTTGCCGGGCTAATCGTGATGCTGATAAAGGTGTGGCTCCTCGGCAACTTCGATCGGCGCGGGGAAAGGTTCCGCAAGGAAGCTATCATCATTCTAGTGGCTATGGTGATCCTAGGTGACTATGCAAGGGTAGCGCTCGGTATTCTGCTCGGTTACATGGAAGTACCATCTGCGGCAATGCTCCCCTATATTCTCCCTACCGTTGGTTTATTCTACGTTGGGTTATTCATGGTTATAGGTCTTGTCTTTAATCTAGCGATATTGCTTGCGCTCTTTGGCTCGGCATACTTGGTCCGCGTGCGCAAGCCCAAGACGCTAGATGCTACGCCAGTCCCTGCCAATAACTGCTGACTGCGTACCGGCTATTTGGCTAGACCTAACTCGTAGGGCCGGTTACGCTCGCGCTCAACGCCTCTCATTCTCTTGGTAGGCTGAGCAGGCCTCAGGCCTGCTCTACGTGGCCTCCCCTGCCCACCCGTATTTTCCCATGTCGGCTTGTCCTTAATCGTGCTAGACTGACTGCACACAGCAAGTCCCAGGAGGCGTGTCATGGTGCAACCGGATAGCAGCAAGTCGGCGTGGTGGATAAAGGACACCTATTCCGATGGTGAGATAAACCAGCTTGTGCAATGGGGACTGGAGCACTTCTGGATGCAGAACCATCAGATGGCAGACCTGGTGACTCCCGGGGGCTACAGCATCATGACCCGTGGCGAGGGCAACTACGTGTACGATATCCAGGGCCGCAAGTATATAGACGGCATGGCCGGGCTGTTCCTGAAGAACATAGGCCACCGCTGGCCGGAGATAGCGGAGGCGGTGAGTGAGCAGATGACCACGCTGGCTTACGCCAATTCCGGCGCCTACAGCACGGTCCCGGGCATCCTTCTTGCCAAGAAGGTGGCAGAGCTTGCCCCGGGAGACCTGAACCGCGTCTTCTTCTGCGGCGGCGGCTCCGAAGCTGTAGAGATAGCATCCAAGCTGGCCAGGCAATACCAGTTCATCACAGGCAACACGTCCAGGACGAAGATCATCTCGCGGCGCGGCCAGTACCACGGTTCGACCACTACGGCTATGAGCATAGGCAATCGCGGCCGGCGCACGCACGGTATGTTTGAGCCGTTCCAGCCCAACGCCCTTCAGGTAGACCCGCCATACTGCTACCGCTGTCCCTGGGGCTTTCAGGACCGGACCAACCAGAGCTGCTGTATGCTCAGCGTGAAGTCACTGGAGAACATAATAGAGGGAGAGGGCGCCGACACCATAGCCGCATTCATTGGGACACCGATCCCAAGCGGGAACCAGATACCCGCCGCCGAATACTGGCCCAGCGTGCGTGAGCTGTGCGATAAACACGGCATCCTTCTCATTGCCGACGAGATCATTTGTGGATTCGGCAGGCTGGGCACCTGGTTCGGAATGGAGCAGTTCGGCGTCCAGGCCGACGTCATGACGATAGCAAAGGCGCTGACCAGCGGGGAGCTGCCGGTGGGGGCAGTGGTCGCTTCCAAGCGGATCGCGGACGCATTCGACAACGCTGAAGGCGAGATGGGACAGTTCCACCACGGGGTAACCTACGGCGGCCATCCCGCCGTGATGGCCGCGGGCTTGAAGAACCTTGAGATCATGGAACGAGAGAACGTAGTGGACAACGCCGAGGTCGTTGGCCGCTACCTCTACGACAAAGCCGTATCCGTGCTCAAGGAGAACCACCCCACCGTGGGATACGTTGGCGGCGGGCTGGGTCTGCTCATGGCTATTGAAATTGTCAAGGACCGCAAGACCAAGGAGCGTTACCCCGGCGGTTCCGACGGGGCGTTCTCCAAGCGGTTCACCGACATAGTTCGGGACAAAGGCCTGGCTATACGAGTGGGCGATAACATCACCCTGTCCCCGCCCCTCACCATAACAAAGGACATTGTGGATGACATCATTGAGATCCTTGACCAGTCGCTTACGGAGATGGAGATGGAGTTCCCACCGCAGTAGAGTGTGCTAAACTGAAACAACCACATGAGGACGCCATGACAACTCAACCTAGCCAGATAACAGAGGAACAAATGCAGGCTTTGGCAGCCGCGCAGGGGATCAGTATCCCGGAGCAGGAGCTCCCATATCTTACGAGGGCAGTCGGAGGAGTCATGCTCTCCATAAACCACCTCAACGCTGCGGAGCTTCATGCCGTAGTGCCGCCCATCTTCTACCGCGTTCCCTGCTAGCAGGATACCGGGCGTCTCTTGATCCCTCTCTCCAATAGCGTCGGCCGCCACAAGCGTCCCTTTGTCACATACTCCCTAATTGGCATCAACTCCCTAGTCTTTCTCTATACCCTGTTTCTGGGCAGCGATGTCAACGTTTTCTACTACAAGTTTGGCGTGATACCTGACGAGTTCACCTCCGGGCGCGCCTTCGAGGTTTTGCTCACTACGGAAGGCAGGCAGGATATCACAACGCCGTTTCTTACCTGGGGGACGCTATTTTCGTCCATGTTCATTCACGGCGGCCTGGTCCACTTCGGCAGCAACATGCTGTATCTGTGGGTTTTTGGAGACGACATAGAAGACCGCATGGGTCACTTGGTCTACCTGGGGTTCTACCTGATGGCAGGAGTGGCTGCGGCATGGACACAGATAGCTGTGGACACCGGCTCACAGGTGCCCACCATAGGTGCCAGCGGGGCCATAGCGGGTGTGCTGGGCGCATACCTGATGGTGTATCCGTACAGCAAGATACGCACGCTGGTCATCTTCTTTTTCATCACGGTGATCCAGATACCGGCCACGTTGCTGCTTGGATTGTGGATACTGCTCCAGTTTTGGGGCGGCCTGGGCACCGTTGCCGGCGCCAGCAGCGGCGTGGCGTACTGGGCGCACATAGGAGGATTTCTTGCCGGCGTGGCCTCGGTAGCGGTGGTACGGCTTCTCTTGCGCCGTCCCATCTGGCCGGGAAGTCCACCCCCGCCGCCCCCGCCGGTGTTCTGGCGCGGCGAGTGGCGTTAGTATAGGGAAGGGTCTTAAAACCATCCTGCGTTTTCTTTACGAGCCGTGTAGAATGTAGCGGTGACTTCCAATACCAACCCAACCGATAGAAGACTGCGTCTGCGTGGAATGCTGGAGGGCAACGGCTGCATCCGGCCCGCCTCGGTCTTCGATCCCGTCTCGGCGCGCATAGCCCGCTCCGTAGGTTTTGAAGTCGCCATGCTTGCCGGCTCGGTGGCTTCTGCCGTGGTGCTGGGTGCGCCCGACATAGTAGTGCTCACCCTTAGCGAGTTCGCTGAACAGGCGCGCCGCATCACCCGCGCCGCGGACCTCAGCCTCATAGTCGACGCCGACCATGGCTATGGGAACGCTCTCAACGTAATGCGCACTGTGCAAGAGTTGGAGAACGCCGGCGTATCCGCTCTCACACTGGAAGACACCGTACTCCCCAGGCCCTTCCGTCAACAGAAAGGTCAGGAGCTGCTGGCAGTGGAAGCAATGAAGAACAACCTCAAGGCGGCGCTGGCTGCCAGGCAGGATCCATCTCTTGTCGTAGTGGGGCGTACGGCTGCGGCAGGATTCGCGGGAGCTGACGAGGCTGCTAGAAGAGTGGAGGCGTATTCCTCTACGGGCGTCGATGCTGTATTCCTCACCGGCCTGACCAGCCGCGAGGAGATGGAGAAGGTACGAACCGCCACGTCGCTGCCGCTCATGCTGGGGAGCACACCGCCTGAGCTGGAAGACCTGGACTATCTGGCGGGCATGGGTGTGCGCGTGGCTTTGGCGGGGCATTTGCCGTTTCAAATAGCCGTGAAGGCTACCTATGACGCCATGTATCATCTCAGCCGGGGTGGTTCTCCGCGCGACCTTCAAGATAGCGCGGCCACAGCGCAGCTTATGGACGTGGCAACGGGACAGGAGCAGTATTCCAACTGGCGGGAACAGTTTCTGGAGTAGATTGTGATCGCCAGGGAAGGCACTGCATCCCCGGTTAAAAAGCCGCCGTACTCTCGGCTGATCATGAGCGGCGCTTTAATGGGCTTGGCGCCAGTGATTGGACTGGCCATCTTGCTCTCTACGAAAGACTTGCTCAGACTAAGGTGGGAACTGCTTCCTGGAGACGTTGTTGTTTCGATCATCTTCGCCACACCGTACATACTGGCTGTATGCGCCTGGAAATTGAATACAGGCCGAGCCAGAGCGCCCTTGCTGCTCAGTGCCGTAGTATTGTCGTTCACGGCTAGCTTCTCCGCACTATCTGGGTTGACTATTCTGCCTCTTCTACTGCTACCCTCCTCCATTGTGCTGGGGGTTGCCGCATTCCAGACTTTCCGGGCTTCAGGCCTTGGCTTGACTCGCAAATGCCTGATTTCCCTGTCAGCCGTTGCCTCCAGCATGATCATCGTAGTGGCGTTCCTAGCTCTCTACAGGGGTGACGACGCCCGCTGCTGGCAGTTTGTAGAGTACGCGGACGGCCGCACCGTCTGGAGCAGCGTTCCGGTACCTCCCGGAGGTGAAGGAGCCGTGGTAAGCGGCGGTAGCTGCACCAGTAATATCATCACGCCTTCCGAGGCGCTGTTCGGACTGGGCATCTGGTGCGCTGGTATTCTTGTCCTAGCGGCCACGGCCAGATATAGTGGCGTTGCTTTGAAAGGAAACGCATGACCGAGAGTAAAAATCCCGACGTTGTAATAGTGGGCGGGGGCGTGGTGGGCGCCACCGCCGCGTACTACCTGGCAAAGGCTGGGGCAAAGGTAACAATCCTGGATCAAGACCCCATTGGCGCACATGCCTCCGGCCAGGCGCTGGGTGGCCTCAGCCCCCTTTCCGGCGCGGGCATCCCCGACCCTATCGGCGGCCTCAGCATAGAAAGCTGGCGCCTGCACCTTGAGCTTAGCCAAGCGTTGCCTGGGGAAGCGGGCTATGACTACGAATTTCAGACCGGTACCGCGGTTTCGGTAGCGTTCAACACAGAAGATGCGCAGATACTGAGAGAGCGACTTCCCTGGCAGACATCGCAGGACGGCTTCAAGCTGGAGTGGAGAGAAAAGGCGGACATCCTGGTCATTGAGCCACGCTTAAGTTCCGTGCTGCTTGGCGGAGTGGTGACGGAGCCAAGCGCTATGCTTAACACTTACAAATTCAACAACGCTCTTATCGCGGGGGCACTCAGGTACGGGGCTGTGCTGACGATGGAAAAGGTAACCGGCCTCCAGTTCGACGGTGGCCGTGTCAGTGGGGTGTCCCTCTCGGACGGTGAAGCATTGCATTGTGACAGAGTCGTCATCGCTATGGGTCCCTGGTCTACTAATGCCTCAGAATGGCTGGATTTCACGGTGCCCATATCGCCGCTGAAGGGCCAGATACTCCGGCTTCGCTCTGAGGGACCGCCCATTCCCCATATCAACTGGAGCGGCAGCTACGCCGTCACCAAGCCCGACGGTTTGGTTTGGGTCGGCACCACCGAGGAGAAGGCCGGATTCGACGATAAGCCATCGCCAGCGGGGAGGCAGACCATCGTGCGGTCGGTGGCCAGCGTACTGCCCCACCTGGCGCGGGCTGATGTCGTTAAGCAAACCGCTTGCCTGCGTCCGGTGTCTCCCGACGGGCTGCCCGTGCTTGGTCGGATAGCGGGGAAACCCGGGATCATTGTGGCCAGTGGCGGGGGCAGAAAAGGGATACTGCTGGCACCGGCAATGGGCAAAGCGGCGGCTGACTTGGCGTTGAATGGAACGTCTACTCTGGATCTGTCCGCTCTTTCCCCCGGGCGCTTTTGAGCTGTGCCCGGTTTGGTCCGTTGCCAAACCACTGCAACGCCCTACTCACCTCTAACATGGACTACCTTCTCGACGCCGGCCGGAGGGCCGCGATTGCAACCCTGATTAGCTTAAACGATCTGCTATACTGTCGACAGTAGACTGAGGAGGGGCTGCTTGTCGGATCAGCCTGCCACTAATGCGGGGCGTAGCATCTTCTTCGGCTGGTGGATAATCTTTGCCGGCCTGGCTGGAATGGCGGTGAGCGTTGGTTTCGCCAATCACGGGCTGAACGCGTTTATCATTCCCCTCTCTGAAGAGTTCAGCGTTGACATAGCCATAGTTGCCTCCATCATCGTCCTTGGCCGCATCGAGACGGCCTTCATCGGTCCCGTCGAAGGCTATCTTGTAGACAGGTTCGGCCCGCGGACCATGATGTTCATTGGCGTGCCCATCTTAGGCGTGGGGCTGTTCCTGGTCAGCTTGTCCCCCAACCTTCCTACCTTCATCGCTTCGTTCCTGCTTGGCGTGATATTGGGCACAAGCCTGGGGTTCAGCATGCCCATCTCTACCGCGGTTGCCAACTGGTGGCGCCGCAAGCGTGGCCGCGCCTTTGGTCTCATGTGGCTGGGATTCAGCGTAGGCGCATTCATGGTCTGGCCCATCAACGAGTTGATAGAGGCTCACGGCTGGCGCTGGGCCTTCCGCGCCATGGCCGTAGCCACGTTCGTCATTGGACTGCCCGTTGCCGCCATGATGCGACACAGGCCTGAGCAATACGGCATGCTCCCCGACGGCGATGCCACCGACCGGCAACCAGTTCCCCGTGCCAGCGAGGAGGCCGCTGCGAAGAAGAACGACGAGGAAGAGGAGATCAACTTCACCGTCTGGGAGGCATTGAAGACGCCAACGCTATGGTACTTCACCACCGCCGTCTCAGTGCGTGGCGCCGTGACCAGCGCCGTAGCCATAAACCTGTTCCCCTTGGTGCAGTCCATGGGTGGCACCTCCAGCCAGGCCGCCTTTCTCTTTGTCATCCATGCCATTTTCAGCGCACCGGGCAGGCTGTTTTTCAGTTGGGCCGGAGACTGGTTCAACAAGCGTTATCTCATGGCCGTTTTGCTCGCCCTGCTTGGCGGGGCCGTGCTTGCCATGTCTCAAGTCAACTCCATCTTTGTGCTGACCCTGGTCTACGCTCCGTACGCGCTGGTCTGGGGCGGACTTTCTTCACTGCCCCAATCCCTCCGCGCCGATCTGTTCGGCAGGAAGTACTACGCTTCGATTCAGGGCGCCGTGGCGCCCTTCCGCACCGGGTTCACCTTTGCCGCACCTATATTCGCTGCCTGGATGTTCGACCGCACCGGCACGTACGAGGTGCCGCTGCTGGTGTTTGGGGTACTGTCCTTCATTTCCATGGCCATGATCCTGATGGCCAAACCCCCGGCC
>CBDHCW010000007.1:0-23136 GCA_965261445.1 Dehalococcoidia bacterium | reverse complement strand
GAAATCCGCGCACTGGCTATGTGGATGACCTGGAAATGCGCCTTGGTAGACATTCCGTACGGAGGGGCCAAGGGTGGCGTCAAGTGTGATCCCAAACAGCTTTCCAGGACCGAATTGGAGCGCCTTACAAGGCGGTATACCTCTGAGATATCGATAATAATAGGCCCTGAATCCGATATTCCGGCGCCGGACGTCAACACCAACGCCCAGGTAATGGCCTGGATAATGGATACCTACAGCATGAACGTAGGGCACTCCACCCCGGGCGTAGTAACCGGCAAACCCCTTGAGCTCGGCGGCAGCCAGGGCCGCGAAGAGGCTACCGGAAGAGGGGCTGCCATCATAGCCGGCGAGGCTATGAACCACGTGGGACGTCCATTTGAAGGGGCTACGGTGGCCATCCAGGGTTTCGGAAATGTCGGCGTCCACGCTGCCCGTACCCTGCACAACATGGGAGCCTCTGTCATAGCGGTCAGCGACTCTTCGGGAGGCTTATACAACTCTCAGGGACTGGACCCGGACGAGCTAATCGCACTGCGCAATGAGGGCGCGGGCTTGGTTGAATTTCCCAAGTACGACCGCATCTCCAATCAAGAGTTGTTGGAGCTGCCTTGCGATATCCTGGTCCCCTCAGCCTTGGAGAACCAGATTACGGCGGGCAACGCCGACAGGGTGCGCGCCAAGATGATTGTGGAAGGGGCAAACGGGCCCACTACGCCTGAGGCGGATGCCATCCTCTACAATAACGGCGTCACAGTTGTGCCTGATATACTGGCTAACGCCGGGGGAGTGGTAGTCTCTTATTTCGAATGGGTTCAGGATATCCAGTTTCACTTCTGGGACCTCTCTGAAGTCCGAGAGAAGATGCAAAAGGTCTTGAGAACGGCTTTCTCTGAAATAATCACACGTCAGGAAGCGGAGCGTCTGCCCATGCGTGATGTTGCTTTAATGCTAGGTGTTGAACGCGTTGCTAACGCATTCAAGCTCCGCGGAGTCTATCCATAGCCACGCGGTATCGCCTTCCGGCTAGCGGTGGCTGTGATAGAGCCGCAGACCGCCGCCCGCGAGACCACAGAACACCGCCAGACCGATTAGTACCGGGGCTCCCACGAACTGACCGGGCAGCCCAATCAACCCGATTATGTTGGCCAAGATGATGATGGGGACCGCAAGCCAACTGAGCACCCCCCTCAATGAAGCTGTCAGGTGGTCCCAACGATATCGGCAGTAAATTCAGGGAGGAGTTTAGCCAGTCCGTGATGAGCCAGCAGACCGCGCTCATTGTCAGAGCAACCGCCAGAATTAGCAGAACTCTCATGGCGCTACGGCTCGGAGGGCTGTTGCAGTAGCTGCAGTATGTTGCCGTCGGTGTCTTTGAAGGTGGCTATGTATCCACCCCAGTGCTCCTTCTCAGGTTCTCTGAGAAACTCGACTCCTCTTTTGCGGAGGCGCTGATACTCCGAGTGAATATCGTCCACGGCAAGGTTTACCATGATGCGAAACGGGTCTTTGGCGCCGTCGTCAACCTCGCTGTGAGTGCTTATGGTCAATCGCAAGTCGCCAAATTGGAACGCCATGAAGCCGTCACGCTGCGAGACCGGTTTCATATCGAGGACGTCACGGTAAAAGCCGCCGAGTCGCTCTACGTTGGCGGTCCAGATGATTACGCCGGCGATTCCTTTGATCAACTCGCTGCTCCCGGAGATCCCTGCAAAACCTCTTCACCCCCATCCTAACCTTCCCCCATCAAGGGGGGAAGGGACATAAGGTTACGCAAAGGTCTGCTGCTTCCGGAGACCCCTGCAAAACCTCTTCACCCCCATCCTAACCTTCCCCCATCAAGGGGGAAGGGACATAAGGTTACGCAAGGTCTGCCACTCCCGGAGGGGCCGCTAGGCCAGCCCTTTGCTCCGGAGCACTTCCACGGCATGTGCTAGAAAGCGCGCCCCTCCGCTCTGGAAGAACTCCCTGGGCGATACCGTGATCATGCGGAAGCCTCTGTCCAGGATGTCCGCTAGATTATCCGCGTTAGCGCCGGAGTTGACGGCCTTTCCCGCGGCAATGGAGTCGTTTATTATCTTCTCCACGTGCCCGCGAACCTGAGCTTGCTCGGGCCAGTCCATGGAGTGAGCCAGGTCTAGAGGTCCCAGGTCTATGAAATCCAGGCCGGGCGTCGCCAGTATGTCCGCCAGATTGTTCACGGCCGTGATCTCCTCCATGATGAAGCCAATCATAGTTTCGCTGTTGCTATCCAGCGTCCACTGCTTGGCTGAAGCAAGGTTCAAGCCGAACCCTCCGCCCCTGCTTCTGAAGAAGATAGTCCGTTTTCCATCGGGGCGGAACTTGGCGGCGTCTATTACCGCCTGGGCATCCTGTGCGGTATTCACGCGTGCCACCAGCACACCCTGCGCCCCACCATCCAGGGCGTGCAATATCAGCTCAGGATTGTTCTGCATCCTGGCGATTGCCGTCATGCCATTCAGATCGGCGGCGCGAATCGACTCTTCCAGTTCACGCTCGCTGAACAGATCATGCTCGCAGTCTATGATGGCGTAGTCAAAGCCCAGAAGGCCGGCCAGTTCCAGTGTGGCGGGTTCGTCTGCCCCTACGGTTACTCCAAAGGCAACGCCCCCGGCGCTCAGCTTCTCTTTTGTTCTATTCTTGCGTACCATTGATACCTCCCCGACGACGCTCTAATTCGGCGCCGTCATTACCATTGAGATGGCGTCCCTGTTCTGCAGCAGTCGGATATCCGCCAGCGGGTCTCCGTCTAGGAGAAGCAGGTCGGCCTTCTTGCCGCTCTCTATTGTCCCCACGCTCTCTTCGATACCGATGCATTCAGCCGCGGTACGGGTGGCAGCTACCACTGCCTCCATGGGGGTCAGTCCGCTTTCCACCATCAGTTCCAGCTCTTTGGCCAGATTGCCGCGGCCGTATTTGCTGCCGCAGTCGCTGCTGCTGGCAAGCTTCACTCCCACTTCATTTGCAAGCCCCACCATCTTGAGCTGGTTGTCCACCTCGTACTTTGCCGCTTCTATGCCTCCGGCAAATACGTTCCATCGCTCGCCTTCCGTAGCAATCCAGTGGAATATGCTTATGGTGGGGCAGAAGAACACACCGGCTTCCGCTATTTTCTCCAGCAGCTCGCGGTTGGGCCCAATCCGGCCATGCTCCATGGTGTCCACGCCTGCCTCCAGGCCGTGCAGCACGGACGGCGCTCCCGTCACGTGGGCCGCTACGCGCTTTTCCCGGCGGTGCGCCTCGTCCACGATGGCTCGCAATTCGTCGAGGGAGAACTCGGGGTAGGCCTCCAAGTCTTCCGGGGTGTTGGTAATGCCACCTGAAGCCAGGAAGACCTTTATCAGATCTGCGCCCTGCCTGAAGTTGAGACGCACCGCCTTGCGGCACTCTTCAACACCATCGACAAGCCAGGCCCTGGGCTGAAGGTCCTTCATCCAGCTATAGGGAAATACGTGCCAGTCCCCATGCCCGTTAGATTGAGACAGAGCATCGCCGGCGGCATAGATGCGAGGCCCCATAATCACGTTGTCGGAGATGGCCCTGCGCAGCGCAATTGGTACTCCGCTTGCCGTTCCGGCGTCTCTCACAGTGGTGAACCCCGAGGCCAGTGCATCGAAAGCGTCGGTTGCTGCACGCAGCAGACGCACCTGCAGCGGGGGGTCAAGGTAGCGTTGATAGGCGCCGGCGGTAGCCTCCCCAGAAAAATGGACGTGACAATCCATGAGGCCGGGCATCAGGGTCTTGCCTTCCGCGGCTATGGTCTCCGCTCCCAATGCCTGTTCCGGCGCAGTTTCCTGCGGCCCAATCCAACCAATCTTCCCATCCTCCACCAACAAAGAGACGCCGTCACGAGGGCTCCGCCCCGTGCCATCAATGAGCCGTACGCCCTGGAACAGAATCTTCTCACCGGCTTTGACCAGGCGTATCCTCTTCAGGGCCTTGGGGTAGTCACTACCTATACCACTGGCGAATGCTTCCATCTCCCACCTCTCGACCGTTGGATACCTTGCAGCTTGGGCAATTATGGCCTTTGCCCTGCGTTAGGTCAATGACGGCTTATGCTGTCACGGCACAAGGTTTGTATGTTGTGTAGAATGAGAGCAGAGCTATAGGGAGGACTATTCGGATGACTACACCAGATTCAGACTCAATCTCTGACAAGGTCCGTTTCTGGGAGGAACAAGACAGAATCAACCAGGAGCTAATCCCACGAGTTATCCGCCAGAACGAACTGCTCACCAAGCACATCGCCGAACACGACAACTTGCCTGAAGTGGCAGGCAACGCTATCAGTCAAGCCCTTGCCGGAGCTAGAGAAGAACAGGGGCAACAGTACGAAGCGGTCCTGGATGTCGCCAAGAGAGAGCTTGCTGAGCAGTCCCAAGCCAGTCTCCAAAAGGCGTTGGACGATTTTCAAACGGCGCTATCTGCCGCCAAAACTGAACTCAACGAGCAAACCCAAACTTCCCTTGTCCAATCATCCGAGCAAATACAGACGGCTATGACGGCCCATAAAACCGAACTAAACGAACAAGCCCGAGTCAGCCTGAATCAGGGATTAGCAACCTTGCGGGAGGAATCCCGCAGGATGCGCAACTTGCTCATCGGTATAACCTCCGGAGCTGGGGTGATATGCATTGCCACGCTGATCGTGGTGCTCCTTACGTAGAGGAATAGGCGTCGAGATGACCATGCGATCGACAGACCTGCTCCCAGCGCTGCGGGAGCTGCAGACCAGCGAGTCCCTCGAGCGTGCATCGTTCCGGGGCATGGTAGCGGGACTCGTGGGCACCGACCGCGCCATGTACGCCGCCGAGTTCACGTCCGCCATATCCTTCAGTCTGTGGGGTGTCTTCGACCGCGTCAACGTGGACGACAATCTCGCCACAGCTTACAAGGCGCAATACCCTGGGCTAGCTGCTGACCACTCGCTGCATGAACAGTGGCAGGAGATGATGGAGCGTGGTCCAGAGTCCATACAGGGATTCGTCAACGGCCTGAAGGGCAAAGTCGCCGAGTTTGGTGCCCAGGAACGTCTGGAGGCCCAAGGGTACACTGACATCAACCTCGCCACCGCTCCCAACCAGGAAGGCTGGGACATCAACGCCATCGACCCGGACGGTCAGGATGTCCTCGTTCAAGTCAAAACCGGCACCTCATACTCTGCTAGCGACATCCAAGGCCTTATAGAAGAAGCCCCTGACAATTTCTTCGCTCTCGGCACCGAGACTTACGACAAGGTCGTTGCGTCTGGAATGGACACGAGCCAAATAATCGACATCGGCCCGGATCACGCGCGGGTGGAGGGAATTACCGACGGTCTGGAGACCCTGAGCGCCAACATGGGCATAGACATTCCCGACGGGGTTGTGGACATCATCCCCTACGCTGCCGTAATTGTTGGTGGAGCGCGCCTGATTTACAGCGCGCTCAAGACCGAGAGGGAGTTCAAAGCGGCTGACCGCACCACCAGGAACCGAATCCATGTGGTGCAGACGCTTACCCTGATGTCCAGGATGGGCATAACCACCGTTCTGGCGACAGTGGGCGGCATTGGCGGAGCAGCCGCAGGAAGTTCCGTACCGTTCATAGGCAATGCCGTCGCCGGTATCGGCGGAACAGTAATCGGCGCCGGCATGGGAATGTACCTGAACAAGCATCTGCAGCCTCACATGCTGGACCTTGCGTTGAACATTACCGAGCTGACCCACGACGACCTGTTCTACTACAAGAACAAGTCCCGCATTGACGAAGCAGCCTCCAGGTTCCAGACAAGGGCCAGAGAGTTGGCGGCTTCGCCCGGCTTTTGAACCACAAGTACAGCAGACGATGAGGAACAAACTATGGCGGCAAAATACGACCTTCTTCTAAAAGGCGGCAGAATAATCGATCCCTCACAGGGGCTGAATGACTCATTGGACATAGCCTTTGCCGGGGGAAAGGTAGCGGCGCTGTCCAAAGATATTCCGAAGGAGGAGTCCGAAGAGACGGTAGAAGTGAACGGCAAGCTGGTAGTCCCCGGTCTAATAGACCTGCACGGCCACTTTGCGCACAAGATAACGCCATACCGGGCTGACCCCGACGCCACCTGTCTCCCCATAGGCGTTACCACGGCGGTGGATACAGGGAGCACGGGATGGATCAACTTCCCCGGCTTTCGGGCATACGTCATCGAGAGAGTGGAGACCCGGATATATGCGTTCCTTCACCTGTCCTCGCTTGGCGTTTCCACCGTCCTGACGCTGGGTATACCGGATACCGAGGACTTCCGTCTAGCCAGAGAAGAGGAGGCGGTGCAATGCATTGAAGAAAACCGCGACCTGCTCCTTGGCATCAAGGTACGCCTTTCGCCCCATGGAACCACCGTGGCCAACGCCGTACCCTCGATGGAAATGGCACGCCGCGTGGCGGACAGAACAAGGACCAAATTCATGGTGCACGTTATGGATTCGCCGCTTCCCATGGCTGAAGTCGTTGAGTACTTGAGACGGGGAGACGTTGTAACTCACGCCTTTCACGGGGAGGAGCACAACATCATGGACGCGGGCGGGGAGGTCAGGCCGGAGATGCGACAGGCAAGAAGTGCCGGGATTGTATTCGATACGGGATGTTTCATGCGGCACTTCTCGATTCCGTTGTGCCGCTCCGCCATAGAGCAGGGGTTTGAGCCCGACACCATCAGCACGGACATAGTGGGGCCGCGTCCGGGAACCGTCTGCTACAATCTGCTAGAGATAATGTCAATATTCCATGATCTGGGCATGGGGCTTGAACAGGTCGTCAGGGCCACGACCGTTGGCCCGGCCGCGGTCATCGGCAGGGAGGACCTGGGTCACCTGGGAGTAGGCGCCGAGGGAGATGCGGCGGTGCTGGACATTGAACACGGCAGCTTCTATTACGAAGACCAGCTGGGCCATTCCATTGAAGCTGAAAAGCGGCTTACGCCGGTCCTGACAGTGAAGAACGGCAAGCGCTGGGTTCCTAGAGAACAGGACTAAAATTGGGTCCTGTTACAAAGGGACTGACCTAGCGATCAGGCGATTGCCGTTACTAGGGAATAAGCACTCTTGGCAATATTAACGCAAACAGTTAATATTACCAGAGGTGAAACGATTTCGCAATGACGAAACTGAGATACTCTTCGCCGGGCAAACCGTTCGGCATTTGCCGCCCGACATCCAGCACAGGGCGCGGATGAGAATACAACGAGCGGTGGCAGCCGCAACGCTTACCGACCTTCGGGTACCGCCGTCCCACCGACTCGAAGCCCTGCGCGGAGAGAGGGAGGGGCAGTACAGCATCCGTGTCAACGACCAGTGGCGCGTTTGCTTCATCTGGACAGACCGAGGAGCAATGGAGATCGAAGTCACCGACTATCACTGAGGAGGAGGCCCATGACCGTGCCCGAGCCGATACACCCAGGCGAGCATCTGGTTGAAATCATGGATGAGTTGGGCATCACCCAATACCGCCTGGCAAAGACAATAGGAGTGCCCCCAATACGCATCCACAACATCGTTCACCGACGCAGGTCCATTACGGCGGACACAGCGCTGAGAATCGGCCAAGCCCTGGGAATGACTCCCGACTTCTGGTTGAATCTCCAGCGAATGTACGACCTGGACGTGGCCCGTGCCAAGACCGACGTCAGCGCAATCGAACCACTCGTCAAGGCATCCGCCTAAAACAGGACTAGCCTGGCACGCCCGGTGGGATTCGAACCCACGACCCCCGGTTCCGAAGACCGATGCTCTGTTCCGCTGAGCTACGGGCGCACACTGATTTATCGTAGTCCCCGTTCTTTCCTCTGTCCACTGTCGGGGAGGCGGCTACCGTTGAAAAGGGGACTCCACGCCTAGCTTGGAAGCTATCTCTTCAAGCTGCACCACCATAGCTCCGTCTATCTCCGCGCCGTTAAGGCGGTACTCCTGCTCACGGCGGTACTCGATTTCACCCGGCACCAGGATCTCGTCGAATCCCGGCCTCAGCTTGCTCGACTTGACCTCGCGAATGAAGGCGTCCATGCGCAGCTTGAACTCGTCTACGGGCATAAACCAGTCTATGTCGATGGCGACAAAGGTATGTGCCACGTCCTGCCTGGCCGGGTCTGAATACAGCGACAGTCCAAAAGCGCCGCCGCCGATCACGCCGGTCAGCACATCCGTTATCATGGCCAACCCGTATCCTTTATGCTGGCCTATACCCAGCAGTGCGCCCTGCATAGCAGCTGCCGGGTCATCCGTCTCATAGCCGTCAGGAGTAAGCGCCCAGTCCGTAGGCATCCTCTTACCTTCACGCACCAGCCATCGCATCATCCCCTTGCCGGCGGTGGTCAAGGCAATGTCCAGCACCAGGGGGAAATCTCCGCCCGTGGGCGCGGCGACGCTCCAGGGGTTGGTCCCGACCACGCCGGTCGCCCCTCCCCATGGCGCCATCTCAGGCCCCGCGTTGGTCATGGCGATGCCGATGCAATCGTGCTCCAGGGCGGCACGGGCATGGACCGCCGACGAGCCGAAGTGAGTGCTATTGCGGACTATCACGGTGCCTATGCCGCTGGACTTGGCCTTTTCCACGGCGAGCGCCATGGATTTCTGCCCTATCATGGAGCCAAGACCATTGTGTCCATCGACCAGCGCCAGCGCTGCGGTTTCCTTCACGATCTGAAACGGCGCTTCCAGATCGATTCCCCCACTGCCGATACGGTCGTAGTATTGCAGCAGCTTGCTCA
Source organism: Dehalococcoidia bacterium (assembly GCA_965261445.1). Taxonomy (GTDB): domain Bacteria; phylum Chloroflexota; class Dehalococcoidia; order Lucifugimonadales; family QGNO01; genus DAOUJH01. The sequence goes on along the minus strand of CBDHCW010000007.1, from coordinate 14,387 downwards.
CTCCCTGCCCCTGGCCGGGGAGACAGCGCAGATGGCTCTGCATCACGCCGTTACCGCAATAGCGGATCTGCTCCTCTGACATGCCTATGGCACGTAGTACATCGTGGACGAACGTCTCAAGCCTTTGAACCGGAATCCGCACCTGTGTAATGGTCATCTGTCTGGCTCCTACGATCGATTGTTACTGAGTACCCGCGAACTGATCCAAGGACGGCGCGGGGGACTTGACTTCCAGAAACGTAGATTCTTCCAGCGCTTGAACGTTGTGCGGCACTCCTATGGGATGCCGGCAGACGTCGCCGGGTTGCAGTGTGAACGTCTCTTCACCGACGGTTGCCTGCACCTTGCCGTCTATCACATACAACAGGGATTCGTGGTCGTGCGAATGCATTGGGGAGCTGGCGCCCTCCGCATAGACCATTTGCATAATGGTCATCTCGTCTCCTTGGAGAAGGGGTTTGACCCTGGCGGCTCCGCTTACAGGCAGGCCCTCCACGCTGGTAACCGTAAGGTATTCAACGTCTGAGTTTCTTGAGACAATCATGCTGAACCTCCTTGCATCGGGTCACGGGGCTGCGAACTAACCTATCACAAACACTCCGGAACCGTTGATCTTTCCCGCCTTGAGCAGCCGCAACGCTTCATTGGCCTCTTGCAGGCTGAACGTCTGTATTTTCGTTTCAACTGGCGCCTGGGCTGCCATCTCCAGCAGTTCCATGGCGTCCCGTCGTGTAGCGTTGGCCACGCTGCGCAGGACGCGCTCACCGTAAAGAAGCTCGTATGGCATTTCAGGGATGGGACTCATGGCAACTCCGGCCAGTACCAGCGTGCCGCCCTTCTTCATGGAGCTCAACGCCTGTGGGACAAGCTCACCGGCCGGAGCAAATATGATGGAGGAGTCGATCTCTTCGGGTGGTCTATCCGCCGCCGTGCCGGCCCATTCCGCTCCCATTTCCAGCGCCATTTCTTGGTGCTCGGCGCTTCTGGTGAAGACAAACACGCGGCATTTCAAATGTCGCGCCAGCTGAAGCACTATGTGTGCTGAAGAGCCAAACCCGTATAAACCCAACCCCTGTCCGGGTTCAACTTGTGAGAGCTTCAGTGCCCTGTATCCAATGACACCTCCGCAAAGCAGCGGCGCCGCATGCTCATCGGAGAAGCTTTCGGGAATGGGGTAGACAAAATCAGCCGGCGCCGAGATATACTCTGCATAGCCGCCGTCAACGTTGTACCCGGTAAATCTGGCTCTGATGCAGAGGTTCTCCCGGCCCAACCTACAGAAGCCGCAAGCGCCGCACGTCCAATTCAGCCAGGCCACCCCCACGCGATCACCAGGTTTCACACCGCTGGCTTCCTGGCCCACCTGTTCCACGACGCCAATCACCTGATGACCCGGAATCACCGGCAGCTTACGTTTGGGCAGGTCTCCTTCAATGATGTGCAAGTCCGTACGGCAGAGGCCGCATGCTTTGACCCGGACCAGGATGTCCCCGGAGCCCACTCGAGGGATCTCGACGTCGTTTGTATCAAGGGCAACGTCTTCAATGCGAGCGGCTTGGTTGACTATGACGGCTTTCACAAATTGGAATCACAGAGTAGCTCTTCCCCGTCACTCCCGAGAAGTCGGGAGTCTCAATGAGAAGAGATCGATGGGGTGAGCGGAGGGATTTGAACCCTCGATCTCCAGGGCCACAACCTGGCGCCTTAACCACTTGGCCACGCCCACCATAACTACAGGCCAGGGCAGTCTGTGGCGCTAAGCACTGCCCGGCGGCCAGTCTACATATCGATAGTAGCATTCACAGCAAGCGAAATAAAGGTCTACTGGTCTACTGAGACACTGCTTGCTTGCTTCAAACCGCCTTCATGTATAATCTACGCACCGGAAAAACCGGCCTATTGTAAGGAGCCTACTTGGGTAACCGCGTTTTTGTGACTGGTATCGGCATGGTCACGCCAGTTGGACTGGATACCACTGAAACTTGGCATAGCCTAGTGAACGGCGTATCCGGCGTCGACTACATCTCGTCTTTCGATGCGGAGGGGCTGGAAACTCGCTTTGCCGCCGAGGCAACCGGTTTTGAGCCAACCGATTTCCTGGATAAGAAGAGCGCCCGCCACATGGACAGGTTCGCTCAGTTTGCCGTGGTGGCGGCCCAGGAGGCGCTCTGGCAGGCGGACCTGGAGCTGACAAAGGAAGACCCCACGCGGGTTGCCGCCATTGTGGGCAGTGCCGTGGGAGGCTTGCTCACTCTCTCTGAACAGTACCAGGTGCTCCAGGAGCGCGGCGCAAACAGGGTAAGCCCGTTCCTCATTCCCAAGATGCTGGCGGATATGGGCTCGGGACAGGTATCTATGACGCTGGGGATCAAGGGGCTGAACTATTCACCGGTGTCTTCCTGCTCCAGTGGAGGCGAGGCCATAGGCCAGGCCTGGCACATGATCAAGCGCGGTGAGGTGGACATAGCCATTGCAGGCGGCGCCGAAGCACCCATCTGCCCCATAGCCATTGCCGGGTTCAACGCTTGCCATGCCCTATCCCGGCATAATCGTGATCCCAAGCGTGCAAGCAGACCGTTTGATATCGAGCGCGACGGCTTTGTCATGGGCGAGGGATCGGGCATCCTGGTGCTGCAAAGCGAAGATAGCGTGCGGAGACATGATTCGCACGTACTCGCCGAGCTTGTGGGTTACAGCGCTACCTCCGATGCATTCCACGTTACTCAGCCCGACCCGGACGGCGATGGCGCAGCGAGGGCTATGCGCATGTCCCTTGAAGCCGCCGGACTGGCTCCTGAAGACATTGGTTATATCAACGCCCACGGTACGTCCACGCAGATGAACGACAAGGTGGAGTCCATTGCTACCAGGGCCGTCTTCAAAGAGCACGCTGAGCGGGTGGCCATCAGCTCCACCAAGTCAATGACCGGACATCTTCTTGGAGCGGGCGCTGCCTTGGAAGCAGCGATCAGCGTCGCAGTCCTGGAGAAAGGCGTCATCCCGCCTACCATAAACCTGGACCACCCGGATCCGGAGTGCGACCTAAACTACACACCCAACGTCTCCAGGCAGATCAGGGTAGACGCCGTGATGAGCAACGCGCTGGGATTCGGTGGGCACAACTCATCGCTCATCTTTCGTTCATTGAATGGAAGCCTTGTCTAAATCTAATGTTGGGAGGGATGGCGTGAATCCGATGCTCGGTGGTACACCTGCCCACCAGCGGATGGAATGGCGCGTTCACCCTGTGGTCCCCCAAGAGGTCGCCAGGCCCCTGATGGATTCGGGACTGACGCCAATCCTCTCTCAGCTTCTCTACAACAGAGGCTTCCGTAGCCCTGATCAAGCCCTAGCTTTCCTTTCAACGGACGAGGTCTCTCACGATGCCGCGCTGCTGCCCGGACTGGAGCAGGCGGTGGAACGACTGAGGACGGCGGTACGGAACCGCGAGCGCGTTGCCGTATTCGGCGATTTCGACGTAGACGGTATTACGGGCACCGCCATCATGGCCCGCGCCTTGACCTCGCTGGGCGTCGAGGTAATACCGTACATTCCCCATCGCGTCGACGAGGGTCACGGACTCAGCACGGATGCCGTCAGCCACCTGGCGGCCCGGGGCGCGACCCTACTGGTCACTGTGGACACCGGCGTCACCGCATTCGCCGAAATAGCGGCGGCACAGGATATGGGCTTAGACGTAATCGTAACCGACCATCATCTAGCCCCTCAGGGAGCTCCTGCTGCTTGCGCCACTATCGACCCGCGACTTCCCGGTTCGATGTATCCATTCCCGTACCTCACGGGCGCTGGGCTCGCTTACAAGCTATGCGAAGCCCTGTTGCAATCGTTTAGCTCAAGCGCCCAGGAACAGCTTGGCACTCTGCTCTCTCTGGCTGCTCTTGGCACCGTGGCCGACGTGGCGCCGCTGTTGGATGAAAACCGTTCTCTTGTTAGACGCGGCCTAGAGGAGCTTGCCCGTTCCTCGTCGACTGGCCTCCAGGCCATGTTCAGGACGGCACGCATCGAAGACGTCTCTTTAGATGCCGAAACCATAGGATGGGTGTTGGCGCCCCGGCTCAATGCCGCAGGAAGGGTGGACCACGCCGACCTAAGCTACAGGCTGCTGGTCACCAACGACGCCGGGGAAGCGGAAGGCCTGGCCCTGCAGCTGGAACAGCATAACCGCGACAGGCGAACCATGACGGCGGAGGCATACCAGAAGGCGCGTTCTCTGGTGGAGCCGTCACCGCTGATCATGGTGGGGGATGAATCGTTTTCTCCCGGCATCATTGGACTCGTTGCCAGCCGGCTTGCAGAGGAGTTTCACCGGCCCGCCGTTGTGCTTAGTTTGGGCCCGGACGTCAGCCGGGGCAGCTGTCGCAGCATCCCTGAATTCGACATCGGTTCCGCATTGCATGAAGTGGCTCCGCGGGTGGAGGGAATGCTGAGGTTCGGAGGCCATCCTCAGGCGGCGGGCTTCAGCATCGCCACATCGAGCTTGGATTCTCTACAGAGCCGGCTTACCTCCGTGGCGCGGGAGGCGCTGTCCGATCAGGTCTTGCAGCCGCGCTTGGACATAGACGTGGAGCTGCCCCTGCGGGCCCTACCACGCGACATCTACCCGACGGTGCAAAGGCTGGCTCCGTTTGGCGCGGCCAACCCCAGTCCGCTGTTCCTTAGCCGCAACGTGCAACTGATGAGCAGCCGGCAGATAGGCTCCAACGGAGACCACAACCTGCTCAAGCTGAAGGAGAACGGTATAACCTGGGACGCCATTGCTTTTGGCAATAGCCGCCGCTTGCCCGGGGACATTGATAAAGTGGACGTGGTCTATACCATAGAGATAGACCGCTGGAAGTCCCAACAGACCTTGCGGCTGAACGTCAAGGACGTGCGGCCCGCCGTTGCCGCTTAAGCCCTTGTCCTTCGCGTACGGACCTTAGACTCGGTCTTCGGCTCCCTGCGTATCCAGCGCGCCTTGTAGGCCAACAGCGGCACCGCGATTGCCAGCACTATCAGCGAAATGATGTGGGCTTCTTGCAAGCCGGCAAACCACTCCCTGTCCAATCTGAGGAACTGAATGAAGAAACGCCCTATGGCGTACAACATCAGGTACAGGGCAAACAGCATGCCAGGCGGCGCAAGCCTTCCTCTCAGCTTCCAGATCACCGCCAGCACTATGGTGTTCCAGATCATCTCGTAGGCAATCACCGGCTGACTGGCGTTCAGTCCCCATCTTTCAAAGGAAGGGCTCGACAGATGACTGTACACAAAGCCCCATGGCAGGTCGGTGCGCACGGAGAGGTGCTCTCCGTTGATGATGTCTCCCACGCGGCCTATGGTCTGCGCAATGAGGAGCGCCGGAGCGGTTATGTCGGCGAGTGCGCCGGCGGAGAAGTTCTTGAACCGGGCGTACATCTGCCCGTTCAAATAACCCTGGGATATCCTCTCTCCCACCAGGCGCTTGAACCACGGCTGCGTCTCCCCGGAGTAGATTCTACCCAGGTACTTCCTTCCCCAGATATAGCCGTAAGCCCCGACAAACCCGGTGATTATGGCGCCGTACAGGGCAATTCCTCCCTGCCATACAGCGTATATCTGCCCCAGGTTCTGGCCATAGAAGTCCCAGCGGTCTATGACGTGGAAGAGCCTGGCGCCCACTATCCCCTGAGATAACGGCCCAGACCGCAGTGGCGTAGACAACGTCCGTATCCATGCCGTCGCGCTTTGCCCACCTGGCTACAAGGATCACAGCCGCTGCCACGGCCACAAATGTCAAGAATCCGTGCCAGCTTAGTACAAAACCGCCGCTTTCAAAAATGTTGGGATTGATGCCAATTCGGATAGCTAAAGGTTGCGCCGCGTAGTTCAACATAACCCAACAATTGTATTACGGCCTAGCTCGGTGTCAAGGAACCGCTCCTTGAATCGCTCAGGGCGAGGCCTATTTTCATAGTAATGGCGGCGCCAGCGGGCGTCATTGCGAGGACGCGCGGCCACCGCAGTCCCCCAAAAGGCCGCATCTCCGTATGCCGCAATCCCATCTCTCACCAAGCAAATCCCCCGGTATGTGGTAGAATAAAGTCCTAAGTTTCTGAGGTTGCGTAACATGGAGGAAACTCTAAAAGTTTTTCTGGACCACCTTACCGTGAGTATGGGGGCATCGCCGCACACGGTCGCCGCCTACCGGAACGACCTGGGCCAGCTGCTGGAAATTACCAGGGATGATCATCAAGGCACCGGAGGAGCAATCGAGTGGGCCAGAGTCAGCCCTCGCTTTCTCAGCGACTACGTGGTTGCTCTCCAAGAACGCGGCTACTCTCCCACCACCGTTGCCAGGAAGATTGCTTCTGTCAAGTCTTTCTTCAACTTCCTCTTGGAAGAGGGGGAGATCAGAGAAGACCCTACGGAAAACCTGTCTTCACCCAGAATTGGCAGAAGTTTGCCCAAACCGCTCAGCGAAGAGGAGGTGCAGCTCCTTCTTGAGGAACCGTTCAAGTCCGACTCACCTGAAGGTCTGCGTGACGGTGCAATGCTGGAGTTGCTCTATGCCAGCGGCCTACGCGTCAGCGAAATGATCAATCTGGACGTACGCGATGTAAACGTAGACGAGCTGTATCTGCGCTGCATGGGCAAGGGGTCTAAAGAGCGTATAGTGCCTCTCTATCAGAGGGTGGTGGACGTTGTTCAAGACTACGTCGCAAACGGCCGCTCCGAACTCCTTGCCGCCAGCAACCGCAATGAGCAGGCGCTTTTCCTAAACCGGCGCGGAGATAGGCTCACAAGGCAGGGATTCTGGCTTATTCTCAAGAGTCATGCCAGAAACGCCGGCATAGGCCAGACAATCACTCCTCACACCCTGCGTCACAGCTTCGCTACCCACCTTCTGGCCGGTGGAGCTTCACTGCGCAACGTACAGGAGTTCCTGGGACACGCCAGCATTTCTACCACACAGATATATACTCACATCACAAGCGAACGCATCAAGGAAGAGTACGACCGTGCTCATCCAAGGGCTTGACATGACATTACGAAGAAATGACCCGCCACAGTGCATAAGTGAAAACGGAGGGATGCCATGGGCGTAATCACTATAAACGGACAGAGGGGCAGCGCCGCCAGGGAAATAGGCGCAGAGGTAGCACATCAGCTGGGCTATGATTATGTCGACCGGCTCATACTGGCCGAATCGGCTATGCGCTTGGGCGCAACCGTAGAAGCAGTCGAAGATAAGTGGCAGAGAAAGCCCGGGCCGGCCGAACGGTTGGGGCGCTTCCTGGAACGCATCATGGAACGATCCGCTACCGCCGGCGCTGGAGGAGACCCCTATTTTGGGCCGGGCCTTGGAGTCCTGCTTGGGCAGGACTACCCCGAGGCGGTGGCAGAGCCCATAAACACGTCCGATCAGCTGGTGGACGAACACTTCCTAGAGGCTACTAGGGACGTGATTTTCGATCTGGCCAACACAGGAAACGTAGTGATAATTGGACGGGCCGGCAATCATATCCTTAGGGACCGCCCGGACGCTTTCCACGTGGGGATTATCTCCACAATTGAGTACCGTGTTGAGGTCATCAAAAAGCGTGAGAACATGTCGGAAGAAGATGCACTTAGGTTCATCACGGAAACTGAAGTAGCCAGGTTGGAATACTTCCGCAAGTATTTTCAGGCTGACGCGGATAATCCCAGTGACTTCCACATGATGCTCAACACCAGCATGGTGGACCAGGAAAAAGCCGCAACCCTTATCATTAAGGCTGCGGTGGGTTAAGATGATAGTGGTAAATTATTCGCTATTCTAGGACTAAGATAGCCGGGGAGTCCGGATAGCAATGGAGGCATTTGACCATGCCGAAGAAATCTAAGAGGGTTGCATCGCGCCATGCCCAGTTGAGTGGCAGATCAAAGAGGACGCGCCCGCATGGCCCTTCAGGAATACCCGTAACCACCTCTCCACAGGACGGCTCTTCATCATCCAGAACAGCCAGGGACTCGGCTGTGGCCGTGGCAGAAGCACAGGCCTTGGTAAAAACAGAGGCTAGCGCACCCACAATCGCTCAGACCCGCACGCCCCGGTCAAGAAGCAGGGGAGTACAGGTCAAGCCCGTGGAGACCTACTTTCTTCCTGAGATACGCCGCATCGGCATTGCCTCAGGCATCGTGTTTGCGATACTGATCGCTCTAGTGTTCACTCTTCCTCTAATCGCTGCTCAAATCTGAAGGGTCACTTCTCCAGCCGTCAGAGACACCACGGTGCCGTCTTTGCGACGCAGCATTAGGTTACCCTCGCCGTCTATGTCTTCGGCAAGTCCCTCCTCTACCTGCTCTCCCCATAAGACCCGTACCTCTTTACCCAGTGTCTCCATGGTTTCACGCCACTCGCTCCACACTGCCCCCCACTCCTGCAAGCTGGCGTATATGTAGCTCAATTCTTGAAGGACAGCCTGAAGCGTCTCTTCGCGCTGCACGGCATGGTCAACCTCCTTGGAGAGGCAGGTTGTATCCCCCAAGCCCTCGTTGCCTTCATCCGCCGGGTCCATGTTGACGTTGATGCCAACTCCCAGCACGGCGTATCTCACCTGTTCGTTTTGGACCGCCGCCTCTATGAGAATACCGCATACCTTCTTGCCATTGACGCGTACGTCATTGGGCCATTTGATCCCAGGCGATAACCCGTACACATGGCGAATCACTCTTGCAACTGCCACGGCAGCCGCAATACTTAAACGTGAAGTAGCCCATTTGCCCGGATAAAGCACTACCGAAAAGGATAGGTTCTGACCGGGAGCGGTTACCCATTTTCTGCCGAAGCGGCCCCTACCTGCCGTCTGCTCCTCTGCCACGATCACCGTCCCTTCCGCCGCACTCTCCGCCGCCGCCTGGCGCGCTACGTCCATGGTTGAACCAACGCTATGGTAATAATCTATGCGGTGTCCTATTAGAGCATTGCTCAGAACTTCCTGGACAGCCTCTACCTGAAGCAACGGTTCCACAGGGGACTCCCTTCACACTGATCTGATCACATTATACAACCAGGCTTCCAGCCGTAGACCGATGCATCTATACTGTGTAAAGGTGTTGACGGACAAGGAGGCAACGCCAAGCCCACCAAAGAACAAGAGAAGTGCATTCAAAGTGACGTTTGACAATAGGCGCTCCCAAATGCGCATAGCCGTAATGGGTGCGGGTGCTGTAGGTGGCTACCTGGGCGCCTTGCTTGCCCGCTCCGGCCATGAAGTGTCCCTAATAGCTCGTGGCCCGCACTTGCAGGCCATCCAAGGTTCCGGGCTCCACGTATGGAGTGAACAGGGGAACTTCACAACCCGAGTGCAGGCCACAGACCAGCCCTCTGAGATAGGTCCTGTAGACCTAGTGATCCACGCGGTGAAGACTTACCATAACCTGGAGACCGTCCCCACGCTTCACCCACTACTTAAAGAAACCACCGCGGTGCTTTGCGTCCAGAACGGCGTCGATAGCTGGGAGCGGGTGCAACAAGCGCTGCCGCCCAACGCGGTGTTGCCCGGCGCCGTCTATATCGAAGCCAATGTGGTAGAACCGGGAATCGTGCAACAGCAGGGCAACGTGAGGCGCCTTGTTTTTTGGTGAAGTGGACGGCTCTATGACACCACGCATACAGGCTATTGCCTCTGCCATGCAAAGCGCGGGTATGCCTACGGAAATCTCCACTGATATAACCAGTATCCTATGGAGCAAATGGCTGTTCATCACAACTCTGGCTGGGATCACCTGTGCCGCACATACGGGTCTGGCCGATCTTCTGGCGGTGCCGGAATCCCGCCTTCTTGTAGTACAGGTGTTGCGCGAGATAGACAGCTTGGGCAGAGAGCTTGGCGTCAACCTGGATAGCGATATTGTCGATAAGACCCTCTATTACATGGAAACCGAAGCGAGTTCACTCAAGGCGTCTATGCAGAAGGACATGGAATCGGGGCGTCCCATGGAACTGGAGGCTCTCACGGGGGCAGTACTTCGGCTAGGGAACGAGGCAAAGATATCCACGCCGGCAAACGAGGCCATCTACGCTCTGCTCAAGCCGCACGCTTTGAGGAACAGCGGGACGTTGACTTAAGCTTAGCGCGGACTGGGTAGATCTGTAAGCCGAGTTCTGTATTCGCCCTGAGGCGAATGGCGACCATCTATCTGGGCCTGCCGTTTCCAGCAGGCTCAAGCGGCCAACCCGGGGACAGGCCGGGCGCCTATGTCCCCCTATTAGGCCTTGCTCCAGGTGAGGTTTACCCGCTCCTAACGTCGCCGCAGGAGCCGTGAGCTCTTACCTCACGATTTCAACCTTGCCCCCGCCGCCATTGCCGCGGAGGCGGTGTGTTTCTGTGGCACTTTCTATCGGGTTGCCCCGCCTGGGTGTTACCCAGCACCTTGCCCGGAGGAGCTCGGACTTTCCTCCCCGGCAGCTCAACGCGCCAGAGCGGCCGCCCAATCTACCCAGTCCAGTTCCAGTTTAACATACCCTGCATTTGATGCCTTGGTGTGGAGAAGGGCTAAACCCGCACGGCACCAGCCTACGTAGGTTAAGCGGAGGGATGCAGCTTGATTTCTAATGAGTCCTTCACCCACATCGATCCTATTCACATGTTGCTGCAACAGATGGCGCCACCCGTCTTCCCGTTGCTTCCTTCCGTGCAGCAATGCCCCCAGCCGTTCCAGAGAGATAGATCCGTCCGCCGCCTGTTTTAGGTACTTTAGATAGAGCCTCCGTGATACGCCGTTCTCTCTCACGCCTTCGCCGGTTGCCCCGGATTCTCGTTGTTCCAACGACTCTCCCTTGGCGTCTGTAATGTACTGCTTAACGGACGTCTCCAACTCATTGGCTCTCTTGGTATGGTACTGGCACTGGCTCTGATTAGCGCGGGTCTGGCATTGGTAGTACCTGTAGCTACCGTGTTTGCGCTGGCCGTCTTTGGTGCGCCACGCCTGCCTTCTGGTCACACCAATCATCCGGTTGCCGCATGATGCGCAGTACACCATCCCTGAAAGCAGGAAGGGCTCGATCTCTCCCGCTCGCCGGAGCGGCTTGCGAGAGTGCATCAGGTCCTGAACGCGCCTGTAATCTTCCGACGACACTATGGCGGGATGATTAGCCGGAAGCCGCATGCCAAACCTCTGATAGGTGCCCATGTAGGCTCGATTACGCAGCATGTCACGCAGCGTGACCATGTTCCAGTTCCGCCCTTTGCGCGTTCTGTACCCGCTTTCATTCAGGCGCCGTGTAATGGTTCTCAGCCCTGATCCTTCCAAGTAAAGCCTGAATATTAGGCGAACGACCTCCGCTTCATGGGGCACCGCTTCAAACTTGCCCTCGTTACCCAGAGAGTATCCGTAGGGCGGTTTCCCCAAGCCTTCCCCGCGTAGTGCTTTGTTCTGCATGGCCTGTCTAATTTGCTGCCGTTTGGCGGCGTGCTGCCCTTCAGAGGTCATTGACCTGTATAGGGCCTGGATGGGGTTCGGCAGGCCTTCCATTGTGCATACTACGTTTGACCTCAAGCCGTTTACGCTGAGCACAGCATCCACGGCTCCTTCCAGAGTCGTAGATAGCTGAGATGGGTCGTTGATTAGGACCAAGAACTCCTCGGCCTGGTTTTGCAGGTAATTCAGCAAGTCCGTGTAGCCCTGGGCGTTATCCTCCGATGCAACGTCTACGAAGAGTTGCCGTAGTGTATGGCCGTTGTTCCTGGCAAAAGCAGCCAGCCGACCCTCCTGGTCCTTCCGCGACATGGCTGAATCCGGGGGAAGGTGCTTGTTATAGCGTAAGTAGCCCACAGCGTGCATATATCAACTCGCGTATAGAATCCGGCCGCAGCTGCTGCAGGTAATAGGCACGTTGGAAGTGCGCAGACTCTGCATCTCTCTGGTGGGCAAGGCAAGGCGGCAGGCCATACACCTGCCGCCTTGCACCATGGTCACAGCCAGACCCTGTTTCGCCTTCCGTAGTCTTTCGTACTGGCTGAGGAGCAGTGCGGGTATTGCCTCGACCATCCGCGCGCGTTTCTCCGCGGCAGAGAGCAGGCTCTCCTTGAGCGCATCCCTTTCTCTGGCCAGTTTCACCCTGGCTTCAGCCTGTGTGGACTCAAGCTCTTCTATCCGTGCACGGGTTTCAGCAATCTGCTTTTCAAGCTCATCTACAGTGAGCATCAAAGCCAGAAGCTGCTCGTCGCTTTCCGTGGACTGCTCTTTGCTGTATTGCAATTCGCTGGTGATGCTCTCCAACTCCTTCTGATTCCTTACTGAGCCGCCGTAGAGACGTTCTTCAAGGCTCTGCACCTTGGCCTGGAACTGTTTTGCGTCCAGGTCCTGCATGGCTTGTCTACTCTTGGTCTGCATCAGGCACTCTTCGTTGGTGGAAAGCCGTCTCTTCAATTCCTCCATCAATTTGTTGTCCACCAGGCGCGCCTCCACCGTGGCCAGTTCGGATTGCTGCCGGTCTATCGTCGAATCCATCTCCTGAAGCTCGTAAATCGGCCGTATTGTGGTCAAATCTCCTCCTAGCATCGACACTGAACAAATCGTAGGCAGGTGTCGGCAGAGTGTCAAGGACAACTTAAGGCTTAAACTTTCGCCTTGAAAGTGGTACTGTGACCACAGCCAAGTAGTCCAGTAACCAAGATGCAGGCTGAAGAAGTCATCAGTCGCCTCAAGGGCCTAGCCAACCCGGAGAATGTGGAGGGTATGGCCCGCTTCGGCATCAACTCTCGGAGCACCCTTGGTATCTCGCTTAGTACTCTGCGGCCCCTGGCCAGGGAGATGGGTAAAGACCATGGCTTGGCGCAACAGCTATGGGACTCCGGCATTCACGAAGCACGCATACTGGCCAGCATAATCGGCAAACCCGCTCAGGTGACCGAAGAACAGATGGAGGGCTGGGTAGGAGATTTAGATTCATGGGACGTCTGTGATCAGGTTTGTATGAACCTTTGGGGCAGATCTCCCTATGCATATCAGAAGGCCCATGAGTGGAGCACCCGGGAAGAAGAGTTCGTGAAACGCGCCGCCTTTGCACTGATGGTTGCCCTTGCCATCCACGACAAGAAGGCTAGCGACAAGCGATTGGAGGAGTTCTTCCCTGTCATTAAGGCCCAGGCCCCGGATGATCGCAACTTTGTACGCAAAGCCGTCAACTGGGCCCTGCGGCAGATAGGCAAGCGGAACCTGAGCTTGAACGCCAAGGCGATTGCCACAGCTCGCCAAATCCTGGACTCCGGGGTCAGGACGGCGCGCTGGGTTGCCGCCGATGCATTACGTGAGCTTACCAGCGAGAAAATACAAGCCAGGTTGCGTGCCCAAGCATCTAAACCACGCCAGAGACGGGACCGAGCAGCGCTTCCCGGGTCACGGCCTTCATCTCAGCACTGAATTCAACGCCGAATCTCTTCAGCAGAACGGGTATCACTTCTGCCACGGCAACCGGTCGTTCAAGCAGGTGTTTCATGGAGGTCACGTCCTTGTCCGGGACTCCGCAAGGGACAATGTGTTGGAACCACGCCAGGTCCGTGGAAACGTTCAGTGCAAAACCGTGCGTTGTCACGCCACGGCTTACCTTCAGGCCAATTGCGGCTATCTTCTTTTCGCCCACCCAAACGCCGGTCAGTTTATCTATGCGTATTGCCCGCACTCCAAACTCTTGCAGCACGCCCATCAAGACAGATTCCAACGTCCTGACGTAGTGCAGAGGTCCCTCGCCCCATTCCTTCAGATTGAGTATAGGGTACGCGACCAGTTGCCCCGGCCCGTGGAATGTGGCCTGCCCTCCCCGGTCGACTTCTATTACCACGGCGCCATGCGACTCTAGGTCTTCTACAGGCAGCAGCAGATCGGAGTCGCTGCCACGCCTACCCAAGGTGTAGGTGGGAGGATGCTCCAATAGCAACAGTGTATTGGGGATTTCACCACGGGTCCTTGCTTCAGCCAGGTCGCGCTGCAAGTTCCAGGCTTCCTTGTAGTCCATGCTGCCCAGATATGCCCACTGTATTGCTGTCATGCCTTCCATGTTAGACATTCTACCAGCAAGGGTTCCATTTCATGGCTACGTTGGGCACCGTGCGGTTGTTCAATAGGAATTGCAGGACTGAATGGCAGTCAGATATGATTGACACTAGTATGTTGTATGCTTATGCTGTATATAAGCATACAAGCTTTAGGAGATCGAATCATGCGCATAGGCATTAATGTTCCCAATGAACTGTTACGACAGGTTAAGCAGATCAGGCCCGAAGTCAATATTTCTCAAGTCTGTAGAGATGCTCTTCAACACCGTGTCGAAGTAACGCAGAGAGCCGCCGCTCAAGCAGCCAGCGATGGCGTGGATGAACATGTCACTCGGCTTGATCAGTCGGTTGCGCGTTCGTTGATAG
>CBDHCW010000006.1:0-34479 GCA_965261445.1 Dehalococcoidia bacterium | reverse complement strand
TCTGAGGATGGAGGTGGAAGGGAAGGTGTGGTGGTGACGTACGAAGTCCGTGTGCTAGCGACCAGGAGTGACGCCGACGGAGGTTTGCTGGATACTCTCTTCAGGGAGCAGGTTGGCTACGCCGTCGTTTCCAGCCTGGATAGTAGGGTCGGCCAAGTAGATGCAGTCCTGCTGGACCTGAGCGCATCGGGCTTGGATGAGTTGGATGCTTTGGCGGAGCATTGCCGCAGGTTGGGCGTGGCGCTCATATGTGCCTTGCCCAGGGAACTGGTAGCTAAGTACGATGCTTCACAGGCCAGCGATTTCTTCCTCTTGCCGCCGTCGCCAGGTGAAGTGAGCGCTAGGATCAGGCAAACGCTGATTCGCCTCAAACAAACAGGGCCGGCAAGAAGCGAAGAATCGCTTAGAAGGGGAGACCTGTACATAGACCTGGCAAGCTATGAGGTGTTCCACCGCGGCAACAGGGTGCTTCTCACGTTCAAAGAGTACCAGCTCCTCTCACTGCTTGCGGCCAGTCCTGGCCGGGTGTTCACCCGTGAAACGCTGCTCAGCGAGGTCTGGCAGTACGACTATTACGAAGGGACGCGGACGGTGGACGTGCACATACGGCGGCTGCGCAGCAAACTGGAAGACGCCGGTCAAGACCTGATAGAGACAGTGCGCAACGTGGGCTACCGCTTCAAAAGAGAGGCCGCGTTGCTTGGCGAAGGGTAGACAGGGCAAGGAGCTACAGCCCTTGGGCATTGCCTTGTTTTTCAAGCAAACGCCGCCTTGATTCCCTCCATGCATCGCGCTTTTGTAACAAACAGTTAACATCCCGTCCATCATTTTGGTCAAAAGAGGCGTATAGTTCGGTGCAATGGGCCCAGCTGATTGAAAAAGTAATCACAATGTATTTGACCAAGAATTCACAATCGGATTAAATTCACCCCTTCTTATGCAACAAGACCGCGAAGAAGCTATCGAATACACACTCCGCACGGTTAGAGACAATGACGTGCGGTTTGTTCGTCTCTGGTTCACGGACATCCTGGGGAATCTCAAAGGGTTTGCTCTGAACGTGGCGGAGCTGGAGAACGCTTTCGACAAAGGTATGGGATTTGATGGTTCATCCATTGAAGACTTCGCCCGCATTGACGAGAGCGATATGGTGGCAATGCCTGATCCCACCACGTTTCGCATCCTCCCCTGGCGGCCCAAACAGAACGCGGTAGGACGCATGTTTTGCGACGTCCTGACCCCTGACGGCATGGCTTTCGAGGGCGATTCCAGGACGGTGCTGAAGCGCAATCTGGAGCGGGCAAGCAACCTGGGCTACACATTCTACGTTGGGCCTGAGCTGGAGCACTTCTACTTCAAGAGCTCGGACGGCACCGAGCCCCTGGACGCGGGTGGTTACTTTGACCAGACCCCGCAAGATATATCCACCGAGCTGAGGCGCGATACCGTCCTCATGCTGGAGGAGATGGGGATACCAGTGGAGTACAGCCACCACGAGGTGGCGCCCAGCCAGCATGAGATAGATTTGAGATATACAGACGCCTTGACCATGGCCGATACCGTTATGACGTACCGCCTGGCAGTGAAGGAGGTGGCTATAAGATACGGGTTTTATGCCACTTTCATGCCCAAGCCAGTGACCAGCTTTAACGGCAACGGTATGCACGTCAACATGTCACTGTTTCAGGGGGACAGGAACGTCTTCTTTGAAAAGAATGACCCATACAGGCTGTCGCGGCTGGCGCGCTGTTTCGTCGCTGGTCTCATGAAGCATGCTCAAGAGATAACGGCGGTAACCAATCAGTGGGTGAACTCGTACAAAAGGCTGGTGCCAGGCTATGAAGCACCTGTCTACATCTCTTGGGCCAGGATCAACCGGTCAGACCTGATACGTATTCCCGCCTTCCGTGAAGGAAAGGAAGAATCGGTGCGCGTTGAATACCGAGCTCCGGACCCTGCATGCAAACCCCTACCTGGCGTTCAGCGTACTCCTAGCCGCCGGGTTGGAGGGTGTTGAGAAGGAATATCCGGTTCCTGAACCTGTAGAAGCTAACGTTTACCAGATGTCGGAAGAAGAGAGAAAGGCCAGGGGCGTGGAGACACTGCCTGGAAGCCTCTTTGAAGCAATCAGCTATGCTGAGCAGAGCCAATTGGTGAAACGCGCCCTCGGTGAGCACGTTTTCAATAGCTTCATCAAGAACAAGAAGATCGAGTGGGACAGCTACCGTACCCACGTCACAGACTACGAGCTCAAGCGCTATCTGCCCGTACTTTGAGGAACACTTTGATGAAAGAAGACATGCCGAGAGGACTGTACCGCCCCGAGTTCGAGCACGACGCCTGCGGAGTGGGTGTCGTCGCCGATATAAAGGGCCGCAAGTCGCACCAGATTGTCGATTGGGGCATTGATTTGCTGCGGCATTTGGCGCACCGCGGCGCCCAGGGCAGCGACCCGGATACGGGCGATGGGGCGGGAATACTTCTCCAGACTCCGCACGCATTCTTTGTCCATGAGAGTGGAGTAGACCTTCCGCAGCAGGGTGAGTACGGGGTGGGAATGGCGTTCTTGCCGCAAGACCAGGCGGAAAGGGCGCGCGGCGAGGAGATCATAGAAGGCGTGGTTCAGGCGGAAGGCCAGTGGTTCCTGGGATGGCGGGACGTCCCTGTGGATGAAAGCCGTATTGGCAAGACGGCCAGGGCAGTACGGCCCGTCATACGGCAGTTCTTTGTGGGGCGGGGCTCCAACGTGCTTGATCAGGCCTCCTTGGAACGGAAGCTATACGTCATACGCAAAGTGATAGAGAACGCGGTGGCTGCTTCCGGGATGAAGGGAGCGGATGCCTTCTACATCTCCAGTCTCTCCTCCAACACGGTGGTTTACAAGGGACTGCTCACAGGCACGCAAGTAGAGCACTTCTACCCGGATCTGAAGAACCCCCAAATGGAATCCGGTTTTGCCATGGTGCATTCCAGGTTCAGCACAAACACGCTGGGCTCATGGAAGCTGGCGCATCCGTACCGCTACATATCGCACAATGGAGAGATCAACACGCTGAGGGGCAACAGTAACTGGATGACGGCCCGCGAGGCCCTGTTGTCGTCACCCATGTTTGGTGATGACGTGAAGAAGCTATTCCCAATTATTACACCCCGCGCTAGCGATACGGCCAGCTTCGATAATGCTTTCGAGATGCTGGTGCTGGGCGGCAGAACTCTGTCCCACGCCATGATGATGATGATTCCGGAGGCATGGAACGGGAACGAGTTCATTTCAGCGGAAAAGCGGGCTTTTTACGAGTATCATGCCAACCTGATGGAGCCTTGGGACGGCCCCGCGCTCATAGCTTTCACCGATGGAACAAGGATAGGCGCCAATCTGGACCGCAACGGCCTGCGGCCTTTCCGCTACACCGTGACCAAGGACAATCTACTGATCATGGCGTCCGAAACAGGGGTGCTGGAGGTGTCGCCGGAAAACGTGCAGTACAAGGGACGCCTGCGACCGGGCCGGATGTTCCTCTTGGACACGGAGCAGGGACGGATCATAGATGATGAGGAGATCAAGTCAGAGGTCGCTACAAGGCAGCCGTATGGTGAATGGGCCAGGGGAAACATGGTACGGCTTGAGGACCTTCCTGAAGAGACAATGGGGCCGCCCGCGGAGCGCTCGTCAATGGTGGAAAGGCAGGCGGCGTTTGGATACACCCTGGAAGAGCTCAGAATGCTGGTCCAGCCTATGTCTGAAACGGGGTCGGAGCCTGTGGGTTCCATGGGCAACGACACGCCGCTAGCTGTGCTTTCTGACAGGCCGCAGCTGCTGTTCAACTACTTCAAGCAGCTGTTTGCCCAGGTAACCAACCCGCCGTTGGACGCGATACGCGAAGAGATAGTCACTTCTCTGGAGATATGGCTTGGCTCTGAAGGCAATCTCCTTGAAGAAACGCCTCAACAGGCCCGTCAACTGAAGCTGCCCCACCCCGTGATAACCAATGAAGAGCTAGAGCGAATAAGGCAAAACCAGATCCCTTACCTCAAAACGAAGACCCTGCCTGCCCTGTTCAACGCCAGCGAAGGGCCGGGAGCCATGGAGAGCGCCCTGGAGGAGCTGCTGAGAGAGGCATCCCAGGCGGTAAAGTCGGGGCATACCATTCTGGTGCTGTCGGATAGAGGCGTGGACGCCAACCACGTTCCCATACCCAGCTTACTGGCAACCTCCGCGGTGCATCATCACCTGATAAGGGAGGGGTTGCGTATGAAGGTTGGCCTCGTTGTAGAGTCGGGTGAGCCGCGGGAAGTGCAGCATTTTGCCCTGCTCATCGGCTACGGGGCGGGAGCCGTGAACCCGTACTTGGCCTTTGAATCGCTGGCTGACATGGTAAGACAGGGAGACCTGCTTCCTGAAGGACTGGATTACGATACGGTCCAGAAGAACTTCATTAAAGCGGTGCACAAGGGCCTGCTCAAAGTTGCTTCCAAGATGGGCATTTCCACAATACAAAGCTACAGGGGCGCCCAGATCTTTGAGGCGGTGGGCTTGAATCAAGAGACCATAGACAAATACTTCAGCTGGACGCCGTCCCGCATCAGCGGGATTGGTATAGATGTCATCGAAGAGGAGAGCCTGAGCCGGCATCACAGGGCATACGGCGAATCAAGACTGGCTGCGGTGCTGGACTTGGAGGTGGGCGGCGTCTATCAGTGGCGACGGGACGGCGAGTTTCACATGTGGAATCCCAACGCTATTGCCTTGTTGCAGCACGCCGCCAAGACAGCCGACGCTAGTGTGTACAGGCGGTTTGCTGAATTGGCCGACGAATACGAAAAACGGTTGTGCACACTGCGGGGGCTCCTGGAGTTCAAGACGGCGGAAGAGCCGCTATCCCTGGATGAGGTGGAGCCTGCCAGCCGGATAGTGAAGCGCTTTGCCACGGGGGCTATTTCTCTGGGTGCTATCAGCAGGGAGGCCCACGAGACCCTGGCCATAGCTATGAACCGTATAGACGCCAAGAGCAATACCGGTGAGGGCGGAGAAGACTACCGCCGCTTTACTCCCGATTCCAACGGCGACTCGCGGAGCAGTGCTGTCAAGCAGGTGGCTTCCGGGCGGTTTGGCGTTACCACCAACTATTTGGTGAACGCTGCCGACTTGCAGATCAAAATGGCGCAAGGTTCTAAGCCTGGAGAGGGAGGTCAACTCCCCGGCCACAAAGTCGATGAGTATATAGGGTGGGTGAGGCGGACCACGCCTGGAGTGGAGCTGATATCGCCGCCGCCGCACCACGATATCTACTCTATCGAAGACTTGGCGCAGCTCATTCACGACCTGAAGAACGTGAATCCTGAGGCCCGGGTCCACGTCAAGCTTGTGGCCGAGGTGGGCGTTGGCACCGTCGCCGCCGGGGTTTCCAAGGGACACGCCGATGTTGTGCTGATCAGCGGAGACAGTGGCGGCACGGGTGCATCGCCCGAATCGTCCGTCAAACATGCCGGGCTGCCCTGGGAGCTTGGCATTGCTGAAACGCAGCAGGTGCTGGTGCAAAACGACTTGCGAGGCCGCATAGTGGTGCAAACGGACGGCCAATTGAAGACCGGGCGTGACGTGGCCATTGCTTGTCTGCTTGGTGCGGAGGAGTTTGGCTTCTCCACTGCTCCTTTGATAGCGCTGGGGTGCATTATGCTGCGCAAGTGCCACCTGAACGCGTGCTCAGTGGGCATCGCCACCCAGGACCCCGAACTGCGCAAGCATTTCGACGGCCAGCCGGAGGCTGTGATCAACTACTTCTTCATGGTGGCAGAGCAGCTACGAGAGACTATGGCGCAGATGGGGTTCCGCACAGTCGATGAGATGGTGGGCCGCGTTGACAGATTGGACAGCAAGAAGGCCATAGACCACTGGAAGGCAAAGGGCCTGGATTTCAGCCAGCTTCTTCACCGTCCTGAAGCATCGGACAGGGTGGCGACTTATTGCCGCGAGGTGCAGGATCATGGCCTGGACAAAGCTCTTGACAAAGAACTGCTCCGCCTGGCGCAGAGTGCTCTTCATGGAAACGGGCCGGTAGAGGCCACGTTGCCAATCCATAACTACAACCGTACGGTGGGGACCATGCTCAGCGGGGAGGTGGCCAAGCGTTACGGAGAGGATGGTCTGCCCGAGGGCAGCATCCATTTCCGCTTACAGGGTTCGGCGGGGCAGAGCTTCGGCGCATTTCTGGCCAAGGGAGTTGCCCTGACGCTGGAGGGTGATGCAAACGACTACTTTGGCAAGGGGATGTCCGGCGGCCGGCTCGTAGTGTATGCACCGGAGGGTTCCACCTTTGTGGCTGAAGACAACGTCATCATCGGTAACGTGGCACTCTACGGTGCCACGGGAGGACGCGCCTTTATACGCGGCATGGCTGGTGAGCGGTTCGCCGTGCGCAACAGCGCCGCTTATTCCGTGGTAGAGGGTATCGGCGACCATGGCTGTGAATATATGACCGGCGGCATGGTGGTGGTGCTTGGTCGGACGGGTCGAAACTTCGCCGCGGGAATGAGCGGCGGCATAGCCTTTGTTCTGGACGAAGACGGCGAGTTCACCGATAAATGCAATACGGAAATGGTTGTGCTGGAGCAGGTGGATGATCCGGCGGATCAGCTAGCATTGCGACAGATGATTGAATGGCACCAGGAGTACACAGGGAGCACCAAGGGGCGGATGGTGCTGGATAACTGGAAGGGCATGATCGCCAAGTTCGTCAAGGTTATGCCCGTAGCTTATCGCAAAGTGCTGGAGACGCAAAAGGTGAAGCAGCCTAAAGAGGTAGAACTGGTAATTCATGGGTAAGCTGCTGGGGTTTGTTCATCTGGGCCGAAGAGGCCCCAACCGGGAGCCGATAACGGAACGGGTCAAGCACTGGAAGGAGTTCTACCAGGAATGGCCCGTGCAAAGCATACGTGATCAGGCAGGCCGTTGCATGGACTGCGCTGTGCCGTTCTGCCATACGGGCTGCCCGCTGGGAAACATCATCCCGGACTGGAACCATCTGGTCTATACGGACAGCTGGAAGCAGGCGCTGGATATGCTCCACGCCACCAATAATTTCCCTGAATTCACCGGCCGCATCTGTCCTGCTCCCTGTGAAGAGGCCTGTGTGCTGAACATAAACCAGGATCCCGTGACTATTGAGTACATAGAGAACGCCATAGCAGAGAGAGGCTTCCAGGAAGGCTGGATAAAACCGGAGCCGCCGCAGGTTAGAACGGGCAAGAAAGTGGCGGTAGTGGGTTCAGGTCCCGCCGGACTGGCCGTTGCCCAGCAGTTGAACCGCGCCGGTCACTCCATCACGGTATTTGAGCGGGACGAATACGTTGGCGGCCTCCTCACGTTGGGCATTCCCGATTTCAAATTGGAGAAGAGCGTGGTGCAGCGCCGAGTCGACCTCATGGCCCAGGAAGGCGTTACATTCAGGACGAGCACCAACGTGGGCGTTGACGTCGCTGCGAAAGACCTGCTGCGGGATTTCGACGCCGTTTGTTTGACAGGCGGAGCCACCAAAGCCAGGGAACTACCGGTATTGGGACGTGACCTTGAAGGCGTCCATCTGGCCATGGATTATCTAACGCAGCAAAACAGGATAAACGCGGGTCTGACGGTGGCCCCTGAGGAGCTGATCAGTGCGGAGGGCAAACGCGTGGTGATCCTGGGCGGCGGCGACACGGGAGCCGACTGCCTGGGAACGGCGCACCGTCAAGGCGCCGAGGTTGTGTACCAGTACGAGTTGCTGCCGGAGCCGCCATTGCAACGTTCCACCGACGAGCCGTGGCCCTACTGGCCGGTGATTTTCAGGTCTTACGCAGCCCACGAAGAGGGCGGCATTCGCGATTACAGCATCCTGACCAAGGGCTTCTGCGGCAGCAACGGGCGCGTGGAGAAGCTGCGTGCTGTACGCTTGGAATGGGAGCCGCCGGATGAGACGGGCCGGCCCGTGATGAACGAGGTACCCGGCAGTGAATTTGAAATCGAAGTAGACCTGGTATTGTTGGCTCTGGGCTTTGTTTCCCCGGAGCAAGAGGGTCTGCTGGAGCAGCTTGGAGTGACCTATGACGTACGTGGTAACGTCTCCACGGACGAGAGCCACATGACCAGCGTACCCGGCGTTTTTGCCGCCGGAGACATGCGGAGAGGTCAGTCGCTGGTGGTGTGGGCAATTGCGGAGGGACGGGAGGCGGCGCACCACATGGACAAGTACCTCATGGGCTCGACCAAGTTGCCTCGCAGCCTGCCCGGCGCCCTATCGAGGTCTATTTCTTCCTAGTAGCCGTTTGGCGCCTTTGCTGCTTGATCCGGACATGGAAAGGGCCGCCGCGTGTTTCCGATGCTCTAACTTCAAAATCTTTGGTATGCGCCTTTACAAGGCCGGATAGTTGCTTCTGGCCGTAAGTGCGGGGATCAAAGCCCGGATCTAGCTGCCGGAGCCTCTCACCGATAGCGCCCAGGGATGCCCAGCCGTCGTGCGATGCCGCCAGGTCATGAGCCGCTTTGAGAAGTGGCACAGGGTCCGGCGCCTGGCTGGCGGAGTTATCAGAGGATGGAGGCGATACCTCAGCCTTCTCTGGAGATATGTTTTCGGTGTAGACAAAGACTTCGCAAGCGTTGACAAAGGAACGAGGGGTATCTCTCCGCCCAATTCCCATGACGAACAGGCCCTTCTCCCTAATGCGCGTGGCGAGACGGGTGTAATCGCTGTCGCTGGAAACAAGGCAGAAGGCGTTGACCACGGTCTCGTAGAGGATGTCCATGGCGTCGATGATCATGGCGCTGTCCGTGGCGTTCTTGCCTTTTGTGTAGCGAAACTGCTGGATTGGCTGGAAGGCGTGAAGCTGGAGCGACTCTCGCCAGCTGTTCATGTTGGGAGTAGTCCAGTCGCCGTAGATGCGGCGAATGGTGACCAGACCGTACTTACTGGCCTCGGCAAGGATGTTCGCCACCAGAGACGCTTGAGCGTTGTCGCCGTCGATGAGGAGAGCCATACGCCTGTCTATTTGATGCTCTTCAGTCATGATGATGCGGATGTTAAGCTTAACATCCGGCTGAGCTAAAACCAAGCGAACCCGTTCTAAGAGGGAAGTGCAAAACGAAGGGAAGCCCCTTTTAGGCACTTTCTGGGTGAATTTCAGGTCACTTCTTAGAAGTAAGGGAATCTACGATTGCTTTGACCACCAAGGTTATCAAGGACAGGAAGGCCTAAACTCACAAACGAAGTGCAACACTTGGTTAAGGTGTTGTCATGGGAAAAAGTTATGGACATGTCACCATTGAAGAGAGGTGTGAAATTGCCCGACTACAAGCCTCGGGATACTCGGTCAGCCAAATCGCGGCAAGTCTGGATCGCTCGCCATCGACAGTGGCTCGTGAGCTGAAGCGCAATGGTTCAAGAACTCAGGGATACCAGCCCAGGTATGCGAACCAGCAAGCCCATGCCCGGCGTTGGCGTGGTTCTCGACTGGAGCGAGATGAGGCGCTGCGGGATAAGGTGCTCTCTGGGCTTAAGCAGGGCTGGTCACCGGAGCAGGTGGCGGGACGGATGGCTATGGAGTCAGGCAGTACAGTCATCTCCCACGAGAGCATCTACAGGTTCATCTACGGCCAGATTGCTCGCAAGAAGGACTACAGTTGGCGCCACTACCTGCCCCGAGCTAAGTCCAAGCGTGGTTGGAGAGGCCACAAAGGCGGCAGCCCTGCTTCCTTCATGGCTAAGCGTCGTCCCATCACCGAGCGCCCGCAGAGCGCTGCTGACCGCCGCACTCCTGGTCACTGGGAGGCCGACCTGATGCTGTTCAGGGCCTATGGCCATGCCGTGCTTACCATGCACGAACGCCACTCCCGCATCCTCATAGCCCTAAGGCCCCCTGGCAAGGCATCCAGGCCCATCGCTGCCGCCATGTCCCAAGTGTTGGGTCAGTTTCCCCCAGAATGGCGACGGACGGTCACCTTCGACAACGGGACCGAGTTCGCACTCCATTACAAACTCCACGATCTGGGTATAGAGACCTTTTTCTGCGATACTTACTCTCCCTGGCAGAAGGGTGGGGTAGAGAACGCCATCGGTCGGCTGCGGCGGACCCTGCCCCGCAAAACGGACTTGGCAGCGTTGCCTCAAAAACGGTTTACGCAAATGATTCAGGCCTACAATAATACCCCCCGCAAGTGTCTCGATTATAGGACTCCGGCAGAGATATTTTTGGATAGAGTGTTGCACTTGAAATGTGAATCCACCAGGTGGTTATCACTCCGACGACGGCGGTCAGTATCATTCCTTCAGCGAACCCGGCATCGCCGTTCTTCACGGCTGATGCAATCTCGATGAGTCTATCGATCCCAATGAATAGAGCGCCCCCTAAGCCTATCAGAATAAAGGTCAGAAGTAGTACGCCACCGTTCAGTGTGCATAACCATGAGCGCAACCCTCCCCAAAACCCTTCCTTTAGGCAATTGTTGTCACCTGCCATGATTGAATCTCCTTCCTGAACCGCCGCACTAGCTTTTGGTTCCGAACTTTGCCGGGAGTATCCGCTGTACTGACTTTGTCCAAGGCGTGTCGGAGAGATGGGGATAGCTACCGAAGACTTGCCAGATAGTCTTGGGGGTCTCGGTAGAACACTCTCATATCATCAGTGTAGATACCCAACAACTCTTGGATATCTTCCTCATTGTACTCAAGAAAGGTTTTGTGAAATTGAATCAATCGATACGGCATGCTGGGAGGTTCGAGAGCTGGGTCAAGTTCTAAAGGCTCCCACATTCTGTACCCAGCCTTGTTGATCCGCATGAACATGTTCCGTCGTTGTCGCTCAGAGATAACCCCCAGATGGAACGCCCGCATGATCAGGGACTGTATGGAAATCTTCCAATACTGCTTTAGGCCTGCTAGTTTCTGAAAGTCGAGGCCCCAGAGTTGCGTTTTCAACTCACGAGCTGGCGCTAGGAACTCTCCTGCAAACCTGTCCGCTTGCTCCTCCATGAGTCTTGCTGAATTTGCGGGGTCGTGGTGCATAACAAGCCCCTTGCGCACCAGCCATTCAGCCGTTTGCACAAGAAGGTCATACCAATCCGAAATGGGCGTGTCGGTGCCACTCGGGTCTTGGAAGATATCTGGCTTATTTGAATACCCAGTTCCGAAATACTGTCCGGAGATAAACTCGTTGAGAAAGATGAAGGGTACCCACACAATCCCCTCGTCATCGCAATCTTGCGGGCACGCCTTCTGGTTCTGAGACGGTCTGACTGGTAGCCAGAATAGGATACGGTGGCGTAGCCATGCATAGAGTTCCTTCATTGCTTTAGCCTCCCTGCGCTGGATGGTTCGCGAATCGCTTAGTCATCACCACTTGTAGCTCCTATGGCGTCTGCGTAGTCTTCGTGACTTGAGCATGGCATCAAGAGCCTCCCCCGGCAAGCCGTTGCAAGACAAAGAACCTCGAAGATGAAGCATGTAGCCGCCGCGATGTTACACCGTCCAAGACGACGATGGCGAGCGGGTCACCTTCTTGGTAGTGTGTCAGTTTGAATTTGCGCCCTACAGCCGCCCAAGAACGCGTCCTAGCCCAGGAGAAAGGCAAGGATCGCTGCCTGAACGCCGTTCTAGAGATGTCGCAGGCTTTCGCGCCTGTCCTACAATTAGTAATATGAGATACGGTAGCCACTGCATATTGTATTTTGAAACTCCAGTTGCAAGCCCGGTGGCCACTTTGTACTTTTTGAACCGATAGTGTAAAATACTGCCAATTCTACAACTGGAGTTGGGAATTGATGCAGCTTCTGAATACCAGCCCATGTGGCCGCCTCGTCCCAACAATCGAAGGTCAGTGGGCGTTCGTTCCCGATCCCCTGCCAGACGAGCTTGCTATGAGTTCGAGGCTGATCTCGTTGCTGGACAACGCGTCGCGTGCCGTAGGAACCCTGGCCGGCGTCGGAGAAATCGTCCCCAACCCACATCTCCTGATCCGCCCGCTCCTCCGACGTGAAGCGGTGTTATCCTCCCGCATAGAAGGGACTGTTGCATCCCTGTCGGACGTATTCGCCTATGAGGCGGCTGGGCAGGGCCGATCCAAGGGGGATACCAGAGAAGTAGTGAATTACGTGACCGCTCTCGAGTATGGCATAGACAGGTTGGGGAGCCTCCCCATCTCCTACAGGTTGGCGAACGAGCTTCACGAGCGACTTATGGCCGAGGTCCGAGGCCAGGACAAGCGGCCTGGCGAGCTGCGAAGTCAACAGGTCTGGATAGGGACGCCCGGCTCACCGATCCGGGAAGCCGGGTTTATACCGCCTCCGCCTGCGTACCTGCGGAACCTACTCCACGATTGGGAAAGTTTCGCCAACGAACCCGCGGATATGCCGCCCCTGATTCGCTGCGCTCTTATGCACTACCAGATAGAGGCCATCCATCCCTACACGGATGGCAACGGCCGAATAGGGCGGCTCCTAATAACCCTCTTCCTGTGTGCAAGTGGAGTGCTCCCCACGCCGCTCCTCTACCTGAGCGCATACTTCGAGCGCGACCGGCAAAGGTACTATGAGGAACTGTTCAACGTGAGCGAAACCGGAGACTGGGAACGTTGGCTCTTATACTTCCTGAAAGGCGTCTACCAGGAATCCAAGGATGCGCTGGACCGAATTCGACGAATGCGAGCGCTTCAGGAGTCCTGGCGGACCCTCCTCCATCACCGCAGAGAGTCTGCGAACGGGCTTCGGCTCCTGGAAGAGCTGTTCCTCCACCCCATAATCACCGTGTCCCAGGCGTCCGCAGCTATCGGCATATCCGACGCGGGCACACGACAAGTCCTCAACCGCCTAGTTGACGCCGGAATCGTAACTCGCCTGCACACATGGCCCCATCTATACGTGGCCGAACGCTTATTGGATGAGATCAGCAAACCAATGATGCAGCCCGACCAGCCTTGCTAGGACATCCGACGCTTCGGAAGTCTCTCTATTATTCATGCCAAGAATATGTGCAGAATGGGTTGCACAGGATAGGTTGAACGCGCGTGGTCTGCGTGCCAATCATCGGGCAATTCCCCTCCACATTGAGCACAACGGCCATTGGACGACCTATAGAGGGCGTCTCGTAACGCGGGCTTCCGCAGGAATCGCTTAGCTTCACTCATTCTCCTGGTCAAATTCTACCATGCCTAAAGGCTCGCACAGTATTCCTTGATCGCCACCTGAATCGCTGATTCATGGAAGACCGCAGCCTTGATCCAGTCGTCCTCTCTCTCCGAAGCTCAGGTCATTTGGGGGAGTAGCTCATCTAGCGGTGTAGACATATTCCTCGTTGATCTCATAGCCAACGTAGTGCCGACCCACACGTAGGGAACTCTCCGCACTTTCATATCGTAAGAGGCGACCCCTATAAACACCTAGGGGATGATCGAACAAACCTGACTTAGTTTGGCGCGCTCGCAATATCCTTGTGTCCTCGCTTCCCAGGGGGTACCTGATAAGGTATACTGCGTATTCCCGATGACCTCTACCTAAGAGTCCGGAGTTTTGCACTTCCCTCTTCTAACTAGACTTCCCCATCCCTCCTGCTTACAATTCAGGCATGCGGACTTTCAGATTGGCCATGGCCCAGATCAATCCCACGGTGGGAGACTTGGAGGGCAACACGGCCAAGATCACCGGGTACATTGAGCAGGCGCGTTCTTTGAAGGCTGACCTTGTCGCGTTCACGGAGCTGGCCGTTCCCGGCTATCCGCCGGAGGACCTATTATTCAAACCGCAGTTCATTCAGGACAACCTTCGTTACCTGGAAAAAGTGGTGAAAGCCAGCCGTGGCATAGCGGTGGTGGTTGGCTTTGCCGATGAAAAAGAGGGGAAGGTATACAACGCGGCGGCGCTGGCCTGCGACGGCCAGCTTGTGGACGTCTACCACAAGATATTCCTGCCCAACTACGGTGTCTTTGACGAGAAGCGATACTTCGAGGCGGGCCGCGAGTGCCCCGTCTACACCATCAGAGGCGTCGAGGTAGGCGTGAATGTGTGCGAAGACATCTGGTACGAGGTAGGCCCCACCAATGCTCAGTGCAGCGCCGGCGCTGAGCTCATCGTCAACATCAACGGATCGCCGTATCACGCAGGCAAGAGCGGGTACAGGCATGAGATGCTGGCCAAGCGCGCCGTGGATAATCAGGCCATCGTCTCATACACCAACATGGTTGGCGGCCAGGATGAGCTGGTCTTCGATGGTGACAGCGTGGTGTTCGACCACGACGGGAAGTTGCTGCTGCGGGGGAATCAGTTCAGGGAGGAACTGCTTTTCGTCGACCTGGATATGGATCCTCTGTCACAGGCGCGTCAGAACCGTGGCAAGTCTCACCAGGAGGAATGCGAGGCTCTGAAGGAGATAGGTGAGCCGGTCAGGTTCCACATATCCGGCTACACCGGCGACGGCGCCAGGCCGCCTCTACCCCGGCAGGAAACGGCAAAGCTAGGACCGGTTGCCGAAGTTTACCAGGCGCTGGTCATGGGAACCCATGACTATGTGACAAAGAGCGGCTTTCAGAAGGTGGTTGTTGGCCTCTCCGGCGGCATCGATTCGTCGATTACGGCAGTGATCGCTGTGGACGCCTTGGGTGAGGAGAACGTGATCGGCGTTTCCATGCCCTCTCGCTACTCTTCGGAAGGGAGCGTAGTCGACAGCAAGCTGCTATCGGAGAATCTGGGTATCCGGATGATGACCGTGCCCATAGAGCCTGCCTTTGGCGCATACCTGGACATGCTGGAGGAACCGTTCCGCGACACCGAATCCGGCATTGCTGAGGAGAACCTTCAGGCCAGGGTGCGTGGCAACATCCTCATGGCGCTCTCCAACAAGTTCGGCTGGCTGGTGCTGACCACTGGCAACAAGAGCGAGCTGGCCACTGGCTATAGCACCATGTACGGCGACATGGCCGGGGGGTTCGCGGTGATCAAGGACGTACCCAAGACGCTTGTCTACGAACTGGCCCGTCATGTAAACGAGTCGAAGGGGAGAGAGGTGGTGCCGGACTCGGTGATTTCGAAGCCGCCCAGCGCGGAGCTAAGGCCTGACCAGCGTGATCAAGACTCTCTACCACCGTATGACGTGCTGGACTCCATATTGAAGGCATACGTGGAGGACGACAAAACCTATAGCGAAATCCTGGCTACCGGCTACGACGAGACCACTGTGCAGAGGGCGGTTCGCCTTGTCGATGGAAGCGAGTACAAACGCCGCCAGTCGCCGCCGGGTATCAAGATAACGCCTCGCAACTTTGGACGCGACCGCCGCATGCCGATCGTAAACCGGTACAGGCAATTCTAGCTGGACGAGCTCCCACTTGACAGCGACGCGCTTTTAGCGTTTAATAGCACGCACGTTCTAATGATAGGAGAATAACAGCAGCATATTGTTGGCCTAACTAGAGCGTGCTACCATGCCGCAACATTGGAGGAGCTATGACCGCTGAACGAGAGAAGGCCTTAGAACTTGCGATAAGTCAAATCCAGCGCAGCTTCGGCAAGGGCGCCATCATGCGCCTTGGCGAAGCTGAGGTTGATGCATCGGTGAAGGCCATATCCACCGGGTCACTATCACTGGACATTGCACTGGGAGTGGGAGGCGTGCCAAGGAGCCGCGTCATCGAGATATTCGGTGCTGAGTCGTCGGGCAAGACGACGCTCGCCTATCATATCGCGGCGCAGGCCCAGTGTCAGGGCGGTACCGCCGCTTATATAGATGCTGAGCACGCTCTGGAAAAGAGCTATGCGGCGCGGTGCGGCGTCAACGTAGATGCGCTCTATCTATCTCAGCCGGACGATGCTGAGCAGGCGCTCGAAATCGTAGAGTACCTGGTGCGCAGTGGCGCTGTGGACGTGGTAGTCGTAGACAGCGTGGCGGCCCTGGTGCCTCGCAGCGAGTTGGAAGGGGACATGGGTGATACCCACGTCGGCCTCCAGGCCCGCCTTCTCTCGCAGGCTTTGCGCAAGCTCACCGCGGCTATAGGACGCTCCAATACGACGGTGATCTTCATCAATCAGCTCCGGGAAAAGGTGGGCGTGGTGTTCGGGAACCCGGAAGTCACGCCAGGTGGCCGTGCCCTGAAGTTCTACAGCTCGGTACGCATCGACCTGCGCCGCATCGAGTCCATCAAACAGGGTAGTGACGTGACAGGCAGCCGGGTACGCGCCAGGGTTGTCAAGAACAAGGTGGCGCCGCCCTTCCGCTCCGCTGAGTTCGATATCATGTTCAACCGGGGGATCAGCTTGGAGGGAGATCTGGTGGACCTGGGAGTTGAATACGGCATATTGACCAAGAGCGGCGCGT
Organism: Dehalococcoidia bacterium; assembly: GCA_965261445.1. Taxonomy (GTDB): domain Bacteria; phylum Chloroflexota; class Dehalococcoidia; order Lucifugimonadales; family QGNO01; genus DAOUJH01. The sequence continues at coordinate 18,151 of CBDHCW010000006.1, read as the reverse complement.
TTTACTCCTACGGCGATACCCGGCTTGGCCAGGGAAGGGAGAACGCCAAAGGGTTCCTGACCAAAGATACCGATCTGATGCAGAGGCTTGAAGCCGATATCCGCACCGCCGCTGAGATAGCCTCGGCGGCCAGGATGCCCGTTCCAGTGGGAGCGGCTGCCCAGAATGGTGGGGTGCAGAAGCCTTAGCGGTAAGTCGGAGCATTCAATGTCCCGGCACATCCGGCGTGAGCAAAAGCGGCATGTCTGAATCTGAAAGGGCGTACCTTTCCGGCCTGCGTCTCCTATCTTACCGGTCGAGAAGCCGGCTAGAGATGCGTCAGCGCCTCAGCAAACGGTTCTCAGCGGAAGCCGTTGAAGAAGCGATGTCCCGCCTGAAAGAGATGGGTTACTTGGACGATGCTTCCTTCGCCAGGTCTTGGAAAGAGGGCCGCGAAGCCCGCAAACCACGCAGCGCAACCCTCATCCGCCATGAACTGCGCCATAGGGGTGTGCCCAAGGAGCTGGCTGAGTCTGTCACCGCCGGTATGGACGATGAGGCAAGCGCATACGAAGCGGGCAGAGGGCATCTGAACACCTTGCAAGGCGTCGATAAGAGAACATTCAGACGTCGCATGGGCAACTACCTGAGAAGGCGTGGTTTTGCCACGGGATTGGTAATTCGCACGGTGGATAAGCTTTGGCAGGAGAGGTCACTTTGACCCCGATTTCGGACAGATGGTAGAATCGAAGCATCAATCCCAACAAGTGAGCAAGGGATGGCTTATGTCTGGTCACTCAAAATGGTCCACTATAAAGCGTGCCAAAGCGGCAAATGACGCCAAGCGCGGCCAGCTATTCACCAAGCTGGCCCGGGAGCTCACCGTGGCCGCCCGCGAGGGGGGCTCCGATCCTGAAATGAACGTGCGGCTCCGTCTGGCAATGCAGAAGGCCAAGGAAAACAATATGCCCCACGACAATATCGAGCGCGCCATTGGCCGTGGTTCCGGCGAAAGTGGGCAGGACTCCTTGCACGAGGTGGTCTACGAGGGATACGGCCCGGGGGGCGCGGCCATCATGCTGGAGGCGCTCACCGACAACGCCACCCGCACCGTGTCGGAGGTACGCAATGCCTTTTCCAAGGGTGGCGGAAATCTGGGCGAACCGGGCTGCGTGGCCTGGAACTTTGATACCAGGGGAGTTGTGGTGGTGGAAGCATCAGAGGACAGGTCTGAAGACCTAACCTTGCTGGCCATAGATGCCGGCGCCGACGATTTCGAGGAAGATGAGGGAGTTCTAGAAATGCGGGCCGACCCTGCCTCATTCGAGAAGGTGCGGAAGGCCTTGGAAGATGCCGGAGCGGCTATAGTCCGCTCCGAGCTGGCCATGGTGCCCAAGGCCACTCTACTCCTGGAGAGTAAGCAGGCGGAACAGACCCTCAGACTTATGGACAGGCTGGAAGAGCTTGATGATATCCAGCGTGTATACACTAATGCGGATTTCCCTGAAGAAGTGCTGGAAGTATACGGCGCCTCCTGAACTGAAGCTAAGGATGAAGCCATCTCACTAGTCCTTGGTATAGACCCTGGAACGCTTTTTTTGGGTTACGGCCTTGTAAAAGAGGACGGAGACAGTCCTTGGGTCGTGAAGTGTGGGGTCTTGACTGCCAAGCGCGGCTTGTCTCTGGGAGAGCGGCTTCACCACCTGTACACCGGACTGCTGGGACTTATGGAGACCTTCCGGCCTGAAGAGGTGGCGGTGGAAGACCCATTTGTCTCGATCAATGCCAGGACCGCCATGGCTGTCGGCCAGGCCCAGGGTCTGGCACTGATGGCCGCCGCCGCCAGAAGCGTCCCCGTTTCCAGGTATTCTCCGCTCCAGGTAAAGCTGGCGGTCAGCGGGCACGGCGGCGCCACCAAGGAACAGGTGCAGCAGGCTATAAGGATGCAGGTAGACATTGACGCTGCAGCAATGCCTGAAGATGCCAGTGACGCCTTGGCCGTGGCGTTGTGTCATCTGCAGAACCGTCGAGAGGCAATGCTGACGGCGGGGGAGAGCACTTAGTCCCCATGATCAGCTCAGTCAAAGGGGTTATCCAGTCCATTGGCGACAATTACGTAGTCATCCAGGTGGCCGGGATAGGCGTCCAGGTCTACGTACCGGGCTCCGTTACCGAAACCATAGGACGTGAAGGCGAATCTGCAGTGCTCCATACCACGCTTCTCATTAGGAATGAGATCCCCATCCTTTACGGCTTTCCTGCGCATGGGGGGAAACGGCTGTTTGATCTGCTCCTGGAAGTGAGCGGCGTGGGTCCAAGGCTGGCATTGGACATCCTTGACGCCATGACTCCCGACGACGCGGCAGTGGCAATTGTGTCCGGCAACGCCGACCTGCTTTCCAGCGTTAAAGGTATCGGGAAGCGTACAGCCGGCCGCATAGTCGTCGATTTACAGAGCAAGCTGCAAAAGGAGTGGGAGGCCGCTGCCGTGGGCACGATGGGTCCAAACGCAGAGGTGGTGGCCGCACTGCAGGCGCTGGGTTATTCTCCCGCCGAGGTGCAGCAGGCGGTATCCGACCTTGGTGATACGGAAGCCCCCCTGGAAGAGCAAGTGCGCCAGGCGCTACAGCGACTGGCCAGGGAGTAAAGTTGTCTTTTTACGGGGATGTCTGGGCTGACCTGTACGACCGCGTGCACACGCTGAAGGAAGACATCCCTTTCTGGGTGCGGGAAGCAAAATCGTCAGGTGGGCCTGTTCTAGAACTGGGATGCGGCACAGGCCGCGTGACCATTCCCGTGGCCCAAGCAGGCGTTCAGATAACCGGTTTGGACAACTCTCCCGCCATGCTCAGCAGGGCACGGGCGAGAGCCCGCAAGCTGGGACTGGCCAAGGAAATGCTGAGGTTTCAGCTTGGTGATATGCGCGACTTCAGACTGGGGCGAAAGTTCCCTCTTGTCATTGTCCCATTTAGGTCGTTTCAGTTGCTCTTGTCAGTTGCGGACCAGCGGCAGGCTCTGGAGAACGTCAGGAGGCATCTCACCTCGGAGGGCCGCCTTATATTCAACCTCTTCGTGCCGGACCAGGAGCGGTTGATCAGAGAATCGTCATCGCCGGTGTTCAGGCGGGAGATCGTGGATGGAGCAACCGGGCGGCGGCTCAGGCTCAGCGAGCAGAACCTGCACGATCCGCTGGGTCAGATAATAAACGCCCGCACCATTCTGGAAGAGGTCGATGCTGAGGGAAGAAGGACTAACAGGTGGGATGTGGCCTATCAGCTGCGTTACTTGTACAGATTCGAAGCTCTGCATCTGCTGGAAGCTGCGGGATACCGCCCGCTGGAGCTATACGGCGATTTCAATCGGAGACCTTTCGACGAGGCCAGCAACGAGATGATATGGGTGGCGGCTCCAGTGTAGATGGAGCTGGCATCTGTTATCCTAGAGCGCGGTTTGCCGGTAGATGGGGTGCACATGTAGAGGACTTGGACCATGCGCGCAGTGCAAGAAGGTAAATTTGAAGTAGTCTCCGACTTTCAGCCTACGGGAGACCAGCCGGGAGCCATAGATAGGCTTGTGGAGGGCATTGTGTCTGGCCGGAAACACCAGGTGCTTCTGGGCGTCACCGGTTCGGGAAAGACCTATACCATGGCCAAGGTAGCGGAGGCTGTGCAGCGTCCCACGCTGGTCATTGCCCACAACAAGACCCTGGCGGCACAGCTGGCCACCGAGTTCAAGGAGTTCTTCCCCACCAGTGCCGTGGAGTACTTTGTCAGCTACTACGACTACTATCAACCTGAGGCGTACGTCCCACGCACCGATACCTACATTGAGAAGGACGCTGACGTCAATGATGAGATAGACAAGCTGAGGCACGCCGCCACCAGAGCGTTGCTCACCAGACGGGATACACTGATTGTAGCCTCTGTTTCATGCATATACGGCTTGGGATCGCCGGAAGAGTACCAGAGCTTTGTCGCCTACATACAGAAAGGCGAGCACAGAAACCGGCAGAGGCTTCTGCGCCACCTGGTGGACATGCAGTATGAAAGAAACGACATGGACCTGTCGCGGGGGAAGTTCCGCATACGCGGAGACACCTTGGAGATACTCCCCGCCTATGAAGAGCTGGCCGTACGGGTCGAGTTCTTTGGCGACGAGGTGGAGCGCATCATAGAGCTTGATCCCCTTACCGGCGAGGTTATGGCGGAGCGTGACGCTATCGAGATATATCCGGCTAAGCACTTTGTGACTTCCGCCGAAAAGTTGGAGATGGCCATCGGTGACATACGGGACGAGATGGTGGAGCGCGTCGAATGGCTGAAATCGCAGGGCAAGCTCCTGGAGGCCCAGCGCCTCGAATCGCGAACCAACTACGATATAGAGATGCTGCGAGAAACGGGATACTGTTCCGGAGTGGAAAACTACTCGCGGCCCCTGGCGCAGAGGGCCCCGGGGAGCACCCCCTGGACGTTGATGGACTACTTTCCTGATGACTTCCTGTTGTTCATCGACGAGTCACACATGACTGTCCCTCAGTTGCACGGCATGTATCACGGAGACATCTCTCGCAAGCAAACGCTGGTCGATTACGGATTCCGCCTGCCTTCGGCTCTGGACAACCGCCCCCTTAATTTTGAAGAATTCGAGGCTCACGTCAACCAAGCAATCTACGTATCGGCTACACCGGGCCGGTATGAGATGCGAACGGCTGAGCGGGTGGTAGAGCAGGTGATACGGCCCACCGGGCTTCTTGATCCCACCATAGAAGTCAAACCCACTTCCGGCCAAATAGACGACCTGCTGTTCCAGATAAACGGAAGAGTAAAAAAGGGGGAACGCTGCCTGGTTACTACGCTGACCAAGCGCATGGCAGAGGAGCTGACCGATTATCTAAGAGAGATGAATGTGAAGACCCAGTACCTTCACTCGGAGATAGACACGCTGGATCGGAGCGAGCGGCTCCGCGACCTGCGCCTGGGTGTCTATGACGTGGTTGTGGGCATCAACCTGTTGAGAGAAGGGCTGGACCTTCCAGAGGTGAGCTTGGTGGCGATTCTTGATGCTGATAAAGAGGGCTATCTGAGGTCGCAGTCGGCACTGATTCAGACTATGGGCCGCACCGCCAGGCATGTGGATGGCCACGTCATCATGTATGCCGATGTGATGACGGCTTCCATGAAAGCGTCCATAGAGGAGACGGAGCGCCGCCGCGAGATACAGGAAGCCCACAATAGAGAGCATAACATCACTCCGGAAGGTATCCGAAAGGCGATAAGGGACATCACCGACCGTGTCAAGGCTATCGCGGAAACCAAGGCTACCTATACAACCTATCGGGACATGCCCAAGGACGACCTCTTGCGAGCCGTCAAGGATCTGGAGTCGCAGATGAAGCAGGCGGCAAGGAACCTGGAGTTTGAGAAAGCGGCCCTTCTCAGGGATGAGATAGTAGAGCTTAGAAAAGTGCTCGCCGGTGAACAGGATGCGCGGATAACAGAAGCCATTGGCAGCTAGAATGAATCGTTTGCCAAAGAGACTTCTCATCCTGGGCTTGCTTATCACGCTGTTCCTAGTGGCCTGCTCACCCACCCTGCTGGAGACCGATCCAATGCTCCCGCCCGGTTTTGAAGAGGCACACCTGCCGGACGGCGACTTCAATGCATACCTGTACGTTAGCCACAGCGCGCCTATCGCCATACCGCTGGAGGCCTTCGGCGACTCCGCCAGCGATTCGGCACAACCTGACGTAGAGCTTTCATCGCTGGGAGCATGGGTAGGCCCGAACCTGGATAGCTTTGGGGCCAGGGTGGAGTTCCAACAACAAGTACAGTCCCAGGCCGCTGAAATGGTGCTGGCTGACGATGTGGAGAAATGGCGGGAGGGCGGCGTATTGTGGCTGGTGCGTGGTGAAGGCGCCTGGACGGACGGTATAGAGACTGCCATGCGAGCAGGTGACGGCGTGACTTTTAAGCAAAAGTACGAAGATATGTGGAAGCTGTTGCGTCTCCTACCTGAAGAGCCTCCCCTTGAACCGGCTGCTGCGGGCTTCATCCGCGCTGACGGTGATTTGCTGGACCCGTTGACCTCCAAAGCCAGTCTTGATTTGGGGGGATTGGGCCAGGCCATGGGCACGATAAATGTCAAGGACATAGCCTATGTTGCCTACGCGGAGGATGAGCTGCGGCTGCCTGAGGACGTGGATAGAGAGTTCGTGAAGGATTCCGGGATAGCAGCCGTGTTCGTGGCCCGGTCCACCTATCCAGGCTTCATACTGGGCTTCTTCCTCAACACATTCGCCGATAGGGTGGATTTACAGAGCGATACACGGATTGCCGGGGAAGACGTCCTATCTCGGGACTTGGACGGCGTTCACTTGCTGGTCAAGCCGGTGGGCAGCACCATCTTCATTGTCGTTGCTTCTGAAGAAGATATCTCTAAGAAATTGATGGAGAGCGTTCTTCAGAAGCACTTGGAAGGCTAGTCGCCCACCAGCAGCCGCGCCGGGTCCTCCACGAGCTCTTTGATCCTAACCAGGCAGGACACCGCCGACTTGCCATCGACTACGCGATGGTCGTAGGTGAGGGCTATGTACATCATGGGCTTCACTGCTATCTGTCCGTCGACCACCACGGCGCGCTCTTTGATGCCATGCATGCCAAGGATGCCCACCTGCGGTGGGTTCAGCAGAGGCGTGGACATCAGTGAGCCGAAAACGCCCCCGTTGGTTATGGTGAACGTGCCGCCTTGCAACTCTTCTATGGTCAGCTTGCGCTCTCTGGCGCGCGTCGAGAGGTCCATAATGGCCGATTCAACTTTGGCGAAGCTCTTCTTGTCGGCGTCTCTAACCACAGGTACAACCAGGCTGTCTTCCGTGCTGATAGCTATGCCGATGTCGTAGTAATGCTTGCGTACCAACTCGTTGCCTTGCAACTCAGAATTGACTATGGGGAACTCCTTCAACGCTTCCACCACGGCTTTGGTGAAGAAGGACATGAACCCCAAAGACACACCATGACGCTCTTTGAAGGAGTCGCGCCTGCGCTGGCGTATCTGCATTATGCCGCTCATATCGGCTTCGTTGAAGGTGGTGGTCATGGCCGTGGTCTGCACGGCTTGGGCCATGCGGATGGCCATGGTCTGCTGGCGACGGCTCAGAGGGATACGCTCTTCGTGCCGGCCTGTTGCGGCAGCAGGAGCAGGGGCAGGCACGGGGGTCTCCGTTGGTGCAACTGCCTGGGGTTGCCGTCTCTCCAGGTAACCCATCACGTCTTCTTTGGTTACTCTGCCGCCGCCGCTGGCAGGCACTTGTGAGAGGTCTATGCCGTGTTCGGCAGCAATGCGCCGCGCCACAGGCGTTACCCGCTCAGCCTCCACTGGAGGTGAGGATGCGGCGGCAGCGGGGCCGGTGGCTTCCTGTGTGGCCGCTCCGTTGCCTACTATGGCCTCCGCGGGGGGAGTCGCGGCTTGTGCCGCCCCCTCAACCACCGTTGCCAGAACATCGCTGACGGTTACAGTGGCGCCCTCCTGCTTGATTATCTTTTCCAAAACACCGGCCTGGGATGAGACCACCTCAACGTTAACTTTGTCGGTCTCGAGCTCAACCAGAGGTTCATCGGCGGAGACAGGCTCCCCGACTTGTTTGAGCCACTTACCTACAGTGGCTTCGATTATTGATTCGCCCATTTCTGGAACTTTGACTTCAAGAGACATTGATCACCTCAAAGGAACTGCGGTCATCAGCTTGATGGGAGCGAACCCTTCACGGATGAGCCGTTCCTGTTCAACTTTGTGCAGAGTGGCCGAGCCTTCGGCGGGACTGGAACGTCCCGGGCGGCCGACGTAAAGCAGCGGCAGGCCGGGCTTGAGAATATCGCGCAACTTGGGTTCTACAAAGCTCCAAGCCCCTCTCTTTTGGGGTTCCTCTTGCAGCCAGACCACCTCTTCCACGTTGTTGTATGAGTCGAGAACCGCGGCTAGCATCTTGCTGGGGAAGGGATAAATCTCTTCCACGCGGACGATGGCCACGGATTCAGCTTCAACATACTCGTTACTGCCGATGAGGTCTACGTGGACCTTGCCGGTGCACAGGATGACACGTTTGATCCCGCTTGGGTTTCCTTGCGCCCGTGCATCGTCGATAATTGGTTGGAACGACCCCTGAGAGAGGTCTTCCAGAGATGAGGCGGCGTCAGGATGGCGTAGCAAGCTCTTGGCAGTCATAATAACCAGCGGCCTGGGTTCTGTACGGATGAGCGCCGCCTGCTCCCGGAGCAGGTGAAAGTATTGAGCTGCCGTAGTGCAGTAGGCGACGCGGAAAGAGCCTTCATTGGCTAGCTGGAGAAACCTCTCTAGGAAGCCGCTGGAGTGGTTTGGACCCTGACCTTCGTAACCGTGAGGAAGAAGCAGAACAAGGCCGGAACGCTGGCCCCATTTCGCTTCGGCGCTAGCTATGATCTCGTCCACTATGGACTGGGCGTTATTGACAAAATCCCCGAACTGGGCCTCCCACAGCACCAGGGTATCGGTGGCTTGCACGCTGTAACCGTATTCAAAGCCCAGCACTCCTACTTCAGAGAGAGGGCTGTTGTATATGGCGAAGGGTGCTCGGGCGCTGGGCAAAGAGGCTAGGGGCGTAAACCTGGCGCCGTTTTTAACGTCATGAAACACAGCGTGTCGCTGGGTAAACGTGCCGCGCTCCGTGTCCTGTCCGCTGATGCGGATTGGAGTGCCCTCTGCAATTATGGAGGCGAAGGATAGGGCTTCAGCGTGTGCCCAGTCGATGCGTCCCCCTTCGTTGAAGGCTTCTCGCCGCCGCAGTAAGGGGCGTTCCAGCTTGGAGTTCAGCGAAAACCCTTCTGGCGCCGCGTGAAGTTCCTCGTTGAGACGTATGAGCGTTTCTGCCGGTACGGACGTAGCTATTTGCGGGGGGTCGCCGTCGGGAATAGGCTCAGGTAGCACTTTGGACTCGTCTTTCACCATCTCTTGGACGGTGGTCAGAGCTTCCTGAAGCTGATTCCGTACCTCTTGCACCATCTCTGCAGCTTCTTCGTCGGATACTATGCCTTCTTGGATCAGTTGTTCGGCCCAAATGGCACGCACCGTAGGGTGGTCGTGGATGGCGTTGTACATGATGGGCTGTGTGAAGGAGGGCTCGTCTCCTTCATTGTGCCCATAACGGCGATATCCAATGAGGTCAATGAGGAAATCTTTGTGAAATTGCTCCCTGTAGGCAAACGCAAGGCGCGTAGCGTTGAGACAGCCTTCCACGTCGTCGGCGTTAACGTGGATAATGGGAATATCAAACCCCCGGGCTACGTCTGAGGAGTAGGGAGTGGAGTAGGATTCGTGGGCCTCAGTAGTGAACCCTATCTGGTTGTTGACTATGATGTGGATAACCCCTCCCGTGGTGTACCCTTCAAGCTGCGCCATGTTGAGGGTCTCAGGCACTATACCCTCGCCGGCAAAGGCGGCGTCACCGTGGACCAAGATGCCAAGGGCTTTGTATATGTTTGGCTCGGGGGTCTTGCCATCGCGGCCGTCTGAGTCTTGAATTGCGCGCACAGCTCCTACGACCGCAGGATTGACAAGCTCCAGATGGCTGGGATTGGGAAACATGGAGATGTTGACCTCTTTGAATCCCGTGCCAACCTTGGTCTCGGCGCCTTGATGGTATTTGACGTCTCCGGAGGAACCGTGGTCGGTTTCTTCGTCGTTCAGGCTGGAGCCATACATGAACTCAGCCAGCAGAGAGTCGTACGGCTTCTCGAAGATGTGGGTAAGGACGTTGAGTCTGCCCCTATGGGCCATGGCAATCATAATGGACTCTACATCCGACCGGGAGGCTTGCTGGACTATTTCGTCTAGTACAGGCACCAGAGTGTCGCTCCCTTCCACCGAGAACCACTTCTGTCCTGGGAAGCTGCGATGGAGAAAATGCTCGAAGGCTTCAGCTTGACTGAGGCGTTTGAGTAGGGAAAGCCTTTGGTTGCTGTCAAGCCGGGGTTTGAACTCACCGGACTCCACGGAGTTTTGCAGCCAGTCCTTTTCCACAGTATCTCGGATGTGTCCAAATTCATAGCCAATGGTGCCAAAATACAGGTCTCTGAGCTTTGAAACCACCTCTTGTGCTGTGGGCGCCCCTTTTGCGAGCGGGCTTTGGACTAGCTGAGGCGGGAGGCCGCTGAGCTCTTGTTCAGATATATCCTGGAGAGTGGCCTCGGAGGAAAGCTTGCGATGCGGACGGAGCCCCAGGGGGTCCAGGTTTGCCACAAGATGGCCTTTATCCCGGATACGATCCACGAGATTGACGACTCTGATTAGTTGTTGATAGTCAACAGATGGAGCGCCCGCTGCCGGGGACTGTGTGGGAAGGCTGCTGGTTAGGTAGGGCGCCCAGCTATCAAAAAAACTGCGGACCTGCGGGTCAACTGATCCGTTGTCCTTGAGGTAGGCTTCGTAGAGTTCTATTAGATAAGCGGAATTCGGCCCTGTGAAGGGTTCCATGCTGGTCATGCTCAATCCTCTTCCTTCACCCTCCTCGCAATGTCTTGGGCAAAGAAACAGTCTTCCTTAGTTCCACCGTGAAAATGGACAGCGCTGAAACCTTTATATCATATTGCTGAAGGCAATACTAACTCTATCATGAAAGGTGCCGCAAAGCTAGGATAAGGGCGGGCATACGGACAGCGAGTCGCCCAGTTGACGGGGAACGTGTGCCGTCCTTGGTAAAACTAGGACGTCGTGACTTGGGCAATACTCAAGAACTTAGGGGTCCGGCAGAAACGGGCTGCCTCTGGGACTTGACTTGTCCATGTGACCTTCCCCTACAATAGGCTTCATGGTGCTCGAAATTGTCTCGTCTGAGAGTCACGTCCTGCTGCTGCAAGCTTGGGGACGCATCAACTTTTCCAACGCCGACGTGTTCGAGGTGCAAGCTAGGCGTGCCTTAGCCGGCGCTGACCGTGATGTCATCATAGACGTATCGGAGGTGAACTATATCAGCACCGCGGGTCTACGCGTTCTTCTGCACCTCTGGCAGGACCTCAAGAAGGAGAACCGTACCCTGCACATCTGCGCCCTTAGACCATACATACAGCAGGTCTTCGACATAATCGGGTTCAACCAGATCATCCCCAATCATGCGGATGTTGCTGCAGCCTTGGCCGCCATCGAGAGCCGGACGTAGTGCCGGTACCCATCCAGGAGGAAGCAGTCGGTGTGCTTCACTCCTCTCTATGGCGCTAGAGGTCAGTTGAGTTTTGCACTTCCCTCCACGCCCGCACTCAGATTGACACTCCAGTCCGGCAATGCTAAATTAGGTAGGTGTTAGCAGTCTTGTAAAAGGACTGCTAAACGTTGTTACAGGGGTTCTTATCGCGTGCCTACTTACGATTATCAGTGCTCCGTCTGCAGACACCCTTTTGAGCTGAGACACGGGTTCAACGGCTCGACGGTACAGGAATGTCCCGTCTGTCAGGGAGAGGCGCACCGCAAGCTACACTCCGTGCCCGTTATATACAAAGGCAGCGGCTTCTATACAACGGACTACGCCCGCCGGGGTTCCCCTGCCAGCAACCCTTCCACCGATTCCTCGTCCGATTCGTCAGACTCAACAAGCTCCTCAGATTCGCCAGAGTAACCTTGCGTGCTCTGATACAGCGCGTTTCCCAAGCGTCCGTTGCAGTAGACGACCATACCGTAGGCTCCATTGGCCCTGGCCTCGTCGTGTTCTTGGGAATAGGACAGGGCGATAGCGAGGCGGATGCCGCCTATCTGGTCGAAAAGATAGCGAACCTACGGATATTCGCTGACTCTGAAGGCAGGTTCAATCTATCGGCACTGGAGACCGGAGGGGAAGTCCTGCTGATCAGCCAGTTCACCCTCTACGCTGAAACGCGCAAGGGCCGGCGCCCGTCCTTTACGGGAGCTGCGCCGCCGGAGCAGGCCAGACCTTTGACGGAGAGGGTCGAAGATCTGCTCAGAGAACGCGGCCTTCAGGTGGCCGCCGGGGTCTTCCAGGCCATGATGAAGGTCAGCCTGGTCAACGAGGGGCCGGTGACTATCTTCATCGACAGCGCGGACAGGAAGCGGCCCAGGGCGGGATAGTCTTCCCAGGGTGGACACCGACGTTCAGCCTATGCGAGCATGGGACGGAATGAAATTTGGGGAGGGCCGAAGAATGACGTCTACCGACTATGAACCCAACATTGTCCTGGAGACCGGAAGCTATAACGTGGTGGGCACCAGGCCGGTCCGTCACGACGCGAGCAACAAGGTAACGGGTCGGGACCAGTTCGGCGCGGACATTCAGTTCGCTGGCCTCCTCCACGGCAGGATATTACGCAGTCCCTTTGCCCACGCCAGGATCAGGTCGATAAGCACCAGCAAGGCGGAGGCTATGCCGGGAGTGAAGGCCGTTGTCACCGGCGACGACCTGCCCAAAGCCGATGACGTGGCGCTGAAATACCGCAGGGCCAACATACTGGCCGGAGACAAGGTCCTCTACGCGGGACAGGCGGTGGCTGCCGTGGCCGCAGTCGATTTGCAAATCGCGGAAGAGGCGTTGAACGCCATCCAGGTCGAGTACGAGGTCTTGCCACCTGTGCTAACGGCTCCCGAAGCCATGAAGAAGGATGCCCCCGTCCTTCACGACGACCTCAGGACAGAATCCCTCGGTTCGCCCGTAGAAGGCGCAAGCAACGTAGCGAACTACGCCAGGTACGAGCTTGGGGACATAGACAAGGGGTTTTCAGAAGCGAATGAAATTGTGGAAGGCGAGTTCTATACCAAGACCGTTCACCAGGGTTACATAGAACCTCATACGTGCACGGTGTTGTGGAATGAAGACGGCAGGATCATCATCTGGTGCAGTTCTCAGGGGCCGTTCATGGTCAGGGACTACACGGCGGACAGGCTGGGCGTACCGGTATCCCAGGTAAAAGTCATCCCGTTGGAGATAGGGGGCGGATTCGGAGGGAAGACGGAGATATACCTGGAACCCGTTGCTGCCCTGCTCTCCAAGAAAACGGGACATCCCGTGAAAATGGTCATGTCCCGCCAGGAGGTGTTCGAAGGGACTGGCCCGACATCCGGTTGTTACGTCTGGGCGAAGATAGGCGCGAATAAAGAAGGCAGGATCACGGCTGCCCAAGCCTACCTGGCGTTCGAGGCCGGCGCGTTCCCCGGGTCTCCGGTGAGTTTAGGAGCGCTTTCTATATTTGCCCCATACGATATTTCCAACGAGCTGATAGACGGATACGACGTTGTGGTGAACAAGCCAAAGGTGGCCGCATACAGGGCGCCGGGTGCGCCTCAGGCCGTTTTTGCATCAGAGCAGCTTCTTGACGACCTGGCCGCCAAACTGGGAATGGATCCGCTAGAGTTCAGGCTGAAGAACGCGGCGAAAGAGGGGTCGCGGCGGGTTACGGGCCAGCCATACCCCAGGATTGGCTTGGTTGAGCTTATAGAGGCCATGAAACAGCACCCGCACTACAGGGCGCCGTTGAGCGGGCCCAATCAGGGCAGAGGTGTGGCCGTGGGGCTGTGGTACGGCATTGGGATGGCGTCCAGCTGCACCATCAAAGTCAACGATGACGGCACGGTCAACCTGATAGAAGGCTCCGCGGACATTGGAGGGACCCGGGCGTCTGTGGCTATGCAAGCGGCCGAGGTGTTGGGGCTGCGGGCTGAAGAGGTCTTGCCAACGGTGGTGGATACGGATTCGATTGGCTACACGGCAACGACCGACGGCAGCAGGACCACGTTCGCCACAGGCTGGGCAGCATACGAGGCGGCTCAATCCGTGAAGCGCCAGGTAGAAGAGAGGGCTGCCGCGGTCTGGGGAGTGGAACCGGATAGCGTGGAGTTGGTCCAGGGCGTGGTTCGATCCAAGACGGACGCATCGCTCCAAATGACGTTCGGAGAGGTGGCGGCTCAGATGGCCGATACGGGCGGTCCCATAATGGGCAGCGCCGTGGTGCATCCGCGCGGCATAGGGCCCTCCAGCTCCGGCAATATTGTGGATGTGCAGGTCGACCCGGAAACGGGGAAGGTGGATATTCTCAGGTACACGGCGTTCCAGGATGCGGGCAAGGCTATTCATCCGACCTACGTTGAGGGGCAGATGCAAGGAGGCAGCGTGCAGGGCTTGGGCTGGGCACTCAATGAAGAGTACTATTACGATGAGAACGGCGTCATGAAGAACGGCAGCTTCCTTGACTATCGCATGCCCATCTCGCTGGACGTGCCAATGATCGATACGGTCATAGTAGAGGTGCCGAACCCGGGACATCCGTTTGGAGTGAGAGGCGTAGGCGAGGCCAATATCATCCCTCCCATACCGGCCATTGCCAATGCTATCTATCACGCGGCGGGCGTCCGCATGAATACCCTTCCCATGAACCCGGGCACGGTCTTGGACCGGATCAAGAAGGCCAACGGGAGATAGCCCGTTTCATGGCCACGGTCTACATACCGTCCCTGATGCGCGACGTCACTTCGCAGGCCAAGGTGCAGGTCCCAGGTACGACGGTGCGCCAGATAGTAGACAACCTGGAGAAAGCCTATCCTGGGCTAAAGGACAGGCTTATTGAGAACAACAGGATCAGGGCAAGCATATCCGTGGTGGTGGACGGGGAGGTCACGCCCATAGGCCTGCTGGAGAAGGTTGGAGAGGATAGCGAAATACATTTTGTTCCCGCCATAGCAGGCGGAACATTGCCGGCTAGCTGTTGGACCAGGTAGCCAGTGACCCCCTGGCGATGGCCAGGACAGGCTGCCGTTCTTCCAGGTGAAGGACGTATATCTGGCTTTCCGCCTGTCCTCCGTCACCGACCAGTGCACCAGCAAACAGCAGGCTCCGGCTGTCAGGCGACCATACCCGGTGCGACTGTACATACTGGTCGAAGAAGGCGTACCAGGTCAGCTGGTCTGATGACGGGATGAAATCGACCAGCTCCCTATCGGCGCCGGAGGTCAAATCGATCACGCGCCATTGCAGATTTTCTCTGGAGTCGTTCAAGGAGACGTAGGCAATCTTGGACGCATCTGGCGACCAGAAGAAGGCAACTATGGGCCTCTGTACCAGAACGGTCTCCTCCTCTGAAACGGCGTCTATCAATCGCAACTCCTCCAGGAACGGATCATCAGTGGTGGACGACTGTCCCAGGGCCAGTTGGTCGCCCTGGGGCGACCAGAGGAACGCCGCATTCCCCGACAGGGTGCTGCTCAGTTCCCTTCTCCGTGATCCGTCCGCTCTAGCTATGTAGAGCACCTGCGTATCCAGGAATGCCGCGATGTTGGACCTGGGAGACCAAGAGGGAGCCCTGTAGCTGTCGGAGGTGGCTCTCAGATCGAGCAGGCGTTCCGGGGCATCTATGTCGGATCTGAACAGCTCACCCTGCTGGTGTATGAGCAGGCTGTGGGAGTCCGGCGACCAGCTGATGTATAGAGGCGCTCCTCCGGCAATCCTGATGCCCTCATCGGTTCCCGATGTGTCGATAAGGTGGAGAGCCAGTTCGCCATTCTCCATGGATAGGAAAGCTATGTGCTCACCGTTGGGCGACCAGAGCGAATAGTGGGGAGCCCTGGGTCCAATGGCGGGCGGGACTCCGGGAGGGTTCTCGAATATCTGTACCTCTTCAGTGCCCCCGGCGTCGACGGTATAGAGCGCCTTGCCCGGGCCCAAGAGGTCTTCTGAGAAGGAGGAGAAGACCAGTCCGCTCCCATTGGGCGACCAACCGGGCCAGGAATACATGCCGCCCTGCGAGGTTATCTGCTTTTCATCGGTGCCGTCCGGGTTGATGGTGAATATCTGGAAGTCGTCGTTCACGTAGGCAATACGGTTGCTGACGGTTGGCTCCACCGTGGGGGTCGGAGACGGCTGCTCTTCGGTAGGTGACGCCGTTGGGGATGTTTCCTGCGCCGGGCTCCGGCACGCGACAAGAAGAAGGGCCAGTACCAGTAGAAGCAGAGCGGGATTTCTGCAGATGCTCATGGGTGAAGCTTAATGACTCCTGCACAAGAAGTCACGTTTGCGGTTCCTAAGAGGGCCGCATCCGTATGTCGGTCAGCGCGTAGGTCTCTGATCATTCCAGGGAGGCTTGATCTCACGAATTAGCATAGCTTCAACTGGTCCAGCTTCGTGTGTTTCGTAGATCCAAAGGTCAATCCTTTGGCCCTGACGCGTGGACAGCAAAATACAGGTGTTGACTTTGCAATTCGTGGACTGCCCTCCCACGTAGCAATTGCGAGGTGAGATAGTCGCGTAGCCCTGAGGCCCCCAACGTTGCGCGAGATGCTGGGACTTGCCGGCATAGGCTACTGCTCGGTTGACGGTCAGTGCGTAAACGCCGGCGGTCGGTGGAAGACCCTTAACCGTAAATCGACAGAATGGCCCCTCCCCGTATCGGTTGAGTGGCGTGGTTTTGGACAAGCGGTACCGTGACTGCGGCATAAGCTCGAGGGGTGCACCGTCATCGCCTCTATCCGGCTCAATGACGTCGGCATGCATGAAGAGGAAATCGAGCAAGTGCAACGTTTGTGGTTCGCCTATAACGATCCCCTCAAAGCTGCAGGTCCAGGCTGAGATCCAGGGCTTTGGGGGAGTGAGTAAGCGCTCCCACGGAGATCAGGTCTACGCCGGTTTCCGCTATTTCGCGTACGTTGCCCAGGGTTACGCCGCCGGAGGCCTCGGTAAGGGCGCGGCCTTTCGCCAGGGTCACTGCTTGGCGCATCTCCTCCGGCGGCATGTTGTCCAGCAGAATGATGTCCGCGCCTGCCTTCAAGGCTTCTTCAGCCTGTTCCACAGTCTCCACTTCCACCTCTATCTTCAGAGTGTGGGGAGCCGTTTCGCCGGCGCGGTTGACTAGGTCGCCCAGGGAGAGTTCGTCAAGGCGGGCCGCGGCTATGTGGTTATCCTTGATCAGAACGCCATCCGCCAGATTGAGCCGGTGATTGTGGCCTCCTCCCGCGCGCACCGCGTATTTGTCCAAATAGCGAAGGCCGGGCGCCGTCTTTCGGGTATCGATGATCCGAGAGTTCAGGCCTTCCACGGCCTTCACGTATTTGGCGGTTTCAGTGGCTATGCCGCTCATCCGTTGCAGGAAATTGAGAGCGGTACGCTCCGCGCTTAAGATCCCGCCTACCGGCCCCTGAATGGTGGCGATGAGGTCGCCCTGGTTCAGGACATCGCCATCGTGAAGGAGCGGCGACGTTTCCACCGTGGCGTCCAACCTGGAAAAGACGGCGCCGGCCACGCTGAGCCCGGCCAGAACGCCTTGCTCCTTGGCAACGAGCGCCGCTCGACCCAGCCGGTCGTGTGGGATGAGGCGGGTGGTATGGTCCCGGGAAGCCAGGTCCTCATCCAGCGCTCTGTCCACGATCTCCAGTATGTCAGGGGTAATCTGCAGCAACTTACCTAGATATTCCGTTTTTTCCGGTTTTTGTGCAAGCCCCAAGGGGGACAGAAAGGCGGACAGGGAAGCAAACGGACAACAGGGCAGGCAGGACCGTTTTCCTCGCGAAGGCGGGGAACCAGGAGGAGGGTGGGGCGGTGGCAACAAGGCCGCCTCCCGTCATTGCGAGGAATCGAAGCAATCTGGCGGGGTGGAGCGTACTCGGTTCAGCAGACCGTCGAAAAGTCGTCTCCTTCGAATATGCCGTTGGCGCGTTGGACCTCCCGGACGTAGCAGATGATCTTCTCCACGTCCTCCGACGAGACTCCGGCGACTGGAGGCATGTTGCCAAAGATCCAGTGGTGTTGCGCTCTCCATCATTGCCGTCCTTCTGCCGAGACCGCGGATGGCCGAAGAACATAGTAACGATTCTTAGGGCGTAGATCATGTGAAGGCCAGCCTTTGAGACGACAGACTTATCTGTTGTTCCTAGTCGAGCGAGAAAGTCATTACTTACCAAGGGATGTCAAGAGGAAAGGTGGGATAGTGGACGAAGTTACGGCAATAAAAACTGGCACGGGTGCCACATACGATAAAGCAACGCTGCGCGAAGAACTAGCTTCATACAAACAATAGAGAAGTCTTTCTTTACCCTGTGTGCCTTGACTACAGGTGCGTCTGCAAGCGCAAAGTCCCCGCTGCCATCTCTGGATGCCCGTGGAGACGGGCATTACGGAAGGGGGCTAGCCCTGCAGCGACAGCATCCGCTCCAGGGCGAT
>CBDHCW010000005.1:0-75432 GCA_965261445.1 Dehalococcoidia bacterium | reverse complement strand
TCATGGATGGGCATCTTGGTAATGGCCGAACGGTTTAGATCAAGGGAATTCTAGCACATAGCGTTCGCCATATCTAACGGAGTCAAGGCAGAGAGCAGGGTGAGTTCGCGTTGAGATACTTGGAATTGGTCGGCCTGTTCCGCTGAAATCATGTTCCTGCTGAAATCCAAGGCCTACTATCCTACGTACTATAAGCAGGTAGCCCTGAACAACCTTGATATCCAGGCCCGGGCGCATCGGGGTGCGTGAAGCGCCGCAGTAACGGCCAGGTGGAGGTTGGGCAGGGCTGCTTCCAGTCTACTCCGCTACTGTTTTGGTGTGTCAAGGGCTGGACGGCAATACGTCAAAAGCCCACCACGGCATTCTCTAGGTGCTCGAAGGAATAAGCACCGTCGTTAGAGGCTTTCAAGCGCGCCGAGACAACGTCGATTCTCCACGTCGTGTTCTCCAAGCTGCGCTGCTGAATGAACTCCTGTGCCGAAAGTATGAGGCTGTGCTGCTTTTTCCGTGTTATGGATTCGAACGGAGTACCCATGGAGTTATTGCGGCGGGACTTAACCTCTATGAAGGCGATGGTTTCGCCATGCTGAGCTATGAGATCGATTTCGCCCCAGCGGCAGGTGAAGCCGCGCTCCAGCACGCGATACCCCCGCGATTCCAGGAAGATTGCCGCTGCCGCTTCGGCGGCGCGGCCACGGGAGCGAGTGCTGTCAGATGCGGCGGCGGGAGGCTGGAGAAGATTGCGAATAGGAGCAAAGGAACGGCGGTGGATGGGGCAGGGGCCATGCTCATCGAGCTTCTTCAGATGCTCCGGTGAGGCGTATCCTTTGTGCCTGGAAAAACCGTAGGCGGGATGAATGCGGTGCTCTTGCCTCATGCGACGGTCTCTGGCGACCTTGGCCACAATGGATGCGGCGGCTATGGAGCGGCAGAGAGCGTCTCCCTTTGTCACGGCGCGGAAGGGGATGCTGATCTCAGGCAGTGGAACAGCATCAATGAGGACGTGGTCTGGCCTGACCTTGAGCCCGGCGATGGCGCGGGCCATGGACGTCTTGGTGGCGGGAACAATGCCGAAGGCATCGATTTCCTGCGACTCAACGAAGGCGACGTTGACGGCGTTGGCGTGTGCCTCAATCAGCTTGGCCAGTTGCTGCCTCTTGCGGGGAGGAACGACTTTGCTATCGTCTAGGTCTTCATACCAGTCATGGTCAGCACTGGGATCCAGGATGACGGCGGCGGCAGCGACTGGGCCGGCCAGGGGGCCGCGTCCCACTTCGTCAACTCCAGCAATTAGCGAGTAACCTTTCTGGAGGAGGAGGTTCTCTTCTAACCAGGTTGGCTTCATAGATGAGACGATACAAGATGGCGAGTTGGGGTTACAAGGCGGAGATGTCGCGGCTGCGGCGGGAAACAAGCACGCAAGGCGGAGGGGATTTGTGTCGATCAGGCTGGGTGGTTCTTCGCTGTGCTCAGTGACGGGTACGTGGTGAAGGGCGCGCACTTGGACTCCTGGCGCTACTTCAAGCGTTCGATTCCGGGGCAGGCGTCGAAGCCGCCATCGAAGCTCAATATGCGGCTGACCCCGGCCTTCTGCATCACCGCCGCGTGCAATGCATCCCGTGCCGATAGGCCTGGCACTGCGCCCAGCAGCGCTCTGGCGGAACGTATCTCCGCAATGCCAAAGATCAAAACTTCGTCGGCTATCCCGTCCAGGACCTCGAAGGCAGCGTCGATAGCGTCCTGCCGATTTATAGCCGTGTACCGGTGGAGGATCTCCTGGTAGACCTCGACGTCGGTGATGAACCACTCTCCGTCCCTCACCAACTGCGCCAACGCAGCTACGGCTCGGTCCTTGTTCGGATGTGCAGCGCCCACGATGTACATGGGCACATTGGAGTCGATGAAGATCACAGGAGCTGCTGACCCGCTTCGATCTCCCGAAGCATGATCTCTATGTCGGAGGTCGGAAACTCATGTCGAGAGGCATCAGCGATAACGCGCAGCTTGGTCTCCACGTTTCCAGGGTGGTCGCTCCGTGCCTGACGCAGGGCCTGCCGGACCCACTCCGCAAGGGTCATCCGCTGCCTACGGGCAACGGTCTGAAACTCCCTAAACTCTTCCTCATCCAGGAGGACTTGTAGACGCTTAGACATGATAATAGTCTATTTGACTCATGCACAATTAGTCAAATAGACCAGCACTTGTGCTTTAAGGGTTCTTTGCTGCGCTCAGAATCACTGCGGCATGGGGTCAAGATAAGGGCCTTCAATGATGCCGCCGCCGATGAGCTCGTCTTGCCGGTAGAAGGCGACGGCCTGGCCAGGCGTGACGGCGCGCTGAGGGGTTTGGAAGCTGATGACAGCGGAGTCGCCGCGGGGATAGAGGACGGCAGGCGCCTCAGAAGCCTTGTAGCGAATCTTGGCGCCGACCTGGACAGGGCCTGGAGGAGCGCCACTGGTGAAGCTGACCTGTGAAGCCCAGAGATTATGGCTGAGCAGGTCTTTGGCTTCACCTACGATCACCCGCTGCCGCTGGGCGTCTATGCCGAGAACAAACAGGGGCTTGCCGGCGGTGATTCCCAGGCCTCGGCGCTGACCTACGGTAAAGTTGTGGACACCATCATGCCAGCCAAGGACGTTGCCTTCCGTGTCCACAATCTCGCCGGAAGAGGGGACAACGCGCTCTTTGATAAAGGAACGGTAATCTCCGTCCGGGATGAAGCATATCTCCTGGCTGTCAGGCTTGCCGGCCACGGGCAGGCCTGCGTTAAGTGCAAAGTCGCGGATCTGCGACTTGGTGTACCAGCCCACGGGCAGCAGAGTGCGTCGCAACTCCTTCTGGTGCAGCGTGAAGAGGACGTAGGACTGGTCCTTGGCCGGGTCTATACCTTTGAGAAGCCGGTATGCGCCGTCTTGTTCATGGACGCGGGCGTAATGGCCGGTGGCGACGTAGCCGGCGTCCAGGGCAATGGCGCGCTGGAAGAGGAAGGAGAACTTGATCTTGTCGTTGCAGGCAAGGCAGGGGTGCGGGGTGCGTCCACGGGCGTATTCGTCACAGAAATAGTCGATGACGAACTGCTGGAACTCACGCTCGAAGTTCATCAGGTAATGGGGGGCGCCGATGATCTGGCAGACGCGCCGGGCGTCTTCCACGTCCTGCGGGGTGCAGCAACCCTTGTTGTACCGGGTGAGAGCGTTGTCTTCGTCATAGGGGAACAGGCGCATGGTAACGCCCACTACGTCATAGCCCTGCTCCTTGAGGAGGAGGGCCGCAACGGAGGAATCGACGCCGCCGCTCATAGCGACGACGACACGGGGCTTGGTAGTAGGCATATTAGCTATAAGGATAGCATACGATACCGGAGGCCTGCTTGGCTGATGCATCCTCAGCGGAAGCTCCAACAAAATTGACCGGAACGTATCCGTGTTCCTATAATTAGGGCGTTTCCACAAATAAGGAGGAACGCCTGGAACCCCTAGACGTAGCGCACAAGATAGTAGAAGTAGCGGAAGAGAAGCAGGCATCGGACATCCTGTTGCTGGATATCCGTGAGTTGAGCAGCTTTGCGGACTTTTTTGTAATACTCACGGCGGAGAGCCGCCGCCAGATGGATGCGCTGGCCCAGGACGTGGTGCAGCAGTTGAAGCAGTCCGGGAGTACGCTGCATCACCGTGAAGGCGGGCTGGACTCAGGATGGCTGCTGTTGGACTTTGGCGACGTAATTGCCCATCTCTTTGCCCCGCAAGAGCGGGGCTACTACCGGTTGGAAGAGCGTTGGTCCAGAGCAAAGCATATAGTCAGGATTCAGTGATCCAGGGGTCTATGCTCCGGTCGTAGTCTACCACCTCGGAAGGCTTGAAAAAGAGGGCTATCTCGTTGGCGGCAGCATCCGGAGAATCGGAGCCGTGGACGATGTTACGTCCGATATCCTGGGCAAGGTCGCCGCGAATAGTACCGGGGCTAGCCTTTGCAGGATCGGTCTCGCCCATGGTCCTCCGCGCAGTATCGACGGCATCCTTCCCTTCAACGACCATGGCCACCAGGGGTGCGGAAGTGATGAAGCTGACCAACCCCTGAAAGAACGGTTTGTCTACGTGGGCACCGTAGTGGCTGTGTGCCAAATCATGAGATAGCTGCAGGAGCTTTAGCCCTACTATTTTGAGGCCGCGGTTCTCCAGGCGTGAAATGACCTCGCCAATCAGGCCGCGCTGCACGCCGTCAGGCTTGACAAGTACCAGAGTCCGTTGCATATGAAGCCTCTCTTAAATGCACCCCGTCTTTACCGCATTGCTTGCCAGGAAGGGAAACGGGCGTCTTGGATTGCGGTTTCCGTAATGCTACCGTGAGGATTTGAAGGCGTCAACGGAGGATTGCACTACGGATGACGTTGTGGCTAGCGCCGTGGCTCGGTGATTGTGGGACGCCTCAGGTAGAGAGGCTGGACGGAGACGGCGTCCACGGTCAGCCCGGCCTGAAGCCTGGACAGGCCAAGATAGGCAAGCGAAAGCAATCTCTGGCCAGGCAGATAAGGAAGCGCCGGCTTGACGTGAGACGGCATGCCAGAAGTGAACGCCTCCCTGTGCAACTCCAATGCTTCACCGCAGAGAATAGACGGACAGGAAAGCGATTGAAGCACCTCTTGCGGGGTGGCAATGGCCTCCATGGAGGTCTGCGCCACCTGATCTCCATGAGCTTCAAACAGCGCCCAGCTTACCTGGCCACGTCCCGCGTCCAGGACGGCGCAGACGGGCAGTCCCGCCGGCAGATAGGGGAATGCCTCCATCTCAAGGGTGGTGACGGCAACCAGGGGCAGGGCCAAGGACCAGGCAATGCCCTTGGCGACACTGATGCCGACTCGCAGGGCGCTGAATCCGCCGGGTCCGATGGCGACGGCAACACCGGTCAGTTTTTCCACGGATGTCGACTCTCGTTGCAGTAGGGATTCGATGGTGGGAAGGAGTTCCACGCTGTGGTTTTGCCGTGAGCGCCAGTGAACGGCCTGGAGAACATGGGTCTCGCTGGCAAGAGCGACGCCGGCGTATCTGGTTGAGGTGTCTATTACGAGGAGCATTGTAGCAGGGGAAGGTACTTCTGACGCACCTCGGGGCTAGCTTGGCGTGAGTCTGAGGTGCTTGGGAGGCTCGTCCGGCAGCTGCCAGACAATCTCCTCGTGGTTGTACTCACGGTGATAGGCGTTGGCCGCGGTGATGCCTGCATTGTAGCAGTGCACAAAGGTATCCCAGTTCCGCTCCTCAAGGGCCTTGTTGATGGCCGTTAAAGGCCCCTTGATAAAGGCCTCCAGATGGGCCGTATACCTGGGTCGCGTCACCTCTCCTATCTTGAGCGCCTTTTCCAGTTCCGATGACTGAAGGGCTGCCAGCTTCCAGTTTCCGCCCTTGGCCGCGTAGTAGATGATCCAGTACCTGTCACTGACCTCCGCCATCAGCCGTGCCAACCCCGGCTGCATGTTACCCAGCTGGTCAAGAGTTATCTCCGTGTGAGACGTGTGTGCTATCGGCTGCTGGTCTTGCGTCATATTGAAGGCTCCCCGCGTTACTCGGCGCTGGTGCGGCTGCCGAGCCGTGCATCCAGTATCAGCAGTCCCGCTCCGTCGTCGCCGACCATACGCACATGGTCCAGAAGCTCCTCCATGGTCTTCTTCTCCTCCACCTGCTCCTCGAATCTAAAGTGTATGGCGCTTGGTTCCTATCTTGATGGGCCTATCCCGGTCACCCGTCACCTTCCAAATATAACATAAGGGGCGTCGGTGTTGTTGCCGGGAGAGGCTATCCCATCGTAACTCTGCCGTTGCCTGGATGGTAGTGTCAAGATAAGTGTATAAAGTTAGGGAGGGGAGACGGTATAAGATAGGTGAAGAACATACCCTGACCAAGGAGGAAGACATGGCCGGAGGTCTGAAGGCGCAGATAGTAATCAGGAACGCTAACGTCATTACAATCGACCCCAGGATGCCGCGTGCCGGGGCCATTGCCATATCGGACGGCAAGATCGCCGGTGTTGGCTCCAACCAGGATATGGAAGGGCTTACTGGACCAAGCACTAGGGTTCTGGACGTAGGTGGCAGGACTGTGCTCCCGGGCTTCATAGATGGGCATACCCATGTTATGAGCAGCGGCGTGCGCCACGTAACCCAGGCAGACTGCGCTCAACCCAGCATAGAGGCTATACAAGACGCGCTAAGGGAGCAAGCATCCAAGAAGAGACCGGGCGAATGGGTACAGGGCTTCAACTTTGATGATACCAAGACGGTGGAAAACCGCTTCCTCAATAGAGCAGACCTGGATGCGGTAAGCAGGGAACACCCCATCTTTGTGGCACACCGTGCCGGCCTGGTGTATTACTTCAACTCTAGAGCACTGGAAGCCGCCGGGTACAACCGGGATACACAGGCGCCGCCGGGAGGCTATCTGGAAAAGGACCCCGCCACCGGAGACCTGACGGGCGTGGTCTACCAGCACGCCGCGGAATGGGTGGAAAGGGAGCTGATACCTCAGCCAACGGACGATGACCGCCGCAACGGATTGAGGATTATCATGGATATATACGCCAAAGCCGGCGCCACCTCCGTCCACGACGCTATGGTATCGGCGGATGAGTTTCGCGTTTACCAGGAAGCACGTCAAAAAGGTGAGCTGCCTTTGAGGGTGTACCTGCTGATGCATCGCAATCACTTTCCGGCGCTGCGCGACGCGGGAGTAAGATCCGGCTTTGGAGATGACCGCCTGCGCCTCGGCGGCATCAAGGTATCGGTCGATGGGGGTATAGCGTCTCGTACCGCGTACTTGTCCCGTCCTTACGAGGGGAGCGAGGACGACCGCGGCTTTCTGGCCGTGGGGCCTGAAGAGACCGAGCGCATGGTGATGGAATGGCACCGCGCCGGGTTCCAGATCTGCATCCACGCAAACGGCGACTCGGCCATAGAGCAGGTGCTTACCGCCTACGAGAAGGCCCAGGCCGAATATCCAAGGACGGAGACGCGGCACCGCATAGAGCATTGTACCCTGGTGAATCCGGACATCCTGCGGCGCATGAGAGCGCTTGGCTGTATAGCAACGCCTTTCTGCACTTACGTTTACTACCATGGAGAGAAGATGAAGTATTACGGAAAGGAACGCTTGGAGTGGATGTTTGCTCAACGCTCATTCATAGACAACGGGATAGTATCCACGGGCGCCGCCGATTACCCCTGCGGTATGTACCCGCCTCTTATGGGGGTCCAGGCTTGCGTGACCAGGACCGATATGCGGGGGAACGTTTGGGGTCCCAGTCAGCGAGTGACTGTGGAAGAAGCACTGAAGATATACACCATAAACGGGGCCTACGCCTCCTTTGAGGAGGGTGTCAAGGGGTCTATAGAAGTCGGCAAGCTGGCAGACCTTGTGGTGCTGGCAGAGGACCCAACAGCGGTGGAACCGGAGGCTATCATGGACATACCAGTGGAAATGACGATGGTCGGCGGAGAGATAGTGCATGAAGCGTAGAGATCATTAGTAGCCACCGGCGCGGGATGCAGGCGGTGATAGACATGAACCTTTGCACGGCTTGTTTCGCACCGAATTGTTTCAGACGTTATGTCTAGTACAGGCACGGGGAAAGTGGAAATATGGGAAACAAATCCGAAAGTCGCCATGGATGCAACGATTTTCGTCGAGAGAAGAGCTGGCGTGTGAACGTCGCTGAGGGGCGGTAGTTTACGGGTAGCGTTCATGGATACAGGATAAGGGGAGGGCGCCGGCGTGGGGAAGGGGTGTGTGGCAGGGGGTGGCTGTCATGCTGAGGAGTCGGTTAGACCCCGTCCGCCCTCAAACCACTCCGCCGACGAAGCATCTGTTCCGCCAGGGGCACGCACCACTCCACCGGATTGCTTCGTTCCTCGCAATGACGATGGGGGATGTGTGTAATGACGCTGGAACGACGGTTGTGGGTGGGTGGATGTCTGGCCGGCTTTGCCTAGTACGCCCGCCATCACCCCCTCCCCGCCTGCCCGCGTGTCTGTTGTCCGCCTTGACGCAGTGGATACCGTGAGGGTAACTTAGCCTGAGAGGCATTCTCTTATTAGCAAGGAGGCAATGGCAATGAAGGTGAAATGGCTGGGTCACGCTTCTTTTCTCATAACCGCAGATGACGGCACAAGAATCATCACCGACCCGTACAAGTCTCAATCAGATGGCGGCCTGGTTGGCTACGCCAAGATCAATGAGGCGGCGGACGTGGTCACGGTAAGCCACGAACATAACGACCACAATCACACCGCAGACGTGGGCGGTAGCCCTGAAGTCGTACGGGGTACGGGGCCTCAGGATGCCAAGGGCATTCAGTTCCGCGGCGTTGCCACCTATCACGACACGGAACAGGGCGCACAGCGCGGCGCCAACACCGTCTTCTGCTTCGCCGTGGACGGGGTCAAGTTCTGCCATCTAGGGGACCTTGGCCATCAACTAAGCTCGCAGCAGCTATCAGAAATAGGTGAGGTGGATGTGCTTCTCGCCGTCGCGGGTGGGGGGCCTACCATCGACTTGAAAGTGCTCAACCAGCTGGTGGAGAACATGAAGCCAAAGGCCGTCATCCCCATGCACTTCACAAATGCGAACTGCACCTATACCAAGTACACGGCGGAGGACTTCGCCAGGGGCAAGAGCGACGTGCAGCGCGTGGGTGAGAGCGAGACGACTATTTCCGCCGGTGATCTGCCCGGCGACACCCGTGTTATTGTCTTGGATCATGCCTTGTAACCCCATGCGCCGGCGTAAAGAGATGTCCCGGTTGAGCGGCGCTTCTCTTTGTGCATGAATCTTCCCTCTGTTGTACGCATCTCAGTGAATGCAAAGCCGGATGGCCTTGATATGGGAAGTGCGGGCAGGTAATGCGTAAAACACCTTTGCTTGTACTGGCAGTGGTCATAGTGGCTGCGTCTGGGATAGCAATAGCAGCATTGAGCAGGGGCGATTCGACTGGGCCCGCTCTCCCCGGCCCGGTGGATGGTACGGACACTGTGTCGAATCCGGCGCCCGGCGGACTGGGACCCGGCATAGATGCGGACCCAAACTACCAAGAGGAGTTGAGTGCGGCGCGCATTTCCACTGGAAATTGGAAGACTGACTTCAGCCGCTATACCGTAGATTACCGGGAGATCTTCTCCGGCGGCGTGGGCAGGGATGGCATTCCACCTATAGACAATCCCAGTTTCGTCACGGTCCAGGAGGCAGACGGCTGGCTGGGAGACAAAGAACCGGTCATTTTGGTTGAGGTCAACGGTGAAGCCAGGGCTTATCCGATACAGATTTTGACCTGGCACGAAATAGTCAACGAGGAGATAGCCGGGGTGCCTGTATCGGTGACGTTTTGCCCCCTATGCAACTCGGCAATTGCCTTTGACCGCCGGTTTGAAGGAGCGGTGCTCGACTTTGGCGTGTCCGGCAACCTGCGCAACAGCGATCTCATCATGTACGACAGGCAGACCCAGTCCTGGTGGCAGCAGTTCACCGGAGAGGGGATAGTGGGAACGCTGGCCGGTCGTGAACTGACCATGATTCCCGCGTATATCATTGCTTGGAGCGACTTCAAAGAGGCCAACCCGGGTAGTCGGGTACTATCGAGGTCCACAGGCTTTTCACGACGCTACGGAGAGAACCCTTATTCAGGGTACGACAGAGTGGACAACCCGCCGTTCCTGTTCCGGGGCGACATGGACTCCAGGTTGTTGCCCAAAGAGCGCATAGCGGCGGTGAGCATAGATGGCGTGGACGCGGCTTACCCATTCTCCCTCCTTGAGCAAGAACGGGTAATACACGACACTTTGAGCGGCCAGGAGATTGTGCTCTTCTTCAAGCCGGGCACGGTTTCCGCGCTCGATAGACGGGTGATCGTCGATTCCAATGACGTGGGCTCCACGGGAGTGTTCGACCCCATGGTAGATGGTAGGAAGCTGACCTTCAGTGCCGATGGCGACGGCTTTGTGGACGATGAGACAGGCAGCAGGTGGAACATACTGGGCGAATCGGTTGGCGGAGCACTGGCAGGCAGCAGGCTCACTCCGGTAATTCACGCCAACCACTTTTGGTTCGCCTGGGCCGCCTTTAAGCCGGATACGGTCATCTACCAGGGCAGTGGCGGCTAGAACGATAGTTGCTGGCCGCGTTGCGGATTTGCTTCGTCGTGGCGTTCAGGCACGCGGGCTATGCACTCGGGGTCGTCGTTGTACGCGGAGTTGACCAGCGTGGATACCTCGTAAGAGTCCATCTCAGAGGAGTCAAGGGGTTTAAGCAAGCTCAACAGTGGCGTAGAGTCGGCAACTCCGGGCGCAATCCACAGATCTTCGTCATCTCTTGGCAAAATGACGGGCATACGGTTGTGCACCTGTTCCATGAGGGCATTGGGCCCCGTGGTGATAATGGAGCAGCTGCGCAGCCACTGGCCTTCCAGCGATTTCCATATGCTCCACAGCCCGGCAAAGGCGAAGAGGTCTCCTGACTTGAGCACGAAACGCAAGGGTATACGGCGCGGCCCCTCACGAAGCCACTCATAGAAGCCATCAGCCAGGACCAAACAGCGCCTCTTCTGAAACATGCTGCGGAAACGCGCCTTCTCCAGGGAGTCGTCTCGCAGGTTGATCATGCGGTTGCCCACGGAGACGTCTTTGGCCCACCAGGGCACCATGCCCCAGCGCACCAGCTCGGCACGACTCTTGCCCTCGTTCGTAACGATAAGCACCTCTTGAGCCGGCGCCACGTTGTACTTAGGGGCAACGTCTAGCCCTTCCGTGGAAACCCCGAATCGCTGCTGGATTCCTTGCCTGTCAGTGATCAGTGTAAATCTACCGCACATGATGAAATCCCAGTATTGATTGTAGCAAGGTTAGAGCAGGCCATGTGATATTGTAAGACGGTCAAGTGTTTAATATTCTGGGCAATGCGGTCTTACCCGTATTCATCATGGCGGGAGTGGGTGCGGTACTGGGCCGCACCTTGCACATTGACGCGCGCTCCGTGGGCAGGCTGGCCCTCTACGTGTTCTCTCCCGCGCTGGTCTTTGCTTCACTCTATGATGCGGAGATACCCACCAGGGACGTCGTGAACGTCTTCGCGTTTCAGGCAGTCTGGGGGCCGATTTTCTATGCTGCTTGCTTTCTAATCAGCTGGAGAGCCGGACTAAGAGGACAGGACCGCAGCGCCTTTTTGCTCAGCACAATGTTCATGAACGCAGCCAACTACGGGCTTCCGGTAGCTCTGTTCGCCTTTGGAGAAGCAGGACTGGAGCGGGCCATACTCTTCTTTGCTCCGCAATCTTTAATGGCGGGAACGCTGGCTATATACGTTGCGTCCAGCGGCAAGCTGGGCGTAAAACAGGGACTGATTACGGTGCTGCGGCTTCCCATCTTCTATGCCGTGGTCGCTGCCCTGGTGCTGAATCCATTCAAAGTGTCCCTGCCGGGCCTTGTGGAGATTCCACTGGATATCCTGGCGGATGCGGCCATTCCTACCATGGTGATAGTCCTGGGCATTCAACTGGCGCGGGCGTCTTGGAAGGAGGACCTGGCGCCGGCGGGAGCGGCATCCGGGGTGCGGCTGTTGCTTTCTCCGCTGCTGGCCTTCGGGGTGACGCTGTTATTGGGCATAGACGGCGTTACTCAGCAGACGGTGGTTGTTTTGGCGGGGATGCCTACGGCAGTGTACACAACCATACTGGCCACGGAGTTCGATGCGCGACCTCAGAAGGTGACCAGCGCCGTAGCGCTCAGCACGGCCGTGAGTCTAATTACAGCGACGGCTTTAATCTGGCTGGTACAAGAGTTCCTGTGATGGGGACATACGGGCAAACGGGTGTGGCGGGTGCGGGCGTGCCAGGGAACGTACTCCCTCAATGACAGCGAAGATGGAGGCTTGTTCGCATGGCGTTCCCCACTACTCCGCCCCGCCTGGATTCCTGCCTCCGCAGGAAAGACGAGGTGGCGGTCGGCTCAGACGCCGACCAGGTCTCCCACAGCCTTGACGCGGACGCGCACGGCGTTGCTAGGTAGGTAAGCCAGCGGCACCTCTTCCACTTCAACGATTTCTATCGTGGAGGGTTCGGCGCCGGCGCCGGTTGCTTTATCCACGGCTTCTTGCTTTGCATTGGAGAGCGCTTCTTCCCTGCTTACGTCGGCAAGGGAATAGACTTTCTCCACCTGGCCGCCGACCTGGGCAATGGCTGCGCCTATGGCATTGGCGACCTCGGCGTGGTCGGGCCTCAGCACCTCGGAGGCGCCGGAAAGGGAGCCCTTGACCAGAATGCTCCCGCCACCCACCAGTATCACGGGTACGGCGACGGCGCTGAGCTTTAGCTGGTCGACCACGTTCTCCAGCTTGGACTGGATTTGGGCTACGGCCTCATCCACCAGAGATTTGTCCAGACTCCCGGCGGCGCTTGCATCCCCTACATCGGCAAGGCCGGCGGCTACAGCAACGTCGGTAGCGGTGCGGGTGGAACCGCCGAAGACCAGCCCCTGCTCAATCAGGCGATAGCCAACACTCTGAGGGCCTATGCGCAGAGGATCGCTCTTTATGATGCTGCCTCCCCCCATGGCGATGGAGAATACGTCGGGCATGCGGAAGTTGGTGCGCACGCCGGCCACGTTGACTGCGATTGAGGCTTCACGGGGGAATCCGCCGACCAGCGCACCGCCATCGGTGGAGGTGCCTCCTACGTCGATAACGATACCGTCGCGTATGCCGGAAAGGAAGGCGGCTCCCCTCATGCTGTTGGTGGGGCCGGAAGCAATGGTGAACACGGGGTAGCGCGCGGCGAATGCGGCGTCCATCAGGGTGCCGTCGTTCTGGCTGAGGAACAGGGGAACGTCCAGTCCCAGCGACTTGGCGGCGTCCTGGATGCCGTGGATGGTGCGCTCCGCCATTTCCACCAGGCAGGAGTTCAAAGTGGCGGCGTTCTCCCGCTCCAATATGCCGACGCGGCCTATGTCTGATGACAGAGTTACCCTGAGATGGGGCGCTTCTTCTCTGATGATGTCCCCCGCCTGCTGCTCGTGAGAGGTGTCCACGGGAGAGAATACGCCGCTCACTGCCACGGCCCGCACGCCTTTGTCGAGCATATCTCTAGCAGCGCGTCGTATCTCCTCATGGTCGATTTCGGATATCTCCCGGCCATCGAACTCATGGCCGCCGCGCACCATGTAGGTGTGACCGCCAATGGCCTCCCTGAGTTCGTCAGGCCAGTCCACCAATGGGGGTAACAGCGTAGTGGCCGGCAGGCAAAGGCGGAGGGTAGCCGTTGGGGAAAGGGACTTCTGCTCCAGCAGGGCATTGGTGAAGTGGGTTGTGCCAAGCATCACGGCTTCAATAGATGCGTCTTGCGGGCTGGATTCAAGGACGGCCTTTAGGGAAGCAAAGATACCGGATGTAACGTCTGCTGTAGTGGGACGTTTTGCCTGGGCCACCAACTTGACGCCTTCCAGAAGGACTGCATCCGTATTGGTTCCGCCTACGTCTATGCCAATGCGCATTGTTGTCCAACCTTTCTACCGGCTATTCTACAAGTGTGACTGAGTTCTGGTCATTCGCCACTGGACAAGGCCGGTTTCGTAGGATTCGCAACCGGTGGTGCGAAAGCGGGTCCGTTTTGCTCCGGGTGCAAAAAGGGGAATGCCATCTCCTAGAACCAGTGGAAAGACGGTGAGTATGATCTCGTCTATGAGTCCCGCATTGAGCATGACGGTGTTGATTTGTCCCCCTCCAACAAGCCATATGTCTTTCCCGGGCAAGCTTTTCAACGATTCCACGAAGGAGGCGATATCTCCCGAGACAAACCGTACGTTAGCCGTGTCCGGAGGGGGCGCGCCTCTGGTGAACACGTAGTTGGCCTTGTCCGCGTAAGGGAACTCATCAACGGTTAGGGTCAGCTTGTAAGTGGAGCTGCCCATCACGGTGGTGTCTATGGAGGAATAGAAATCGTGGTAGCCGTAGTCCAGGTTGCCTGTGGTCTCCAGCCAGTCGATTTCACCATCGGGCCCAGCAATGTAACCGTCCATGCTTGCGGCTATGTACAGTTTCAGCTTCCTATTTCCGGCTTGTTTCATATCCCGTCCTCAGTGCAAGTGATGCATTAAAAGCGGGGCCACTGGCAGGTGGCTCTTCCCACAGAAGAACTCTTAGGAGCGGTTACGGTTACGATGTCAGCACCTGGCAGGATCCAGTGCCAGCGGGGTGAATTCCACGTCGTAGCCAAAGGCTTTGGGCCCAGCCACGGCTAATCCCGGCGGAGCAGTCCAGAGGTGTGGCCCGGGAAAGCCCAGCACGGTGACGCGGAACCCGTAGCGCAACAGCTCCGTC
This sequence comes from Dehalococcoidia bacterium, assembly GCA_965261445.1. Taxonomy (GTDB): domain Bacteria; phylum Chloroflexota; class Dehalococcoidia; order Lucifugimonadales; family QGNO01; genus DAOUJH01. Next base: position 61,090 of record CBDHCW010000005.1, on the reverse strand, counting down.
GTTATTGGCTCGCCGCGCTCCGTATCGACGACGCAGATCAGGTCCGGGACTATACAGACGACCTCGCCGTCAATGCGGGCGATCAGATTTTCGTTCTGAAACTCTATACGCATGCGATCGCCGTTGTATTGCCCCATGCCTTCTATGGTAACGTTTCCGCGCGCGAAGCCCTGGGTGGTGCGGCGCTCCAGGTCGGCAATCTTGCCCTGGAACAGCACTTTGCCGGGATGGGCCTCCAGAATGGCGTTGACCGGGTCCTCATGCTGGCGACGCGCCCTCTTCACCGCGTCTCCCAGCTTCTTGGTCAAGGTTAGCGAATCGAGCACGGCGGTGGTGCGTATCTGTTCCGCGGTCATCGGCGCAATGGCGTAGCAAGCCACACAGCCCATCTGGATAGTAAGGGCGCGGGCCATGCGCTCCACCCACTTGGCGCTGATTGCCTCCGGAATGATTGCGGTGTTCCCCTTTTCGTCGGAGATGGCCATGGGGACGTAGGGAACGCCATAGACAAAATAGGTCTTCATCTGGAACTCAGGGTAGGCGCGGCCCATGCCGTCGGCGTCTACCACGGGAAGGCCGGACATGGCGGCGGGGATGAGCGGCTCCAGGGAGTTGCTGCCACCTATCTCGTTGGAGACGAGGGCAGTGGCCCTGGCCCCGGTGTATTCCTCAATGGCGCGAAAGGCGTAGTAGGCCTGCTTGTCGCGCATCTTTTCTATACCAACCGTAGGGGCGCCGATGCCGCCGACGCAGATGATCTGGTCGTCATTGCCAAGCTCGCCGGGGGAGAGGACGTTGACTGGGCCGTTCTCCCGTATGGCCTGCCTGGCACGGAGCATCCCTATGTATGGATTTCCGCCCCCGCCGGTGCCGAGGATCCCGGCGCCTATGGCTATGGATTCAAGGTCTTGCTCAGTTATCTGCCACATGGGTGATTTTCACGTCGTTTCAAGGTTTTGACCGTTGACCAGTCTTGCACAAGCTCTCATATTTTTCCAGTTCCTGTTCAGCGGTCATTCCCTATTTACTTTACCCCATGTTATTGACGATACTAGGCTGCGGACCACAGTTGGATATCCATACTCGATCTGGATGTTACGATACCGTTGGAGGTGACTGGTTTGCTGGACCGTCTTGCGCAACTCCGCCACCATTACAGCTTCCAGACTATGTTCGGAGACGTCCTTGGCGGTATCACCGCAGCTGTGGTAGGTCTGCCCGTTGCTCTGGCGTTTGGCGTATCGTCAGGACTGGGGGCTGCTGCCGGAATATACGGAGCGGTCGCCGTAGGGTTCTTTGCCGCCGTGTTCGGCGGCACTAGGTCCCTCATATCAGGTCCCACAGGCTCAATGACTGTGGCCATGGCCGTCATCGTCACCACCTACGCTCAAGACATGGCCCAGGCGTTTACCATCGTCATCATGGCGGGGCTGATCCAGATGCTTTTCGGATTTCTGCGAATTGGGCGGTTCGTATCTTACACTCCCTACTCGGTCATAGCCGGGTTTATGACAGGGGTTGGAATAATAATCCTATCGGTACAGATTCTGCCCTTCATGGGAGCTGATCCCGTAACCGGCGGGCCAGTTGAAGCTTTACGGAACTTGCCAGGAATAATAGAGGGCTTTGATCTCAGCGCTGTGGGCATAGCGGGCGTCACCCTTGGCGTAGCCATAATATGGCCAAGCAGACTAGACAAGTATTTGCCGTCTACCCTGGTAGCCCTCTTCGCGGGGATAATCGTTACCGTCCTATGGTTTAGCAACGCTCCCACCATCGGCACCGTACCCACGGACCTGCCTGTCTTCAAGATGCCGGCCCTTTCCTTTGACGCACTGGTGCGCGCTATTGAGCCCGCGATGGTCCTAGCCCTTGTAGGGTCTGCGGACACCTTGCTGACTGCGCTTGTGGGGGACTCCATGACGCGCGGACGACACGATCCCAACAAGGAGCTGTTTGCCCAGGGCATAGGCGCAGTGGTCACCGGATTCATCCAGGGTCTGCCCGGGTCCGGAGCCACCCCAAGCACCATAGCCAACATTCGGGCGGGCGGAAGAACCGTTGTTTCAGGTGTGATTGCCGTGGTTATCCTGGTGGTTATGATTCTGGTCCTGGGAGACTATGTAGCCAGAATTCCCAACGCCCTCTTGGCGGGTGTCCTCATGAAAGTTGCCTTGGACACCATGGAATGGAGATTTGTCACCAGATTGTTCCGCATTCAGCGTGAGCATATGGTGGTCATGCTGCTAACCCTTGGTCTCACCGTGTTCCTGGACTTGGTCACCGCTATAGCGGTGGGCATGATAGCCGCCGCAGTAACCAGCGCGCGCCAGTTCGAAAGGCTGGAGCTGGACAGTGTGGTCTCAGTGCCCATCTTGGACCAGAGCTTCTTCGGCACCGAAGTGGGAGAGGAAGATGTAGGAGAGGAAGATGTAGGAGAGGAAGATGTGGGAGAGGAAGATGTGGGAGAGGAAGATGTGGGAGAGGAAGATATGGGAGAGGAAGATATGGAAAGCTTCTCCGCCAGGGTTGGCCTGGTTGCGCTCAGAGGCTCCTTTACTGTCGCATCATCCAGAAAGCTATTGGACACCATTGGCAAAGACATTCGGGAGCACGAGGTGGTTATCCTGGACTTTTCCAACACGGTTTACATGGACGAAAGTGCAGCCCTGGTGATGGAGCGACTCATTGAGACCGCCACACGCTTCGAAACCCACTGCATAGTGATGGGACTTGCCGGGATGCCTGCCAGAAACCTTGAGGCTCTCAATGTTCTCAAGAAGGTACCATCAGACCAGAGAGTGCAAACTTGGGACGAAGCGCGCTTGGTGGCGGCTAGACTCCTCGCCGTCTAGGCCTCCCAGAGCCCCGCCGCCCCTGGATGCCCGTCGCCACGGGCATGACGGAGGGGGAGCGGGACACCTCATCTCACCCTGATACCGCTTTTGAACACGGCGACGACGTCTTGCAAGTGGCTGATGTTTTGCGTGGGATCGCCGTTGACCAGCAGAAAATCGGCTTCTTTGCCCGGCTCGATAGCGCCCAACTGGTCGGCGACTCCCAGCGACCTGGCGGCTTCGCTGGTGCCGGCGACCAGAGCCTCTCCGTGCGTCATGCCGGACATGACCAGCGTCTCCAGCTCCTTGTGGAACAGGCCAAATTGGTAGACATACCAGCCGCAGTCGGAGCCGCCTATGACTTGGCCACCGTCCTTGATGAGCCGGCGCGTCACTTCCACGCGGTCTTCCACCGATTTGACGGCCTCAACAAGCTGGACCTCTTCCTCCGGAGTTAGTCCCTCCTCTTCACGCTTCGCTTCCAGCATCTGGACGGAAGAGCGCCGCACGTGGATGGTAGGGTTGACCCAGGTGCCCGTGGCGGCTATGCGCTCCCCCACGCGAGGGTCGTACTTTATGGAGCCGTCGGGCTGGACGAAGGTGCAGTGGATGAGCATGTCCACGCCGGCGTCCAGCGCGTTCTCGATGCCCTTTGTGGCTATGGTATGCGCGCCGACAAGGCGGTTGCGACGGTGCGCTTCGTCGGCGACGGCGGTCAGCTCCTCCACGGTGTAGGAGGGGCGCTCCGGCATGCTGCCCAGCGTGGAGCCGCCGGTGGCCATGACCTTGATGAAGTCCGCGCCTTCCCAGACCAGCTCCCGCACGGCCTGGCGCACGCCGTCGACCCCGTCGGCCTCAGAGCCCATCATCCAGCAGTGGCCGCCGGTCATGGTGATGGGCCTTCCCGATGCCAGTATGCGCGGACCGGCTACGAGCTGACGGCGGATGCCCTCCTTGAGCCAGAACACGCTCCTGTGCCAGCCGCCGTTATCGCGCATGGTGGTCACGCCGGTCTCCAGGGCCAGCCGCGCCTGCTTCACGCCCTGCAGTATGTGCATTTCGTAGGACTCCAGGCCAACGTCGTCAACGGAGGTGCCGTCGCCGGGCATGTTGGTGTGGGTATGGCAATCGACGAGGCCGGGGACAAGGGTGGCTTCGGGGAAGTCGTAGGTCTCCACGGTCGCGCCTTCAGGGAGGGCTACGTCGGCTTGGGGGACGACGTGGGTGATGCGGCTGCCCTCCGCGACGACGGCCATGCCCTGCCGGGACGGGCCGCCCTTGCCGTCGGCGAGCGTGCCTGCTTTGATTACGATGTGTGATGGAGCTTTAGCGGCCATTGATTCCCTCCTTTGCGTTCATCCAGCGTTACTGACTCTATCAGAAAATGGTATCGGTGTACTCATGGAAGGGGAGGGGCAAGGCGGTCGAATTGTTTCAGACGTTATGTCAACTTCCAAAGCTAAAACGCCCCACTTTTTCTGGAAATATGGGAAAACAAATCCTAAGCTGTCATGGATGCGACGATTGTCATTGAGGAGGGAGAGACGGTGCAGGGCCGTCTGGAGAGGGAGACGGCGCGGGCCGATGCTGGCAGGCGGTAGTTTGCAGGTGGTGCTCATGGATAGAGGATAAGGGCGGAGTGCAGGTATGGGGAAGGGGTGGGTGGCGGGGGGCTCGTCTTAGCTTAGACCCGTACGTCTATCGTTTGGCGTTCTCAGAGGCGTAGGAGTCTTCTCAGCCGGGCAAGGAAGGATGTAGGGGCTGTGTTGCTCCTTGCCTGTCGCTTGGCTTCCTTGCGCCATTCGCGGGCTAGGCGCTCGTCGTGGTGGTGCTTGGGCTTATCCTTGACCCCGTAGAGCGCCTTAGCGCTGTCCTCCCTGCCTATGCGACGCAGATTCTCAGCAGCGGCGGATTTCCAATCTCCTCGCGGTCCGTACATGCCACACCTCCCATGCCTTCGCTCAGAACCCATCGTACCACAATGACGGCGGGCGGACGCCGTGCGTGTATAGTGCTCGCCTTTTGTTACGTTTGCCGCTACGATTGTGCAGATTAGGCTTCTAATTGGAGTTATACGTGGATCTGAGATTAGACCCGTCCTTGGCTGAGGGTTACCAGAGCCGTTCGCAGATAGCACGAGTAATTACCGAACATTGGGGAAGGGAGAACCTTTTCTGCCCGGCTTGTCCATCAGAGCATTTGGACACTCTGCGGCCAAACGCAAGGGTAAGGGATTTCGATTGTCCGGATTGTAAGTCCAGCTATCAACTGAAAAGCGCGGACAAGACTTTTGGCAGGAAGGCCTCCAATTCTGCCTATTGGCCCAAGATGAAAGCCATCCAAGATGGGCAGGCACCTAACTACATATTCCTTCGCTACTCTTCACAGAGATGGATGGTTATGGACTTATTCATTATTCCTGGGTACTTCATAACGCCTGCTATCGTCGAAAAACGACCTCCTTTGGGTCCACACACACGCCGTCCTGGATGGGTAGGTTCCAATATCTTGTTGCGTGAGCTGCCAGGAGACGCGCGTGTCTCAGTTGTGGCGAATGAACAGATATCACCGCCTGAGGATGTGCGCAACGCTTGGAGCCGGTTCGCTTTTCTTGGCCAGGGTGAGAATGCCAAAGGGGGATGGACTGCGGATGTCCTCATATGCGTTAGAAAGATGCAAGAGACGACTCGCTCAGACGAGTTTGTCCTTCAGGACTTCTACAGGGCTTTTGAAGGTTATCTAGGCGGCCTTCACCCAGAGAATAGGAACGTCCAGCCCAAAATTCGTCAGCAGCTACAGATTCTGCGTGATAACGGGGTCTTGGAGTTCCTGGATGGCGGACACTACAGGGTTCTGAGATAGTATAGACGGCTCTTCGTATCAGGAGGCACCTATGCTGCGACAGGGGTCAAAGCCAATCGTGTACCTTGATCACAATTGGCTCAGCGAGATAACCAAAGCGAACATCGATGGTAAGAGAAGTGTCGATAGGACGTACTTCCTTGAATTGTTCAACGTGCTACAAGAAGGCGTCAATAGCGGCAGGTTCGCGGTTCCAAAGTCCGGGTTTCACGAAAGTGAGGGGTCGCTTAGTTCCGAATTGGATGAGTCACTTCAGAGCGTCGCTAACGAATTGAGTCATGGGCTGACATTCAATCCGTACCACGACATCAGTCACGAACAGCTAAAGGAAGCCGCTATGTCGTTCGCTGGGCTCGACATTCCAGACAGACCGTGGTGGGCGATACCGTTCGACCGAGACCCTGACGCGCCAGCCGCCGACTCGCATTTTGTTGAGTCTCCGTTCAAAGTGCACCTGAGATCCGAGTCCCTGATTGAAGAAAGACGAAGGTTGCGCAATGAAGAAAGCGCCCCTCGGTATCGGATATTCAAGGAAAGTAGGAAGAATTCGTATCAGGACGAGATTCGGTTCCAGAGATTGCAGTTGTTCTGGGAGGGTTACCGAGGAGTCAGCGTGGCTATCCAAGAACCGAATGTCACAGCGCCCGGATGGGAAGCGATTAACCAACTCGTGGCGTCGCAGTACGAGCAACGCTGGTTAGAAATCACACGGATTATTAACCAAGGCCCGGGGTCACTACCCTTCCTATTTTCAACAGAGTTCCTTAGTGTTCCATTCCTGGATATTCGAGCGACTTTGATGGCGGCGGACATTGCTCGCTACGCCGATAGGTCACCTGAGCCATCGTTTCAAGATGACATGTCAATAGTTGCGACGATTCTTCCATATTCGGACGTGTTCGCAACCGAGAACTATATGGCAGAGCTTATCAGGCAGACGAAGTTGGGCAAGGACTACCCTTGCCAGGTATTCACGATGCGACAGAGGCGTGAATTCCTTCGCTATTTGCATGGGCTTTAGCTCAAGTTCGGAGTGGAGGCCATACAAGGTTCTGAGATAGTCGGCGGTTTGTTAGATCATTTGATCTTGATCTTTTTATAATGATCCGTAAGATCGGATCGCTCCGGCGGTCTGATCTATGCGGCTCATTACACAAGCCGATTATCTGTCCTTCATTGCCCGCCAGAAAACTGTAGCGGCTGGGGAAGTCGAGATCCGCCTAAAGGGTCATCAGCGTCCCAAGAAGCTACAGCCTGACGATTTCAAGACGGAGACCACCACGCTGTGGTCGTTTCCCAAGCGGGGCAAATGGGCCACGCATCGCGCCGCCTACCGGGGCAACTGGGCGCCGCAGATAGCTCGCAACGTCATCGAGAGGTACTCGCTGCCCGGGGACACGGTGCTCGACCAGATGGCGGGCGGCGGCACCACGCTCGTCGAGTGTAAGCTGACGGGCCGCCACGGGATAGGCGTGGACGTCAACCGCGACTCGCTGATGCTGACCATGGACGCGCTCAACTTCTCGGGCAGGCTGGAGGAGCCGCTGGAACCGGTCGACATACGTCTGTACCAGGGAGACGCGCGGCACCTGGACAAGATAGAGGGGGACTCCATCGACCTCATCGCCACGCATCCTCCCTACGCCAACATCATCAAGTACTCGGGCAAGGGAGCGCCGCACAACGGCGACCTGTCCAAGGTGCGCGACATAGCCGAATTCGTCGATCAGATGAGGCTGGTGGCGGATGAGTGCTTCCGCGTGCTGAAGCCCGACCACTACTGCGCCATCCTGGTGGGCGATACGCGCCGCAACAAGCACTACACGCCGATAGCGTTCCGCGTCATGCAGGCGTTCCTGGAGGCCGGCTTCATTCTCAAAGAGGACATCATCAAGGCTCAGTGGAATACTCAGACGGAAGGTCTGTGGAGCCGCCTGTCTCGCGATAAGAATTTCCTTCTCATAATGCACGAGCACCTGTTTGTGTTCCGCAAGCCTGACCCGGAGGAGAAGACCCGCCCTTACGCTGAGAGCATGCGGTGGTGGGGGTAGGAGGCGCTCCGGGAGCCCCGCCCCTGGATTCCCGCTCGCAGGCGGGAATGACGGAGGGAGCGAATGCGAGTGCGCGCTTGCCCGACCACCAGATTGCTTCGCTTCGCTCGCAATGACGAAGGGGGGAGTGTGCTCACTCTCCTTTCCTTCGGCTACGCTCAGGGTAAACTAAGCGAAGAATCCTGAGCGGTTCATCAAATACATCGTAACCTTTGCGGACAAAGGCTTTGGATTCTTCACTTCGCTACGCTACGTTCAGAATGACAGTGAGTGGAGCTCGCTCTTCTAGAATTACACAGGCCGGGGAGGCTCCCTAGGGTGAACGGGCGGTACCCAACCCCGCCGGATTGCTTCGGTTCCTCGCAATGACGAGAGGGGGTGGAATGACGGAGAGGGGGGTCGCTCACTCCGTACGTTGCTCCCGTGCAGACGGGAGCCCACAGCTCCGCCGCCCCTGGATGCCCGTCGCCACGGGCATGACGGCGTGTGGGAGCGGGTGGCACCCAACCCCACCAGATTGCTTCGGTTCCTCGCAATGACGAGGGGGGGGGAATGACGGGCGTAGGGCCAGGCTAGGCGGTGTTTGACGCGTACCAGTCTATGATCTGTGAGCCGGTGGCTTTCCATACCCGTTGGTGGCCGGCGATGTAGGAGAGGGCCTGGTCCAGGTACTTGGAGCGGAAGGGCTGGCCGATGAGCCAGGGGTGAAGGTTGAGCACCATGAGCCGGCCGCTGTGTTCGCCCTCTTTGTACAGCCTGTCGAAGCTGTCTTGGAGAACGCGGCTGTAGTCCATGATGGGCAGTATGCGGGTCCAGAGCAGGTGGAAGTCGTCGAGGTCAAGGAGCACGGGCAGCGAGTACATTTCGCCGCCGGGCACCTTCATGCGGTACGGCTGGTCGTCGTTGGGCCAGTCGCAGAGGTATCGCACCCCCTCCTCGGCCAGAAGGCGCGGCGTACGCGTCGATTCGGAGTAAGCGGGCCCCATCCAGCCGGCGGGACGGCTGCCGGCGGCGTCCTGCAAGGCGGCCAGGGAACCCCGGATGTAGTCCCGTTCCTCCTCTTCCGTCATCTGGCTGGTGATGAGACGGGTGGCGGTCAGGCCGTGGCCAATGAACTCCCAGCCGCGCTTGCGGCACTGCTCGACGAGGAAGGGGTAGTTGGAGGCGACGGCGGCGTCCATGGCGACGGTGGCCGGGATGCCGTACCTGTCGAGCACGTCCATGACGCGGAAGATGCCGACGCGGTTGGCGTACTCGCGCTGGGAGAAGTTGCGCATGTCCGGGTAGGGAAGGGGCGCTCTGAAGCCGGGCATGCTCTGGGGCCGGGTCTTGATCTTGGAGAGGTCCCATTCGTAGTGCTCCAAGTTGACGATGACGCAGAGGGCTACGTGTGCACCGTCCGGCCAGCGCAACGGCGGGCGGGAGGCCATGGCGGAGAAGTCGTAGTATTCGTTGTCCATGCCCGGCCGGCGGGCAGCCCCGGTCACGACGCCCTCCCCGTGTACTCGACCACCTGGTCGTAGTAGTGCTCCAGGTAGTAGTCCGCTATCTGGTCGGCGGTGGCCTGCCAGACGCCGTCGTGGGAGAGGATGTGGCCGAAGGCGTCGTCCAGGTAGCGGATGCGGTGGGCCTGGCCGCTCCAGTAGGGATGGAGGGCAATGCACATGACGCGTCCGCTCTCCTCGCCCTCTTTGTAGAGCACGTCGAACTGGTCTTTGATGATCTGTGCCAGGTAGTCGGCCTCAAAGCCGAGCATGTTGGCTGCGCCGTCGTTGGTCTCAATGGAGTAGGGCACGGTGATCAGCCTGCCCTGCTTCACCTTCATGGGGAAGGGCTGGTCGTCGTGGAACCAGTCGGTGTGGTAGATGAGGCCGGCTTCGGCCATGAGGTCGGGGGTGCGGTCGGTGTTGGTGAGGGCGGGACCGAGCATGCCCTTGAGCTGCTTGCCGGTGTGACGCCGGATGGTGTCTATGGTGTCCTGGTAGAAGTCGCGCTCCTCCTCCTCGGTGGCGCCCCAGAGGTAGCGGGTGTTGTACACGCCGTGCGACATGAAGTCCCAGTCTCGCTCCACCATGGCGTCTCGTATTTCGGGGTAATGGTCAAGGACGGCGACGTTGAGGGCGGGGGTGCAGCGGATGTTGTGCTTGTCGAAGAGCTCAAGGAGTCGCCAGAATCCGACGCGGTTGCCGTAGTCCATGTAGGCGTAGCTCATGACGTCCGGGTGCGGTGTGCGCGGCCAGGGGTTCTGGTGCGGGTTGTGGGGGGGCAGGTAGTCGTAGTGCTCTATGTTGGGAGCTACCCAGAGGGCGACGCGGGCGTCGTTGGGCCATTTGATGACGGGCCGGTCTATGATCGGCGAGTAGTCGAAGCGGTCAGGCTCCATGGCGCCCTCCCCTGGTTGGCTTGTTTGGGATGATAAGCAGGGGAGGGCGCGGTGTCAAATGGGGTGTGAGGCAAGGTACAGCCTGAGTCTGCAAGACAGCGAGAAGCACCTTCAGTTGATGGGATGGAGTCCTATTCTAGGGTAAGCCAGGGGATGCACTTCTGGGTGCTATAATGCTTTCAAGAGTTAACCTAGGAGCCACGTATGGAAAAGCGGAAAAAGTTAACCGTGATACTAGAGCCGGAAAAGACAGGCGGCTACTCCATTCACTGCCCCGCTCTACCAGGGTGCGTGAGCCAGGGAGGAAGCAGAGAAGAGGCGCTTCAGAACATCCGTGAGGCCATCCGCCTTTCACTGGAAGTAAGAGATGCCGAAGGTTTCGGTTCAGAGCTGAGAGATGACCTTCAGGTTATAGGAGAGGAGATAAAGCAGATCCTGAAGTCCAGAGAGGAAGACGGGTTGCCGTTCACCATTGAAACCGCTGAAGTTGAGATAATGGTAGAGGTCCCAGCTTAGATGGCCGTACTGCCTGTGGCTTCCGGGCAGCAAGCGGTACGGGTATTTGAAAGTGCGGGTTGGAAGGTTGCAAGGCAAGCTGGCAGCCACATCATCATGACAAAAGAAGGATCATTTGCAACCCTTTCAGTGCCAAATCACCGAGAGATTGCTCGTGGCACATTAAGGGACTGATTTGGAATTCTGGTCTTTCTGTGGAGGAATTCACCGCACTGATGAAGCGGTGAATTGTTGAGGCCTGCGCCGGTGCTAGGTGTTTGACCACAATTTGAAAGGTAAGCAGATGACTGATGCGGGTTGGCCGTTCTCAGGATTATGGTAGACTTATATACAATGAATCTACCCCGTATGAGGAGGTCTCCGTGAGCCTTAACATCAAGAACGAGGAGACGTGTCAACTGGCCAGCGAGTTGGCGGGCCTTACCGGAGAGACCATGACCGGCGCTATCACGGTTGCCCTCAAGGAGCGCCTAGAGCGCGAAAAGAGCGAGCGCAGCACCGAGGCCCGTGTTGAGAGACTTCTGGCCATTGGACGACGCTGTGCAAGCATGTTGGGAGACGGCCCCTCCGCCGTCGAGCACGGTGATTTCCTGTATGACGAGCGCGGGCTGCCCAAGTGATTGTAGATACGTCGGCGGTCCTTGCGATCCTATTCCACGAGCCGGATGCGGCGCATTTTGCAAGGGCTATCACGCTGGCATCGTCCCGTCGCATGTCGGTCGCTACTCTTCTGGAAACGACAATCGTCCTCGAAAGTCGCAGTAGCGCCGCGGCCGGTTATGAGCTTGATGCCTTCTTACAAGAGGCTGGGATTGAGCTGGAGCCGGTTACCCCTGAACATGCGCAGGCAGCGCGAAGGGCCTGGCGGAGATTTGGCAAGGACAACCACCCAGCAGGGCTGAACTTTGGCGACTGCTTCGCCTATGCGCTTGCGGAAGCCACGCGGGAGCCCCTTCTGTTCAAGGGCCAAGACTTCGAACTTACCGACATCGAGGTCGCATGATCGCCGAACGGGGCTATCTAGTTGGCCGTACCCCTACAGCCGCAGGTCGCGGCGCTGGAAGGCCAGGTAGCCGGCTATGGCGGGGACGGCGATTACTACAAGCAACAGGCTTACGTGCAGCGGGTCCAAGCCGTTGAGGATGGGCACGTTGCCGTTGTAATAGAAGAACGGCGAGAGCCATTTCGCAGGCTCCAGGACATCTACAATGGAGGCCAGTGTGTTGATTACGTAGGTGGCGGCGGCCGCTCCGGCGGAGACGCCTACGCTGAGACCGCGGTTGCCGGTAACGGCACCTACGGCGAAGGCCAGCGAGCCGAAGGTGACGCCGAGCAGAGCAGAGCTCAGGGTAGTCCCGGCCAGCTTGAACATGCTGACTTCCATATCGAAGATGTTGACGCCAACGGCCAGGGAAAGCCATACTACGACGCCCAGCATGGCGTTGGCGGCGAGGAGAAAAGCGTACTTTTCCAGTACCACGCGACGTCTGCTGACCGGTTCGGAGAGGAGAATCTCCATGGTGCGCTTGTCCTCTTCGCCGGCTATGGCCGATGCTCCCAGGCTGACGGCGAATATGATGACCAGCACGGGCACCATGAAGCTGAAGATCTCAGCGTTCAGGTAGCCTGGGCCGGAGGTTATGTCCATAAGCTCCGTAAATCCGAACAGGGCGAGTAGGTCGGGGTCGAAGGCGTCCACGTAGTCCTGTATGGCGTCGTTGGTGGAGATGCTGGGGTAGAAGGAGGTCATGGCCGCGCAGAGCAGGACGACTCCCAGGACCCACCAGGCCAGACCGCGCCGGTGGTCCAGCAGGGACTTGACAAAGAGGTTACGCAGAAGCATCCGATTCCTCCTCTCCGTAGAACGCCAGAAAAACCTCCTCCAAGCTGGGCTCGTGGACAGTCATGTCCACCACTTCATAGCGGGCGGCCGTCTTGATGAACTGGTCCAGGGATCCTACCACCTCGCACTTCAGGGTGCTGCCGTCGACGGCCACGTTTCGCACGCCGTCGACGCCCTGGAAGGCGTTTTCGGACAGTGGCGCGCCGAAGCGAAGCTCCAGTCTGCGCATGCTGCGCGCCTTGAAGGTTGCGACGTCTTCCACGGCAATGAGGCTACCATCACGGATGATGGCGACCCTGTCGCAGAGTTCCTCCACCTCGGGAATAATATGGGAGGAGAGGAAGACGGTCCTCCCATCCGCCTTTACCTCCCTGACCATGCTCTCGAACTCCTGCTGCATGAGGGGATCCAGGCCGGAGGTTGGTTCGTCCAGTATGAGAAGTTCCGGCTCGTGCATGAAGGCGCGGATAACGGCTATTTTCTGTCTGTTGCCGCGGGAGAGGGTGCGAATGTTGCGGGAAAGGTCGCACTCCAGTCTGTCGGCCAGTCGCTTGATATTGGGCCAGGGAACGCCACCCTTGAGGTTGGCGGCGTAGAGGAGAAGCTGCTCACCGGTGAGATTGGCGTAGAGAGAAGGGTCGGCGGGGAGATAGCCAATGTGCCGTCGTATCTCCAGGGAAGCGGCCTGGGCGTCGAGGCCGAGCACCCTGGCTGCACCGCCGGTGGGCCGGATGAGGTCGAGGAGGAGACGGATGGTGGTGGTCTTGCCGGCGCCGTTGGGGCCAAGATAGCCGAAAACGCCGCCGGGCATGACCTCCAGGTCGAGATCGATGACGCCCCTCTGCTCACCGTAGTACTTGGTGAGCTTCTGCAGCTGGATGACGGGGTCCATATACGCTCCTACGTTCTTCAGTCGCCGCGTTTCAAGGGCTGGAAGGCACTATTGCTATTATACACCCGCTGGGGGTGGAGGGTTGTGAAGAAGCGAGGCGATGCCTGCCCCGCCGCCGGATTGCTTCGGTTCCTCGCAATGACAGAAGGGGCAGGTTGTGGTTTGGCAGGCTCACCACGGATGGGGTTGCCACCAGGTTGCTCTGATGCGGGGTTAGCTTACGAGCGTATAGTCGTTCTGAGTTAGGGAACTCGTGCCAGTCTGCACAGGTGTACCGTAATAAATATCTATACCGACCTGGGGGATTCCCAGTGTCGCATTGTATTCATAGTGCCTCTTGCCGGCTTGTTCTAGCCGCTCCCTAATGCCTTCACGGGCTACCTGAGAGACAGTTTTCCCTTCTGACTCAGCTAGGGTACTGAGCGCGGAAAATTCCTCAACAGAGAGCCGCAATGACATGACTACTGTTCCACTGCTCTTCACACGAGCCAAGTCAGTAACATTACGACCCAAGACATAGTCTTTGTTTTTGGTTCGTGTCATTCTCCCCGCCTTTCTAGGTAGCGCCGCCTGTGATGGCTGTTCGACTCAAACGCAGTTACAGGGCGCCACGTCTCGTTTTTGTTAGTAGGCTCAATTGGCACGGACACCGTTCTACCAGAGTTTGTCATCCCGATCATAATCACGGGCGCTCTTCTATCCTCACCCACGTTGTCAAAATACTCAGGTTCGTTTTGATGAACTTCTATGACCTCAACAGGAGAGATCTGATGCTTTGGGTATTGTCTCTTGACTTCAGCCATATGCTCCGCGAACTCTTTCATCAATCTCTAGCTCTCGAACCTTGCCGTACGCTTGGAACAGTGCCTCGAAAGGGTCTTGATTTTGCATATTGGTTCACTATGTATTACATTGTTTACAATGTAATACATAGGAGTTAATAGTGTCAACGAAGAATCGGGGAAGAGGAACCAAAGCAGTACCTAGTCCTGTCCCGGCAATGGAGGAGCCTATCGAGAATGTGGAGATAGAGTGGCTCATACTTGCGGACTGGGCAGAAACGATCAACGGTAAGATTTACATACAAGGCGGCGGCTGGGATAGGAAACTAGCACCTCCCAAGGGACAATCGATTAGTTTTGGAATTGCTGCAGGGATTTTAGTGCCTTGGCATCTCACCAACCAAGAGAACCGATTCCGCTTGACTTTCGAAACGGGAGACGGTCAAGAGTTAAGCCGTATAGAGGGTGGATTCAATGTCGGCCGTTCAGTCAAGGCACTGCCAGGACAAAAGTTTAGGACTCCCTTCTCGGCACGCGTAGGGCTAAGCGTGCCTGAGGGAGAAGGAGCTTACCGAGCCAAGATGGTAGTGAACAACACCATAACGAAGGAAGTGGCCTTCTATTTGGTCAATCAACTCTGATAGATGGTTAATGGCTAGTCCCCTCCTCTGCTTTTTAGCCAGGCGAGGGCGCTGATAGCTTCCAGGATGACGCGGTTGGCGGCATCAGCGGCAAGGCCGGCGGGGCCGTCGTAGGGGGGAGAGACCTCGACAACGTCCATGCCAACCAGATTCACGGACGAAGCTATGCGGCGCACGGCGCGCAGGAGATCTATGGTGGCAAGGCCGCCCGGCTCCGGCGTGCCGGTGCCGGGGGCAAAGGCGGGGTCCAGCACGTCTATATCCACGGAGAGATAGACGTGTTCCGGCCCGTCCTGCGCCTCTTTGATGGCATCGTTGAGGACGGCATCGAAGCCGCGCTGCTCTATCTCCGACATCTGGTGCCAGCGCATACCCTGGCGGCGCATCCAGTCAAGCAGTTCGGGGTGATGAGCATAGCCGCGCAGTCCCACCTGGACGAAGTTCTTGCCGGGGACGGCGCTGCTTTCTATGAGACGACGCATGGGACTTCCGTGAGAGACCAGCGATCCGTAGATGGAGTCCCAGGTGTCGGCGTGGGCGTCGAAGTGGACGATGCCCACGTTGCCGAAGCCGTACTTTCCGGCTACGGCTGTGGCGCTGGGTAGCGTGACGGAGTGATCGCCGCCGAGCACAATGGGCACGGCGTCCGCCTCCAGGGCCTCGGCGACCTTGGCCTGGATGGCCTGATGGCTGCGCTCGATGGAGAAGGGGGGACAGGCGGCGTCGCCAAAGTCGACCACGTTGAGGACGCGGGTGGGATGGACCTCAAGCTCCATGTGGTAGATGTAGTCGTTGGGGTGCTCCACGTAGCCGGCCTGGCGTATGGCTCGTGGGCCGAACCTGGCGCCGGGACGGTAGATCACCATCTCGGCGGGAGCGCCGATGATGGCGATGTCGGCCTCCATCTTCTTCAGATCAGCGGCGGTAAGGGCAAGGGGAGCATGGATGAACGTGGGTATTCCCACGTAGGAGGCGTGCTCTTCTTCACCGTGGACGTCAGGCATGGAGAATTCGTCTCAGGCCTGCACGCCCCAAGCCTGTCTGTTTAGGGCCGATAATTTCCCGAAGGGTACCCTTCGGGATTTGCTCTCGTGTGGGCTTAACAGTCGTAAAGCGGGTGCTTCCATCGGGGAACTTTTTCTTCATCCAAGCGCCGTGTTCGGCGTTGCGGACAACTTCCCAGCCATCTCTTTGAAGCGCCTTAATAAGTGCGTTACCAGTGACGCTTGGGAGATTGTCCGCCATTTAGACACCAGCCAACTCCCTAGTGCTGCTCCCCAGTGGGGATGGTACTTGGAACACTCCTGGTTGGAAGAACGGCCCATAGTCGTGGAACGAACCTTGCCAAGCGGCTTTCGCCCAGTAGTTGCGTATGACGATATCCTTTGCTGGTTCTTTGGTCGGTTGGAGTTCTATGCCCCACTGCTTAAAGAAACTCTCACGCTCACCATGTTGTTCCAGCAGGTTAAGGTGCTCCACTACCAGTTTACGCAAGTCATCCTGGGTTTGTCTCAGAGTTCTGGAAAAGGTACTGGTCCCAAGCTCAATACACGTTCCTACCCATTTATTGCCTTCCCGCTCAAAGGCCAGGGTAAGAACAACATGACCTACTGCCGCTGCCATGTATCCTCCTGTCCGATCAAACCATTGACCGGCTAGCGCAAAGCTATCATCGGCTTTGTGCCGTGTCAATTTGTTCAATTTAATGATACCAGAAGTTTGATATATAGCATGGACAGGCAGTGAGCCGTATTAGATTAGCCCAGCCAGAGGGTGCTCCCATGCGCCCGTGAAGACGAACTCCGAGAAGGGCTTACGCTCCCGCTTCCTCTGCTCGCGCTGCTTCAGTTCGTCGGGGAGCTGGTCGAGATTGCCCCAATAGCCGACGGCGCCCGCCGTTACCGGCTCGAATCCGTCGGGCACGCCGAAGGTCTGGCGCACCCTGTCCGCTGAGAAGCCCGCCATGTAGTGGCAGTGCAGTCCCAGATGTATAGCCTGAAGGAAGAGGTTCTCCAGGGAGGCCCCCACGTCGTGGGCGAAGTGCGGGTTGGGGCGGTCGTTGCGGGTGGTCTTGGACACGGCGATGAAGAGCAGAGGAGCGTTGGCGGCCCAGAGCCGGTTGCCCTCGGCGAGGCAGTCCAACACGGCGCGGTGAGCTTCGTCGAAGTTGAGGCCGACGATGTATCGCCAGGGCTGCTCGTTGCCCGAGGACGGGGCCCAGCGCGCCGCCTCGAACAGCGAGCCGACGGTCTGCGTGTCCAGAGGGCGCTCGGCGTCGAAGGCTCGCGGGCTCCAACGGCTGGCTATGACAGGAATAACGGGGTAGGTGGTCAATGCGGGGTTGTCCATAAGAGCTCTCCTAAGGCGGTATGGATTTCTTATGGTACTATCCATAGGCTGCAAAAGCGAAGCCCAGACATGGAGGAAGGATTGGAAGCGGAGAGCAAGTTCATCGAGACGCCGGATATAAGGCTGCACTACCTGGAGTGGCCAGGCAGCGGCCCGCCGGCGGTGCTGCTTCACGGCAGAGGCCTCTGCGCACAGGTATGGCGGCCCACCGCGGAATCGCTGGCTTCACGGTTTCGCGTGGTGGCCATGGACCTGCGGGGTCACGGCGAGTCCGACAAGCCGGGCGGCTACAACTGGGAGAACGTGGCCCCGGACCTGAAGGGATTCGTTGAAGGGTTGGACCTGCGAGACATACTGCTCATCGGTCATTCCAGGGGTGCGGTGCTGGCGGCGCTGGGCGGTTCCTTCATCAGCGATCGAGTGAGGGGCGCCATTCTCATAGAGCCCGGCATGCCGGTGCACAACCCGGAGGCGGGCAGCCACCACGACCGCAGCGCGGCGGCGATGGTAGCCCGCAATCGTCGCTCTCTGTGGCCCAGCCGCCAGGCCATCTTCGACCGCTACTCGCAGGCGGAGGCGTTCAGGAACTGGAGGACGGACCTGCTCTGGGAGTACATAAACGGCGGCACGGAGGAGCTGGACGACGGACAGGTGCAGCTGAAGTGCACGCCGGAGATAGAGGCGGAGTTCACGGCGGCGCAGGCCCCCGCCAACCAGGACGACTGGCTGGCCAGGGTCACGTTCCCCACCATGCTCATCACCAGCGAGAACCCTACGCGCCATCCATCGGCGAATCCATCCTTGCGGCTATTGCAGAAAGCTGCGCCCAGCTTTGAGCACGTCATTGTGAAGGATGTGGGGCACTTCATTCCGCAGGAGAGGCCGGACGAGTTGGAACGGGAGATCCGGCGCTTTGTGGATAGCGGCGTGATGAGCGCGGTATAGGGTAACCGCATGCACAGCTGCAAAGAATCGCGGGACTTCGTTTGCGTCGTGACACACCCTTCAACCACTTGTGTAAGCATGGGGGCAGCTACACCCATCCTCGGCTTCCCCCGGAGAGTATTCATCTAATGCATCCATGAGTTGCCGTGCAGTTTCGATTGCGAGTTTCAATAGCTGCCTGGCGTCCAGCCGAAGGCTCCTAAACCTGAGCGGGGGGATCAGCTCATAGTCCGCTTCTGAGCGGAGCAACATTAGATCGTTTAGGAGATTACCCACAGTCCTGGATTTTGGATCATTGCGTCTGTTGTATCGGTCACGAAGATCAGCATGTCTGCGGTTGCGGTTAAGTGGCCCTGACCCTGCCACAGGGTTTGTTCTGAAGTATCTGCAACAAGCCTCGTGATGAAGTCCGTAGTACAGCCGGCCCACGACCGTCCGTTGCAACGATTCGGCATCCGCGCTCTCTGACAAAGAGATGCCAAGCCGGTAGAAATCAAGTGGTCTCACAGGACTGAAGGGACAAGCCCGAAGTATATCCGTCGTCCGTAGTCGTCTCTATCCGTCTCCGGCCACTCTTTAGACCACTCGCCAACCTTGACGAGGATATTGTATCTCAGCTTTTTGATGAACTCCCAATCGGCGTCAACGGTTAGAGTCAAGTCAAGGGTAAGAGAGTCCTCTTCATCAGGTTGGCTTGAGACCGAAACTGATGCGAACCTCATGCGGCCTTCGGACAGATCTTGCGCTGTCCGAAAAATGTAGTTGAGCACCTTGTCTCGGAAAGGTGTGCGCATCCCTATGACACTAGGAGGAAAGAAGAGGCTGCCATGGGATCGATTGTATCGACTGCTCCGATGACTGTTTGCGTCGTCGTGGAATAGTCTCTTTGCTCTGCTTTCTCTCAGGTTCAGCGCTGGCATTGCCATTTCATTACTCCTAGGATGTATCCTTAGAAATCGCCTGCACCAGCGTTTGGGCAAATTGCAACAGATGTTCCTCGTCATCCTCGGTCTTCGCAACCCAATGCACGCCGATATCTCCCTCAACGCTGTTGGTAAGCACTACCAGCGATGCCCCTTGCGAAGAATGCAGACCCTGAAGAGGACTCGTATGAATTTCGACCTCGCCGACGGACTTTAGGGTCTGGAAGGTCAGGTTGCCCGTACTATTGTTGTCATCACCCTCGATGTCTATCAACAGACCATCGCCGATTATCGCGACATTGCAATAACCGCCTCCATTTGAAATTAACACCTCAGTTCTGATGTAGAAAGCATCAATTCTCTGAATGTCAGTGGTACGCTCGTACAGTTCCCAGAATCGTGCGAATTTCGTGAATTGGTGTTCCTCGATGGCCCGCTGGACGATCCTCGTAAGTTGTGTAGAGCGGTCACGACTACTCACAACGCCATCTCCGTGAGCAAACGAGCCGTGGTACATATGCAATTACTCGCAACAATGCATTCCTTCAACACTGCACAGTCAAGTCAAAGACGGAGAACTCGAACCCTTCCCTAACTTTCGGCATTCTCATCGCTTTCCTTGTTGAGCTATCTCCCCACTTTGGCAAGCTCGGGCTTGCACCTGGATTTTAGCAGTCATGTTGCTGGGCTTCAACCTGTCGGCCTCAGGGTGACAGTCGGGGTCTAGGCGTGGCTACCCCATGGTCAGGGGCATGATCTCTGAGGCGAAGTAGCCCATTCGCTGCAGCGTCGGTTCAAGGGTCGGCGCTTGGAAGCCAAGCATGAGGTGACGCACGCCCAGCTCCTGGAACGATAGGATGTCCTCCGCTATCTGCTGAGGCGCGCCGGTGAAGGTGAGCCGCTCACCGCCGGGGCCGGTGCGGGCTTCTTTTTCGTTGTACCAGCCGGCGCTGAAAGCGAGGTCTATCTCCGCGGGGTCGCGTCCGAACCGTTCGGCGTAGCCATGAAGACGGCGGATGGCTTCTGAAAGCTGCTGGACGGTCTGCAAGGGTATGTGGGGTTGCTGCCGATGGGATACCAGGCATCGCCCAGGCGGGCCGCCCGGCGCAGCGCGGCGGGGCTTTCGCCGCCTATCCAGATGGGAGGATGGGGCTTCTGGACGGGCTGAGGGCTGAAGATGATGTCGGAGAACCCGGCGTATCTGCCTTCAAAGGTTGGGGCATCGCTGGTCCAAAGCTCTTTGAAAACGCGGATGTATTCGTCGCTGACGGAGCCTCGGTTGTCGAAGGGAGGCGTGCCGATGGCCTCGAACTCCTCCCGCATCCAGCCGGCGCCGCAGCCCACGGTGAGACGGCCCCCGGAAAGGTTGTCTATGGTGGAGAGTATCTTGGCGGCGTGCACGGGATTGCGGTGCGGCACCACCATGACGGAGGAGAGCAGGCGCGCCCTTGTGGTGCGGGCGGCCAGGTAGGCGAGGAGGGTAAGCTGCTCCAGGCATTCGCCGGATTCCCAGCCGGTGAACGTGCCGCTTTCGCTGTAGGGGTAGGTGGAGTCGATGCGGCGCGCCACCACTATGTGGTCGGAGACGCCGATGTAGCTGAATCCCATCTCCTCGCCGCCAGCGGCGAGGGCGGCCAGCGCTTGCGGCGCAGACATAGGGCCGCGGGTGGGCACGCCAAAGCCATAGTCCATGTTGTCTCTCCTAGCTAGGGGTTAATCCCTCCTCAAAGTGACACAGCACGGCGTCCCGCATCATTTCCCGGAGATGCTCCCAGCTATCGGCTTCTGTGAAGATGCTGTGACCCACAGCGCGGGCCTCATAGCCGCCCTCAGGGGATTCCCGTACCTGGAACACTATTTCAGCGTCCGGCATATACTACCTCCTCAACAATGCCATTGTACTATAGTTGAGCCGGATTCCCAGCCGGTGAATGCGGCGCGCCACCACTATGTGGTCGGAGACGCCGATGTAGCTGAATCCCATCTCCTCGCCGCCGGCGACGAGGGCGGCCAGCATTTGCGGCGCGGACAAGGGGCCGCGGGTGGGCACGCCAAAGCCATAGTCCATGTGGTCTCTCCTAGCTATGGGTTATTGGAGTAAGGGTAATGAAATGGTGAGGGAGATGTCTACTTTTGGCAAAATTGAAGGTGGGCAAACGGGTTGAGCGTTCAGCGCCTAGGCGTCAGAGGTTGGCCGGTTACACTCCGGTAGCCCAGCGGGCCAGCATCTTCTCCGGTGAGGCGATCTCCTCAAGCGACGTGTAGTAGTAGCCCTGCCACTCGTGCTCCGGCATGCCCGTGAAGAGCATGAGGTTGAGTGGGTATTGCTCCGAGTCCGTGGCGCGGCGGAAGTCGTCCCGGAAGAGGAACGTCGGCTTGCCCAGAGCGATGGCGATGCCCAGTTCCACCATGACACCCTCGTCCGGGGGCACGCCGTTGACGACGGCGAAGATAGCATCGGCCTCCCGCACGTCTCTCACATCGGCCTGGCCGACACGGTAGGCCCAACCGGGCTTCAGTCCGGCCTCCTGGTTGTTGCGCTGGAAGGGCTCCCAGACCTCCAGCCCCAGGGATTCCAATGCGGACACCAACTCCGGCAATACCGTGGCGCGCTGCCGGGCTGAGAAACCGTAAGCATTGGCCAGATACACGGTCTTGCGGCGACCTGTTTCCAAGCGTCCCTCCTCTGTGGAGCGTACTCTAACAGGCTCTTGCGGAGTTTTGCACTCGTCCGATTACGTCTATCCGTTGATGTGGCGCAACGTATGCCCTAGCCTCGGTACCGCCTACACCTACAACCTTGCTTCAAGCCATCCTATGCCCTAATGTAGTCCTCTATGCAAAGGCTGCCCACCGTTCCCATTCCCATGCCCTCCCGGCTCTACTACGGCTGGGTGATTGTGGCTACGGCTCTGGCTATCAACATGGCCACGTCGCCGCTGAACCCGGTGGTGTTCTCGTTCTTCATAGCGCCGATGAGCGAGGAGATGGGTTGGAGCCTGGGGGCGCTGTCCCTGGCGATAACGTTCCGGCTGGTGGTAAGCGGGGTCACCGCGCCACTCATTGGGGTGATAATCGATAGGTTTGGTCCGCGGTGGCTGGGGCTCATCGCCGGTCTGGTGGCAGGCGGCAGCTTGATTGGGCTGTTCTACACACACCAGATATGGATGCTCTATCTGCTGTTCGCGGTCTCAGGCGGCGTCGGACTAGGAGGCGGGCCGGGAGGCAACCTGCTCACCCTGGTGCCCGTGGCCAAGTGGTTCGTAAGGAAACGGGGCCGCGCCATGTCCATAGCCACCACGGGGATGGCGATAGGCACGGTCTTAATCATTCCGGCGGCGCAGTGGATAATCCAAAACACAGGCTGGCGCGAGGCGTGGGCCATCCTGGGCGTGCTGGCGGCGGCAATCACCGTTCCGTTGAGCATTCTCTTCCTGCGGGGCGCACCCTCCGACCTGGGACTTCAGCCGGACGGTTTGAACGGTACGCGGACCGCGCCATCGCCCGGCAGCGCCCAGGGGTCAGGGAGGGCAGTCGAGACCGATTGGACAGCCAGGGAGGCGCTGCGGCACCCTGTGTCCTGGCTCATACTGCTCGCGTTGGGCGTGGGCGGTTTCGCACTTGCGGGCACGTTGCTTCACAGAGTGGCGTACTGGGAGGAGACGGGCATGTCGCCGGCGCTGGTGGCGTTCGGCACGGCGATGGACCCGTTCACCTTCATGTTCTCCGTGGTCGTATTCGGCGTTATTGGAGAAAGGTTGAAGACCCGGCACCTGGGCCTCTTTGGCGGGCTGGTCTTCACCCTCTCCATGGTTCCCATGATACTGTCTACCGGTCAGACGTACACCATCTTTGCCCACAACATGATCTGGGCTACGGGAGGTGGCGCCTACATCACGGCGAACAACCTGATCTGGCCCAACTACTTTGGGCGGAGGTTTCTGGGCACCATCCGCGGCATAGTGTTTCCCGTGCAGGTGGCGGCGACCGGATTGGGGCCCCCGGTCTATGGGTTCCTTCTGGATGCCGGAGTAGCCCATACCACGCTATGGATGGTCTCGGCGGGCTTCTTCGCCACCTCGGGCATTCTGCTGTTCATGGCCAGGCCGCCACAGCGCAAGGCTGTGGCGGAGGAGAAGCCGGCCGCAGTCCCCGAATAGAAGGCGATTCATGGAATTGGAAGGTAAGGTAGCCGTTGTCACCGGCGGCGCTGCAGGAATAGGCAAGGCAATTGTCACCGCCCTGGCGGCAAAGGGGGCTGTCATTGCCATCGCCGACATCGATCAGAGCTTGGCCATGGAAACGTCGCAGGAGCTGGAGGCCGTGGGCAACACGGCGGGCGTCTTCGTCTGCGACGTATCGGACTCGGCGCAGGTGGAGCGGTTGTTCCAAGGAGTGGTTGGCTCCTACGGAAGGGTGGACATCCTGGTGAACGACGCCGGAGTGGGACACAACTCCGGCGTGCTGGAGATAACCGAGGCGGAGTGGGACCGCATAATGTCGGTGAACCTGAAGGGCGCCTTCCTCTGCTCACGGGCCGCAGCCAGGGCGATGATAGACCAGGGCCATGGCGGACGCATCATAAGCATAGCGTCCACGGCGGGAGATAATGCGCGAGTGAACAGTGCGGCGTACTCGGCGTCCAAGGCGGGCTTACTGCAGTTCACCCGCGTGCTGGCGATGGAGTTGGGCCCGTACGCCGTCACCGTCAACGCGGTGGCGCCGGGACTCACCATGACCGATTCACCGGTGTGGAATCCGCCCAGCGAGGCTTATCAGAAGGCGTTCATTGAGCAGACGGCGCTGGGGAGGACCGGGACGCCGCAGGATATAGCTGAGGCCGTGGCGTTTCTTGCCTCACCGCAGGCGGGGTATATCACGGGACAGGCGCTATTTGTGGATGGAGGTTACTCCGCGGGGAAGCTTTCGGTTAGGGGTTAGGTGGGGCTACATAGAATTCAGAAGTATGGGGCCGTTGTCACTAGCGGCACGGGTATAGGCAAAGCAATGCCACCGCCCTGGCGGCAAAGGAGACCTTAGTCCTGTGGTGGGTCACCTACTACTCGGCTCAGGCTATGCAACCGGAGTTTCAGCAGTACGAGCACACTGGGACGGTCTTTGGCGCGATCACCGCAGCCCAGCTTAAGGGTATGCTCTGCGTAGAGCCGCCTGCTGAAGTGATAGCGGCCTTCCAAACGCATGTGCTACCATTGGACATGCGTATACGAACCATGACCGGCCAATCCCGCGCTTTGGCTGCGCAGCGAGATGCGCTGTTGCCGGGTCTGGTGAGCGGGGAGGTAGGGGTGTGAGAGGTATTGCACCAAAGGCGGCAACGTATGTTGTGCCCCCGTATGTAAGCCATAGGGGATTTAGCGACGAGTCATCTTGGAACCAGAATCGCTATAGAAGTATAGGACTGGTCACCGCATCGAGGGACATTGCCAATTCGACAGAGGAGGCTGTAGCCTCAGCACTGAAAGAATCTGACATTCGTGAGTTCGCGTGGAAGGAATTGACGACTGCCAAACGTAGATTCGCTGCTCAGAAAATTGTCGACCACATAATCAAGCTTGCCAGTCCAGGACTACTCCGGGTAGATGTCCTCATATGGGACACCCATGATGCACGACATAGGGTTGTGGGTAGGGATGATACTGCCAATCTGGCGCGCATGTACTATCACCTGATGGCCAACGTGATGCGCGATCGTTGGCCCCGAGATGCTTTGTGGATTCAGCATGTCGATGAGAGAACCGATATAGATTGGACAGAACTGGAGCAGTGCCTCGCCGGTAGAACTAGAAAAGAGAGAGGCGTATCCCAAGCCGAGTTCTTTGAGAGTAAATGCAAGCGTTCTCCAAACGTCGAGCAAGCGTCCTCTAGCGAACATGTATTGATACAAGTAGCTGATCTGTCAGGTGGACCCCATCATCAGGACAGCGGTGAGGCTAAAATAAGAGAGTCTACCGCTGGGGTGTCTCGTAAACCTTCATCCGATGGTAAGGCTCGTGGATGTTCCAGTAAACACCTTTGTGGGCTCACTGCTTGGAACACCTGACCCGGTGACCGATAGCCCAGGGCTTGATGGGGCCGCTCTTGGTTGTAGAAGGCCAGATAAGCCCCAATCCCCTTTCTGGCCTCAGTCCCATTTTGGTATGCCTTCAGGTACACCTCCTCGTACTTGATGCTGCGCCACAGCCGTTCCACGAAGACGTTGTCCATACACCGGCCCCTGCCGTCCATGCTCACTTGAACGCCTTGCGCCAGCAGCATGCTGGTGAAGGCCTCGCTGGTGAACTGGCTGCCCTGGTCGGTGTTGAAGATCTGTGGCCGACCCTTGCTCAGGGCCTCTTCCAGAGCCGCAACACAGAAGTCTACCTCCAGGGTGTTGGACAGCCGCCAAGCCAGCACGTAGCGGCTGTGCCAGTCCATGATGGCCACCAAGTAGAGGAAACCCCGAGCCATGGGTATGTAGGTGATGTCGGTGGCCCACACCTGGTTGACCCGGTTGATCTCCAGCCCCTGAGCAAGTACGGATAGACCTTATGCCCTGGGTTTGGCTTGCTGGTGTTGGGACGCCGGTAGATGGCCTCCAGGCCTATCAGCTGCATCAGCCGGCGGACCCGCTTGCGGTTGACCTGGTGTCCGTGATTTCTGAGCCAGGCAGTCATCCTTCTGGAGCCGTAGAAAGGTGTCTTCAGGTACTGTTGATCTATGCGGGCCATCAACTCCAAGTCCTCGGCGCCGGCCTCGGTTGGCAGGTAGTACAACGAGGAGCGGCTGATACCCAGCAAGGCGCACTGGCGCACCAGAGACAGCTTCGGTTCTTCTCGGTCAATCATGGCCCGGCGTTGGGACCGGCTCACAACCCGAAGCTCCGTGACAAAAAATCCCGTTCCACCTTGAGCTGCCCAATCTGTTGGTAGAGCTGGGCAGTGAGGACCTCTTGGTCCTTCTCCTGGCGTCCAGCACCATTTTCAAAGAGGTGCGGCGCCCCCTGAATCAAGGCCTTCTTCCAGGCATGGATCTGGCTCGGGTGGACTTCAAACCGGCTGGCCAGCTCTGCAATGGTGTGCTCCCCCTGGAGCGCGGCCAAAGCCACTTTGGCCTTGAAGACTGGGCTGTGCTTCTTACGTGTTTGCTTCATGTCCTGCTCCTTGTTTCCGTCCTATTTTAGGAGCGGGACTCTCTCTTAGCCACCTGTCCGAATTTTGGGGTCCACCTCAGTAATAGGCTATCCATATTTTGATGATGGTGACCCAACGGTAAGCACAGGCATAGTTTCTGCTGTTAGGGAAAACAAGATACAAACTGATGCTGCTCTAAATCCAGGTAATAGCGGTGGCCCTATGCTTGATGTAAATGGCAATGTTATTGGAGTAGTAGTTTCAAGGGTAGAACGAGACGATTCAGGAAGTCTAATAACGGGCATTGGGTTTGCTATTCCTAGCAAACACCTAAACCTAGACCCAAAATATCATCTTGTGACGCCACCCCCTGAGTTAGTAGCTTCACCTACCCCTGTTGTTGTACCTATGCCCATGTTTACACCAACACCCTTTTCATCATTGCCTTCTCATGCATATTGGACGCCTATACCTGCTGATTATAGCGCAGAATGTGGAGAGTGGAGAGAGGAAGTATTGGAGTGGATTAAACAGGGTAATGTATATGATGAATCTAATGTCCCGCCATATTTGTCGTGTGATGATGGGTTTCCAACAGGAGCATTTGGGGGGTGGATAATAGTAGGTGATGACGCTGGTCAGTTGCTTCCAGGATTATATGAATATAGATTTAACGGAAGTAATATAGTAGATGGACATTGTGATTTATATATTGATTTGCCCAAAGAGAATGCTACAGAAACAGGTATTAGTTGGTCATATTGGGTTGAAGGTGTTGGTGACCTTACCCCCGAAAACAGTATCAGTGGCAAAGAGAGTCCTCGGGGTAAAATAGGACATAGTAAGGAGGGCTCATGGCAGGGAAGAGGTACACAGAGGAGCAGATCATAGGGGTCCTGAACGAGGCAGAGGCAGGTGCGAAGACAGGGGAGCTGTGCCGCAGGCACGGCATGAGCGAAGGCACCTTCTACAAGTGGAGAGCAAAGTACGCCGGGCTGACGTTGAACGAGTTGAAGAGGCTAAGGTCCGTTGAGGAAGAGAACCGGCGCCTGAAGCAGATTGTGGCCCAGCAGGCGTTGGACAACTGGTCTCTGAAGGAGTTGCTGGCAAAAAACTTCTGAAGCCCAAGGTGAGGAAGATGGCAGCGGCATATGCCATAGAGAGTCTTGGGCTGAGTGAGAGGAAGGCCTGTCTGCTTACCGGTATCTCACCCTCGGTCTATCGGTACAGGTCGAAGCAGGGTGATGATGATGTCCTGCGTCGCAGAATGCGTGAGCTGGCATGGGAGAGGAAGCGCTTTGGCAGTCCCAGGTTGCATATCATGCTGAAGAGAGAAGGCCTGGTGATCAATCACAAGCGTACAGAGCGCATCTACAGTGAAGAGGGGCTTGCGCTCAGGAAGAAGAGGAGGCGCAAAGGGGCGGCAAGAGTCCGGGAGACCATTCCATCTCCTGTACGTCCTAATCAGAGGTGGTCCATGGACTTTGTCTCTGATAGCACTGTGACCGGTCGGCGCTTCCGGGCATTGGCCATAGTGGACGACTATTCACGGGAGTGCCCAGCCATCGAGGTAGATACCTCTCTGGGAGGCGCCAGAGTGGTGGGAGTCCTGGAGAGACTGGAAGAGACACGGGGACTACCTGAGGTGATCACTGTGGACAACGGGCCGGAGTTCGCAAGTAAGGCCATGGATGAGTGGGCCTATCGGAGGGACATCAAGTTAAGCTTTATACGTCCTGGCAAGCCGGTAGAGAACGCCTTTGCTGAGAGCTTCAACGGCCGACTACGCGACGAATGCTTGAACATCAACTGGTTCATGAGTGTAAGGCATGCCAGAGAGATCATAGAGAGATGGCGGCAGGACTACAACGAGGTCAGGCCCCACAGTTCCCTGAAGGGTAAAACGCCCAAAGAGTTTGCTGGCTCTTTGGCTGGACTCTACTAGCCACTGATACTAACTTCGGGGTAAGGTCATTGGTTATAGAGAGTGGGAACAAAAGCATGAATTGATAGAAGGAGAGCCTTTTACTTATCAGTTTACTGAAGAAAGTGGATTGGTATTCTTACGTCGTGCTAGAGAAAGAGGTTGGGTATGTCAAGGTAATCTTCATAGAATAGGAGAGTGAGTAATATTCCGGAATCATCACCCACGCATGACTACACTCTATTCCGTGGGTTAGCTCCTTACCCCAGCGCCCCTTTCTTGCAGACTAGCACGAGAAAGTCGGGGATCCTGAAATCAATCGTTCAGTGGCATGAAACCTAGTAGCCGTCCCCACCTGAACTAGCCCCGCTAGAACCGGGTTGAACCTCTATACAGCCCCAGCACGGATTATCCTGATTACCGCTCCGAGGTACTCGCTGGCGACCTCATAGGCAGGGTCTCCCTCCCTAACGCAGCGATGGGCATGTGCATGGACAAAAGCCCGCAACCGCTCGTTGTTGGGAAAGCGGGCGTTGTCCAGAGCGGGAATCCTAATGCGGAAATCCGCATCGTTCCTCATAACGTAGATGGTCGCGCCGAGCGCTGCCCACACTACCTTGAAAGACACTTTGCCGTTACTCTGCGGTGGGCGCTCGTGGAACAGCTCGCTATCTCGTAGTTGTTGGCTTGCTGACCGCCGCATTGGATATAGGAGGTTCATCCCCTTTTCTTCTACCAGGGAGCATACTGCAAACACGCTCATGGGTCTAGGGGGTAAGGGCCCGGTCTAGGCGTTGGTTCGACAGAAATCAGCCTCGTTTTGCACTCGCCTATTAATGCCCATCCCCCGCTTTGCCTATCCTTGCTTGGGAGAGTATAATATTCAATCGTTCCTCTCTTTTGCGGATACGTTCGATTTTCGCCTCGTAAGTGAGACGGTTAGAGAAAGAAGGCCAGCCGCCGTATGCGGGTTCTCTGGAGAATAGCTAAACGAGCTTCTAAGTATAAGACTAGACTCTTCCTAGCCTATTTCTCCATACTAGGCGTTACCGCCTTCTCAATGCTCATACCTCGCATCCTGGGCACCGCCATCGACGAGGTGCTCTTCTCCGGAGTCAGAAGCGAGCTCTTCATATTGGCCCTCGCTGTATTCGTGTCCAACGGCCTGCGCGGCGCATTCGCCTACTGGCAGCAGTACCTCGGCGAGTCCATTGGACAGAGGGTAGCCTACGATCTGCGCAACGAGTTCTACGACCACCTACAGCGCATGAGCTTTGCCTTCCACGACAGGCAGCAGACCGGCAACCTCATGTCCAAGGCCACCACGGATATGGAAGGCATTCGCATGTTCGTCCAGATGGGCCTGATACGCGCCGCTTTCACCGTGCTGCTTTTCGTAGGAGTGGGCGCCGCCATGTTGCTTCTCAACTGGCAGCTAGCCTTAATCTGTCTGCTCTTTGCCCCCATTGTAGCCTGGCACAGCGGCCGCACCATGATCGAGATGCGCCGCGCCTGGCTCGCCGTGCAGACGGAGCTTGGACTGATGACCACCGCCTTGCAGGAGAACCTGTCCGGCCAGCGAGTGGTCAAGGCCTTCGCCGCCGAGGAGCACGAGCGCGGCCGCTTCTACTATCACGCGGAGAATGCGTCCCGCTACTCCTACCACGCCGCCATTTACCAGGCCTCCAGCTCCTCCATGGTCACCTTCTTCTACGTAGGGATCACCGTCATCGTTCTCTGGTGGGGAGGCAGACTGGTCCTGGAAGGCGCGCTCTCGCACGGTGAGCTTGCCCAGTTCATCTTCTACCTTGGCCTGCTGGCTCAGCCCGTGCGCATGATAGCTTGGGTCGTCAACTCCTTCTCCAGGGGCTACGGCTCCGGCCAGCGGCTCTTTGCCACCCTGGACGCCGAATCGCCGGTACAGGACGGGAAAGACGCCGTCGATCTGCCCAGGGTCAAGGGACACGTCCGCTTTCAAAACGTCTCGTTCACCTACGACACCATGTCCCCCGTGCTCAAAGGCATCGACCTAGAGGCGGAGCCGACCAAGGTCATTGCTCTGGTCGGCGCGCCGGGCAGCGGCAAGAGCACGCTGGTGCACCTCATTCCCCGCTTTTACGACGTGACCAGCGGGCGTGTTACCATGGACGGTTCCGACGTGCGCCAGGTAACAATGACCTCTTTGAGAAAGAACATCGGCATAGTGCAGCAGGACGTTTTCCTGTTCACCTCCACCATCAGAGAGAACATTGCTTACGGCAAAGTGGACGCCACTGACGAAGAGATAATCAACGCTGCCAAAATCGCCCAGTTCCATGACTTCATCGAGACTCTCCCCGAGGGATACGACACCTGGGTCGGTGAGCGCGGCACCACCCTCTCCGGGGGCCAGCGTCAGCGTCTCGCCATTGCCCGCACCGTCCTTCTCGACCCGCCTATACTGATACTGGACGATTCCACTTCCAGCGTGGACACGGAGACCGAGCACTTCATTCGCAGGGCGCTGCAAGGGGTTATGAAGGGACGAACCACCTTTGTCATTGCCCACAGGCTGAGCACGGTCAAGAACGCCGACATCATTCTTGTGCTCAAGGACGGGCAGATTGTGCAGCGCGGCGCCCATGAAGAACTGATCAAGCTTCCCGGGCACTACCAGGAGGTCTACGATCTGCAACTGCGCCCTCAAGAAGTCGAGGTCAACGGTTCCAAGCTTGCCGGTAACGGCGCGCATGCTGACATTGTTCCCTCTACCGGAAAGGAGGCACAGCGATAATGTGGCACGGGGGCGGCATGGGCATGGGACACGGACACGGCGGCCTTGACGATGATGACAGCGGCCAAATCTACAACCACGAGGTAATCAAACGCCTCTTCCCGTATTTCAAGAGCCGGCTGGGCCTCTTTACTCTGTCCATGGTCATGATGCTGGTCTACACCTCCACTCTGGTGCTGATTCCCTGGCTCATTGGCTACACCATTGACAACTATGTGCTCTCCGGCGATTTGAGCGGCCTGAACCGCGTTGGGCTGGTGCTCATAGGCGTTATCACGGCAAATCTGGTTGGCAACTACCTGTACATGCGACTTCTGGGCAAGATAAGCCAGGAGGTGCTCTACAAGCTGCGCACCGACATGTTCAATCACCTCCAGAAGCTCTCCGTCCCCTTCTTCGATAGAAACGAGGTGGGACGGATCATGAGCCGCGTCATGAGCGACGTGGGACAGCTCCAGGAGTTCCTCCCCATGGTCACCATCACCCTTGGCGACATGCTCAGCTTGGTGGGCATTATCATCGTCATGTTCCTCATGAACTGGCAGCTTGCTCTCGTCACAATCGTGGTACTCCCACTGCTTGCCTTGATCATGGGTGTCTGGCAGCGTTACGCCCGGGTGGCCTTCATCAGGATTCGCTACGCCATATCCGTGGTCAACACCCGTCTTCAGCAGAACATCTCCGGCGTGCGCGTGGTGCAGAGCATGAACCGGGAAGACCTCAACCTGCACCAGTTCGATAGGGTGAATATGGACCACCTTGACGCCAACCTGCGCGCCATCAGGCTCTCCGCCATACTCATGCCCACCGTGGACGTGATTACCGCCATAGCTCTGGGGTTGGTCATCGTCATTGGCGGCACCATGGTGCTCAACGAAAGCCTGGGAGCAGGCGCACTCGTCGCCTTCGCTCTCTACGTACAGCGCTTCTACGACCCCATACGCAACCTCACCATGCAGTACACCCAGTTCCAGCGCGCCATGACCGGGGGCGTTCGCATCTTTGAGCTGATGGACGTTGAGCCGGAGGTCGTGGACAAGCCCGACGCCAAGCCCCTGCCCTTCGTCAAGGGCGAAATCCGCTATGAGGGCGTCTGGCTGGAGTACGTCCCCGGCATTCCCGTGCTAAAGGACGTCAACCTCCACATTAAACCCGGTACGACCGCGGCCCTGGTCGGCCAGACCGGCGCCGGTAAGACGTCCATGGTATCGCTTCTCATGCGCTTCTACGACGTGACCAGCGGCCGTCTTGCCGTGGATGGCTACGACCTTCGCGACATCCAGCGCAGCTCCCTGGCCTCTCAGGCCAGCACGGTGCTTCAGGAGCCGTTCCTCTTCTCCGTCTCCGTGGTCGACAATATAAAATACCGCCATACGGAAGCCACCATGGAGCAGGTGATCAGAGCGGCGACAGCCGTGGGCGCACATGACTTCATCATGAAGCTTGAGAACGGCTACGATACGATACTCTACGAACGCGGCGGCAACCTCAGCGTTGGCCAGCGCCAGCTGATCAGCTTTGCCAGGGCCATCTTGGCCGACCCCCGCATTCTCATCCTGGACGAAGCGACGGCGAACATAGACACCTTTACCGAGGTGGTCATTCAGCAGGCTCTCAAAGAGATGCTCAAAGACCGCACTGCCGTGGTCATAGCGCACCGCCTGTCCACCATCCAGAACGCCGATATGATAGTGGTCATGGAGCAGGGCCGGATTGTGGACACCGGCACCCACGACGAGCTTCTTGAAAGGTCTCCAATTTACTCCAGGCTGTATGCCCTGAACTTCCAGGACTTGGAGGAAACGGAGGCCCCGCTGGCCTTTGTGGAAGAGACCTCAGTCGCCAAGACCAGGCAGACACAGCGCTAGTAGGAGGGCCCCGCCCCTGGATGCCCGTCGTCACGGGCATGACGGAAGAGGTGGCCAGGCCTACACCCCAGTCCTGGCGGCGGACTCTCTGTCTGACCCCGTCTCCGGCAGGACTATTCCCGCCGCGAGCAGCGTAAGCGCCAGCAGGGCAAGAACCGCGAATCCAACCTTGTACGTCCCCAGAATATCCGTGCTTATTCCCACGAATAAGGGCGACAGGAAAGCGAAGAAGCTGGCTATGGTCATCAACGTCCCGTAGGTAAGCGCCACCCTGGTTTCAGACGCTCCGGGAAGCTCCAGGGGGATGGTGAACAGCACCGGCAGGTAGAACCAGGAAGCAAAGCCCAGCACCAGCAAGGCCGCGTACAACAGAGGTCCATCGCCCAGCGAAAAGCTCCCCAGGCCGCCCAGAACTACAAGCAGGCCGGGCACGAGTAGGAACAGCCTCCTGTTGGAGAACCTGAACGCCAGAATACCCGCCAGGAGTACACTGAAAACACCAGCCAGCGGCAGCAGCCCCACCAGCGACCCCGCTCTGCTCAAGGACATCCCGTACACCTCGAAGTAGTAGGTGGGGAGCCAGGCCACAAGCGCTGTGTACTGGGCGAACGGCCCCGCATCCGCTAGGGCGAGCAGCAGCGTGGTCTTGGATCTGAGGACGGCCCAGATCTCCCTTAGCGACGGATGCCTTGCCGTCCCATTGCCGGGTCTCCTTCCCGTCCTGGCCAGCGCTGCCCATAAGATTACTCCCAGCAGCGAGGCGCCGCCGTACAGGCTCACCGCCATCTTCCATTCCAGCAGCTGCGACAGAGGCACTATGGTAAACGTCGAGATCGATATTGCCATTGTTACCATGGAGACGTTGATAGCGTTGAGTATGGGCAGTTCCTTGGGGCGGAACCACTGCATCATCATGGGGCCCGTGGCTGGCAGCAATATGGCAAAGCTGATCCCATAGATTATCCTGATAGCCAGCAGAATGGGGAAACCGGTTGCCGTCCAGGTCAGCATGGGAACAGAGGCCATGGCCCAGCCAATGAGCACCATTCTCTTCACTCCCACCCTGCTTACAATGATGCCGCTGGGAATGGCAAGGCCCGCCTGCGAAAGTATGACCACGCTGGTCAGCAGGCTGGCTGCGCTCCTGTTGATCCCAAACTCTTCCATGATGATGGGAGTAATCGGGGTCACCACGAAGAAGCTTAGGCCAAGGCTGAAGTTCAGCAGCACCAGCAGCCCGCCCATGACAAACCGGTAGCGGCTTAGCCTGGGGTCCAGCTCAGGTGTCTCTAGGAGCTGCTGTCTTGTGGACATAGGTGTACCAACGACTGAACGGGGAGCGTATAGAGTATAGCGGCTTTTTGATTATTGGCTAACCCCTGGGAAGACGCTACTCGGCGTTCCATACCGGGTCTCGCTTCTCGGCGAAGGCGCGTGGTCCCTCCTTGGCGTCCTTGCTCAGCAGCAACCTGTCGTACGCGTCCCTGGTTAGCAGCGCCGCTTCACTCTCAGGGACCTCTCTGGCACGGTTAACCAGTTCCTTGAAGGAACGCAGTGAAAGAGGAGCGTTCTTCAAAATAGTACGCGCCAGCTCCAGCGCCTGGTCCATGAGCTGTTCCGGGGGAACGATCCTATTGAGAAATCCCATCTCCAGGACCCGCCGTGCCGGTAGGGGCTCCGCAGTTAGCACCAGCTCCATCACCGCAGCCTCCGGAATGATCTTGTTCAGCTGCACGGCAAATGGCGCCATGAGACCTACGCGAGGCTCCGTGATGCCCAGCATGGCGTCTTCAGAGGCAATGCGCAGGTCGCACATCTGGGCAACAGCCCACCCTCCAGCCAGGGCGTAGCCGTTCACCGCCGCTATCATTGGCTTCCAGGTGGCGGGCCACATCGACAGTCCGCCTCCGTACATGCTCTCTTCAGCACTGGCCTGCCTGCCCGATGCATTGTCTTCGGCGCGTTCCTTGAGGTCTCGCCCCGCGCAGAAAGCCCTCCCTGCGCCGGTGACTATGGCTACCCACGCGTTGTCGTCGTCATTGAAGCGCAGGATGGTCCGGCGCAGGTCGTCTATCATCTGTCTATTGAGGGCGTTCAGCACCTCCGGCCGATTCAACGTTATGCGGGCTATACGGCCTTCCACTTCATACAATACCTCTGTACTCATATCTCACCTTGAACTTGAATTTACTCTTTAGCTGACATTGTCCTGTGGGATACCCACCAACTCCACCAGGCTGCCCGGCCCGATTCCCAGCTCTTCCGCAATGCCGGCGCTCACCTCCAGCACGTACCGTACCGGCTGCGGCGGGTGGTACAAGGGTGGTGAGCCGGGGCCAGCGTGAGGCGGCACGTTTGCTGTGACCCCAACCACGTTCAACCGGCCATCTATCCATACAAGATCCAGCGGTATCAGCACGCCCTGCATCCAGAACGACGGCGAGCCTTCACTGGGGAAGATGAAAAGCATGCCTGTATTATTGTCCAAGGAGGACCGCCCCATGAGGCCGCGCGCCCTTTCCTGGGGGGTGACGGCAAGCTCTACGAAGATGGTGGCGCCTTCGATCCTTACCTGGGGGGTGTCTACAGGAGTTGGAGTCGCCGTTGCGTCGGGAGCCGGTGTTGCCGTGGGGGTAGGGGTAGAGGTTGCAGTAGGAGCCGGTGTTGCCGTGGGAGTAGGGGTAGCGGTTGCAGCGGGAGCCGGTGTTGCCGTGGGAGTAGGGGTAGAGGTTGCAGTAGGAGCCGGTGTCGCCGTGGGGGTAGGGGTAATCGCGGGAGTCGGAGTCGACGCACGGCAGCCCACCATGATTACCAGGAACAGGAGTGCGAAGGAGGTTCCCAGGCGCAAGCTATTTGCCTGTCTCCCCAGCAGGCTCCTGCCACAGAGAGGGCTGAAGCGTTCCCACCCTGTCCTTGCAGGGGAGACCGAGGTAATCGCTGGCATGATCCGTCGCCTGGCGGCCCCTTGGCGTTCGAATAATGTACCCCTGCTGCATCAGGTAGGGTTCGTAAACGTCCATAATGGTGTCCGGCTCCTCGCTTATTGAGGCTGCGATTGTCTCCAGTCCGACCGGCTTGCCATTGAACTTCTCAGCCAGCGTTTGAAGTATCTTGCGGTCTTGCTCGTCTAGTCCCTGCTCGTCCACTCCCAGCTTGGAAAGGGCCTTCTGGGCCACTTCTCCATTCACCACTCCGTCGGCCATTACCTGGGCGTAGTCCCGCACCCGCCGCAGCCACCTATTCGCCACGCGCGGCGTCCCCCTGGCGCGGCGCGCGATTTCGTCCAGTCCTTGTTCCTTTACGGGCACCTTGAGGATTGCGGCGGACCGCTTCAACAGCTGGCGCAAGGCATCGGTATCGTAGAAATCAAGGCGATGCACCATGCCGAACCTGTTCCTCAACGGCGCGCTGATCTGGGCGTACCTGGTAGTGGCGCCAATCAATGTGAAGGGCGGCACCTTGAGGTTGATGGTGCGTGCTCCCAGACCTTTGCCCATCACCCAAGAGAGGAAGAAATCCTCCATGGCGGGATAGAGCACCTCCTCCACCACTCTGTTCAGCCGGTGCATCTCGTCTATGAAAAGCACATCCCTGGCACGGAGGCTGGTCAGGATGGCGGCCATGTCCCCGGCGCGCTCTATGGCAGGCCCGGAGGTCACTTTGATATTGACGCCCATCTCCGCCGCCACAATGTTGGCCAGCGTGGTCTTGCCCAGTCCCGGAGGTCCGTACAGCAGCAAATGGTCCAGGGACTCGTTGCGCTGCCGGGCCGCCGTCATGGCGATGCCAAGATTTTCCTTGACTTTCTCCTGGCCTACGTAGTCGGCAAGTTTGCTTGGCCGCAGATTGGCGTCCAGCGAAGCATCTTCTTCTCGTGGCTTTCCTGATACCAGCCGTTCCGTCATAACTATACTCTAAGTATGCTTGTTGTCTAGCTCGTCCAATCCCAGCTTGGAAAGAGCCTCCCTGGCCACTTCTCTATCCAACCACTCCGTTGGCCATTACCTGGGCGTAGTCCCGCACCCGCCGCAGCAACCTATAAGCCACGAGCGGCGTTCCCCGGGAGCGACGGGCGATTTCTTCCAGCCCTTGTTCCTGTACGGGTACCTTGAGGATTGCGGCGTACCGCTTCAACAGATGGCGCAAGGCGTCCTCATCATAGAAATCTATACGGTGCTCCATGCCGAACCTGTTCCGCAAAGGCGCGCTGATCTGGGCATACCTGGTAGTCGCGCCGATCAAGGTGAAGGACTGCACCTTTAGGTTCATGGTCCGTGCTCCCAGACCCTTGCCCATCACCCAGGAGATGAAGAGATCCTCCATGGCGGTATAGAGCACCTCTTCCACCACTCCGTTAAGCTGGTGTATCTCATTTATGAAAAGCACGTCCTTAGCACGGAGGCTGGTCAGGATGGCAGCCATATCGCTGGCGCGCTTTATGGCGGGCCCGGAGGTCACTTTGATATTGACGCCCATCTCTGCCGCCACAATGTTGGCCAGCGTGGTCTTGCCCAGTCCCGGAGGTCCGTACAGCAGCAAATGGTCCAGGGACTCGTTGCGCTGCCGGGCCGCCGTCATGGCGATGCCAAGGTTTTCCTTGACCTTCTCCTGGCCTACGTAGTCGGCAAGTTTGCTTGGCCGCAGATTGGCGTCCAGCGAAGCATCTTCTTCTCGTGGCTTTCCTGATACCAGCCGTTCCGTCATACTCTATTGCCCGTACCGGATTCAAGGCAATGATACCATGCGGAGTAACCGGCTTGTGTCGGGGCTGGTTGGCCTTTTTGCGCATTTGCCCCCGCCAGATTGCTTCGCTACGCTCGCAATGACGAAGGGGGGTGTGTTGCTCAGATGACAGTGAGGGGATGGATTCCCGTGTCAAGCACGGGAATGACGGAGGGGCGCGCAATGACGAGGGTGCCCGCTCAAATGGTTTCCTTCGGCTACGCTCAGGGTAAACTTCAGGCTCAGGATGGCGGAGGGGATACCATGTGGTTTATGAGAGAAATCAGGGTTCGTGAATTGACGCAGGAAAAGCATGTACAATGGAGCAAGGCAGGTGGTACGGTCGTTGTCCGTAGAGTAAAGCGTCTGTGGGCGGTGGCCGGCTTCAGGAGTTGAGAATGGCTCAAGCGCAGAAGGAGAGGCTACGAAAAAGCAGTTCCGACCGCGTGATGTTCGGTGTAGCGGGAGGACTGGCGGAGCACCTTGATATCGACTCCACCCTGATACGTGTCGCGTTCGTGGTCCTTGGCTTCGCCAGCGGCATAGGCCTCATTGCCTACATAGTGCTTGCCTTGAGCATGCCTGAGGCGGTTGAAGGCGCTGCGCCGGTGCAGGACTCTACGCCGCCCACGGAAGCGGACACCAGGACAAAGCGAAACCGTAACTTCATCGGCGGCATCCTAGTCATCATCGGGGTCGTCTTACTGCTGCTGCAGCTCGACTTCTTCTCCTGGCTGAGGTGGGGACTGATATGGCCTCTGGTCATCATAGCCGTAGGCGTCGCCCTCATCTGGGACAGGACAAAAAGCTAGCTCATGGCCGGTCCAAAGCGCGGAAGAGGATTGCCCGTATTCGGCATCCTGCTTGTACTGCTGGGCGCACTGCTCCTTCTCCAGACAACAGGCGTCGTTTCCTGGGTACTATGGTTCGAGCTGTTGCGTTTCTGGCCAGTTTTCCTTATTGCCGGCGGCATAAGCATAATACTGGGCCGCAGGTTCCCCGTTCTGACATCGCTTGTTGTGGTATTCCTGCTCGTTGGAACGGTGGGAGCAGCCGCCTTCTTTGTTATTGCTGATGCGGAATCGTTCGTTGTTAGCGAGTTCTCTGAACCCCTAGATGGTATCGAGTTCCTTGAACTGGAGGTCGAATTTGGCGCGGGCGAGCTCCGGATAAGCGATCTGCCGGCGGGTTCCACGGACCTGCTGCAGGCCACGCTCAGCGGGTCAGGCAGCAACGCAGGAGCAGTTTCAACGCTGGCTCGTTCAGGGAACAGGGCATCGGTGAAGCTGGAAAACGCACAGAGTTTCTTCACTACTGTAGATCGCAAGTGGGACATCAAGATAGCCAGAGACGTGGAAATCTTTCTAGCTGTCCAGTCGGGCGCCAGCGATATTAGCGTCGACCTGGAGCAGCTCAAAGTCACCGAGTTGCTGATGGCTGCTGGAGCAGTATCGGCTACTCTGGTCACGCCTGCGGTAGCTGATTTCACCATTGCGTCGGTTGATGTTGGTGCGTCCAGCCTGGAAATAACAGTTCCTGAAGGTGTAGCGGCGCGCATAGACGTGGATGCCGGCCTGGCCAGCGTGGACATAGCCGATAGGTTCCCCAAAGTGAACGGGATTCATGAATCGCCGGGCTACGACACGGCGACGCACCGCCTTGCTCTGGACATTGACGGAGGAGCGGCGAGCATAGAGGTGGAGTAGACGGGAGTGCTTGCAGTGGGCATGCGCAGGGGTGGATAAAGGGACGTGGGAAGTAAAAGAGATGTTGAAATACCCACAAGGTTTGCGAAACGATAGGGGACTGAAGATAGCAGGGCTGGCGCTAGTGTGCCTGCCGGCTATGATGTTCGTAATAGCGGCCTGCAACGGCGACGAGGATGCATCCACTCCCATCGTCGCGGTGGAGTGGGGATACGAGGGGCCCGGCGCGCCGGAAAACTGGTCCTCGCTGTCGGAGAAGTATGCAGCCTGCGCCAACGGCGAACAGCAGTCGCCGGTGGATATTGCAGGGTATGTGGAGGGCGACGCCGTGCCTGCTTCCTTTTCATACGGCAGCGATGCGACGGCAGTCCGCAACGATGGCAAGTTTGTGCAAGTTGACTACGCGCAGGGCAGCACGTTCAACCTGGGCCAACGGAGCTTTGAGCTGAAGTCGGCGCATCTTCACGCGCCCTCTGAGCATCGGATAGACGGCGCGAGCTTTGCGGCGGAACTGCACCTGATTCACGCGGACACAGACGACCGCCTGGCGGTGGCGGCCCTGCTGTTCAGGCTTGGCGATCCTAGCCCGATAGTGCAAGCGATTCTGGATGCCGCGCCGGCTGCAGGCGCCACTGACAAGGGCGGCAGCGACCTCAACGCAACTCTCTATAAGTCGGTCGGACCCGACTACTACCGGTACGATGGCTCCAAGACGACTCCACCATGCCACGAGCCGGTCGACTGGTACGTGATGCGCGAGCTAAAGACCATTTCGCAGGAGCAGATCAACAGCCTAACGTCTCTGAGCGGTGGCCCTAACAATCGTCCCGTCCAGCCCACGGGCAGCCGCGTGATAACAACCAACGGCGCGTCTTAGGAAACGCGAT
Source organism: Dehalococcoidia bacterium (assembly GCA_965261445.1). Lineage (GTDB taxonomy): Bacteria > Chloroflexota > Dehalococcoidia > Lucifugimonadales > QGNO01 > DAOUJH01. Next base: position 21,056 of record CBDHCW010000005.1, on the reverse strand, counting down.
GATCGGTCCCTCTCGCTCACTATGGTTAGATAGGCTTACCACGACAGGCGCCAACCCCCGCCGTCATTCTTGTGGAGGCAGAAATCCAGACAGGGCGGCGTGGCCTGCGCAATGGCGGCGTCCCCCGGGCCTTGCAGATGCTTCGTCGGCGGGAGTAGTCTTAGTGCGGACGGAGACCAACCGACTCCTCAGCATGACAGTATCCCCTAAGAGCCGTCTGCCTCTGCCAGCGCTTCCACAATCCCGCGACTGTACATTTCGTGGACTTCTATGATGTGCTCGATGACCTGGCGGGGCGTCCATTCGTCCTCGGCGTGGGAGGTGTCCAGGTCTTCGTCGGAGAGGCCAACGAGCAGCCCCTGGAGCTGGCCCTGGGCAGACCGTATGCGATTGAGGATGAGCTGGGCCTCTGTCTGCTCCACGCCCAGTCCGGCGAGGGTCTTCACCATCTGGACGGTGTGCTCGTATTCGTGGCCGAGGAGTCGATAGAAGATCTGTCTAACGTTGTTGGTCGCCTGGCGTCGAGGTATGGGGAGCAGCATTTGCTCTTCCTCGACGTCTTCCAACTTTCCGATGGTCTCATCCAGAGAGGAGCGAAGCCTGGCAAGCATATCGTCTACGGCGGTCATGGTCACCTCCAAGAAAGGGTAGGGGACAGATGTTATCACACGGCCGCCCCGCCATGTCCCTGCGGATGCTTCGTCGACGGGAGCGGTCTTTAGTGCGCGCGGCGTTTGACCGACTCCTCAGCATGACAGTCTGCGCCATGCCCCGCGGTAACGGCCACCCACGGCCCCGCCCCTGGATTCTTGCCCCCGCATTAAGTGCGGGGCCTAAACTCACAAACGAAGTGCAACACTTGGTTAAGGTGTTGTCATGGGAAAAAGTTATGGACATGTCACCATTGAAGAGAGGTGTGAAATTGCCCGACTACAAGCCTCGGGATACTCGGTCAGCCAAATCGCGGCAAGTCTGGATCGCTCGCCATCGACAGTGGCTCGTGAGCTGAAGCGCAATGGTTCAAGAACTCAGGGATACCAACCCAGGTATGCGAACCAGCAAGCCCATGCCCGGCGTTGGCGTGGTTCTCGACTGGAGCGAGATGAGGCGCTGCGGGATAAGGTGCTCTCTGGGCTTAAGCAGGGCTGGTCACCGGAGCAGGTGGCGGGACGGATGGCTATGGAGTCAGGCAGTACAGTCATCTCCCACGAGAGCATCTACAGGTTCATCTACGGCCAGATTGCTCGCAAGAAGGACTACAGTTGGCGCCACTACCTGCCCCGAGCTAAGTCCAAGCGTGGTTGGAGAGGCCACAAAGGCGGCAGCCCTGCTTCCTTCATGGCTAAGCGTCGTCCCATCACCGAGCGCCCGCAGAGCGCTGCTGACCGCCGCACTCCTGGTCACTGGGAGGCCGACCTGATGCTGTTCAGGGCCTATGGCCATGCCGTGCTTACCATGCACGAACGCCACTCCCGCATCCTCATAGCCCTAAGGCCCCCTGGCAAGGCATCCAGGCCCATCGCTGCCGCCATGTCCCAAGTGTTGGGTCAGTTTCCCCCAGAATGGCGACGGACGGTCACCTTCGACAACGGGACCGAGTTCGCACTCCATTACAAACTCCACGATCTGGGTATAGAGACCTTTTTCTGCGATACTTACTCTCCCTGGCAGAAGGGTGGGGTAGAGAACGCCATCGGTCGGCTGCGGCGGACCCTGCCCCGCAAAACGGACTTGGCAGCGTTGCCTCAAAAACGGTTTACGCAAATGATTCAGGCCTACAATAATACCCCCCGCAAGTGTCTCGATTATAGGACTCCGGCAGAGATATTTTTGGATAGAGTGTTGCACTTGAAATGTGAATCCACCGGGCAGGCTGCGCAGGAATGACGATGGAGGACAAGCGGGCAGCGGATGGACGGGCTACGGTATATCTAAAGGCAAGCCAAGCTCCATTGAGGTTGCCCTGAGCCATTCCGCCATCTCACTGCTTAGGGGGATGCCGTTCGCCAGCCGCTCTTGCTCCGTCTCGTGCTCGATGAGACCGGGGTAGAGGACGCGTTCCTCGCCGGGAGCGGGCCTGGTCTGGCGCAGAGTGCGCAGCATCCCATCCATGTTCTCTTTGAACTCACCCAGATCGGTGAATTTGGAGATGTCATAGGCAATGAAAGCTCCCTTCATGCCGTTGCGCAGCTTCTGCATGCTTGGCGCCGCGCCTGATAGCAGCGTGGCCAGCACCTCTGGGATCAGGGATAGCGCGTAACCCTTGTGAGACCCCATCTGGCGGGTGCTGCCCAGCGGCAGATGGAAGAACTCACCGGGAGGCGGAGCAGGCCCTGCCTCCATTACTGGCCTGCCCTGGCTGTCCGAGATCCATCCCGCCGACACCTCCTTGCCCGCTTGGTGAAGGAGATGCACCTTGTTGGCAATGGGCACGGACGCCGAGATGTCGATGAGCAGTGGCGCCTCTTTACCGGCAGGCGCCGCCAGCCCTATGGGGTTGGCGCCCAGCCTGGGTTCCGCGCCAAAGGTGGGCAGAACGCCTACTCCGCCGCTGGACGCCGTCATGCACACGCCCACCATCTCCTGCCGCGTTGCCAGCATGGCGAAGTGTCCCACCGCGCCCAGGTGACCGCAGTTGGCCACGCTGACCATACCGGTGCCGAAACGGTGTGCCTTTTCCATTGCCATCTCCATGAGCTTGCGGCCTATGGAGATTCCCAGGGCTCGGTCAGCATCAATGGTGGCGGTGGCAGGCGCTTCCCGGATGACGCGCCAGTCCGGCTTCGGATTGAGGAGGCCGTCACGGAACTGCTGCAAGTAGCTGCGCAGCATGTTGACGCCGTGGCTCTCTATGCCACGCAGGTCGGTGGCAACCAGCACCTCGGCTGCATCAGCGGCGTGCTCATCGGTAAGGCCAATTGCTCGCAGTATAGCGGCGGCGGCTGTCCTGAGGGGTCCGGGCGCCACCTGTATACGGTCGGTAGTCATAAGGCATGAATTGTAGCATGACGCCTGTCATGCTGAGGAGTTGATTAAACCCCCGTCTGCCAAAAACCATTCGCGCCGGCGGGAATGACGGAGGGGGAGCACCTATTGCCGCAAGCTGAACGGTGGATACCGGTCAGTGGTGAGTAGAAAAGCATAGGCCTGTACTCTCAGAGACCATTGCATCACTCCCACTACAAGGTCGAACATTCCCCTCGGATAACGCCCTGTAAACAGAATCGCGAACCAAGCGATGATAACTACAACCATCTGTACTATGCTGAGAAGCCACAGCACTATGTAGTGGGGAAGAGCTAGCAGCCACTTTATTAGAGGAAGCCAGCGGTTAAGGTCCCGCTCCACGTCTGGGTAGGCTATCTCAACGTGTACGGCTTGCTCTTCGTCAGTGGAGGGATATTCATCGCGCAGGAGGTATAGGTAGGCGGATATCCGTGTGGTAAATCGCGCCAGTTCCAGGCTATAGTCGAACCACCACCTGGGATACTTACGTCTGAACATTATCATGAGGGAGGCAGGAAAGCTGAGGGTTGCTAAGAAGGCCTGAACGATGATTATGGGGATGACCATTAAAAAGCGGAAGAAGGTCGACAGCCGGTTCAATCCCCCGTCGGGATAGTCCACGGAAAGCTGAACTGGATATACGTCGCTCTGCTGGGTCATGGCTGCACCTCCTTGATTCCAGTGCTTATTCTAGACCGTGTACACGCACATATTAGTGAAGATACCCCGTCGTTTGCAAGTGAGACGGCTTTGAACTATCCCCCACATGGTTATGCCCCCTCGAAGAAGCGCCTTACGTTATCCTGGTTCAGGCGGTTGACCTTCTCTTCAGGCACTCCCATCTCTATGAGGCGGGGCAGCACCCGCCGCATCACGAAGAGATAACCGTCCGGGTTGCGTTGCCAGCGCGTGTCCCGTTCCCCGGCGTTGGCTCGGTGCTGCCGCAGATTGAAATCGTGCGATAGCATGATGCGGTCGCCGTAGCCCCGGTCTATCAACTCCTTCAGTACCTGGGTGCGAGTCTCCCAATCCGGGTCACTGCCCGGAAAGTGGTCCATGCCCAGCCATGCCCCTTTCTCGACCAGGCCGCCTAGGTATTCCACGTCCGTCGTGTCATTGCTGTGGCCTATGCAGACGCGGTCTAGGTCAACACCCTCCTCTTGGAAGATGCGTACCTGGTCCTCACCCACGCGCGCCGGCGCGAAGGTGTGCGTGAGTATGGGTACGCCGGTCTCCTTCTGCGCGCGCGCCACGGCTCGGCTCACCGGCTCGAAGCGCTCCGTAATCCCCTCGCTGTCAGTGGAGAGCTTTATAACCCCCGCCTTGATCCCGGTGTCCTCTATCCCCTCCTTCACCTCCCGCACGTAGAGGGGAGCTATCATATCCGGCTCCGCGCTGACGAACTCGCGGGGCGGCACCAGCCAGCTTCCCGTGGTGCAGATGATATTGACCCCGCTCTGCTGCGACACCTCCTCCAGCAGGAGCACGTCCCGTCCCAAGTCGAAGGGGGCCATGTCTATGATGGTGCGCAGGCCCTCGGCAAGGCACTCCTTGAGATGGGCCACGGCCGTCTGGATGGTGCCATCCCTGTCGATGAACTCAGGGTAGACCTCCTTCAATCCAGCCGACGTGCTCAGCACGTGCTCGTGGACAAGGGTGTAGCCCAGCTCCGAGCTGTCAATCGTGCCTAGCACTGTGTTGATGGTTGTCATGGTAAGCCTCCTTTAGTTCGGCATCACAAATCTAATATACCTCTTCTAAGTCGTCGTTCAATGTCGCGTTCCAAAGATGTCGTTCTTCCAGTTCTTCAGCCCATCGTTTAGGTTGAACGCGCAAAGCAGCAAATGCCTCATTGGTACGTTCGATCAATAGATAACGTTTGTATTCCTCAACAGCTTTGGCAATTACGGATTGCATGGACTCATTTGATTCTCGTGCAATTCGCTGCACAATCTCCCGTGTTTCCGGTGAGATTCGCACTGTTACGGACATAGTCAACTCCTGAATCCTTGTTCACTAGATTGTATACAAACTAGTGACATCATCGCAATTGCAACTTCCCGCCCGACTCATTACTATTCACCAGAAAACACCAAGGAGCCAAACATGCCGCTGGTCATAGGAGTAACAGGGTCTATAGCTGTTGGGAAGGGTCTAGTCTGCCAGACACTGGTCGAGTTGGGCGCCGTCCACTGCGACGTGGACAGGCTGGTGCACCGGATGTACGACCCGGGCAAACCAGCCTTCCATAGGATAGTGGCCGTCTTCGGTGAAGACGTCGTCGGCGAGGACGGCTACGTAGACCGCAGAGTGCTAGGCTCCAAGGTTTTTGGCAAGCCGGACGAGATGAAGAAGCTGACCGATGCCATAGGCGACATGACGTCCGAGGTGCGCAAGCAGGTCGAAATGTGGCGCGCCACTATGAGCGACGGCGAGACGGCCGTACTGGAAGCCGTCAACTACGTGGAACGAGGCCACGGCCAGTGGTGCGACGTTACCTGGCTCATAGCCACCGGCGAGGACACGGCAAGGCGTAGGTTGATGGAGCGCAACAAACTGACCCGCGAACAGGCCGACCAGCGCCTGGTCAGCCAGGTGCCATGGACGCAGCGCGAGCCGGCGTCCGATCTGGTCATCCACAACGACGGCACTACTGAAGAGCTGGTCTCCACCGTAAAACAGGAATACGACAAGGTACGCCGCCTCTTCGATGACGGGCAGCTGCCCTCTTCCCGGTTCCACGACTGGTGGGCGGTGAACCGCACTTACTAGGTTTGTAGGGAGGCATTGTGACCCTGCTGTGTAACAAGGGTCTCTATTAGGAAACGTTGGCCCTAGCAATCTTGCCAGGGCCAACCCAACATAGCCGTAGACCGCATCATGCTGTACGTTCTGCGCTGCGCTGTGTACTATGCCTCCAACAAAGAGCACGACCCTGAGTTGCTCAAATGGTGGAACTGGAAGGACGTTGAGCCATGACACAGATATCTCCACATGTTTACAGGTTGTTCATTGAAGAACCCGTGGAGGGTTTCGGCGTCATGCACGCCGGCGGCACCAACATTTACTTTGTTGGAGAACCCAATGAACGGATGGCGCTCATTGATACCGGCGAGCATGACCGCGACTGGACGCAGCGCATCCTGGAATACTACCGGGGCCTGGGCAGCCCCAGGATAAGCGCCATCCTCATCACGCACGGTCACGGCGACCACATAGGCGGCGCCGACCGTCTGCAGGAGATAATGGACTGTCCGGTGAGATGCCATCCCAGGCTTGTTCCAAGGCTGGAGCGCGTGCTGGGACCGGGCGCGGTGGAGAAGCTGCGCTCCAGAGAGCTTGTCCGCAGCGGAGGCGGCGCAACACTGCGGGCTCTGTTCACCCCGGGGCACGAGGTAGACCACGTCTGCTACTACCTCCCTGCCGACAGAGTGATGTTCACCGGAGATACCGTGCTTGGCGGTTCATCGTCGTCTGTGCGGGACCTGGGCTCCTACATGAAATCGCTGCAACTGCTGGCCGGCTTCAAACCGGACAAAGTGTTTCCCGCTCACGGCAGGCTGGTAGAAAACGGCGCCGCCTACATCCGGCAGTACATAGAACACCGCCTGCAGAGGGAACGGCAGATACTGGCAGCGCTTAAGGACGGCCATACAGACGTTTACGACATTGTGAGAGCAGTCTATCCCAAGAATCTGCGCCGCGGGCTCAGGGAAGCGGCGGCGCGCAACGTGCGTACACACATGGCAAAGCTGGTGCAGGAAGGCAGGGTACGGGAAACGCCGCCCGGCTACTCGCCGGCTTAGTGGTTTCCTGCGTGTTTTTGTTGAATCAACTGTGAGTGGGGAGATTCTTCGTCGCCGGCGCTCCTCAGAGAATGACAGAGGGAGTCATTCGCGTCGTACGTAGATAATTGTATGAGAACTCCACTTTCCAGGCTGCTCAACGCATCTGACGCTCGCTCGATATCATCCGGATAGAGATTCCCCTTCTTCCTCTTCCTTCGGTCGCCAAACCGCCGCTGCCTGTTGTACATATATGGATCGAACGAGACCAACGTCAGCGACCCATCCGCCAGCCCCACTTCAGAGACGCTCGGCAGCCCTTCGTCAAACCTCTTCCGCCAGTCGCATGGGAATAGCTTGGCGCTCTTGCACCTCGCTGACTTCTGAACACGCTTGAGCCAAGGCGTGAGCTCCCCAATAGTTGAATGGTCCGTCTCACACAACAACAGGGAGAAATCGCCGTTCCAGACCTCCTTCACGAAGGCCGCGCTATTGGGATAGCCTTCTCCTTGTGAAGCCAACCGCTGCCACGCTTGCTCGTAGGCCGACTTCTGGCCATGCACCCGCGCCTGCACGCATCTGAACACAGCGTCCGTGCCAGTACGCGTGTGTGCATGCGGCGCCATCGCATGAGCGTCGATGAAACTCAACCCTGACGAGCGCTTGCCCGCAATGACCAGCAGTTCGCAGAGCGTCCAGTGCTGCATCAGGTTGCCGGCGTTGCCTTTGTACGTCCCCATACTGCCTGAAGACCCAATAGCGTGACAGGCCCTAGCCCACCCGTATTGGCTGGCTTTCAAACTCAGCCATTTCCGTGATCAGGTCCGCCGCCCACTTGTAGATGTTGTTCTCCTGCACCACGGAGCGCATCCTCTTCATGCGTCGGCGCCTCTCCGTGTACGGCGTCTTCAACGCAGCGTCTATTGTCCTTGCAAATCGGTCAGTGGCAAACGGGTTTACCAGGAAGGCGTCCTTCAACTCGTCCGCAGCGCCGGTGAACTGGCTCAGGATAAGGGTACCGTCTTCGTCGTAGCGACTGGCTACGTACTCCTTGGACACCAGGTTCATCCCGTCGTGAAGTGAGCTTACCACGTAGAAATCTGCTATCACACGCGTCGCCATGCGCATGGTAGAGTCAGGGTTCTCCGAGATGCGAATGATGGGCTTCCAATCGCCGTGGCCGTACTTGCCATTGACTTTGTAGATCAGGCTGTCTATCTCGTCGTTGACGTCACGGTAGGAGTCGATGCCCATACGGCTGGTCTCTCCAATCTGGAGGAACACTAACCTGGCGCGGTATTCGGGAAACAGCTCAAGGAGCTTGTCTATGGCGTTTATTCGCTCCACCACGCCCTTGGTGTAATCTATGCGGTCAAGACCAACGCCGATGAGTCGATCGCCAAAGTTCATCTCACGCCTGAGCCGGCCTTTCTCCTCGTTCACCTCGTCGCTCTGAGCCTCTGCGTTGATCGACTCGAAGTCCACGCCCATGGGGAAAGTACGGATGGAAGTCCTGTGCCCCCGGCGGAACACATGTCTGTAGTCCAGATCGATTCGGGACTCCACAACGCGCTCCACTGCATTGAGGAAGTTGGTCCCATAGTAAGTGGTGTGGAAGCCTATCAGATCGTTGCCCAGCAGCCCGTCTATAATCTCCTCCTGCCAGGGGCACAATCCGAATATTTCGGGGTCCGGCCATGGTATGTGCCAGAACTGCGCTACGACTATGGACGGGTTCCGCTCCTTCAAGTAGCTGGGCAGCAGAGCGAAATGGTAGTCCTGGATGAATACGATTGCCGGATCGTCATGCACCTCCTCTAGGACACGGTCCGCAAAGAGACGGTTGACCCGTTTGTACGCCTCCCAGTGAGACTCTTGGAACATGGGTTTGGTGTAGGCCACGTGGCACAACGGCCATAGACCGCTGTTGGAGAAGCCGTCGTAGAAACCGTGCTGGTCTTCTTGGGAAAGCCACACTCGTTTCAGAGTGTACTTGGGATCGTCCGGCGGTACTGCCACCTTGTTGAAAGAGTCTACCACGTCAAAGTCGGCGTCACCGCTGCCTTGAGCAATCCATGTGCCTCCGCAGGCTTGCAGAATGGGGTCTAATCCTGAAGTGACGCCGCCGGCCGGCTGGTTCCACTCTATGGCGCCGTTGCTGCGGGTATGGACGTAGGGCTCACGGTTGGAGACGACAATAAGCGGAGCACCTTCAAGCTTTTCACGAACCAGGTCGCGCAGGGCTTGCGGAGTCCACATTCTTCCATCCCTCCAGGTGCGTCATGGATGCGTGTAAAGAGTCCAAGGGTGACCAGGCGACGCACCTGCCATCGGCTTGATTTTATAGTAGCGGACTTACCACGTCAAAGCCTGTCCTGAACACCACTTGCCCTTTAGCCAGAGGAAAAAACATCTCCCCGCCTAGACATTCCGAATGTGGTAACGCTATTATGTTACGCGGTTCAGTTCTTATTCCTATCGTTTTCTAGGTGCTGCTACGGCAGGAAACATGCTAAACATCGTCTTTCCGGAACGGAAAGGACTAGAAGAATACGTTGACTTGATAGGCCGGGAAGCCTATGAAGAGATTGTCTCTCTGGCACAACCCCTGGCGGGCAAACGAGTCCTCCACATCAACGCCACCGAATTCGGCGGAGGCGTTGCAGAGCTCCTCAAGACCTTGGTCCCCTTGACCAATAGCGTCGGCCTCCAAGCGGACTGGGCCGTGATGAGGGGAGCCCCTGAGTTCTTCGAAGTGACCAAAGCCATGCACAACAGCCTTCAGGGCAACAATGAGGTATGGACCAAGGAGATGTGGGACGTCTGGCGCCGCTACAACAAGGCCAACGCCCAGGACCTGGAGATGCACGACTACGATTTCGTCGTCGTCCACGACCCACAGCCCGCCGCGCTCCTCAACTTTGTGAGGAGGCGCGACTCCTCTAGCAACGGCCGCTGGCTGTGGCGCTGCCACATAGACCTCACCGACGCCAGTCAAGAGGTATGGGACGATTTCAGTGTCTTCCTGGAAATGTACGACGGCCTGGTCTTCACCATGCCCACCTACGTGAAGGAAGATCTGGGCAACTACAACGTGGCCATCATCCCCCCCGGCATAGACCCCCTCACCCCCAAGAATAGCTCCCTTCCTCCCGAGGTCCAGATGAGGGTCCTCTCCGATGCCTCCATAGACCCTGACCGCCCCATCATCTCCCAGATATCTCGCCTTGACCCTTGGAAAGATCCCCTAGGCGTCATAGACGTCTACAAAAAGGTCAAGCAGCAGGTGAAAGACCTACAGCTTGTCATGGTTTCCGCCATGGCCGGAGACGACCCGGAAGGGTGGGTCTACTACGAAAAAACGCTGCGTCACGCCGGTGAAGACCCCGACATCCACTTCCTCACTGATCTCTTTGGGCGGGGCAATGATATTCCCGTAAACGCCGTCCAGTCCGCCTCCAGAGTCGTACTCCAGAAGTCTATACGAGAAGGGTTCGGCCTGGTTGTCACCGAAGCCCTCTGGAAAGGCAAGCCCGTCGTCGCCGGCGATGCGGGTGGCATACGGCTCCAGGTTCGCGACGGCGAGACTGGCTACCTGGCATCGACCACGGACGAGTTCGCCGAAAGAACGCTGCAACTGCTCAACGACCCTGCCGAAGGGGAGAGGCTGGGCAATGCCGCCAAAGAGCACGTCCGTGAAAACTACCTGATAACCCGTCTACTCAGAGACTACCTGACGGTCTTCAACCAGCTTGACAACAACGTTTAGCCATTGCGCTTCGTCAAGAATGACAGTCTCTCCCACTCAGCCCGCCGAGGCGTCCCTTCCCTTGCCTCACGCCTTCATAAGGGCGACTGGCGCCACATGAGACGCCACCTAAATGAGCCTTGCTTCGGGCAGGCCGGACATCCCGCGGTCCAACGTCAGCGTCTCCAACCCGGCCCCTGCGTAGTCGATGGCGATGAGCCTGTCGAAAAGCCCGGGGCTGCTCCTCGTCGCGAGGGCGTCGAGCACAGCGTACCCGTTCAGAGGGGCGACGAGGCCGCTCACCAGCACATCGGCCAAGCCGGCACGGGCTTCTATGCTGGAAATAGCGTAGTGGTGAATCAAGGCAGCGTAGGCCTCACCTATTGCCTGGTTGGATGCGAATAGCTCGCATCCGCGTTCCTCTACCATGGCGACAAGCTGGCTCACACAGCGTTCGAAGTCCCTTTGCGGCTCCTTAGCGACGAGCCTGACCAGAATTGAGGTGTCAACGCCGTAGCGCAGGGCCATGCCCTTCCTCCCGCTGGTCCCGGAACTTGCGGATGTCGAAAGGCGGAGTTCCTGGGGGGATCTTGTCCTCAAGATAGCCCAGCTTGGAAAGGTCTATCCGCCTGGGACGCAGGGTGAACCCGTCTGGCCCTTCCAGCAGTTCAAGCTGGTCGCCGGGCCCCACGCCTAGTTCGTCCAGTACGCGCTTGGGGAAGGTCACCTGACGTTTGGAAGTAATCTTGACGAGCATCCGTTCCTCCTTACTAGAATACTACTTCAGTAAGGAGGGGAGTTCAAGCGGTTTGGCTCTATCAGCTTCCCACCACGAACGCCGTCTTGGGCTTCGCTGAGAAGCGTGGGCGCTGGACGGTCACGCCGGCTGGTACTGTGCTCTCTTACTAGGGCGCTTGGTGAAGAGCAAGAGAAAAGCCGCCAACGCCGCCGCGCTGAGGAATCCCCACAGAGCGGGATTGTAGGTGCCAAGGTTATCCACCACAAAACCCGCCGCTACTGGCGTCAGCGTACTGCCGAACATGGTGCCCGTACCCAGCATCCCATTCAGCTTGGCAAAGTTCTTCCGCCCGTAGAAGTCTCCAATTATGGAGTGGTTGACGGGCGCGGTGCTTTCCCCATAGGCAAAGAAGAAGGTGAACAGATACAGCATCCAGACAGCGTTAGCGTTGGAGTGGATGAGGAACAACATCCCCAGCACGGAGGCGAGCTGCCCCAGCATGAGCGCGCGAGGTTTGTAAATGCGGTCTCCCAGCCATCCGTTGAACAGAATCAGAGGCGTTGCGATAAACGCCGTCAGCGCCAGGAAACCCGCCCCGGTGAGCTCGCTGAAGCCGAGGCCGACAAATATGGGTATGAAGTGCACGCGTACGCCTGCCAGCACGGCATGGCGCACCGCCGTGCTGTACATTATGATCCAGTAAGAGGTCGACCTCATCGCCTCGCCCGTATCGAAATCTTCCAGAGCCGTGGTTCTTCTCGACGCGGACCGGGCGCCTTCCTGCTTCTGGGCTTCGGCGTCCTCCAACCCGGGGCGTCGCCAGTCGGGCAGCAGGCCCATGGACTCGGGGGACTTGCGAATGAGGAATGTGAGAGGCAGAGCTAGTGCGAGCACAAGGGACCCAGCGAACACGGCGCCCCAGCGCCAGCCATACGTGACTACTATGACGGCGACCACCGGGGTTAGTAGAGCGCTGCCGAACCTCAACGAGGATGAGAATATGCTGAGGACGCGTGTCCTGTAGCGTACAAACCACAGGTTGGCCACGGCATGCATAGCGTGGAGAAAGCCCATGTTGAAGGCGAACGATATGACGAAGACGTAGATGAGCAGAAACGACCAGTAGTTCCTGGCCACGGGCAGGATGAGGAAGCCCACTCCGCCGATGAGCGCGGCGAGCACGGCGGGAAGGCGCGGGCCTGTTCGATCTATGAACCAGCCGACCAGCGGCCCTTCTATGCCGCCCTGCACGCGCGCCATGGTTAGCACGAAAGCCAACGCCGCACTGCCGACCTTGAACTCTTCCTGTAGGGGCAGGAAGAAGATGGGGAAAGTGGCGGAGTGGACGGAGCCTATGGCGTTGACTATGGCGCCGTTGCCTACCATCACCCAGCCGTAATGGGTACCGCGTAAACCCCGTTTACCTGCTCTTTCTTCCGTTTGCTGCATGTTAGGGCTCTCCAACAGGAATCTACCACATTTTCAACGGCTCCGTTCGTGGTGAGCCCCGTCGACTGTGGGCGGCAAGCTGGGCAGTACAAGGCGAGGGTGGTTTGGGCGAGCCGACTCCACCGCCGGATTGCTTCGGTTCATCGCGATGACGATGTTGCCGTAAGGCCCCTTCTGCGGATGTTTGCTTCATCAAGAGCACCCAAGATATACTCTTCCATTGTGCAACCATGCACAGGCGACACATGAGCAGGACTGATAAACGGATTGCTATATTTGGGGCGGGCGCCGTCGGCAGCTACATCGGCGCTTTCATTGACAGGGCGGGTCACGACGTTACACTGGTCGACCCCTGGGCGGCGCACGTCGACCGCATTCGGGAGGATGGCCTGCACGTCAGCGGCCCCCAGGGAGAGTTCGTTCAGCGGGTGAGGGCGGTGCACTGGGCCGACGCCCAAGCCTTCAATGCGCCGTTCGACGTCGTCTTTCTCGCCGTCAAGTCCTACGACACCGAGTGGGCCGCCCACTTCGCCAAGCGGTTCCTGTCTGAGGACGGCGTCATGCTTTCATCGCAGAACTGCATGAACGACTTGCTGGTGGCGTCTATTGTTGGGCATGAGCGGGAGGTGCCCTGCGTTATTTCCGGCTTTGCGGTGGCCCTCTGGGAGCCGGGCAAAGTGGTGCGACGCAGGGAGCCGGAGGGCGCCGGCCACTCGGTGTTCCGCGTGGGCGAGCTTCACGGCAAAATCACTCCCCGCGTGGAGGAGCTGGCCGAGTTGTTGGGCAGCGTGGACGGCGCTTACGCCACGTCTAACATCTGGGGCGAGCGCTGGTCCAAGTTGACCCTCAACGCCGCTTCAAACCCGGTGGTGGCCATGACCGGGCTGGGAGCCCAGGGTATGGCGGCGGACCCGCGTGTGCGCCTGGTCTACATCCAGCTTGCCAAAGAGTGCGTCCAAGTAGGCCAAGCCCTGGACTACCAGATAGAGCCGGTGAACGGCATAGAGGCGGAGGTCTGGGCCAGAGCGGACCAGGGCGACGCTTTTGAGGAGTTGGACGCTCGCCTGCAGACACGGGGCGATCCCGAGGACTGGCGCTCATCCATGGCTCAGGACGTGACCAAGGGACGCAAGAGCGAGATAGAGCAGATGAACGGCTACATTGTGGAGAAAGGCCGCGAGAGGAACGTTGCCACGCCGGTGAACGAAGCGGTTGTCCGATTGATGAAGGAGATAGAGACGGGAGAGACAACCCCGGACTCGTCTCAAACTGAGCGGGTGCTCTCCGCCGCCGGTCTATAGCCTCATGGAAAACGGCCCGATCCTTAACTTCAGCAACGGGGCCCTGGCGTTCCTGCCTCTTCTTGTGCTGCTGGTCACCATGCTGGCCTTCAAGTGGAGCGCTCCCAGGGCGGGGGCGGCTTCCTGGCTGACGGTAGCGGCGCTGGCTCTGATTTTCTTTGGCGCGGACGCCGATCTGCTTTCCATATCCAGCGCCAAGGGACTCAGCCTCAGCTTCTTTGTTCTGTCCATCATCTGGTCTTCCGTGCTCCTGTACAACGTCATAGACAAGCAGGGCGGAATCAAGGTAATTGGAACCACCATGACGCGTCTCGTCGGCGACCCGCTGGCGCAGGCGCTGGTGGTGGGCTGGGCGTTCTCCGGTTTCATGCAGGGTGTGGCCGGTTTCGGCGTACCCGTGGCAGTAGTGGCCCCGCTCCTGGTGCTGATGGGCTTTTCGCCGGTAAGGGCGGCGGCAATAGTGCTGGTCGGCCATGCCTGGGCGGTCACCTTCGGCTCAATGGGTTCCTCCTACTACACGATACAGCTCGTCACCGGTATTTCAGGGGATGTCATCGGGCCGCAGATGGCGGCTCTCTTTGCCCTGCCCATCATAGTCACCGGCTTCGCGGTGGCCCACCTTCAAGGAGGGCTAGCCGCGGTGAGAAGGGGAGCGCCGGGCATCCTGGTCATAGGCGGAGCGATGGCGCTTTCGGTATGGATAGCGGCGTTGGTGGGCGTGCCGCAGCTGGCTTCCATTATCCCCGGCCTTGTCGGGGCGGGGGTGGGATGGCTGGTCTCCAAGACGCCGTTGCTGGGCAGGTCTCCACGAGCCGTGGAGGACAGCGCACCAGTGCCCGAGGGGGATGCCAACGAACCCAAGGGAACGGAGGCTGCTCCCGGCGTGTCCGGCAACTTCCACATGGCGTTTCTTCCCTACTACCTGGTCATTCTGTTCAGCATCCTGTCGCAGGTGCCCGCCATCAAGTCGGCGGCGAACAGCCTATTCTTCGCGCTGGACTATCCTGCCCTGGAGACGGCCCTGGGCTTCGAGGTGGGAGCAGAGCAAGACTACGCCAAGATACGGCTCTTCAGGCATCCCGCGCCGTTGATACTGGCATCGCTGTTTGTTTCCTACGTGGTCTATCAGGTTGCCGGGCGCTGGAGGTCGGGGACGCTTGTTTCAGCGACCAAGCTGACCTACAGCCAGTCGATCTCCACCAGCGTGGGGATAGGCGCCATGGTTATGATGGCGGTCATCATGACCGATACGGGCATGACGGCTCTGCTGGGCCGCGCTATAGCGGCGGGCACAGGGGCCGCTTTTCCCATATTCGCCCCGTACATCGGTGTGCTGGGCACGTTCATGACGGGGAGCAACACCAACTCCAACGTCATGTTCGGCGCTCTGCAACTGGAGAGCGCCCAGCGCCCTGGGCATAAGCACGGTGACCATTGCCAGCGTCCAGTCGATAGGCGGGTCACTGGGCAGCGCCATCGCCCCGGCGAAGGTGCTGGTAGGCACCACTATAGTCGGCCTCTCAGGCAGGGAGAACGAGGTGATGCGCCGTACGATACCGTACTGCCTGGGCATTGTGCTGCTGGTGGGAATACAGGCCTGGATTATCCTGAGGTTCTTTGGTTGAGGTTAGGTATGCCGGACAAAGCTAAGCTGAAACAGGTGGTGCTCTGGGTCATGGCCGCCGATTTTCCTTTGCTGTACATAGGCGCAGTCTCCCTGGAGAACGCCGTGTTTACCGCAGCGACGCTGGTGGTTATGGCGGTGGCGGTGGCAGTGGCGGTGTACGCGTACTAGCCCAGGTAATTCAGCTTCATCGCACTAATCAAGAACCGGGGAATCAAGTGCAAAGACACCACAATCCGTCCGGCTCAGTCCAGATCCAGATCGACTATCAGCGGAACGTGATCACTCAGCCTCGAGCCGCACCAATCCTCGAAGCCGCCCACCTCGAAGTTCCTGATTTTAGGCAGCCACGGATGCGGCGCGAACACGTAGTCGATATGGTAGGTAGGTCCATCTTTGGTTCGGTCGCGCCAATAGATAGTGGGCGTGCTCTCCTCTCCGAACGCCTCGCTGGTGACGTGATGATAAACGCTGTAGAGACCGAGACCAGCCAGCACCTCCGACGTGTGAGAGAAATTCATTAGCCAACCCGGCTTGTCCCAGATGAGGTTGTTGTTGAAGTCCCCGGCAACGACCGAAGGGGTCTCGGCCAGGAACCCATGATAGCGGCGCAGGGCGAGCCGCATCGGTCCGGGCTGACGTTTGCGGGTGATGCCGGCGCTGAATTCTGGGCCCAGACCGCAAGCAGGTTGAAGCGCTGCCGACCCGACACCCGCACCGGGGCCACGTAGCGATGTGACGCCTTGTATCGCTGGTCAAGAGCGACCCTATAGCGGTTGAACCCCAGCACCGCCAACCCCTTGTGGCGATTGTCGCCGATCCAGACGCTGTCGGCGCCGAGGCTTGCGAGACCGGCGCGCTCAGCCACGATGTCGGGGCGCGCGCATTCGCACAGCACCGCGACATCCGGTGCTAGCGAGCGTAGCGCTTCGAGCTTACGATGCAACGCCATGTTACAGTTCCAGGTAACGAGACGCATCGGAAACAACTCCCATCGATGGCATTTACCACCATTCCGGGTGACAGCTCGTCAACCCAACCTTGCCACAGATTATCCTACTCTGTCTTGCCACCGCCATGTTGGTTATACCTTACGCATCTCCTTGCATCGATACGACCATAGAGCCGTTGCTACCAGGCCTGTTGCAGAGATGCAGATCAGGGCTAAGCTGGGTCCCCACAGCTCTGCCAATACTCCAACTATTAGTAGACCCAGGGGCCAGCCGCCAATGGCGAGGTTTACCAAGCCGCTTGCGCGGCCACGCATCTCATCCCTGACGGAGGTGAGCGTCAGCGACGTGAGCATGGAGGAGAACCCCCCAAGGCCAAGACCGGCAAATAACAGGCTCCCCAGTGCTATCGGATAAAACCGTGAGATGGAGAACGAGAGCAGGCCGATCAACGTCATTAAGGAACCCATGACGAAGTAGGTTGATTGTCGGCGGATGTTGCTTTGCAGGGCGATATAGGTGGACCCCACCAGTGCTCCCATCCCCTGCGCGCCTCCCAGAAGGCCCATGGGCGCCGGGCCTACACGCAAGACGTCCTCGGCGAAGGCCGGAATCAATGACGTATGTGAGTAGAAGAATGCGTTGACCAAGAAGGCTATGCCAGCGTTCCGATAACCACGCGATTTCCTGCAACTATGGAAATTCCCTCAACGGTTCTGGCCCATGCCGCCCGCACCTCGAATGGTTTAAGCTCCTGTGGAACCAGGGGCGTGACTCTTAGCATCAAAAGCGCCCCTGCCAGAAACAGGGCCGCAATAACCGCAAGAGGAACAGCGACTCCAACCTGTCCCAGGGGCACGAGGCCCAACAAGCGCCCCCGCCAACCAGGGCCCGGCGAACTGCCCGCCCATCAACGAAGACGCTTCCAAGGCCATGGTGTGCGGGATGACCCTCTGCTCAACTACGTTCGACGCCAGAGTCCAGCGGGCAGCCCAATCCAGGGTGTTCACGGAGCCTATGATCAGTGTGCCTGCCATCACCTGCCATGCCTGGACGTGGGACGTCAAGACCAACCAGACGAAGAGCAGGGCGACGGCGCCGTTTAAGAGGTAGGTCACCTGAAGCAGCCTGCGCCGGTTGAAGCTGTCGGTAAGTACGCCGCTCAGGATACCAATAAGCAGGTTTGGAATGGCAAAGGCGACGCCGTTGAGTTGCGCCAGGAAAGGCGACTGCGTTATCTGGTATATGATGTAGTTGCTTGAAAGGAGCCAAGCCCATACACCGACGTTCACCATAACGCCGGCGGAAAACAACCACCTATAGGACGCGTTCGCAAAGATGCTGAGTATAGGACGGCGCGGGGCGTTGGAGGCATCGTGCATGTTCCCACCTCTCAATACGAGATATGAGAAATGGTATGGGTTGACTGCATTCAATGCATCGCATAGCATCGAAATATGGATGCAGTTAAATCGATTGAGGGGCTTGCCGCTCTTCTGGCTTCTCCACCAAGAAGACGGATGCTGGAGGTGTTGCTGGACGGCCACCCTCGATCAGCCACGGAACTGGCCATCATATCCCGCGTGGCCTTTAGCACGGCTAGCACGCACCTGAGCAGGCTGGTGGAATCGGAGCTCGTGAGTTTCGAGCGGAGCGGGCGGCACCGGTTCTACCGCATTTCCGAACCGCGAATCTCAGACATGATAGAAACCATCTATGAGTTTTTCCCAAGCTTGAGTAGGCCGTCCGGACGGCCCCTTACGGAAATAGAGACCGCCAGGACCTGCTACGATCATCTGGCAGGGCGACTTGGGTCGTCGCTGACCTACGCAATGATCTCTCAAGGCTACTTGACCCCATTCGAGAAAGAGTTTCTGCTCTCGGAAGAGGGGCAGTCGTTCTGCTTCAAGCTGGGGATCGACTTGGAGGCGGTAAGGCGTCAGCGAAGGATGTTCGCTCGGCGCTGCCTGGACTGGACAGACAAGCGGGACCACCTAGGCGGCGCCCTCGGAGCAGCGCTCACGAGGCATTACTTCGCAATGAAATGGCTGCGGCCCGGTTTCGGCCCACGTTTGGTGCAGGTAACGTCCCAAGGCGCCAGTGCCTTTCAGGAGCACCTTGGGTTGACGCCAGAGTAGGAAGGTATAGCCTGAACCTAGGGCTTTCAAGTCAACATGGATGCAGAGCGGCTTCTGATTGGGCTCAGATTCCGCTCAGAAACGGGTAGATAGTCTCCATCAGCTCTTTTTCGCGGCCTAAGTAGCCGTGGTTGGCGCCCTGAACAACCTTGACGGTGGCGTGGGAGTAGGCGATCTCGCGCAGAGTCCGCATTGCCAGGCCGCAGACGGGCAGCTCCTCCTCGCCGCCGACCTCGCACTCCTTCTCGCCAAAGACGTACAGCGTGGGCACGCTGGTGTGGCGGCGTGGGCGCTGACGCTGTAGCGGTTGTCCTTGTTGAAGCAGTCCACGTAGGTGCGAGCAGTCCACATGGAGCCCCAGGGCCACTCCGGGGTCTGAGGAAGGTGTCCGGCCTGCCCTCCGCGATATCTCTTTCCGCCTGCCTGTACGGACCCAAGAAGTCGTCTCCGTGCAGTGCAGACACTTTCTCGTGGTTGTACTCCCCCGGCGAAACCGACACCACCGCCGACACGTTGGCGTAGTGCTCGCTGGCCTGGGCGTAGGTGGCCCTTACCGCACCCCCGCTGTGACCGCCCACGGCGATTCTACGGTGGCCGCGGCTGCGCAGGAGGTCCAGCCACGCTGCGTAATCCAGGCGTGACTCGGCGACCGATTCAAAGGCATAGCCCTTGAGGTCGCCTCCTCTCATTCCTGTGGCTACCATGTCGTGCCCGCGGCGGTTGGCCGCGAGGAATGCCATGCCCCGCTCGGAGAACATCGGCCCCAGCTGGGTCAGTAGGCTGCCATAGAAGTTGCCGCTATCGCCGTGGAAGTATATGAGGACGTCGGCTCCCGGTGCGGGGTTGCCCTTCGCCTCGAAGTACGCCCCGGACAAAGGGATGCCGTCGGATGTGGTCACTTGAACCAGGTCTACCAGCATTGTCGTCTCCTAATTTTGAAGTGTTGGAATCTTATCAGAACGGCCCGTGTCCTTGCAGAAGGGGCTAGGCAAGGGGAGGGAGCCCCAGGGAGCGGACTGCCCATGCTGGGACTACGATTATCTGCTCAGAGTCCTCTCACATTAAAATGCGATTGCCTTGGAGTTGGCATTGGTTCCAGCTGCGCAAATGCTACGGTTTCCGCAAGTCTTCGGCGACGACCTCGCCGACAAACTCGCCACCGTTGCGACCACATCGCCAGAGCCGCCGGCAGAAAGAAGATTCCCACTGAGAAGATGGCTAAGGCGCTGAACCCCAAGAGCAGAGCCCACCGTAATACCCAAGAGCAACGACCGACCACCCCGACCGACGCCCCAGCGTGAGGATTATCGGGTAGAAGCCGACAATCAGTCCAATAGTCAGTTTGGCCGACACCGGCAGATGAATCAGGACAATAGAGAGAATTGCCAGACCACAAACCACGGTGAGCAAGACCGCAGATATAATTGACATCGGCTTGCCGTCGCCCTGGACCAGTACGGTTAACCAACCCAAGCCACTTAGCGCCACCGGCGTAAATACCGTTGCCAGCACTCTCAAGTCCTCGCCATCGCCGTCCTGCCAGGCGGGCCAGAGCACCCAGACCAAAGGCCACAACCAGATACACTATCCACGCCAGAGCATGAGAGATGGCGCTGGATATGAGCATAACTTGATTGAATATCCCAACCCGACTCATCATTCTGGCCGTTTTGCCGTGTCATTCCCCTTCGCTGTGCCAGCGGCAGTATAACCGCGTTCTGCCCTCACCCAGTTCGTAGAAGGGCTGGCCATTAGCGTTTCTACGCGGTTGACTAGTCCTTCATTTGGTTGGATTCTCATGAGCTACGTTCGGGCTGAGCTTGTGGAAGAATACACCTGCCGTATACCCTTTGACCTTATCACAACAAACTAGAATAATAGGCGGGTCTATGCTTGCTAAAGTCAACACATGCGCCATCATTGGCCTAGACGGCACCATTGTGGAGGTGGAGGCCGATATTTCTCCGGGGCTGCCCAGCTTCAGCGTGGTTGGCCTGCCCGATACGGCTGTCCAGGAAGCCGGGAGCGGGTACGTGCCGCCGTGCGCAAACTCCGGCTGCGAGTTCCCCATGCGCCGCGTCACGGTCAACCTGGCGCCCGCCAATCTGAAGAAAGAGGGCCCCGCCTACGATCTACCCATTGCGGTGGGCCTCCTCATGAGCTCCGGCCAGGTGCACTCCGCCGTGGACTCCACCCTGTTCCTGGGCGAGCTTTCCCTGGACGGGAACCTGCGCCACACAAACGCCATACTGCCCATGGTGGCGCTGGCCAAAGCAGCAGGGGGTTCAAGACGGTATTCGTCCCCGCCGTGGACGC
>CBDHCW010000004.1:0-20148 GCA_965261445.1 Dehalococcoidia bacterium | reverse complement strand
GAGCTCGCCTATAGCCTTGTCGTGTGCGGCCAGGGTGGCAACCTGGGCTATCTGCTCCTTGCCCTCTACAGGTTTGGCCAGCTTCTTGATCTCTTCCCGCAGAGTCTCTGCTGCCTTATCCATGCCTCGCTTCAGCACCATGGGATTGGCGCCGGCGGCTACGTTCTTGAACCCTTCCGTCACCATGGCCTGTGCCAATACGGTAGCGGTGGTTGTACCATCACCGGCGGCGTCATTGGTCTTGCTGGCCGCCTCTTTAAGTAGCTGGGCGCCCATGTTCTCAAAGGGCTCTTCCAGCTCTATCTCTTTGGCTATTGTTACGCCGTCGCTGCAGACGGTGGGCGGGCCAAATTTCTTGTCCAGGATTACGTTGCGGCCGCTGGGGCCCAGGGTCACTCTAACCGATTCGGTCAGAGCATCTATTCCCTTCTTCAGGGAGCGCCGGGCCTCTTCGCCGAATACTAACTGCTTCGCCATTGTCCCTCCTTAAAGTTGGACTGAATACAAAGTTGCTTCTTAACTGATTTTTGCCAGGATGTCAGACTCGCGGAGTATCAGGTACTCAACGTCATCTTCCTTTAGCTCGGTGCCTGCGTACTTGGAGTAGACGATCTTGTCCTTGACCTTGACCTCCATAGCCAGGCGCTTGCCATCGTCGCCGAGCCTGCCAGGGCCTACTGCCACGACCTCACCCTTTTGGGGTTTCTCTCTTGCGGTGTCTGGGAGAACCAGCCCTCCTTTAGTGACCTCTTCCTCTTCCAGGGGCTTGATCACTACGCGGTCTCCCAGCGGTTGGAAAGTAACTTCCACTCTGCCCTCCTTGTAGATTAGATATTGCTGCCTATCGAAATATTTAGCACTCTCAGACCCAGAGTGCTAATCCAACTAGTGATGATATTACCCACTGCGAGGGGTTGTCAAGTGGATCTTATTCTGAGGCAAGTGCAAAACTCCTGAATCTGTCAACCGCTTGGAACGTCTACGGCCTCGGGATCGACGGGAAGCCAGTCGGCAGGCACCCACTCCAGCAGGCGGGCGCAGGCGTCGATTCTGCTAGGGACGGGGGTACCCATGTTATACCATGCCTCAGCAGAGCAATGGCTGTAGTAAGTCCTCAGTGTCTGCTCACGCCATACGCCCATCGGATTTCTACTCCTTACCCCTACGAACGCTTCCAAGCGGGCGTATTCATCCGTGCAGCCACCATAGTTATAGCTCGTCGGTGTTCCAATGTCTCGCTCCTTCAGCCTATCCATAGCCCACAGTATAGTGTTCAGATGCTCTCCAGTCAGGTACCGCGTCGGAGTCCGGAGTACCGAGGCCCATTGTCGCCGTTCCTGCTCGATCTCCTGTGAGGTGCCTCTGTACTCGGTGGACTGCTCGATCGCCGCGGCGCATGGCTGCCCAATCGAGAAGTCCAGTACCAGCTCAGGGAAAACCGTCTCCCTGGTTACTGTTCCACCTGGCCCCTGCTCCCCAGGCGTTCCTTGCTCTCCTGGTGACCCTGGCATCCCTGCTGAACCAGCCGGACCTGCGGGTCCTGGCGGTCCCTGCGGGCCTGTACAGGCTAGCAGCAGCAGGGAGATTCCTATCAGCAGTAGGCATGTTCTCATTGCGTTTCACCCCTTTACGCAACTACGAGGCCAACTATTGCAACAATGGACAGGTCCGGCTCATACTGGCCGGCCGTAATAGCTAACTGTAATCAATGCCAATTTCGGAGGCAGATGGATTTACGCAGGCTCAATTTTCTGCAAGTAGAGGGTGTGTATTTCGCGTCCTGCCGTATCCATTCCGATGTCTTCAACGCACTCGAACCGATAACGCTTTCTTGTTATCAATCCGTCAAGGCTGGGTCCGTTGTCTCCGACTTTGCCGATTTTTCTTCCGTCATCAGTCGTCAAGCCCCAATCGCCTGTTTCCAGATTAACCCTTACAAAGTCGCCAACGAGCGTCACTGTCTCAGTGGCGAGGCTGGTAATGCCGGAGAGCGATTCAGCAAGCTGGTGCGCTAGGACTTGCGAGATTCCCCCGTGTTGAACTTGGAGAAAAGCGGGGTCAGCCCACCCATACCTTAACCCAGTTTGGTGGTCTGCCAAGAATCGCACGAATTTTATGAATGACCCAGCCAAATGGCCCCGGTGGGCTTGCAGCAGATCTTGGGCGGCGTCGGGATCATCCGCACAGGCAAACACTTTGTCCATTCTCCTAAGACCGCGCACCAGTTCACCAGATCCAAACAAATCAGGGGGGTTAGCTGCCTCGAGTATTACACGGAAGGACCCCGCCGTAGCGGGCTCCACTACATCCATGATATGCCCGTCTGTCGCGTCGATTTGCTGTCTGGCACTATTCGGCAGATCGCGCACTGCGGCTCTATAAGCGTACCTGACGATAGTCTGCAAATGAGTCAGGAGGGCGGCCAACGTCGTCATTCTGATGCGGTGCCCGGCAGCGGTTTCCGGAGGCTCGACGCTGAACTCGAAGACAACCCTTCCCCGCTCGCGGGCTTGCTGCAAGGCCAAATCATCCACTGGCACGTCTTCCAAAAAGAAACCTTCTTCCGGCAACAATTCAGTCGACAAGAGCGACTCGGATTGCGGCTCCAAGACTAGGGGTTGCCCCGGAACGCCGTCCGCTCTTGTTATGAACCACTCGTCGTTGGGCGCTTCCAAGAACAGGGTTCTCAGGTCAACTACGCCAGAGCGAAATTGCCGCACCCGTTCCGGCGATACACCCGTTACCAAATATCGGTCAACCTCGTCGATCGTGTTGATTATCATGCCGATGTAATGGCCGCCGGTGGGGTCTTGACCTGCGAACACTTCCACCCCATCGTAATACACAAGGGTCTCAGTCAACTGTATAGTCCTCATCAGGTCACCATCTGGCAATGGTTCAGAACATCGAAATCGGCTAACGGCCACCAAGTTAAGTGCGACTTCCGGCCTGTCTTGAGGATGTGCCCCGCACCTCTATCCAAGGTCACTCGGCAAACCAGCTTCCCCTTTTGGTTCGGCCTCTTCAACTGCTTTTCTGCCTCCCTTACCTCGGAGAACACCGACAGCCCCGCGCTTGGCACTCATCCACATTGAATTGATTGACTGGTTTCTGATCTCGCTGGGACCTGAAATCATTATCCGTGGGTGGATTGCCATCCACAAGACGGAAGACGACTCGAGATTGAGTTAATACCTCTGCATCGGGTGGCGGACATCCGTCAGGAAGGGGTTCTCGAAACGTCATATAGTTATTAAAATCCAGTGGATCCACCGATTCGGCGATCCGTCTCTCCTGAATCAACAGCAAAGGTCACGCCCATCCTTCGGCATAACGCAGCTACCATCAGCGCCAGTGTCGAGGGGGGAACGAACTGAACCTTTGACCTTGATCCTCGGTAAGAAGTCCTTCGACAAAAGGGCTTCCACAGTCGAAATGCCCCGTAATCACGAGCTACAGGATGAGCGCTTGCTTCTCAGTGTCGAGGAACCGCAGTCCTTGTCAAGATTCTGTGCCATAACGAGACGAGTGCAAAAGTCCCTGCGTCAGCCCACGAACATGCTGGCGATAACCGCCCCAACTATCACAACGCCAAAAAACACCATCGTGTACATGAGGCGATTCGTGTGCCCTTTGACCTTGTGCTGCAACGCCTCAATTGACTGCTTCGTATCATCAATTTGCTGCTTCGTATCATCAAACCGCCGGTGGGTCTCCCTCAGGCTCTCCTCAAAGCGGTCAAGACGCGCCTCAAAGCGATCAAGCCGCATCTCCAAGCGGTCTAGACGCGCCTCCGAGCGGTCGAAGCGCCCCTCAAACTGGCGTTGCACTTCCAGTATCGTGCCGACGGCTCGCCCCAACTCCATCCGGTCGTCCGGTGTCTGTTGCTCCGGGATTTGCTGCTCCATGGTCACAAGCCCTCCACTGCCCTACTCGGCTCTCTTCAGAAGTTTCAGTGCGACTGCACCTAGCCACAAACCTTACTAGCTTAGTAGCCATTACACAATCTATGCTGAACGGTGAGAGGCGAGTGCAAAAATCCCTGCGTCTCAGCCCGCGAACACGCTGGCGATAACCGCCCCACTACCACAAAGCTTAAAACGCTATTGTGTGCTACGGGGGATGGGCTTCAGTTTGATGCCAGTCAAGTCGGGCTGGCCCACCGGCAGCATACGGAACCCCTCCACGTGGGGCGCACTAGGACAAAGTCCTGCACGTGGAAAAGATGGATGATGCAGGCATCATCCATCAGCAACTGCTCCGCCTCCCGGTAATAGGCCAAGCGAACCTCGGTGTCACCCTCCACTCTAGCCTGCTCCACTAATACATCGAACTCCTTGTTGATGTACCGGGCGTCGCAGCTTTAGCTATTGGAACGTAGAGGCGTCCTCGCCCACCCACTTGAGGATGAGAGCATTCAGGGTGCCGTCGGCTTTCATCGAAGCCAGGGCCTCGTCAAGCCTGCCCTTCAGATCACTGCCCTTGCGGACGCCAATGCCAAGGCCCCGATCCAGCAGCACAGTTGGCCCGACAATGGCCAGTTGACCCTCATACCCAGCAAGCTTCTCCACGCCGTAACCGTGGTCCACGAGGGCAGCGTCCACGTCGCCGTTGAGCACTGCTTCGGCCAAGTCTATCGAGCCGTCGAGCGATACGAAGGGCCTGCCCAGCTCGGTGAAGTAGTCGGAGTATATGGTGTTTACGGTTGCCCCAATGATGCCCTGGACGGCTTCGTCCCCCTCGCCGGCCCTCGCCAGGTATATGGAAGGCGTAGGCGGGTAGTAGGCCTCCGTGAAATCTATCATCTCCTCTCGTTCGGCAGTAATACTCATGCCTGCGAAAATCGCGTCGAACTCTTCGGCCACTAGGTCGGGAATCATCTTTTCCCAATCATTTTGGACCCACTCACACTCCAAATCGGCGCGGCCGCATAACTCGTCCCCAAGCTCACGCTCAAGGCCGTCTATTTCACCCTCATCGCTGATGAAGTTGAAGGGATGGTAGTTGCCGTCGGTGGCTATCACCGCCGTGTCCGCTCTCCCACATGCAGCCAGCAGCAGCATGAGCGACGCCGCCAGGAGAAGCACGCTGAGCGCGCGTATGAACCTGCCTTTTGAAGTCAACGCTCACCTCACTTGAGCCAGTGCACCTGTCGTTCATAGAGATGCCTGAGAATAGGACTTTTGGTGCAAGGCCTTCTAAGCCTTTATACTAACACTTGTTGGTACACAACAAAGAGCGATCTCCATGGGCCCAAGTTTCCATTGTTGAGTAGGAATAGTACCCTGTTCCCGTGGGAGAAAATAGCACCTTTAGGCAAAGGGTCTAAAGTCCATTTCTAAGCCAATGCAAATTCGCTGGAGGGTTCCATGAATGGCGTGACTGCAATAGCCGAAATACTGAAGCGCGAAAACATCGATTTTATTGGCTGTATTCCCAGCAACCCTCTGATCGAGGCATGCGCCATCGCTGGCATCAGGCCAATAATCTTTCGCCAGGAACGCGTTGGCGTAAATATGGTGGATGCCTACACTAGGGTCCGCAATGGTAAAAGCATAGGCGTGTTCACTATGCAAGCACAGGCTGGCGCAGAAAACGCTTTCCCCGGTGTTGCCCAAGCTTACGATGACTCCACGCCCATCTTGCTGCTGCCAGCTTCTGCCTCCCGCGACCGGATAGGCATCAGGCCCAATTTCAGCCCATCGCTGAGTTACCGCGAGGTCACCAAGTGGTCAGCCCAAATCAATATGGTAGAACGTATTCCGGGCCTAATGCGCCGCGCCTTCTCACTGCTCCGCATGGGACATCCTGCTCCTGTCCTCTTGGAGCTTCCATCCGATGTGGCATCTGATGAGCTTAAAGAATCATTAATGACTTACGCGCCGGTGCAGTCGCACCGAGCAGCCGGCGACCCCAGGGATATCGAAAAAGCTGCCGAGGCACTGCTAAAAGCCCAGCGTCCCGTAATACACGCCGGGCAAGGCGTCCTTTATGCGGAAGCCTGGGATGAGCTTCGCCGCCTGGCCGAGATTCTGCAGGCTCCGGTGATGACAACAATAGGTGCTAAGAGCGTCTTTCCTGAAGACCATCCCCTCTCCATAGGTTCCGGCGGCGCTACCACTACCAGAGGGGTAGTGCACTTCGTCAAACGGGCGGACGTTGTCTTTGGTATTGGCACCAGCTTCACATTGACCTCGTTTGGCATAACCGTACCTTCTGGCAAAACCCTGATTCATTCCACCAGCAACGACGACGATATCAATAAAGACTACCCGGCGGACTGCGCCATCATTGGAGATAGCAAGCTGGTTCTTCAACAGCTCATCGAAGCGTTGGAAGGGCAGGTCTCCAAGGAACGTAGAACGGACTCGCGGGTTGCAGACGAGATCAAAGCGGTGAAGGAAGCCTGGCTGAGGGAATGGATGCCCATGCTGACCTCGGATGAGGTGCCCATTAACCCATACAGGGTTATATGGGACCTCATGCATGCCGTCGATCGCCGAAATACCATAGTCACCCATGACTCAGGGAGTCCCCGTGACGAGATGACTCCCTTTTGGGAGACGGTGATACCCAGGGGATTCATAGGTTGGGGCAAATCCACGCAACTGGGCAACAGCTTGGGCCTGGCTATGGGAGCCAAGATGGCGGCGCCGGAGAAACTAGCCGTCAATGTAATGGGCGACGCCGCTTTCGGCATGGTGGGACTCGACTTCGAGACCGCGGTGCGAGAACAGATACCTATTCTGACCATACTTCTAAATAACTCCGGCATGGGGATCTACGGACCTGAACAATTCCCTGTAGCCTCAGAACGGTACGGTACCAAGGACCTCTCAGGTAACTATGCTGAGGTGGTAAGAGCTATGGGCGGCTATGCAGAACGCATAGATAAGCCGGATGAAATCATCCCTGCAATCAAGAAGGCGGAGAGAATTGTGGCTGAAGGCCAACCGGCGTTGCTGGAGATAATCTCAAAGAGAGAGTACGCCTTTTCTGAAAGGCTGAGATAACATGGCGGCGTACAAACAGATCGTCGCCCATGTCCTGCTGTTCGTACTTGCGTTCGTTGTATTCTACTTCGGGCTAGGGGTGGGACTACAGTTCAATCCGGCCTTGGGCACGCTCCTATGGTTGGTCGCCGCAGCCATAGTCGCATTAAATCTGCTCTGGATAGCCCGATTCCGCCGCTAACGCTTCGCCGGCAGCTGCGCAGAAGCCACCGAGCCTACTCGTATCGGAGGGCTTCTGCGGGCGCGATTGCAGCGGCCTGGCGAGCGGGCAAGATCGTGGTAAGAACCGAGAAAGGTACGCACCAACCGAAATGAGTATCACCTTCACCCAGGGCAGTACGAACTCCACCTCCGGTTCGTCTAGACGCATCTCGTCGATGAGTTGTATCGAGGAGATGATGCCGAGGCCGAGGCCAAGGCCAATTCCGAGCAGGGCGAGGAAGGACATCTCGGCTAGGAAGCTCAATTGGACCATACCACGGGAGAAGCCGATAGCCCGCAGCACGCCGATTCCGTGTCGTCGTTCCACCACGGCGCGTGCGCTGATGACGCCAGAGCTGCGATGCCAACGAGAAGTCCGAGTCCCATGTAGCCGATGAGCAGATTGAAGATAGCCTTCTGAGCGGCCTGTGCCTCGGCGATGCTCGCATTGACGTCGAAGGTTTCGACGCTGTTCTGGAAGAAGACGGCCTCAATGGCGGTGGCGGAGTCGTCGACGCCGTCCCTGACGTTGAAGAAGAACTGCGTGGGGTTGACGTCACGGCCCAGAGTCTCATTTGCGACGTAGAAGCCGACGGGGAGTGGTCCGCTCCACGCGTATAATCGATGCAGTAGAAGGAGCGTTGGGGGAACCTTGGAATTTGAACCTGTCGTAGAACAGGCATGGCGGGCCGTTCTAAACCAACCAGTCACAGCAAACGGGCCAACCGCTACTGTCAAGCGTAAAAAGAAGGTGTGGTGGTAGCGCATACGGGATTCGAACCCGTGATCTTCGCCTTGAGAGGGCGATGTCCTTGGCCACTAGACGAATGCGCCACGTAACTATCTGGACCTGGCTGGGGATCCTGGATTCGAACCAGGGCTTTCAGATCCAGAGTCTGACGTCCTACCTCTAGACGAATCCCCAAAAAGAGAACCCATTCTAGCACCGCTGGCTTATGACGAGCAAACCTCTTATCTGTACAATGCTCGCTACTCGTCTATATCTTCTTCCACTATTGAAATAGCGGCCGGGCGTGTACGAGGAGAGTCGGTTATGATGGAGACATCTCTTTCCCACCCCGTACTATCCAGAGAATTTCTAAAGAAGCGCTCCTCACCACACAAACGGCAACACCCTCTACTGGTGGGGCCTCCCGCCGGTTCAATCAGCCAGTGGTGCTGACACAGATTTTGCTCTTCCTCTGTGGTCTTCTCTTCTAATACATGGTTTGTATTTACCATATTCGCTCACCACACATCTGTTCTAATCTAGGACTCTCCATTATAATACCTGACATCGGTGCAGTCAAGCGGGCGTTTGCTTTGCTTTCGCTTTGATATTTGATAGAAGTGCAAAGGCCATAGCGCAGTAGAAGGTCACCCTTTCTTGTGGACTGGACCACCAGTGCTCATCTACAACTTCCCCAACGTGGATTTCGATGCCTGTTTCTTCAAGGAACTCACGTGCCAGAGCATCGACGGGGGACTCGTAGGCCTCCACCTTTCCTCCAGGAAATTCCCACAATCCACCATCGAGCCTGTCCTGCCTACGGAGAATTACGAACGCTTTGTTGTCTCGTAGCAGGATACCGCGAACTACTCTTTGAACATTCATGATTTTGGTAGCTATGTTAGCATCACTTAGGGTGTTGAAGTTTGCCATTGCCCCTCAATTTGACAGCCCACTTGGCTGTTCATAAAATGGCTACCAGTTTTCCAAAGACATACACTAGGAGGGAATTGTGGCTACAAAGGCTTTTGTACTTATTGAGACTGCTGTGGGCAAGACCAAGGACGTGGTGCAGGCGCTGGAGGGCACACCCGGGATCAGGTCGGTGGATATTGTCACCGGCCCGTACGACATCATCGCCATCGTTGAGGCCGATGACCTGGGCTCGGTGGGCAACATGGTGACCAGCAACGTACACGCCATCGGCGGGATTCAGCGCACTGTGACTTGCCTGGCTGTTGGCCATTAGCGGTCGATAGTCCGCCTGCCTACAAGGTATGTATTTCTAGGCGCGCCGGTCACCGGCTGCGGGGATGCGTACTAGGCTCATATTCCCAAGGAGTGAGTAATGGTTGACTGCGTCTTCTGCAAGATAGACGCCGGCGAGATACCCGGCGACAAGCTCTACAATGACGACGTTTGCTTTGCCATACGCGACATCAAGCCCGTGGCGCCAACCCATCTTCTGATCATTCCCCATGAGCACATCATCTCCCTGGACGAGCTCCACGAAGGGGTGATAGGCCACCTATTCCAAGTGGCGGACCGGATGGCTGAGCAGGAGGGCATCGCCGGGAGCGGTTTCAGGCTAATAATCAACCAGGGAGCGGACGCCGGCCAGACCTTTCCCCACATCCACGTGCACCTGCTCGGCGGCAAGAGGCTGCCCTGGGGCAACGGCTCATAAGCATGGTGGCGAACTCCCTGGTCAGGCTGCGCTCCATCATTCAGTCGCTTCCTCCAGGCTTGCAAGACCACCTGGAACGAGTCAGGGAACTGTCGCTAGAGTTGGCCGCCATTCACAGGGTCGACCCCGGCAAGGTGGAGACGGCAGCTCTGGGACACGACATCTATCGCGCCCACAGCGAGGAGCAGCTTTTGAGCGAGGCCAGGGCCAAGGGCCTGGTCATGACCTCCGTAGAAGAGAGCGCGCCGGTTCTCCTGCACGGGCCTCTGGCGGCGCACCTGCTCAGGGAAGAGTGCGCCGTGGCAGATGAGGACGTGCTCCAGGCGGTGCGCTGGCACTCCACGTCATACCCCGGTATGAGCAGGGTTGGCCTGGTTGTCTTCATCGCGGACAAAGTGGAGCCTCAGAAAGTAGAACGCGCCCCGCGTTTGGGCAGGACAGCGGTGCTGGCTCGCCAGAGCCTGGAAGAGGCCGCCGTGGAATACCTGACGGCGGAGGTCGCCTCGCTGCTGCAGAGGGGCAGCCTGGTACATCCGGCCTCCATAGAGGCGCGTAACTATTTGCTGATGCGGCTTTAGGCGGCGCTTCCCCTGCTTATGCGGAGGGGCCGGTCCCGGGACCGACAGACGCCTCACCAATCCACTCTGTTTAAGCGGCCGTACAACAAACTATAATTGGTTTCCGCTTGAGAGAAACCCAGCCCTACGTCAAGTTCGACAGCATTGAACGGAATGAACGCTCACAAGCTGGCGCCAAGCCGGTTCTGAGAAAGGAGGGAACATGATGGCACGTCACAGGACTTGAAGGAGTTCTCACTTGAATCCGGCCCAGGACTCAGAGACCACCTAGTCCAAGAATACAGCAGAAAAGGAGAACCAATGACCGCTCAGATAACTAGAGACCCCAAAACCGACCACCTGCTCACACCGGAAAACTCCGCCCTGGTTCTGATCGACTTCCAGCCAGGCCTCATTGACGGCACTAGGTCCGTCAGTCGAGAGATTTTAGTCAATAACGTAGTGGCATTGGCCAAGGCTGGCGCCCTGTTTCGGCTGCCGGTGGTGCTGTCCACCGTCGGGGTGGGCGCCGGCTACCAGGAGGATACTATTGCCGAGCTAGAGTCGGTCCTGCCGGGGGTGCCCACCGTCGACCGCTCGAAGGTGAACGCTTGGGAAGAGCCCGCCTTTCGCGAGGCGGTGATCGCCACCGGACGCCAAAAGCTGATTATGGCCGGTCTCTGGACGGAGGTTTGCCTCGTGTTTCCCGCCCTGGACCTGCTGAATGAGGGATACCAGGTATACGCCGTGTCCGACGCCTCCGGCGGAACCAGCGCCGACGCCCACGAGCGCGGCATGCAGCGGATAATCCAGGCCGGAGCGGTTCCCGTTACGTGGGAAGCGGTAATGGCCGAGCTGGGCCGGTTGAATATGGCCGACTACGACATGAACGGGTTTATCGAGCTTATGGAGGTGCACCTGCCCAGGAGCGTGTAGATCGGTCTTTACCTTCGAGACACGGCTGACCACGGATGGCGGACCTGGCATCTCAGGTGAGGAGGAACGTCCAGCATTCCGGGATGCCAGGCCCGCCATCTTCCCAGGCAACTATCAGGCGATACGTGCTCGTTGGGACTCTTTGGGCTTGGGAAGGCGCCTGGAAGCGGGAGACAGGCATGGATGACAACGGCTCAGGAACAAGCGGGGGGAGACCCACTCGGCGGGACAGGCTGCGAAGGGTGTGCTGCTAACAGTTTGCGTCGCCCTGTTCCTCGGGGTGCTCAACGCCTCGGCGGTGGGGGTGGTTCTGCCCGAGATCGTCGCCGACCTTGATGAGATGGCGTCCAACGACTTCAACCTGAACATCAGCCGCTACGTGGACACCACCGAGCCTGTAGAAGTGATGAGCGTCGAGGATGCTGAGCAGAGGCGGGACGAGGCGCTGGCACTCCACATCATGCCCCGGTATGAGCAGGGTTGGCCTGGTTGTCTTCATCGCCGACAAAGTGGAGCCTCAGAAAGTAGAACGCGCCCCGCATTTGGGTAGGGCAGCGGTGCTGGCTCGCCAAAGCCTGGAACAGGCCGCCGTGGAATACCTGACGGCGGAGATTGCCTCGCTGCTGGAGAGGGGCAGCCTGATACATCCGGCCTCCATAGAGGCGCGCAACGATTTGCTGATGCGGCTTTAGGCGTCGCTTCTTCTGTTTATGCTGAGAATCCAGTCAACGCTTCCGAGACCGCCTGCCTAAGATGCCCAAAAGGTGCAAGCTCATGCAAGCAGGAACCCGAAGTCGTACCAGTTTCCACTCCTTGCCGCGTTGTAAACAGGAAAGTTGTCCCAGCCTCCGAATACGTGGACAACGAAGACGATCCAGGCCGTGATGCCGTTCCAGAATCCCCAGAGAAGGTCTGACCACCACATAGCTATGTTCTCCTTTCAAGAAGGCGTCTCAGAAGTCTGAGACGCCGGTATTAGGGCCGCCGGCGGATAGGACCAGCACCGGCGGCCCGTCGTGGTGAAGATTCTACCAAAAAGACAGTTTGGGCTTGCATTTTCAGAACATTCATTCTATTATTAGTCCGCACTAATGTTCTGATTGGCAGGAGGCCAGAAGTGGCCAGAGGTGTCGTATTGAACAGTCCCTTAGAGCTGATTCTGCTCTTGCAACGCGGCTTCACCATAGCATTGAGCGCCTACAACGCACTCTACTTTTGGCGCTACTTCTCATGTCAAAGGAAGCGCCGGGTTGGCTTGCTCACCCTTGTCATGATCAACCTGGCCATTGGCCTGGAAAGCCTGGCGTTCGTATTTTCCACCCTACTGGGCAGTGATTTCATGATCTCGGCGGGAGTGCAGGTCGCCGCGGCATCCCTATCCCTGGCCGTGGCCGCCACTCTAACGGCGCTGGTCTTGAGGCGACGGCTCAAGGGGTACTAGGAGGAAATGATGGGCACACTGACCGAGGCAATCCGGACCGAGCGATGGGACATAGCCGCCCTGGTGCTCCTGAATGCCTTGATGGAGACCGCTCTAACGCTTCCCGAAGACGCCATTCCACAGATGTTGGAGATGCTGGAAGGGACCGATGACGGACAGCGATAAGAGGATGAATGCGCAACGGTTCTATACCTCCGCTCTGACCAGGGCGGAGAGGACGGAGCTTCCCTCTGCCATGTCCTTGGAAGGTTTGGATGGGGAGATTGCCCTTCTCAGGATACGTCTGCGCCGGTTAGCCAGGAACAAGCCGGACGAGTTCGCTCTTCTACTGCGGGGTATAGGCACACTGGCAAAGAGCCTGTCTTTTAAGTACAAGCTCTCCTCCGGATCGGCGGAGGAACTGGAGAAGGAGATGCTGGCCACTATAGAGGAGCTATTGCAGGCAATTGCGGAGGAGAGCCCCAGTGCCGTCTGAAGAGATGAAAGAAGCGGCGAAGAGACTGAGGCGCGACCTGTGGGACGGCGTTGACCTGTCGCCCCGCTCTGCCTTTGATGCCTTGTTGGATGCCAGGCTGAACGTCCTAGAACGCCAAGTGGACGAACTGAAGGGCCGGTCAACGGGCTGATATTTCTGGTGATAGGAGCCGTGATAGTGCAGATAGTGATAAGCCTGCTCAGTTAAGGAGTGCGATCATGGGAATCAAGCAAAGACTCAGACCTTATCAGCTGGAGGCGGCGCACGCCATTCTGAAGAGCGTCTTGCGGAACCGCGGACTCACTATCACGGTGGAGGTGGCGCGGCAGGGGGGCAAGAACGAGCTTTCAGCGCAGCTGGAGCTTCTGCTGCTCACCCTCAACCGCTCCTCGGGAGGGAACCTCGTCAAGGCCGCGCCCACCTACATGCCCCAGCTGCTCAACAGCATATTCCGATTGAAAGACCGCCTCAACGATGCCGGCCACAAGGGCCTCTGGACCACGGAGGGCAGGAACTCCTTCCGCGTGGGCAATGCGCGCCAGGTCTTCCTCAGCGCGGAGCCATCGGCCAGGGTGGTGGGCGCAACGGCGCACGTCCTCCTTGAAATGGACGAGGCTCAGGAGATAGACAAGACCAAGTACTACAAGGAGTTCCGTCCCATGGGCGCCTCCACGAACGTCACAACCGTGCTCTACGGCACCCCTTGGGACGGCGACTCGCTGCTAGAGGAGCAGAAGCAGCTGAACTTGGAGATGGAGCGGCGGGACGGGGTCCGGCGTCACTTCCGGTACGACTGGCAGAATGTAGCGCTGCACAACCCACTGTACCGGGAATACGTAGAGAGTGAACGGCTGCGGCTGGGAGAAGACCACCCACTGTTCCGCAGCCAGTACCTGCTGCTGCCGGTACGTGGTCAGGGGGGGCTGCTCGGCGCATCGCCCAGCTTCAGGGCGGCCACTCACGCCGTCGCTGGCCGGAGCAGGGCAAGACCTACGTGGCAGCCCTAGACATGGCGGGCGGAGCCGCGGGAAGCGATACCCTTGGTTCGAGCGTGGGCAGCTCAGGCAAGGAGAGGCCTCAGCGCGACTCCACCGTGCTCACCATTGCTGAGCTTGACTTTGATGCCGGCGACCCATTCAGCGGCGAGCCGCAGGTCAAGGTGGTGGAGCACATGCAGTGGACTGGCGTATCGCTGGCCGCCGTCTATCCCCAGCTGGTCGACCTGCTGAAGCGGGTCTGGGCTGCCGGCGCGTGGTGGTAGACGCCACCGGCCTGGGACAGGGACCAGCCAGCTTCCTGGAACGCGCACTGGGCAAGGGCATCGTCGATTCTTTTGTGTTC
The DNA here is from genome assembly GCA_965261445.1 of Dehalococcoidia bacterium. Lineage (GTDB taxonomy): Bacteria > Chloroflexota > Dehalococcoidia > Lucifugimonadales > QGNO01 > DAOUJH01. Next base: position 5,767 of record CBDHCW010000004.1, on the reverse strand, counting down.
ACCGCGCAGAGCAAGTCGCGCCTGGGCTTCGACCTGTTGGCGGCGGTGAACAGCGGCCGTCTCAAGATGTACGCCCCGGACGGTTCGCCGGAGTACGTGGAGTTCTGGGAGCAGATGGGACAGGCCGAGGCCTACTTTCGACCCAACCGCACGATGAACTTCCACGTTGATCCCAAACGCGGCCACGATGACTACCTGGCGAGCCTCGCCCTGCTCGTGCAAGCCTCTAGGTACGCTCCCCGGGTGGCGCGCGGCCACAGCCGGAACGCGGCCGGGAACTGGAGGTGCCCGCCATGCGCTGAGACCCCGCCCTGTCATTATCCGGCCCCGTTGGGGCCTCAGAATGACAGGGGACGCATAGGGATTGCCGTTATCACAAGGATTGTCGCAACCAATACAGGTGATGGCCAATGACCAGTAAGAAAGGTATGCCCAAGATGGACGTATTGCCGGAACATTTTCAATATAGAGACAACGGCTGTGAAGTATCGCAGTCGTGCCTACGCTGCCCTCTGCCCAAGTGCAAGCACGACGACCCGGGCTGGCTGCGGAGCTACCACCGCGCCCAGCGGGACCGCCGTCTGCTCAGGGTGCGACGCCGGGAGAAGGTCAGCGTTGGCGAGCTGGCGCAGCGCTTCCAGATCAGCGAGCGTACCGTTCATCGCATCCTGGCGCGGGCCAACGGCAGGTCGGCTTCGGTGGCGGCGAAGCCCCTGCCCGCGTTGTCTCTGGCAAGGTGAGGAAGTGCGGTGAACTATGACAGGAGGTGAAGCGTGACCCAGACCACTTTCCCCCAGACGCTGGCCCGCATGGACGGAGAGCGCATGCGCGCCTACCGCGACAACCTATCGTTCTACCAGGGCGACCAGTGGCGAGGCCGCGCCCGTACCGGCGAGCGGCGGCTCACCTTCAACTACACCAAGACCGTCCTGGAAAAGATTACCTCCTACCTGATGAGCGGCGTCAACACCGCCATCGAGCCGTCCGATTCGTCGCAGGAAAGCGCCGACCGTGCCCGGCGCGCCCGGGAGGCACTGCGGCAAGTCCACGAGGATAACCACCTGGATGAGCTGGATTTCGAGACCGAGCTAGACGCCGCCATTCTGGGTGACGCCGCCTACAAGGTGACCTGGGACAACGCGGGGCAGCGCGTCACGTATCGGCGCCGGACGTGCAGGGCCTCTTTGCCTGGTGGATCGCCGACGACCCGTCACGGGTCTGGCGCGTCGCCAGCCGCTACAAGCTATCGGCGGAAGAGGCCGCCATGCTCTATGGAGTCGAGGCTCCAAGACGCAAGCAGGTCACCGTGGTGGAGGCCTGGAGCGATGACGCTTTCCAGCTATGGGTGGAGGACGTCCTGCTCCAGGAGCGTGCCAACCCCTACGGCGTCATTCCCTTCGTCATCTTCCCCAACCTGCGTTTGCCCAAGTCGTTCTGGGGCGAGTCAGACATTCCGCCGCTGGTGGAACCGGCCCGCGAGCTGAACCGCGCTCTGTCGCAGCTTTCCATGATCGTGGAGCTATCGGGCAACCCCATTGCGGTGCTGGAAGGAGTTGAGCGCGCCGAGGACATAGCCGTCCAGCCCGGCGCAGTCTGGGAGCTGCCGGAGCAGGCCCGCGCCTACCTTCTGGACCTGCTTCAGGGCGGCGGCGTGCGCCTTCACGTCGACTTCATCGACCTCATCTACCGCGCCATCCACGACCTGTCGGAGGCGCCCCGCACCAGCTTCGGCGACAATCCCAAGGCGCTGTCCGGCGTGGCCCTGGAGATGGAACTGCATCCGCTGCTGCAGAGAATACGCCGCAAGAGACTGGTGCGCACTGCCGCCTACAAGCGCCGCAACGAGCTCATCCTACGCATCCTGGAGCAGCGCAGCGGCGTTAGCTATTTGCCGGTGCGCCAGGAGATAATCTGGGACCAGTGCTGCCCCAGGACAGGGGCCGTCTCGTCCGCGATGAGCAGGCACTGGTCGGCTCAGGTATCCACAGCCGCCGCACGGCAATGGAGGCCCTCGGTGTGCCGGACCCGGAGGCGGAGCTGGCCAAGGTGCGAGAGGAGGGATGAAGGGATGCATCTGAGCCTATCAGACCCTCTCATTGCCTACTTCGACGAACCTCTATCGTCTCTTTAGCCCCTTCCTAATCTTGAATAGCGCACAGTCCAGGAACGCATAGAGGTCAGACCTTGGTTTAGGTAGCACGACCCTTGTCTACCCCATGATCATCCTTGCCTCAAGATTCCGCTGAAAAGCATTATCGGTTATGGCTTTTTTAACTTTCTGTTTGTCTATAGGCCCGTAGTTTGGGCTGGTTGGCCATCTTATTCCGAATCGCTTCCTGAACTCCTCGTTTGAACCCTCAATCTTGTTGCCATACGAGTCTACCGGGTAGCATCCTATAGGCGTCCACATATAGTAGGCTCCGACTGCTTCGTTATCTAGTGCAGTTCCTAGAGAGTCCATGTCTTTTGGCAGATGCCCTGGCTTGTCAGTCTTGTCTCCAATACCGCCAGGGTTAGTGAACGGAGTCTTAACCTCAACTGCAAAGAGTGTATTACCGTTCCGTTTCCCCACGATGTCACGGATAAAGCTCCCCTGACGTTCTTCTCCCTGGATGACTACGTCGCTCCACTCCTGTCCTGCCAGAAGACGACAAAACTCCTTTGAAATCGTCTTCTCGTGTTGACCGTTGGTTGCCTGGCAATCTTGCCAAGGGTACGCGAGCCTTCTGCCCATTTAACCAACTCTTCAAACGCTTGCAAACTAGTCTATCAATGTCGGATGACTTCATCTTGTAGTTCTCCTTAAGAGTCCTCGCAATAAGGTTGCTTAATATTATCCTTCCACTCGGAAGGGAGGTACACCCAACCCCATCAATATACCTGCCATCTCCTCCTTCCCCAAGCGGTCGGCTGCGGCTTACTCTGAGTGCATAACGCATAACATAAGAGGAGGCAACATGGAGGAAGTAACCCCTGAAGAGACGATGGTAGAGCCTGTCGGGCAGGACGGTGAAGCCGCCGAATCCGGTACGGCATCGGAAGACGCGCAGGCAGAGCTTGCCGAGCTGCGCTCGGCCCTGGAGCAGCGCGACCTAGAGATCCAATCGCTGCAGAACCGGCTTGCCTCTGCCACCGCCCGCTATCGAGAAGCGCTGCTCGCTGCCGCTCCCGATGTCCCGGAGGAGCTGGTCGTGGGAGAATCGCCGGAAGAGGTGGAGGCCTCCCTGGCCGGGGCGCGGCAGATGGTGGAGAGGGTACGCGGGCGAATCGAGGCCCAGATTGCCGGGGAACGCGTCCCTTCCGGAGCGCCGGTAAGAGGGAACCAGGAGTTCAGCGGCATGTCGTCGCGGGAGAAGATAGCCTACGCCCTGACCCAGCGGGCACAGGGGCGATGAGCCTCACCCCGTCATTTGCCAGCGCCGTCCTCCTCGTCATTGCGAGGAATCAAAGCAATTCGGCAGCGCGGACGATGCCTTGTTCACCCCGTACCGCCCCCCGACCGTCATTCCCGTGCTTGACACGGGAATCCAGAGAGCCGTGGGCCGCCCTCAACACTCCCGCTCACCCTGAGCAAAGTCGAAGGAAAGGGTGCGAGCGGGGGCCGCTATAGCCGGATTGCGTTGTGGAACTGTTTGTCGCTGCGGTACGGGCCCACCACCGCCAGGATCAGCTTGTCTCTGGCCAGGAACTGGTTGGCCGCTTGCTTCACGTCTTCCGTAGTGACACCGTCCACGCGTTCCACCACCTGGTCCACGGTGCGCACCTCGTTGTGGAGGAGCTCTTGGGCGCCCCCCCAGGCGGCGACGGCGCGGGTATCCTCCATGCGCAGCAGCAAACGGCCCTTGGCCAGCTCACGTGCCCGGTGCAGGTCTTCCTCCGAAATGTCTTCCTTGAGGCGGTGCAGTTCCTCAATCGTCGTCTCAATGGCGTAGCGCGCTTTCTTGGGGTCTACACCGAAATAGATAGATATGGAACCTGTATCGCGGAAATGGCTAGCCGAGCTATGGATATCGTAGGCCAGTCCACGTTTCTCCCGCACCTCCAGGAAGAGGCGGCTGCTCATACCCTCTCCCATGACCGCGTTCATCATATCCATGGGGTATCTCTGCGGATGGCGGGTGGAGATGCCGGGAAGGGAGAGCGCCAGGTGCGCCTGCTCCGTCTTTCGGTACTCCATGCGGGCTTGCGGCTCCTGCCTGTTTCCGTTGCCGGCCGGCTCCCAGCCGAACGCGATCCTGAAGGCCAGTCCTTGACCATGGGCGTCACGGCGTTCAGCATCTCCTCATTGGACAGGCTCCCCGCTATGCTGATCACCACGTTGCTAGCCCCGTACTGATGCTGAAACCAGTCGGTCATCATCTCCGCGTTATACGTTGACCGTTTCCTTGCTGCCGCCGACGTCACGCCCCATGGGATGGTCAGGCACAGCATCTGGTCGGTGAGCATCTCCACTCGATAGCCGGGATAATCGTTCGACATAGCCAGTTCTTCCTGGATGACGCTGCGCTCCTTTTCCACCTCTTCACTGTCCATCAAGGGGTTGCGAACCATGTCGACGAGGACGTCCAGCGCCTTTGGAAGTGGGGCGCTGCCACCTTGCACCAGTAGGCCGTGATCTCGCGGTCCGTGCTGCCGTTCATCAGGCCGCCCACCTGCTCTATGGCTCCGGTGATCTCTGCGGCGGACTGCCTGCGAGGCGTGCCCTTGAACAGCATGTGCTCCAGGAAGTGCGAAATCCCCGCATGTTCGTCGTCCTCGTAGCGTGAGCCGCTGCCCACGTATATGCACATCGATACCGAGCGGGTATGCGGCATGGACGCCGTAAGCACGCGTACACCGTTGTCCAGAACTGTTTTTTGATGCATTGTGGACCCAGGGAGGCGGTTGAGGATTGATTCATTGTAGCGGATTCCTTGCCATGGAAGTCAAACGGAACGACGGCACTTTTTGAGCCTGTTTCAGAAAGGTCGGACGGGACAAGAGGGGATGCGCCGGCACTATGAAAGGCACTTCGCCAGTCCCCCCTGTCCGTCATGCCCGCGCAGCTTGCCCCACACTTGATGCGGGGGCGGGTATCCAGGGCAATGCCATCGTCATGCCCGCGCAGGCGGGTATCCAGGGGCGGCGGGAATTGACTGAGTAGGCTCCTACTTCGCCGCCACCTTCTCCAACGGAGCAATGCTCAGCAGCAGACGTTTCACGCCCGCCGCTTTGAACGCCACCGTGGCCTCATGGTCATTCCCGGAGGCTATGCAGTTGACTACAATTCCATCGCCGAAAGCCTTGTGACGCACCTTGTCGCCCGTCCTCAGCGGCGGTCCTGCCTCCTCCTTTGCCTCGCTCTGGCTGCGCCGCCTTGTCCATTTCCACGGCGGGCAACGGCCACCGGCTGCTCTATCAGCTCTCTGGGGATATCGGCAAGGAAGCGGGACGGCGTGCCGGCCATGCTCATACCCATCAGCCGGCGTCGGAAAGCGCGGAACAGGTAGAGGCGCTCTTCCGCCCTGGTTATCCCAACGTAAAACAGTCGGCGCTCCTCTTCCATCTGGGCCGGGTCGTCCATGGAGCGAGAGTGGGGCAGCAACCGTTCTTCCAACCCAATGATGAACACGACGGGGAACTCCAGCCCCTTGGCCTGGTGCAGGGTGATCAGAGTCAGAGCGTCCTTGCTTTCGTCAAGGCTGTCCACGTCGGAAACAAGAGATATCCTCTCCAGGAAGGCAGCGAGCGAGCCATCTTCCTCTCCCGCCAGCAGCTCCTCCACCTC
>CBDHCW010000003.1:0-11853 GCA_965261445.1 Dehalococcoidia bacterium | reverse complement strand
GCTCGTCGGCGGCGCTCCAGGGCCAGCGGGAGACGGGGTGGGTGTAGGCAAAGCCGCCGGGCCCCTCGTGCTGGATGTGGCGGCGCATCTTGTGGCCGCCCTCGAACTGGTAGCCCCTGCCTGGGCCGTTGCGTATGAACCCGGTGGCGGTCCAGTCCTGGTCTGTCCAGGGCGGGATGATGAAAGTGGGTAGCTTATCGCCCTCGTTGACGTCCTCCCAGTAGAGTATCTCCTTGCCCCTGGGCTTGGACTTCTCCATGAGGTCAAGGATCTCCTCCACCTGCTCGGCGTTGAGCTTGGGTACGTTGCGCTCGTACATCATGCGCTCGCCGAGTCGCTCCACGGACATGGCGCGACCGGTGCCCATCTCTTCCCGAGGGACCATGATGAGGGTGCCGTAGCACTTGCCGAGGAGGTCGCCGCGCATGTCCCAGTAGTTGACGTCAGTGATGAAGAAGAAGAGGTTGCCGTGAGCACCAGGCTTTTCGATGATCTCCTTGCCCACGGAGGAAGTCTTGAATCCGGTGCCGACGCGCAGGATGTCGAAGAACTCCCAAGCGGTGCCGGAGTGGAAGTTGGCGATGGGCCAGCCTCCGACACGTCGAGCGCCGTGCCACATGGCGTTTCTGGCGATGATGAGAGCGGTGCCTGGAGCAGTAAGGCATCCATAAGGCCCGCTCTTGGCGTATTCGGTGTCGGTGTAGAGGGGGTTGTCGTCGCCGATGCTGGCGGCGTAGGCCTTGATCACGGGTTCGGTAAGCACCCAAGGGCTCTTGTAGGGGGGCCCTGAGGCGTCGTAGGGCTGAGTGCTGCCCGGGTAGAGGTACATACCGAGCGGGTATCCCTCCCCGATGACCTCATTTTCGAGGTCTTCGTGGGAAAGCCGCCTGAACTCGTCGACTAGGCTTTCAAAGGTCTGTTTTTCTTCTGTGGTCATTTTACGGCTCCTTTCTCCTCACTTTCGGAACAATCAATCAATGTCCTACGAGCCTACATCCAGGGATTGCCTATGGGAAGACCCACCAGGAAGCCTCTTTCCGGCAGATATACCACGGCCGTGCCGTCCACCAGAGTTTGCCCCACCTGATTGTGGCCGGAGAGCTTGACCTCCACCGCGGAATATTCGGCGTCGCCAACTTGCTCGTTGAACTTTCTAGTCACCTCGCCGCCGAGCCACATGGTGTCTTCGTACAGGAAGTGATTGGAAAGATCCAGGGACATCCGGCGTAGGAAGCCCAAGTCGCCCATCCAATTGGTTACAACCTGGCCGGCTAGGGCGAAGCGCATCAGTCCCTTGGACACGGGCATCTTGAAGCCGAGGGCTTTCACGGCAAGAATGTCGCCGAAGGCCTGCTCTGTGTCCATATAGGGCCAGTCGTTGCTGGGATTGACAGCTATCCTGCCCGGCCTGTCCATGATCTGGCGGTGTGCTACGGTGCCAACGGAAAGGGCGGTGGGCTTGGCCTCAGCCACCTTCCAGGAGGATATCTCCGTGTAATAGAGCGGACCCTTGACCAGGGTGGGCAGCTTGTCACCTACCTCGACCTCGCTCCAGTAGAGGGGTACATCGCCGCGGTGTGGGGCTATGGCGTCCAGATCGTCTTCCAGTTTGCGTATCTCTTCGTCGGAATACTGGTAGATCTCTCTATCTTCTATGAGGGGCTCACCCATGGAATAGGGCACTATAGTCGCCGTTCCCGTGGCCTGGGCTAGGACACCGCCAAAGACAGTGCTGTAAGTGGCGGTGGAGTCCACCTCTACGGTCTCCTTGCTCCCCCAATTGGGCCCGTTGCGTACGTCGGTCACCTTCAGGTCGGTCATCAGCCGCTCTCCCAGGCGAATGACGTCGTTCCACTCCGCACAGGCCTTGGTGCTGAACCTACGCAAGCCGTACTGCTTCTGCTCGTAGGCTGCGCCTGAATCCGGGGTGCGGGCGGAGAATATGAAGGTGGGAGGCGCGATCATGGTGTCGTAGAGGGTGCCGACACCGCCCGCGGCGTCGTTGTAGAGCGGATTTACGTCACCCAATGCAGAACAGAACTTCTGAATGGATGACCAATCGGCCACTTTGACACCTTGCGGTACGTCCGTGGCGTCCTGTCCAATGAGAGCTTTGGAATCGTCAATGAACTCTTTCAACTTGTCTGCCATCTGTATTGCCCCCGTTCTGAATAAGCAGGATTGCACGATTAAGCTTGAAACGTGCCTTCAATTTTGGAATCTATACTTGTTCAATTGCCTTGTCAATCCCTGGATTGACGGGGAGGATTGAGCCGAGCCCCTGCTCATTCTGAGGCCCAAGGGGCGGAAGAATCTCTAACAAAGAATGGCGGTAGGGTTACTTGAATTTATTGCCGGGGCGGTGGCTGGAGCGTTGCTTTTTTGTTAGGCCATTCTGAGGCAAGCACGGAGTAGGACCGCCATAGACCTGCGAGACGGAAGCGCATCAATGCCTCACAAATGTACGGACTCGTTGTGATAGGCAGCATAGTTGCCCCACAGGATGAGCTGGGTGATGGCGACGACGATGCCCAGCAGTATCCAGGACATCCATCTCTTTGCGGAGCTTGAACCACTCTAAGCGTATGAGGCGTAGCACCTGGACCATCATTCGCCCTTCGCTCCGGCGATGTCCCTGCGCTGGAAGAGCCAGAACGCCGCCACGCCAGCAATGACCATGTATGCCATCACGACGAGAAACGCATGCAACTGGCTCGGTGGGTCACTGAGAGGGAATAGAGTCTGCTGGGGAGTGTTTGCGTTGATACCCGTTTCGATCATCCACGCGGTGACGCTGGGACCCAGCAGGATGTCAGATACGTCGCCGAGCCAGTCGCCTTGACCTCTTGCCACCTGAAAGACCATTAGCTCGACGAAGAAGTACGCGAGGCCTATCGACATTCCTTTGCTCGAAGAGGAGGTCAGCACCGACAGGAATAGGGCCAGGATCGCGTACGGCATAAGTCCGTAGACCGCCTTACTGAACATCACCACGACTGTGGACCACTGGCCGGCATCGGCTAGGCCCCTTGCGTCGTCGAATGCCAATGCCGTCGCTACCAGGCTGCTGGGCACAATGGCGAGGGCCACGATGATCAATCCCGCGCCGATGAACAACAATACAGACAACATCTTAGCGCCAAGGAGCTGCCACCGGCGGATTCCCCTAGTCAACGTTCCCCGCAACGTACCCTAGCCGTACTCGCCGCCCATCGCCGACGCGGCCAGGATAATTATCAGGACGATTCCGATACTCTGGGCGATAGCGATACTGTTGGAAATGCTGTTCGGTAGGGCAATGATTAGCCGCGTGTCCTCACGAAACCAAGCCGTCCCTTCGAGCGACCTAGGGCAATGATGCTCGCGCATGGCTCTCACCAGTTCAAGCGTCTCTTCCATGAGCTCCGGGGCGCTTCTCGCCACCTTGTCGTCAACAGTGCCATCCCATATGTCGATGCACGAGACCGGTATGACGTCGCGTCTGCCGTCCTCCGCCACCACCGGTCCAGGAAGGTTGAAGAAAGACTGCTCGTGAAAGGGGACACGGGTGATGTATTCGTGGTACTGACCCCACAGGAAGGATTGGCACAAGGCTGCCGCCAAAGCCACAAGAATCCACGGCATCCATCTCTTGCGGAGCTTGAACAACTCCCAGCGAGTGAGGTGCAGCACCTGGACGATCATCCGGCCTCTTTCTCACCGTCGCCTGTGATCTCCCAGAAGTACTGCTCCAACGACATCTCGTCGGCTTTCACTGCCGGAACCTTCCTCTAGTATGCGGGATCACCGCAAGCTCTCTCAACATGGACGCGGGAATTGCGGTGTGGCTGGCGCCGGTGTCCACCAGTGCGGATACCGTACGGTAGCCGGCGCCGGATGGGTTGCCTATTTCAATGTTTATATGGAACGTGCCCATTATTACGGACGGTTCTCGTCGCTGCGCTGTTCAGAATAACAGGCGCGGGGACAGGGATGCCCCCCGCCGCCCCTGGATACGCGGGCATGACGGTGGTCAAAGAGCCTCCACCTCTTCCATGAGGGCTGTGAGCATCTGCGATTCTTCAACCACGCGCACCTTCTGGCCCTTACGGAAGATGACGGCGCGCCCCGCTCCGGCGGCTATGCCAACGTCGGCGTCCTTAGCTTCGCCGGGGCCGTTGACCTCGCAGCCCATGACTGCCACCTTCACGTTCTTGTCGATACCCTTGAGAAGCTCGTCCACCGCGTTGGACAGCTTGATGACGTCGACATCGGCGCGGCCACAGGAAGGGCAGGCGATCAGTGTGGTCCCCTTCTGGCGGAGGTTGAGTGACTTCAGTATCTCGTAGCCGGCGGCCACCTCTTCACGGGAGTCGTCGCTCAGGGAGACGCGAATGGTGTCGCCTATTCCCCCGTAGAGGAGTATTCCCAGGCCGATGGCGCTGCGGATGCTGCCCGATTTGGCCGTACCCGACTCCGTGATGCCAAGATGAAACGGATAGGGCACCATTTCAGCCAGGCGGCGGTAGGCTTCAACGGTGGTGTGAACGTCGAACGCTTTCATGGAGATTTTGATCAGGTCGAAGTCCAGCGCCTCCAGGATGCTAATCTCCCATAAGGCGGTGTCGACCATGTGGTCGACGACCGAGTACTGTCCAAAGGCGGCGACGCCCGTCTTGGGCAGCAGGTTTACGCCGTCGGATAGGCGGTGCTTGGCTCTGGTCTTGCCGATGCTGCCCACGGGGGGCAGACTGCCGAAGTTGACGCCGATGCGTATGGGGATGTCGCGCTCCTTGGCGGCCGATACCACCTGTTTGACGCGCTCCGGGTCGCGGATGTTGCCAGGATTCAGTCGCAGGCAATCTACGCCGCCATTGATTGCTTCCAGTGCCAGCTGGTAGTGGAAATGAATGTCCGCCACCAGGGGTATGGAGATCTCCTTCCTGATCTGGGGTAGGGCAAGCGCCGCATCCATGTCGGGCACGGCGCAGCGGATTATCTCGCAACCGGCTTCCTCCAGACCCTTTATCTGCTCCACGGTTGCCTTGACGTCGCGGGTGTCGGTCTTGGTCATCGACTGTACGGTGATGGGGGCGTCGCCCCCTACCTTTACATCGCCTACGTAAATGGGCTTGGTGATTCTGCGGTTCAATGTTGACTCCTCTGACTCATAATCATGCTATCAGCCGCCTATGAGGCTTTCGCCCCGGAAGATGCGGTCCAGGTCTGCGAAGGTGATCAGCACGGCCACAACTATCAGGACGGCGAATCCGACGAGGTGAACAAGCCCCTCCTTTTGGGGAGAGATGCGTTTGCCCCGCCGTATCCACTCTATTGCGACGAACAGAATGCGCCCTCCGTCCAGCGCAGGGATGGGCAGAAGGTTGACAATGCCCAGGCTCAGGCTGATGACCGCAGCCAAGTTCAACGTGGTTATGACACGGTGAACCGGCGGTACCTCCACCTGTGCCACCTCTCCGAAGACGTGCGCCATCCCTACAGGCCCAGTCACCTGGGGAGCTGCGCCTCCCGATATCCACTTGGTGAACTCGTTCCTGACCAGCACCAGCACTTCACCCGTTCTCTGCAGGCCCAGCATGGGCGCGCGCCATAGAGCTTCAGAACGTTTTTCATAGGTGACGTTTCTTGTAGCTACCCTGATGCCGGTAGCTCCGGACCCCTCCGGAGGATTGACCCTTGGCACCAGGGCTACAGTGACCTGCTCCCTGCCGCGCTGAACCAGCCATGTCGTCTCCTGACCGAGGCTGAGAGCTATCTCATAGCGCAGGTGGCCGTCGTTGTCCAGGGTGCGGCCGTTGGCCTCCAGGATGACGTCTCCAGAGAGGACGCCGGCCCGCGCGGCCGGGGAGTCTGGTAGTACATCGACCACAGAGACATCGCCCACCGGCACATCTTGGGGAATGACGAATAGCGCACTGAAGAGAACTACCGCCATCAGCAGGTTCATGAACGGGCCTGCCGCCATTACCAAGAACCTAACGGCAGTGCTTTTGCCGGCCAGGCTGCCCGGTTCCGAGGGGTCTTCTTCGCCCAGCATCTTGACGAATCCTCCCAGTGGAACGGCGTTGATGCTGTAGACCGTTTCGCCCTTGCGCAGGCCCCAGAGCCTGGGCGGGAAGCCGATGCCGAACTCGAGCACCCTGACCCTGGCCAGCTTGGCGGCAAAGAAGTGTCCCGCCTCATGGATAACGATGAGAACAACGAGCACAGCCACGAAACCCAGTATTGAAAGAAGTACGGCAAGCATATCTAGACCCCGACCATCTCTCGTACTCTTTGCCCGGCCCAGGCAGAGGCGCCCAAGACGTCGTCCAGGGAGGTCTCATTGCCGGGCCGGTGCTCTTCAAGGACGCCATCCACTAGCCGTGGGATGTCCAAGAATCCAATTCGCCCCTCCAGGAAAAGCTCTACGGCCACATCGTCCGCAGCGCAGAGGGCGGCGGGGTAAGTGCCTCCGGCCATCCCGGCATTCAATCCGGTCCTGTAGCAGGGATACCTGCTCTCGTCTAGGGGTGAGAAATCCAGCGAACCTATGCGAGTTATATCGAAGCCGTTGGTCCAGTTGCTGCTGAGCCGCTTTGGGTAGAAGATGGCGTATTGCAGGGGAAGGCGCATATCGGGAGGCGCCATCTGTGCCTTTATCGATCCGTCGTGGAACTCGACGAAGGAATGGACGATGCTCTGGGGATGGAGCACGGCCTGTATCCGTTCCCAGGCAACGTCAAAAAGCCAGTGGGCTTCTATGACTTCAAAAGCCTTGTTCATCAGAGTAGCCGAATCTATGGTGATCTTCTTGCCCATCTGCCAAGTTGGGTGCATCAGCGCTTCTTCAGGAGTCACGCTAGCCAGTTCTTCCAGCGGCCTATCACGGAAAGCGCCGCCGGAAGCGGTGATGATCAAACGGGCTACGTCTTGCTCTTCTCCCTGCAGGCACTGCCAGATGGCACTGGGTTCGCTGTCCACGGGCAAGAGCCGTGCTCCCGCCCGCATCTCCTGTGCGATTATAGCCCCGGCCATGACAATGGCCTCTTTACTGGCCAGGGCCACGGCTTTCCCCGCCCTGAGGGCGGCCAGGGTAGGAGTCAATCCGGATAGGCCGCTGGTGGCCATAACCACAATGTCTACGTCCGGGTGGCAGGCTATCTCCTCCATGCTCTGGACAAGAGTACCCCGGGGCGCTGAAGGCAGCGAACCGTTGTGGCTCCATGCTACCTTTGGGTTGAACTCCGCAAGCTGCATCTGCAGCAGGTCCACGTTGCGCCAGCCGGCGAGACCCACGACGCATAGCTGCTCCGGGAAAGACCGCACTACCTCCAGGGTCTGACGGCCTATGGATCCCGTAGAACCGAGAATAGCTATGCCTTTCACCACGTTGCCACCCATGTAGCTCCATAATAAACCAGCGCCAAATTGAGCACAATGCTATCCAGTCTATCCAGGACGCCTCCATGTCCAGGCACCAGGCGGCCCGATTGTTTGGCGCTGTTGGCGCGTTTCAGCGCCGATTCGAGCAAATCGCCGGCCTGGGCGGCAAGGCCAACCGCTATACCCAGCAGGGCAGCCTTCCAAACCGCCAAGGACAGGGAGAGTAACGATGCGAGGACAAGGAATGTAAGGATGCCGCCGAGTAAACCGGCAACCGCTCCTTCCCATGTCTTGCCTGGACTGATACCAGGCGCCATGGGATGCTTGCCGAATGCTTTGCCTGCGAAATATGCGGACGTGTCCACTACGAAGGCAGCGGCGAGGGCCAGTGACAGCCAGAGGACGCCGTCCTCTATCCCCCTCAGTAGGACTCCGTAGGCCAGTGCCGCGCCAAGGTAGAAGGGGCCGCCGGCGAAGAGAGGCCAGAATCTACGTTGTGCGGGCAAGAATCTGTAGGAGACGAATACAAGCACCAGCCCACTGAATAGGATGGGAGGAGCCCATATCTGGGCTTGGAAACCTGCCCCCGTCACCAGCGCTACTCCTAGGGCGATGCCCAGAAGGCGCGCCCACAACGACTTGATGCTTACCAGGCTATAGAATTCCGCCAGACCCAGCGTAACCACTGCAATAGCGAGGGCAAGGGTCCAAAGCTCGCCCAGCCAGACCATGGCAAACAGGATGGGGACGCCGATTATAGCGGTGGCCAGGCGCAGAACCAGCGTCTCTCTGCCCGCGGCGAGGCTATCGCATGATCCAAGTGGATGGTGTGGGCCGGATTGACGGGCAGATGATCTCATGGTTTCAACTGGGGGGCCAGCCGCCCTCTAAGGCAATTGCACTTTCTGTACCAGCCATGCACATAAGCTTTCAGATTAGGACAAGGGGGACGGTTACACTTCCAGCACTTCGGCCTCTTTCTCCGTGGCCGCGGTATCCACCTTGCCTATGTAGGAGTCGGTAAGCTTTTGTATCTGATCTTGATTACGCCGGCTTTCATCCTGAGACAGCTCCTTGTTGCGCTCCATGGCGCGGATCTTCTCGATGACGTCGCGGCGTATGTTTCTCACGGAGACACGCGATTCTTCGGCGTGGCGCCTGACCACCTTGACCAGTTCGCGGCGCCGTTCTCCCGTCGGCTCTGGGATGGGTATCCTCAGCACCGTGCCATCGTTCGCTGGATTCAGTCCCAGGCTTGATTTGAGAATACTCCGTTCAATCTCAGAGATAACGGTTCTGTCCCACGGTTGTAGAACAAGGAGCCTGGCCTCTGGCGCCGTTATAGTGGCGAGTTGGTTGAGGGGGGTTGGGACCCCGTGGTAGTTCACTAGGACGTTTTCTAAAAGGCTGGGTGTGGCCCTGCCGGTCCTTACGGTGTTCATCTCCCGGTTCAATGCCTCTAGGGTCTTCTTCATCCGGGATTCCGCATCGCTTAGAAGTGAGGCTGTTGTCATGACAAGACCTCCTGACGTTTGGTTTGCGGCAGCGGTACAGGGAAACCGCAGGCTGGTTCTAGGTATCCCCGGCAGGGACTTTTTTGTCCCCTTGAGGAGGGGTCAAGGCCTGCAGCTGTCCGACAACGGTTCCCAGCATATCTCCCCTGAGCAACCTGGAAAGGCTGCCAGGAACAAATAGGTCAAAAACCACTATGGGAAGCTGGTTTTCCATACACAAGGATAAGGCGGTGGCGTCCATGACTTCAAGTCTGAGGTTAAGCGCTTCTATGTAGTCCAGATGCTGGAATTTCTTTGCCCCTGGATTACTGTGCGGATCCGAGTCATATACGCCGTCGACGCGGTTTTTGGCCATGAACAGCACCTCGGCGTCTATTTCCAGGGAGCGCAGTGCCGCAGCCGTATCCGTAGTCATATAGGGGTTTCCCGTACCGGAGGCAAAGAGGACAAGCCGGCTTCTTTCCAGGTGAGTGATGGCGCGGCGCCGGATGTACGGCTCTGCCACGGCACGGACGTCTATGGCTGTCATCACTCGGGTGTCCAGCCCATCTCGCTCAAGCGCATCCTGCAGGGCCAGCGAGTTCAAAAGGGTGGCCAGCATGCCCATGTAATCGGCGGTGCCTCTATCCATACCGCGCGCTTCCCACTCATCGCCCCTCCAGAAGTTTCCTCCGCCGACGACGGCGGAAAGCTGGACGCCCATTTGGAAGGCTTCCTTGATTTCTCCGGCCAGGTAGGCCAATGCCTTGGGGTCTATGCCGGAGTCAAGGTCTCCTTTGAGGGATTCACCGCTGAGCTTCAGCAGGATTCTGTTGTAAGCTGAAACCGCCATCTGATGCCCTACTCTCCTAGAGCAAAGCGGGCAAACCTTTTGATGCGCACGTTCTCCCCAACCTTGGCGGCTACTTCAGTAACTATATCCTGGATGGTCTTGCTGTTGTCTCTGATGAAGGGCTGCTGCAAGAGGCAGACCTCTTCCGGGTTACTGGTGTCATCCGCGGGGAGTTCGGATTTGTCGGTGTACAGAGGCGACATGGCGGCAACCTGCATGCTGAGGTTGTGAGCCAAGTCCTTGAACTCCGGGGTTCTGGAGACAAAATCGGTTTCGCAGTTAACTTCTATCAGTGCCCCAATACGGCTGCCGCTGTGAACGTACGATTCGATCAGTCCTTCGCTGGTCTCTCTGTGTGACTTGCTTGCCAGCTTTTCTATGCCTTTGGCTTGTAGCAGAGACTCCGCTTTTTCAATATCTCCCGCCGCTTCCTCTAGGGCTTTCTTGGAATCCATGATTCCAGCGCCTGTAAGATCCCGCAGGGCTTTGATCTGGTCGGTGGTGATCTCCAAGGCCGGCTTACCTCCTGATCTCGGTGGTGAACCCGGCAACTTCAGTTTCAGGCAGTTCCATCTCTTCGGGCTTTGACATATCCTGTTCTGAAGGGCCAGCGATATCCGTCTCTATGGCGGCGCGTCTATGCATACCTTCCAGGACAGCGTCCGCGATCTTACGTGTGACGAGGCGAATCGAGCGTATGGCATCATCATTGCCTGGGATTGGATAGTTCACTAGGTCCGGATCAGCGTCGGTGTCAACCAGTGCAACAATGGGCACCCCCATGCGCTGCGCCTCTGCCACGGCTATCTTCTCTTTGCCAATATCGATCAAGAAGACACAACCAGGGAGTTTTGTCATGGCCTTGATGCCGCCAAGGTAGCGGTTAAGCTTGACTATCTTCTCTTCCAGCTTTTGGCCCTCTCTTTTCGAAAGTACGCTGAACTGCCCCTTCAGTTCTTGCTCCTCCAACCGTACTAGGTAATCTATCCGTTTCTGTATGGTGGTGAAGTTGGTGAAGGTGCCTCCCAGCCACCGGGTATCGATATAGAAAGCGCCACAGCGCTGTGCCTCGTTGACTATGGTCTCCTGCGCTTGGCGCTTGGTGCCAACGAAAAGGGCGTCTCCTCCGGAGGCGACCACCTCTGAGATAAACTCACAAGCCCCTTCCAGTAGTCCCAAAGTCTGCTGTAGGTCGATGATGTGGATGCCGTTGCGGGTGGCGAATATGTAATTCTTCATCCTGGGATTCCAGCGCCGCGTTTGATGACCGAAATGTACGCCCGCCTCCAGCAGGGCCTTCATAGTGACAGTCCCTTCCTCTTGGATGAGAGCGCCTTGCAGTGGCTTTGCTTGCCCATCACCATCCGGAATCCTCTGGATTTCTTCAACCATGTAAACTCCTAGCTGCTATAAATGGACACGTGGCACGGAAGTATAGCACAGGGCACGCCTGTGGGCAATGTCAGGCATGCGGAGCGGACATACGGGTAGGAAGCAAGCGGCTGGCTTGCGAATGGCCGTGGCAGGGGGGCCTCCATGTTCACTAAGATAAGATTTATGAGCAATTGGTTAGCTTGACACCCCGTTGCTCGGTTTCTATAATGGGGCTCCCTTGAAGAGGGTTTGATAACCTATGGAATTTAACGTTGCCCATCTTCTTAAAGAGCCTGTGGGCACAAATAAGGACTACATTGTTTACTCCACCCTGGAGTCTCCTGAGGAGACTAGGGGGAGCGTAGTCCAAGGCAAAGCCCGGCTTGTCCGCGTGAACCAGGGTATTCTAGTGACTGCGTCGCTGAGGGTCTCTGCCACGTGTCTTTGCAGCAGGTGCCTTCAGGACTTCCATACTTTGCTGGAGTTGCAGCTAAGCGAGGTTTATTTCCCCACTGTCGACATTAATACAGGAGCAGCTCTTCATGTTTCAGAGGAAGTTGTTCCGTTCTTTCTATTGAACGATCGTCATGAACTTGATATTACTGAAGCCGTACGCCAGTCGGTAATAGTAGCCCTGCCTATGAAAGCGTTGTGCAAAGAAGATTGCGCCGGCCTGTGCCCTTACTGCGGCATGAATCTGAACTCAGGGTGTATCTGTGAAAGCAAGGAGCTTGACCCCCGCTGGGCGCCATTGCTTGAGCTGGCGCC
>CBDHCW010000002.1:0-26035 GCA_965261445.1 Dehalococcoidia bacterium | reverse complement strand
TAAGCCTACTTTTGCAATGAATCCACTGAGTACCGAGGTCAAATCGCTAATCCGGCGAGTCATAGCCCAGATTCCGGAAGAGGAGGAGCCTCACGCCGTGGGCGGCTTTCTGCGCGACGCGCTACTGGACAGGCCACCAAGGACCTGGATGTAACCGTGCGTGGAGATGCCATTGAGGTGGCCCGCCGGCTAGCCGACGAGATGGGCGGGTCGTACGTGGTGTTGAACCAGCCACACCAAATTGCCCGCGTGGTGCTGCAAAGCGAGGGTGAGTGGTGGATAGACCTGGCTTCCCTACAGGGCGATAGAGAACAGGACCTAGCAAGGCGGGACTTTACCATCGACGCCATGAGCACGCCCCTGTCCAGCCTCCAGGAAGAGGGGTGGTCGGAGCGCATACTCGATCCGTTCGATGGCAGAGGCGACGTCTCGAACGGTATGATACGTGCCATAGGAGGCGGCATCTTCCAAGAAGACGCCATACGTCTACTGCGGGCGGTACGCCTGAGGGCTTACCTGGGATTCGACATCGAGGACGAGACTTTTCGTCTCATCCAGCGTGACGCACCTTTGCTGGACAAGGTGTCGGCGGAGAGGGTGCGGGACGAGTTTCTGGCTATACTGGCATCCAGAGATGCGGTGGAGCACGTATATCTCTTGGATGAGCTGGGGTTGCTTTGCCGCGTGCTTCCCGAGCTTGAAGAAGGCCGGGGGATAACCCAACCCAAGGAGCACTACTGGACAGTGCTGGAGCACAACATAGAATCGGTGAGGATGGCGGAAGGCCTGCTGACCCGCTCGCTGAAGCCTGATTGGGTACTGGAGGAAGTACCCTGGGACGACAACCTGGAAGGACATTTTGCTGAAGCGGTCTCTGACGGGCACGCCCGTGGCACACTGCTCAAGCTCACTGCGCTACTGCACGACGTGGCCAAACCAGCGACTAAGATGGTGACGCCGGAGGGAAGGACGCGCTTCTTTGGACATCCGGATCAGGGAGCAGAGACAGCAAGGAAGGCGCTGGGCCGCCTGAGGTTGAGCCGCCGCGGCAGGGAGATGGTGGCGACACAGATAGAGCACCACCTAAGGCCGAGTCAGCTGAACCAGAAAGGCGAGATGCCAACTCAGCGCGCCGTGTACCGGTTCTTTCGCAGCCTGGGAGACACAGCAATCGATACCCTCTACCTCAGTCTGGCGGATTACCTGGCGGCGCGGGGACCGGAGATAGAACGGGAAGAGTGGAAGATCTACACGAAAGTAATACGCCATGCACTGGAAACCGGCTTGCATCAACAAGAAGAAGAGGTCTCCTCCCCCCGGTTGGTGGACGGATACGAGGTGATGGATGCGCTAGGACTGAAACCGGGGCCAATCCTGGGGAAGGTCCTGAACGTGGTCGAGGAGGCCCAGGCCACAGGAGAAATCGCCAGTAGAAAGGAGGCTCTTGCCCTGGCAAGGGAGGTAGCCTCTGCTGGTAGAATAGAAGGCGATTATGCGTAGAGTAAGTATTTGGCGCATTCTTGTCATCATTGCGGTCATTGGGATATCCGCGTACTCGCTGGCGTTCCAAAATATAGACATCGTTGCTTTGGGGAGCCGTTTCGAGCGCGGCAGCGACGCTATTCTGGGGATGCGCTTGGGATTGGACCTTCAGGGAGGCAGTCATCTGGTCTACCAGGCGAGAGGAACGAACGAGCTGACGATCACCTTCGAAGAACCTGTGTCCGACCTGGAAGCCGTGACTGCCGCGTTCAACGACATCGGCAAGACCGAGGCCTCGGTACGTCAAGGCAGCGAGGACAACATCGCCATAGTGCGGGTGAATACAATAAACCCCGCCATCCTGGACGCCCAGGGCAACGTGATCAAAGAGGACGACCAGGACATCATCCGCAACGCTCTGAGCGAGCAGATAGCCCCGGTAGAAACGATGACCATCGAGGACATAGTGGCCAACCCGACCAGAGACCAAATGGACGGTGTCCTGGACACCATTGCCCGCCGCATCAACCCGTTTGGCGTGACCGAGCCGGTGATTCAGTTGATGGACAACAACCGGATACTGGTGCAGCTACCCGGGGTGGGCGACGTGGAGGAGGTGAAGAAGCTGATAGGGCAGACGGCGCGCTTGGAGTTCAAGGAGCGCAACTGCCTGCAGGTCACCGGCTTGACGCTTCCCAGTGGAGACGTGACATACCCCTGCGAGCTCCCCGACAACCACGTTGACCAGGAAACGGGGCTGACGGGAGAGGACCTGGCGCGAGCGTACGCCGGCACGCACCAGACTAAGGGTACTCCCATTGTGAACGTACAGTTCAACTCCCGGGGTACGCGTATCTTCGCCGACTTGACAACACGGCTGGCGGGAACCAACAACCGCTTTGCGGTGTTCCTTGACGAAGAGGAGATAGTCGCGCCGGTGGTGAACCAGCCCATTCTGGCGGGAGCCGCCTTTATAGAGGGGCCGAGTTTCTCTCCGGAACGGGTGCACACCATAGCCATCCAGCTTGAGTCGGGCAGGCTGCCCATTCCAATCGAGGTTGTGCAGGAGCAGGATGTCGACGCGGTTCTCGGGGCGGAATCGCTGCGAAAGAGCCTGATTGCGGGAATAGTGGGGCTATGCCTTGTTCTGCTGTTCATGGTGATGTACTACAGGATGGCCGGCTTGGTGGCTGCGGTGGCGCTGATCATCTACACGGCGGCGGTGATCAGCGTCTTCAAGATGGTGCCCATAACGTTGACGCTGGCCGGCGTGGCTGCCTTCATTCTATCAATAGGAATGGCGGTAGACGCCAACATCTTGATATTTGAAAGGATGAAGGAAGAGCTGCGCTTGGGCAGGACGCTGACCTCGGCCATTGACATAGGATTCAGCCGAGCCTGGACTTCCATAAGGGACGGCAACGTGTCCACGCTGATCATCTGTGCCATCCTGTTCTGGTTCGGACAGCGTTTGGGGGCCAGCCTGATAGCCGGTTTTGCCCTCACGCTTGCCATTGGGGTGACGTTGAGCATGTTCAGCGCGTTGACGGTGAGCAAGACGCTGCTCAACCTGCTTAACTTCTCGCTGCTGGGTCGGCGCAGAGGGATATTCAGTCCTGAGAGGCTACCCAAGGCAAGGACGGTGGCGGCCAGTGCGACTGAAGAGGGAGGCGACCGCTAATGAACATTGTAGGCAAGCGGCGCTGGTTCTACTTGCTGTCGGCGATGATATTGATTCCTGGCATCATCTCTCTGATCATTCCGCCGTCGCTGTTCCTGGGCATAGAGTTCACGGGCGGCTCGACGATCAGCATAGCATTCGAAGAGGACATCGCGGAACAGGGTGTGAGGGACGTGCTGTCCCGTCTGGATCATGCGGAGGCGATAGTGCAACCGTCAGGCGGAGGAGAGTTCTTCATCCGGGTGTCGCGCCTGCGCGAGGGAAACGTGGAGCAGGGCATCACGCCTGAGCGCGAGACCATACAGGAGGCGTTCGAGGAGCTGGCGCCGGTGAGTCGTATGGATGTTTCCTCGGTTTCAGGAGTGGTGGCGGCGGATACCGTACGCAACGCCTTCATAGCTGTGGTGGTGGCGGCTATTGCCATTTTGCTCTACATCACATGGGCGTTCCGGCAAGTGCCTAATCCGTTCCGCTACGGCGTAGCGGCCATAATAGCGCTGGTCCACGACGTGCTAATTGTCCTTGGCATCTTCTCAATACTGGGCAAAGTGATCAACCTGGAAGTGAACGCTATGTTCATCACGGGACTGTTGACAATCATTGGCTACAGCGTCAACGACACCATTGTGGTCTTCGACCGTATCAGGGAGAACGTGGTGCGATTACCCGCGGAACGGCTGGAGAAAAACGTGAACACCAGTCTGCTGGAGACGCTGGGACGATCAATGAACACCAGCGTGACGCTGCTGATTACGGTGCTGGCGTTGTTACTGCTAGGCGGCGAGACCATCCGCAATTTCCTGCTTGTGCTGCTAATAGGCCTGATCTCGGGCACCTATAGCTCCATAGCCATAGCCAGCCAGGTGCTGGTCTCCTGGGAAGTGGGCGAGATAGGGCGTACTATGCGCCGCTTCAGACTGCTCCCGGCTAGGTCTCGCGCCTAGACGACTTCAGAGCACGGTAACAGGGTCAACGTCTACAACCCAGCCGTCCTTCAAAGCGACCTTTCCCAAGACCTTGTCTAGGAGCTGGCGCGGCTCCTGCCCTCGCAGCAGGATGTGCCAGCGGTAACGTCCCCTAACGCGCGAGTTGTAGGCCGGAGCCGGGCCTAGGACGTCTACCTCCGTCATTGCCCAGTCGGAACGCTCCTTGCGCAGGAGCCTTCCCAGCCGCTCCGCTTCGCGCTGGCTCCGGCCAGGGTTGACGTGAGTGTAAATGAGCCTGAGCAGGCGGGCGTATGGAGGCATCCGCTGGACTCTGCGGAAAACGGCTTCCTGCTCATAGAAAGAGGCGTAGTCCTGCCGGGAGGCCAGCACCACGCTGTAGTAGTGGGGGCTGTAGGTCTGCACCAGTACCGTGCCCTCTCCAGGCCCGCGTCCGGCGCGTCCGGCGACCTGGCAGAGCAGTTGGAATATCCTCTCTCCGGCCCGGAAGTCTGGTAGATGGAGCCCTATATCGGCAAGGACGGCGCCTACCAGGGTGACGGATGGGATGTGCAGTCCCCTGGCCACCATCTGGGTACCCACCAGTACCTGGGCTTCACCTCCGGCAAAGCGCTCCAAGATAGCCTCGTGGCCGGTCTCATCGGCGGCGTCCCTATCCCATCGCAAGGAGGAAACCCCAGGGAAAAGCGCTTCCAACTCTTTGACAACGGTCTGTGTGCCGAGTCCCAGATGGCGAATGCGGTTGTGCCGGCAGTTTGGGCAGCGCGCCACCGTTCTGGAGCGCCGGTTGCACTGATGGCAGACCAGCCTCTCCGGAGAAGTATGGTAGGTAAGGGGGGTATCGCAGCTGCGACACCGCATTACGTGCCCGCAATCGCGGCACTGCACAATGCCGGCCGCACCGCGACGGTTGAGGAATAGGATAGCTTGATTGCCCTCATAGATAACGTGGCGCAGGCCTTCTTGCAGAGCGCGACTGAAGATGCTGCGGTTGCCGTCCCTCAGTTCCTGGCTCATATCAACAATTCTTACGCCAGCCATGGAGCTGCTGAGGCCAATCCGGTGCGGCATCTGCAAAAGGCGCAAGCGGCGGCCGGTTAGGGCGCGGTGATAGGTAACGACGTCCGGGGTTGCGCTGCCCAGGACCAGGACAGCTTTGGACGCCTGGGCCATGCGCATGGCCACGGTGCGTGAGTGATAGCGGGGCTCCGGGTCCTGCTGCTTGTAGGTCCATTCGTGCTCCTCATCGAGGACTACGAGGCCCAGAGGCTTTAGCGGTGCGAAGAGGGCGCTGCGCGAGCCTATCACGACATCGAACTGTCCCTGGTGGACGCCCCACCACATGCGCCGGTGCTCGGCCTGTGAAAGGAGGCTGTGTATGACGGCAACGCGGCCGGGGAACCTGGCGCGGAACCTCTGCAGCATCTGTGGAGTGAGCGATATTTCAGGCACGAGGAGTATGGCTTTCCTACCGCCTTCAAGGCAGCGGGCCAGCGCCTGCAGATAGACCTCTGTCTTGCCGCTGCCGGTAACTCCCTGAAGAAGGAAGGCCTCATGCCTCTTCTGGGAAATGGCGGAGTTTATGCTTGCCAGCGCTTCCGTCTGGTGGGGACTGGGTATTAGAAATGGCTCCGGCGCCTGGGATGGCTCAGAGTCTGCGCCGCCGGAGTCCGCTGGCCTGAAGCCACGCCATTTCCAGGCGCGGCGCACCACTCCCCGGCTGACGAGCCTATCCAGGACACGCCTGTCCTCTACACCCAGGGCGCGGCGCAACAAGCTTTCCTGCACAAGACCGGTCCGGCCCTTGAACTGCTGAAGCAGGCGCGTTGCAAATTCACTATCTAGCTCTTGCAATGCGCCTTCCTCAGGCTTTTCGAGATAGGCCTTCGTACGGTTTCGGAAGCCCGGAGGCAGCATGAGGCCAATGGCGGAGTACAGCGAGGCCATATAGTACTCGGCGATCCATGCCGCGAGGTCCAATTCCTCCCGGCTGAGGAGCGCGCCGGCAGGATCGGTGGCGTTGATGGGACGGACGGGGTCTACGTCTGTGCTACGGCTGAGTCTGAAGATGACGCCATCAGCCATGCGGGATCCAAAGGGCACCTGCACCATCTGGCCGGGAGAGACGGACATTCCCTCCGGCACGGAGTAGGTGAAGGTGCGCACGTCCCTGACGGGGGCGTCCACGGCTACTTCAGCGTAGGGGAATTGAGGCATCAATACCTTCCGATGAGTCTCCTACGATGATAACCGAGGCATCGGGTCAGAGGTAAGAGAAAAAAGTCAGGGACATCCACTGTTTGAGAATGTTTGAGAAAAGGGCCCGTCCCTCTCAGAAAGCTGATGGATGGTCTTGAAAGCTAGCGGCGGCGCTCTTTGATACGCGCCGCTCTACCGGTTCGTCCCCTCAGATAGTACAGCTTGGCCCTTCGTACGTCGCCGTGGCGCACCACCTGCACGCTCTCCAGCCTGGGTGAGTAAACGGGAAACGTCCGCTCCACGCCGATGCCGTGAGTGACGCGGCGCACGGTGAAGGAAACCCCGGGCCCCCTGCCCTGCCGACGAATCACGACGCCCTCAAAGGTCTGGACGCGCTCGCGTTCTCCTTCCCGGATGCGCATGCCGACTCGCACGGTGTCGCCGGAGCGAAACTCTTGGACTTTGGGGTTTGGCTCTACGGGTACTACGGTTTCGATGTTCATAGGAATTCGATGGCGAAAATGACAACTGGTCTAGTTTAACGTGAAGGCAGTCGTCTGTAAAGATGAGTGTGATAGTCCGAGGAACCGACACCGGCTACAGTTCTCTGAAAACGCAACCTTCTAATTGTTAGCCTGCTCAGATTCTAGGCAGTGTCCACGAACTCTACCCCATACTCCTTGGCAATCTCGACGAAGCGGCTGGGGTCTGCAGCCATCTCCTCGAACATCCCCTCGATACCGCCGGGAACGAAGAAGAACACCATCCTAGCGTTGGCATTGGACTCATTCTTAAAGTGGTGGGGAACGCCGCGCGGGACGTGTATGAAGGCGCCTGCCTTCGCTACCATTCGTTCGCCTTGCGCCCTGAAAACCAGCTCTCCTTCAGTTACGTAGAAGCCTTCCTCTTCCCTAGTCTGAATATGCGGCGGCGGCCCTCCTCCGGGAGGGACTACGGCTTCGACGAAAAAATAGTGCCCGTCTGTATCCTCCGAGGTTGCCATAAAGGAGTATTCGTCGCCTGCCCCGTAAATGACTTTCCTCTCATCTTCAGGACGCACAATCTTGGCCCAACTCATGTCCATACCTCCGGACACTATAACTCGCATGAAACGCCCGTATGCCTGCGGTCTGATACAGCACTATAACGCAAGTCGTTATCAGGGTCGATGCGCTGGATACTGCTATATCTTATGTTATGAAACATGGGTGACACTCTCAGTATGGTGAACATGCGAGGCAAGACCCGCTACGGTGCCAGGCGCATCGCATCCTACCTGGCAGAGGAAGGCATCACCACGCCGGATAGCCAAGGGTGCGTGAGACGTCATCCATTGTTGTCAAGACAATTCTTGACAACATGACGCCTGCGCTCCACAATGGGAAGACGTACACAAGGGAGGTACATCAATGGTTGCCACACGCGAGAAGTTTTCCAGCCAGGCAGCGCCGGAGTTGCTTTCGGCCATGCGGGAGATCGCCCGCATGGAGGGCCGCCACTTACAGGCAGTGCTGGAGGACGCCATGAACAGCTACATCGAAGCCCGAAGGCAGCGGAACGTCCGGCCTGAGGTGATGGCCCACTACCGGGCCAGCCTGGAACGGAACCGGTTGCTGGCTGAGCTGCTGGCCCAATGACCAGCCTCTTTCCGAGCTTCGAGGAAGTCATTGCCATCCATGACGATCTGGTAGAGCAGTTCGGCGGCTCCATGGGTCTGCGGGACATGGGGGCATTGGAGTCTGCCCTCCTGCGCCCCCAGATGGGCTACTACGACGGACTTATGGAAGAGGCCGCAGCCATGATGGAGAGCCTTACTATGAATCACCCCTTTGTGGACGGCAACAAGCGAGTGGCTTTCTTCACTACGGCGGCATTCCTTCGGCTAAACGGCCACTTCATCGACTGTGACAGCCGAGAGGCATACGCGTTCTTTATGCAGTTGTTCGAGACCAACTCGTTCCGCTTTGCCGAGCTGAAAGTGTGGCTAGAGGAGCACGTCAAGCCGTTGCCAGGGTCTTGAAAAAGGGTCGCATCCCTTCATCCGAAGTGGCCTACGCCTAGCTACTCCGGGTAGCCAATCTCCCGTAAGAACTCCCTGTCCTCCTGGGAAAGGTCTGCCTTCTTCAGCAGGTCCGGCCTTCGTTGTAGGGTGCGTTGAAGAGACTGGCGACGTCGCCACCTGGCGACGGCCTGGTGGTCGCCGGAGAGCAGCACGTCGGGGACTGTCCAGCCGCGGAACTCGGCGGGACGTGTGTACTGCGGGTGCTGCAACAGGCCGGAGGCATGCGAATCGGCGGCGGCCGATTCGTCCGAGCCCAATACACCGGGCAGCAGGCGGGCAACGGCGTCTATGACCACCATGGCGGCGATCTCACCGCCGGTGAGCACAAAGTCGCCGATGCTCAGCTCCTCGGTGGCGAGATGCTCGCTTATTCGTTCGTCGAACCCCTCGTAGTGGCCGCAGATCAAGGCGAAGCGCTCCTCCCCGGCGAGGCGCTCGGCATCGGCCTGCCGGAAGACCCTGCCCTGTGGCGTGAGCAGTACCACGGGACATTTAGGAGGCGCGCCGAGAAGGGATTCCACCGCCTGGAACAGCGGCTCGGGCTTGAGCACCATGCCGGGGCCGCCGCCGTAGGCATAGTCATCCACGGTATGATGGCGGTCGCGGGTGTGGTCACGGAAGTTGTGCAGATCTACGCTGAGCAGGCCATGCTCCACGGCACGACCCAGAATGCTGCCTTGCAAAGGCTCCTGGAACATTTCGGGAAAGAGTGTGAAGACGTCGATTCGCATGGCGGCTAATAGAGGGACAGTGCCTGGCGGAGCTCATCCGGTACCGGGATCGGTCTTCCACTCTCCAAGCTCACGGTGACAAAGGTCATGCTGCCGGCAGCGGCGGCTGTGCCGTCCTCCTTTTCGGCGACATAGCTGAGGGTGACCGACGTATTCCCCACTCTCCCCACGCTTACGCCCATCTGCAGCAACTCGTCATGGAGGATGGGAGCTTTGAAGTCGCAGCTTACGTGCACCCTTGGCAGGTCAAGACCCATTCCGCGGAAGCGGGTGCTGGTGAACCCCAGGGAACGCATGAACTCGCTCTCCGCCACTTCAAAGAAGCGGAACATGGCGGTGTAATGTATCCTCCGCGAGGCATCGGTATCAACCCAGCGAACGCGGACCCGCTGGCGAAAGCTAGATGGTTTCTCTACGTCTGTCATCTGTACTCCTAAACAAGGTACCAGTCGAATCTGCCGAGGCCAACCCCCAAAGCAAGGAGAACCCCGTACCACCAGTGGAAGCTGGCCGATTGCCTGAGGCCGGTGAGGAGGGCGGGACGGTCGTTGCCGTACCGGAGGGTGCGCCAGGTCTGGTAAGCCCTGGGCAAGGCGATGAACGGCAGGAGCAGCAGAAGGCCCATGCCGCCAAAGACGGCAAGAGTTACAGGTAAGGCAAATCCCACCGCCGCCAATGCGGTCCAGAGCAACCGACCAAAAGGACGCCCCCAGAGGGTGACCGGGGTGCTTTTTCCTGAGCTCAGGTCCTCTTCCATATCCCGCAGGTCGTTGGCAACGAGTATGGCAGTGGTCGTACAGCCTACGCCGACAGCGAGCAACAACGCCTCCACCGTCAGGGTCTGTGTATGGACGTAGTAAGTGCCCATCACCATGACCAGTCCCATGAAAACGAAGACCATGGGCTGTCCAAGGGCGTAGGCACCCAAAGGCTTGGGGCCGCCGGCGTAAAGATAGGCCGCGGCCAGACTTGCCAGGCTGATAACCAGGATGGGCCAGCCGGTAACGGCCACGATGTAGAGGCCGGCGAGAGCAGCGAGGCCAAAGGAGGCTAGCGCGCCCAGCTTCACCGCCCGCACCGAGAGCAGTCCCAGCGATATCACCTTGTAGGGGGCCATCACCTTGCCGCCTTCCTCCACGCGTCCGTGGTCCGAATACTCATCGACGAGGTTGGCGCCCACCTGCACTAGCAGCGACGCCACGAGGATAAGGACGAACAAATCCAGGCTAGCCTGGCCTTCTCGAAAGGCGAGCGCAGAGCCAACGAGGACGGGGACTACGGATGCGGGCAGGGTGAAGGGGCGCGATGCCCTGTGCCAGGCATCCAGCCTGCCCCGTAGAGAAATAGTCGACGCAACTCTTTGCTCCACCTTTGGAAACCTACCAGGGATGATGGCGAAAGCTGGCGAAGTCAGGAGCGCGCTTCTCCAAAAAGGCGTTGCTGCCTTCTTTGCATTCGTCAGTGGTGTAGTAGAGGGCGGTAGCGCCGTGAGCCAGGTTCTGTATGCCGTAGACGTGGTCGGTGTCCGCATTGAAGGCGTGTTTGAGGAACCTCAGTGCGGTGGGACTCTTCTCCAGCATCTCCCGGCTCCACTCCATGACGGTGGATTCAAGCTGGGACTGAGGCACTACGGCGTTGACCAGGCCCATGCCGAGCGCTTCCTGGGCCGGATAGCGGCGGCAGAGATACCAGATCTCGCGCGCCTTCTTCTCGCCGACGATGCGCGCCAGATAAATAGCGCCGAATCCGGCATCGAAGCTGCCGAACTTGGGGCCTATCTGCCCGAAGACGGCTCTATCCGAGGCGATGGTCAGGTCGCAAAGTACGTGGAGCACGTGTCCTCCGCCGATAGCATAGCCGTCAACCATTGCGATGACGGGCTTGGGAATCTCGCGGATCAGCCTGTGGAGATGGGTGACATGCAGGTGAACGCCGCCGGCTTCGTCCTGGTAGCCGCCTTCTCCGCGGGTTTTCACGTCGCCGCCGGTGCAGAAATTGCCGTTTTCGCCGGTGAGCACCACAACGCCTACCTGAGTATCGTTCCAGGCGTCCTGGAAGGCGTCTCGCATTTCGTCGATGGTGAGGGGGCGGAAAGCGTTGAGGACTTGTGGGCGATTGATGGATACTTTTGCCACGCCGTCCCTCTTTGTGTAGATGATGTCCTGATAGTCGTCCATTGGTTCCTCCAAAGTGGGTTAGATAGCTCCTGCATTGCGCAACCGCGTGACCTTGTCCCCGGACACACCCAACAAACAGTCCAATACCTCAAAGGTATGCTCACCGAGCCCGGGCGAAGGCCCGGCGGGGCCGGTGGCGGCTTGGCTGAAGTTGAACGGTGTATTGGCTACCTTCCAGGTCCCCTTGGAGCTGTGCGGTATGTCGGCGATCATGCCGCGGTGGTTGACCTGTGCATCTCCAGCAACGTCGGCGATACTGTTCACTGGGCCGCAGGGGATATCCGCCGACGTGAGCACGGACAGCCAGTGCGAAGCGGGCTTTTCCTGGAACAGCGCCTCCAGCAGAGGAGCCAGAAGCTCATCGTAGCACTTCATGCGGTCGCGGTTGGTCTGGAAGCGCGCGTCCGCGGCGAGGTCTGGGCGGTCTATGGCCATGCAGAAGCGATGCCATACGGCGGGATCGTCGCTGAGCAGGGCCACGACGAAGCTGCCGTCGCTGGCCTGGAATATCTGAAAGGGCGCGGCGACGGGGTGCCTTGCGCCAATGGGGCCGGGGACTGCTCCGGTAGAGAAATAGCGGGAGAGGGCGTTTTCCATCATCATCACCTGGCAGTCCAGCATGGATATGTCTATGTACTGTCCCTGCCCTGTGACCTCGCGCTGGTAGAGAGCGGCCAGTACGGAGAGAGCGGTGAATACTCCGGCAATACTGTCTCCCAGAGACGCGCCGGGGCGAGTCAGCGGGCCGTCCGGCTGGCCGGTAACGCTGATGAGCCCGCCCATGGCTTGCACCACTATGTCCAGGGCGGGACGCTGGGATTCCGGGCCGTCCTGCCCGAAACCGGAGATGGATGCGTATATAAGGCCGGGATGCAGGCTCTTCACTCTTTCATACTCCAGTCCAAAGCGGGCCATGGTGCCCGGCACAAAGTTCTCAACGAGCACGTCACAGTGAGGGAGCATGGAGTGGACCAAATGCTGCCCCTCTTCCGAAAACAGGTTCAACGTGATACTTTTCTTACCCCGGTTGATGCTTATGAAATATGCGGCTTCATCTCCCACCAAGGGTCCCAAGTTCCGTGCCGGGTCGCCCTGCCCCGGGCGCTCTATCTTGATTACATCCGCGCCCAAATCCGCCAAGATCATGGTGCAAAACGGTCCAGCCAGAAGTCTGGTCAGGTCAAGGACTCGTATACCACTCAATGGTCCGGTCATTCCACTCCTCCAATCCAGTGTAAAGATATGAAAGTAGAACGCGTTTCCTGGCAAGGTTTCTCCATTCCATTCCGCAGGCCGTACGTTACGTCGCAGGGCGTATTCGGCACACGGTATGGGCTCCTGCTGTTTCTCCATGGCGACGATGGATCCGTAGGCGTGGGAGAGGCATCGCCAGTGGGGGCAGGCAGCCGGGAAGAGGTGGAGGCTATTGGGGCATTCCTTGGGGAAATGGCGCCGCAGCTCCTGGGAACCGAGACGCGGTCATGCACGGAGATTCCTCCCCAGCCGGAGTGGAACGCGCCACCTGTTCTGTGGTTTGGGATAGAGGCTGCTCTTCTTGATCTGAGGGGTAAGGTGCTGATGCGCAATGCCAGCGAACTGTTGAACGGATCCGCTAAATCCCTGCCGGTCAACGCTCTCATAGCAGCGGAAACGCCCAGAGAGGCCGCCATGGAGGCCAAGGATGCGGCCGACGCCGGGTTCGGAAGTATCAAACTGAAGGTGGGACGCGAATCCGCAAAGCAGGATGAGGCGCTTGTCTCAGCGGTGCGCCAGGCAGTTGGGACGGAGATCAAAGTGCGCATAGACGCCAACCGGAAGTGGGACCTGCGAGAAGCCACCGGCGGGCTACGCAGACTGGAACAGTACGACATCGAATACGTGGAGGACCCGATCAAGGGACACGACGCGACCAGCCTGGCCGAAATGCGACGCTCCGTTGCAATCCCGGTGGCGGTAGACGAAGCGCTGGGCGTCACGGACAGAACGCAACGTCTGGCGGTGGCGGACAGCGCGGATGTACTTGTGATCAAGGCGGGACGGCTAGGTGGACTGAATGAGTCACTGGAGATGATGCGGCTGGCGGAGGATAGAGGCAAGGGGCTGGTGGTGACCTCTTCTCTGGAATGCGGAGTTGGCCTGGCGGCAAGCATCCATCTGGCGGCGACGCTGACGGCACACCCCTTTGCCCACGGGCTGGCCACGGGGCCGCTGCTGGAGAGCGACCTGCTTTCGGCGGCGGCGCTGCCTTGGAGGGGCAGCGTGATGACCCCAGCCGGGCCGGGCCTGGGCGTATCGGTGGACGGAAGCCTTCTGGAGAGGTACAGCATAGACGTAGCGGGCTCCATCACCGGGAAGCCGCCGGGGTGAGGACTTCTTCAAGGAATCCGGTCACCGTGCGGCTGAAGATTTCGGGCTGTTCCAAGTGGATGGCGTGTCCGGCCCCGGGAACCGTTTCCAAACGGCTCGTTGGTATTGACCGGTGCATTTCGCGAGCTATGCCGATGAACTTCTGGTCTTCTTCACCAGCGACGAGCAGCACCGGCGCAGTGAGCTCTTCAAGCCGGTCATGGAGGGGCGGTTGAGCCCCGGTACCAACGCCCCTAAGGCTGTTGGCCAGCCCGCAAGGATTGTTGCGCAGGCGCTGGGATCTCAAACCGTCGCGGATTACCGCGGGCAGGCGTTTCTGGCTGTGCCAAAGCGGGAGTGATTCCCAGTACTCCACGAACCGTGGTACGCCAACCTCCGCGATCCAGCAAACAAGAGCCTCGTCCTCCCGGATGCGCTGTTGCCGCTCTTCCTCCGAGGCGATGCCCGGAGAGGCGCTTTCCAATACAAGCGCCGTGGTGCGTTCCGGCAGAGCGACGGCGGCGCTGAGCGCTATGCGCCCCCCCAGTGAATAGCCCAACCAGGCAACTCGTTCAAGGCCCACCCGGTCGAGAATCTCGGCCAAGGCTTGGACGTGGCGCTCCATGGTGTACATGCGCGAGTCCGGGGGAGAGTCCGACGCGCCGTGGCCGGGCTGGTCGACGGCGACCACTGTGAAACCGGTCTTGGCGACCTCAGAAAACGACTGCCAGGTTTGGATGCTGCCGGTAAAGCCGTGGAGAGCCACCAAGCCAGGACCTTGACCAGTCATTTCCACGTTCAGCTCTGCCCCTTCCAGAGCGCTAACGGCCATTCGAGACAAGCTACCTTCCCCTTCCCACTCTGATTCCCGCAGACACTGTCTCCCACATCTGTCGATGCAGCACCACGTTGCGTTCACGGTCGCCGGGCACCTCTATGAGGTCGACGCCGTTGCCGGACAGGCCTTCTCGCACGCTACGGTCGAACGTATCCCAGTCATCCGCCAGTGTATAGTCAAGCTCGTACATTTCAGCGGCAGCGCGGAAGGTCAGCCCGTGAGGCGTGCCGAAGTAAGTTTCAAAGACATCCTGATAGTCGGCCTGGGGCAAAAAGGAGAATATACCGCCGCCGTTGTTGTTCAGCACGATTATGGTGGCGTTCAAGCCGTGTGCCCTGGCGGCCAGCAGTCCGTTCATGTCGTGATAGAGGGAGATGTCGCCCAGAACAAGTACAACCCTCTTTTGAGAAACGGCGGCTACTCCCAAAGCGGACGAGACGACGCCATCTATGCCGCTGGCGCCGCGATTGGCTATGAACTGAATGGAGCGGTGGGTGGAGGGGAAGAAGGTGTCCATGTCACGTATTGGCATGCTGTTGCCGGCAAAGAGAACAGCGTCATCGGGGAGCAGTGCGGCCAAGCGGCTGAACACCTTGCCCTCAAACATCTCGCTGCATCCATCCAGTGCGCCATCAAGGGCAGCCCGTGAGGAGCCTGCAATGCCCTGCCAGCGCCTGCTCCAATCTCCGTCCGAACGCTCGACGTGCAAGGCCGACGAAAGGGATTCGCAGAAAAGCGCCGACGAGACAGGGAAAAGCTGGGACGTCAAACGAAAGGGGTCGCGCCAGTCGTGGCTCTCGTCGACCAGTATATGCCGCGCCTGACGGTGCTTCTCCAAGTATTGCGTAAGCGGCTTGGACACGGGCAGAGCGCCTAGGCGAATTACCAGCTCCGGAGCCATGGAGTCCGCCAGTTCATCGTAGCGAATGAAGGCATCGTAGCTGTCGATGACAAGCGACCTGTCGTGAGGGCCGCAACGTACGCCGGACAAGGCGTCCGCCAGCAGGGGATAGCCCAGCTTCCCGGCCAGGCCGGTAACCAACTCCACTGGCATAGACCCGCTCTGCGGACCACAGACGATGAGGCCGCGCTCCGTAGCGTCCAGGTCGGCGGCCAGGGGTCGTATATCTTCTAGCCTGGGGTTTTTCTCGGAGTCCGGGCTGAAGACGAAGGGCTTGCCGTCTTCACGGCCACGCCAAGCCGCTATGTCCTGCTCTGGAACCGAAGCCGGGAAATCGGAAGGGGCGACTGCAGGCTCCAGAGGATCGCGGAAGGGGAAGTTGACGTGCACGGGCCCCGCTGGCGCCGACCCTGCGCTGAAGTAGGCCCGGCAGGCCGCAGACCTGGTATAGGACATCAACTCCGTGGTGGCTTCCGGCGGCGGCATGTTCACCGACCACTTAGCATGGCTTCCATAGATGCGGGTCTGGTCGATGGTCTGCAGAGCTCCCCAGTCCACCACCTCCGGAGGTCTATCCGCGGTGAGAGCGAGCAGCGGTACTGAGCCGTAACGCGCCTCAACGACCGCGGGAAAGAAGTTGGCGCCAGCCGTACCCGACGAGCAGACCAGGGCCACCGGCCTGGCCGTGGCACGAGCCATGCCTAGGGCGAAGAAGGACGCCGAACGTTCATCTAGGTGAACCCACTTCCTGATACCGGGATGACGGGCGAAGGCAATGGCCAAGGGTGAAGATCGAGAGCCGGGGCAGATGCAGACGTGCTCCAATCCGCAACGGGCCAGCTCGTCGACGAATGCGCCAGCGAGAGCGTAGTTCCTGTTCTCGAAATCCACGTCAGCCCTCACCCAAGGCTCTGAGCAACGGCTGAAACTTCAACTCGGTCTCTTCGAACTCCCGCCGGATATCGGAACCATCCACAATGCCTCCGCCGGCAAAGAGCGTGGCCTGGTCCCCTTGCAAGAGGGCGGAGCGAATGGCCACGCTGAACTCGCCGTCGCCTTCATGGTCCAACCAGCCCAGGGGAGCGGCGTACCAGCCGCGGTCTCCTTCCAGACGCCGGATTAGCTCCAAGGCGGCCCCGGTGGGTGTGCCCCCCAGGGCGGGCGTAGGGTGCAGGAGCTGAACCATGTGAAGGATGCCGCGGTTGGAGCTGAGGCGTCCATGGAAGGAAGTCCTCAGATGTTGAACGTTCCTTAGGTATGCAATGTCAGGCTGCCGGTTCCAATGGAGCTCGCTGCAGGCGTTGCTCAGCGCTTCAGCCATCATGCTGACCACCGCCTGGTGCTCACGCCGCTCTTTGTCGCTGGCCAGCAGCTCCCGGCCCAGCCGTTCATCCTCTTCCGGGGTATTGCCTCGCGGAGCGGTCCCAGCGAGGCAGGAGAGAGCCAAGGCGCCCTTCTGCAAACGCACCAACTCCTCCGGGGTGGCGCCCAGGAACGTTGAGACCCCGTTGTCCATAGCGAACACGGTACACTGGGGATACGAATCGACGAGCCTCTCTAGGGCCGTAAGTGGAGAGAAATCGCCGTCGCCCAGCAGGTTGCGTCGGCGGGCTAACACAACCTTGCTCAACCCACCGTCTTCAATCAAGCGAAGGGCTTGCTCCAACCACTCCTTCCATCGACTATAGCTGTCGGCGGAGTCGAGCAGGGTCCTGGGCTGCGGCTCAGCTTGGAACACAGCCGACGTCAAAGCTTCTATCATTGTGGTTGTCCGGTCGGTCTCACGCCGTGGGTCGGTCTCAGGGGAAACCAGCAGATTGGCCGTCAACCAGGCGCCTTCTTTCGATAGGGTGAAGAGAAGCCTGGGCAGCACTAAGCCGGCGTCGGGGAAACCTGCCCACAACGGGCGCCTGTCGGCGAGAGGGTCGAAGCGGACGCCGCCGGTAAACATGGGACCGATGCCCCGCCTTTCGGCGCCTTTGATGATTGCCGAGTCCAGCAAGGAGGCAAGGGATTGCTGGATGGTCTCTATGGGACGTTCGCCGTTGGCCTCGAGGACGGCTGCTGCGCCGCTTCCCACCATCCAGAAGCCGTCGTTGGGTCTGGCCCAAAAGCTGCGCATGTCCCATCTCTTGGCGGCGGCAAAGAAGGCCAGCGGGTCGGGAGGCTTTTGCAAAGGCCAGGCGACACTAACCAGTACGGGACGGCCCAGCGATGCGGCGCGCCGGTGCCCCTCGGCAAACCACGATACCAGTTGCGCCTGTTCCAGATCTGCGGCGGGAGGTCTCATGAACAGCTCCCTTCACCCGTCGCGGGCAAGGCGGGATCCGCGCCGACGCTTCTGAGCAACGCGGTGCGCAATACGGGAGTCGCCGTGGTCAAAGGGGTAGGCCGGCCGGTAAGAAGCCAGCGTATGATGATTTCGTACAATGCGCCGAACCAGATGTGTGCGATCAACTCGGTGTCCTGCGATTCTATCTGACCGAGAGCAACCGCATCGTCCAGCTCCTTCTTGATGAAGGCCGAGAACCTCTCCCGCATGGGAAGGAACTTCTTGTCGCTGGCCTTGCCGTGTCCCAGCACGTTGAGAAGGAGCACCTGTGCTATCTTGCGCTGCCTGGCGAAGGTGGAGATCAACGATTCTATGCCGGCGGCCACCCTGTGCAGCGGTGTAGGCTCATGGCGGACGCTGTTCAAGGTCTTGTCGATGAGCTTTTGGCTCATGCGATCCACGAGGGCCGTGACCATCTCCTCTTTGCTGGGGAAGTGAAAGTAGAAGCTGCCCTTGGAAGTGCCGGACATCTCCACTATCTCTTGCACGCCGGCTCCCGTGTATCCGTGCTGGGCAAGGACGTCCAGGGCAGCTTCCAGGATTCGCTCCTGGGCATTTGCGGAATCTAGGGTAGGCGTTCTGGCCATGGTTGTACCGACCGGTTGGTCTAGTAATGCTGCCAAGTATGGCAGGAATTGAGGTGGTGTGTCAATGGAACGAATTGGGCGAAAATCTGATAAGGTAGGTTGAAAATGGTGGGCTACACCGTGAGACTCTGATTATCTGGGTGGGCCAGCCCATCGACTGTACCCTAGCAATATGAGCATCCAGCGTGACAAGCTCGTCCTTCTCACCTATGAGTCTTGGGCCCAAGTTGACCGGGCGATAAGCGAGGCTAACTCTCGAAGAGGCGACAACACGCCACAATGGTGGCAGCAGCATCGCTTGGACAATGGGCCACGTAACCCACATGGTGGACTCTTGGATCAATACGAGATTCCAAGGCCTGCCGCCCCACACATTCATCAGCAAATCGAATTTCCGCGCGGGTGGAAGCGGTGAAGAGAATGATTGGCTTACGATTCTAACCGCCGTAAGGGAAGTCCGAGAGGCGGCAAGACGTTTCCTTGACTCCAACCAAGCGGCTGACCTTGACCGCGTGATCCCATACGATGGCTCGATTAGCTTCCTACGCCCTATTGGCCTGTCCTTGCGTTACGCTCTGATGCGAATTACCGCACATCACTTCATGCACGCAGGCGAAATAGTGACCGTCAGGTCTAGTCTAGGACACGTCCTTGATGAAGACCCTGATTGGGGCCGAACTCTTGCCTGATGCGGCTCTAGCCCTGGTGTGGAGGCGGAAAGTCTTTTAGCATGTCCAGGGCATGGGGTATGACGGGAAGAAGCACCTCCAAGCACTGTTCTACTCCCTTGGTGCTGCCGGGTAAATTGATGATCAGGGTATTACCCCTGGCTCCGACCACGGCGCGACTCAGCATGGCCAGGGGAGTGTGCTTCAGCGTTTGCATCCTCATACCCTCGGCCATGCCAGGCACCTGCTGGTCTATTACGGCAAGCGTGGCCTCCGGGGTGACGTCCCGCGAGGTCAGCCCGGTGCCGCCGGTGGTGACAATAAGGTCCAATCCATCTTCATCTGACCAGCGTCGCAGCCGGTCCTCAATAAGCGCCTGGTCGTCGGGCAGTACTTCGTAGCGTTGGAGCTGGAAACCGTGGGCCGAGAGAACCGTCTCAATAAGGCGGCCGCTGGAATCGTCGCGTTTCCCCTGTGATCCCAGATCGCTTGCGGTGAGAACGCCCATGTTAGGCATAACACAGGCATAGTATCACAGAGGCAAATTGCAAAGCACTCCCTCATGCGAACAGATGTTTTGCCTTACGTACATTTCTCCAAATGCTCTTAGGAATTATTACCAATTTCTTGATGAAGGGCTTGACAATCTTCTGCTGAAATGGTAAAAAGCAGCGGAATCAGTAATTTTCAGATTGTTATAAGCCAGAGACGCCAGGCCTCTATTTTGTAGGGTTCTCATCTTATATATGGTTCAAGCCACATATCATAGACCTGCTCTAGTGGAAGAAGTCTTGGGCCTCCTGGACGTAAAACCGGGGGACCGGTGCGTGGACTCAACGATCGGTGACGGCGGACACGCTGAGGCGATTCTGAAAGCCACTGCTCCTGACGGAAGGCTGCTGGGCATCGACGCCGACCCGAAATCTCTGCAAAGAGCCGGGGAACGGTTACGTCCCTATGCCGAACGCGTCATGCTATGCAACGATAACTTCGCCAACTTGGAAAACGTGGCCGAAGACAGCGGATTCACCCCGGTGATGGCGATTCTGATGGACCTGGGCCTTGCTTCCTGGCATTACGAATCTGGTGGACGAGGCTTCAGCTTCATGGAAAGCGCACCCCTGGACATGCGGCTCAATCCAGATCAACCCATATCGGCATCGGACATAGTCAACACCTATTCGGAAACCGAGCTGACCGATCTCATATCAACCTACGGCGAGGAGCCCAAGGCGCGGCGCATTGCACGGGCCATAGTGAACAACCGTCCCATCCGGCTTGCCTCAGACCTGGCAAGCGCGGTGGAGAAAGTAGCACCGCGGAGGGGACGACGCATTCATCCGGCCACTCGCACGTTCCAAGCAATCAGAATGGTAGTGAACAGAGAATTGGAGAATCTGGAATCAGCGCTGGGACAGGCGGTAAGGATTCTAGCCAAAGGGGGCAGGTTGGCCATCATAGCCTACCATTCCCTGGAAGACCGCATAGTTAAGTCATTCATGCGGCGGGAGTCCCGCGACTGTATCTGCCCGCCGGAGCGGATGGAGTGCGCTTGCGGCCACGTGGCCACTATACGGCTGCTCAGTAGAAAAGTACTCAAACCCACCAGGGAAGAGGTCTTAGAAAATCCCAGGATAAGGAGCGCGCGTCTCAGGGCCTGCATGGCTCTAGGGGCGGCAACGGAACAATAGCTGGTTGAGGGAGGCCATCGAAATTCGGCGCCTTCCACGTACTGGATAACTTCTCAAATCGTGTGAGGCCAATCCCTTATAGAAAAATAATACAACCGGTCAAACCCTCGTCACGACAACCGCCTCCCTCAACCGGGGCAAGGTGACAGAGGGCGCCCACCAACGGCCCGGGAGGGGCTGAGAAGAAATGAATAGCGGCAACCTATACATGGCAATAGATGTGGGGACTACAAAAGTCTGCACACTGATCGCCCAGGTCTCACCTGATGGTGAGCTTGAAATAGTAGGTACTGGAGTGGAGCCATCGCGTGGCATGCGCAAAGGACTAGTGGTGGACATAGAAGAGATGAAACAAGCGGTGAAAGACTCGGTGGAACAGGCTTCCTCCGGGCTGGGAAGAGACCTTCCCGGCGCCTGCATAGGGGTCACCGGCGCACACATCTTCAGCGTCCACACCAATGGGACGCTGAACAACCTGAACGGGGACCCCACCAAGACCATCACCCGATCCGAGATGGATCTGGTGGTGAAGCAGTCCTATCCCAAAGTGGCCTTCGGGCAGGAACTGCTCCACGTGATTCCCCAGAACTACACAGTTGACAATGTGGATGGGGTGAGGAACCCAGTGGGCCTCAAGGGACACCAGCTTTCAGTAGAGTCACACGCAGTAGTTGGCGAGGCCGCCTCTTTGGAGAACGTGGTCCACGCCGTTGAGGGCGCTGGACTCCAGGTCAAAAGCATGGTGTTGGAACCGCTGGCCAGCGCGGAAGCCGTGCTCAGCGCGGAAGAGCAGGAGACGGGCGTTGTCCTGGTAGACATTGGCGGCGGCACGAGCGACCTGGCCATATTCATGGGTGGAGTCATGGCGCAGACGGCGGTAATTCCTGTAGGCGGGTTCCAGTTCACCAATGACCTTGTCGTGTCTCTGGGGATCCCTTACCAGGAGGCAGAGAAGGCGAAGTTAAATCACGGTCACGCAATACCGGACATGGTAGACCGTGATGAAACGGTAGAGATAAAGGGATACGACAGCGAGTGGCCGCATCTGGTGCGCGCTAGGGACCTCAGTCGCTCCCTCAACGACCGCACCGATGAGCTCCTGCGCCTTGTCCTTATAAAGCTGAGGGAAAGCGGGCTCAGGGTAATTCCTCCGGCCGGGATTGTGTTCACGGGCGGCGGAGCCAACATTCCAGGGCTGGAAGAGATGGCGAAAGACATGATGTCCGGGTCGGTGCGAATAGCAAAGCCTAAAGACATTCTGGGGCTACCGGACACTTTGAAGAGCCCAACATACTCAACAAGCATTGGGATCCTACTGTGGGGAATCCATCACCCTACAGAACAATTGGCGTATAGAAGGACTAACGGAAACGGTAGCTCTGGCAAGGGACGGCGCTGGCTGCACTGGCTAGCGCGGTTCATAGGCGCCGGCCGGAACTAAATCTTAGGAGTGAGCAAATGTCTTCTGAAACCCTCAAGGGCCACAATCCTGACAGAATAGGTCAAGCAGATGTAAAGGTTATTGGCGTAGGCGGAGGCGGGTGCAACGCGGTGACGCGGATGTACCATGAGCGCATCATTGGCGTGGAATATATAGCGGTGAACACTGATGCACAGCACCTCATACAGATAGACGTGCCGGTAAAGATTCGCGTTGGCGACAAGCTGACCCGCGGCCTTGGCGTGGGAGGCAACCCTGAGATGGGGCGACACTCCGCGGAAGAAAGCCGCGACGAGCTATACGAAGCGGTACGAGGCTCTGACATGGTGTTCGTAGCAGGCGGCATGGGCGGAGGCACCGGTACGGGCGCCTGCCCCGTAGTGGCTGAGATAGCAAAGGAAAGCGGCGCGCTCACCATTGCGGTGGTGACCAAGCCGTTTAATTTCGAAGGACACAAGCGCCGCAAGCAGGCAGAAGATGGCATAGGCCTGCTCCGCGACAGAGTGGACTCATTGGTTGTCATCCCCAACGACCGTCTTCTGCAGATGTGCGAAGACGACGTCACTGCGGAGCAAGCGTTCAAGCTGGCGGACGAAGTGCTGAGACAGGGCGTTCAGTCCATTGCGGAACTGGTAACCGTATCAGGCACTATCAACCTGGACTTTGCTGACGTGAAGTCGGTAATGAGCGGGGCCGGCCCCGCCTGGATGGCCATAGGCTCCGGTCGCGGGCAGAACCGCGCCACGGACGCAGCCCGCGACGCCATCAACAGCCCATTGCTGGACGTATCCATTGAAGGGGCAAAGGGCATACTGCTCAACGTAGCCGGCGGCGCCGATCTTACGCTGCACGAAGTACACGAAGCGGCCGCTGTCATAGAGCAGATGGTAGACCCCAACGCCAACATCATCTTTGGTATGGTGCAGGACCTGAAACTGGATGATGAAGTGCGCGTCACCATCATTGCAACCGGCTTCCCTGGAGTGGAATCTTTTATTCCAGAGGATGATCTGCTGCTCTCCCAACTTTCGTTGTCCTCCATAAATGAAGAAGAGGACCTGGACGTACCGCCATTCCTGCGCCGGCACCCGACTTTGCGAAGAAGGGGGCGGCAGGGATTCTAATCTTAATAGGTAGATCTTCTCCGAGCGCCCGTACATTATCATTTTTTCTAGGGGATATCATTGGCGACTCGGAGACCGATCAAGGGTAGTCCCGGATTCCCTCCCCCGGGACGGCCTTCCGATTCTAGCCCGGTAGGTGCGATGCCTACCGGGCTTACTTTTAGCTCCTGCAAGGCACCACAACATATTGCTGCAACCTTTATTCAATCCACTGAATAAAGGACGCAATCCCCTTGACACGTATCCCTATATGGTATATACCTATGGTTCGAGCACTAGGGCTTGTGGTTTGGCGTTAGTTTTACCCCGCAACTTGTGTATATTAAGGTAATTCTTGGAAATGCAGTGTCCTTATTGCGGTTATAGCGATTCTCACGTTATAGACACCCGTGACGCCGGGGACGGTATTCGTCGCCGGCGCGAGTGTCTTCAGTGCGGTCTGCGTTACACCACTTATGAGAGGGTACAGACCACGGCGCTGATGGTCCTAAAGCGCGATAATCGCAGAGAGGAGTACAACCATCAAAAGCTGCTCAACAGCATACGCGTCGCCTGCGCCAAAAGGCCGCTGCCCACGGGAGCCATTGAGAGAATCGTGTCGGACATAGAAGAGCAACTCCAAAGCTTGGGGCGCGCCGACATTCCAAGCCCTGCCATAGGCGAGATGGTGATGGAACGCCTGAGAAAACTGGACCGTGTGGCGTACATTCGCTTCGCCAGTGTCTACCGTGACTTCGAGGATCTGGAGACTTTCCGGGACGAGGTGGACGCCATGCTATCGTCGCGAGAAGCAGGGCCTACGCCGGAGAACCAGGGCACACTGTTTCCACTGGATGAGGACAGGGGCAGGCGGAAGCCACAGCGCCGGGGCAGGCCGCCCAAACAGCAAAGCGCCGCCAGGCAGGGCGAATAGCTATGCATCCCAGTATTTACACAATCCAGTGCCTCCATTGCTCACAAACCTTATCCACGGAGCCGGGAACCATGGATGTTCCCCTCCACTATCTGCCGGACAAGCAGCACTGGGTCTGCCCAGGCAGTGGCCAGTTCGGCCTTCTGTTGGACAAGAGGATGGCGTAGGGAAACTTATGAACAAGTATGGTTTTGCTGATTATCTTAAAGAGTTAATGAAGAGACTAAATCTAGACTTTGAATCTTTGCGTAGATTGGTGGGTCTGAAAGAAAGTCGACTAAAGAGCTTATTATCTGGTGAGGAAGAGCCTACAGACCAAGAGCGCCAACGTTTTGCAGTTTTTGATCCGCTAAACGAGTTGAGCCCGATCGAAGAACGCTCACTTCCATTTATCATGATTGCTCTTGAAGAAGTCGGCGAAGTTCACCGACTTCCGGAGGTTCTGGCAGCCGTTCGCCAAGACGCAGAAAATCGAGGTAGGGTTGATTCCCAAGCTTATTGGGGTACAAAAGAGGTGTTCGCTTGGCTAAATGTTGAAGGACTTACGGACTTTGGTGACTGGAAAGATGACTTTGCTGGCCTATCATAAGGTACAACATGCAGCCCTACGCAATAGCTGACACAGAAAATTTAATAAGGAAAGCGCTTGAGGACGCTAGATTGTCAATAAGGCGCATCCACAACGATATGGAAGAGCGTATTCCACCGGTAGATCTCCGTGTGTTCAGCAGATATTGCAAAGTTAATAGGTTGATCCAAGAACCACTCACAGAAAG
Source organism: Dehalococcoidia bacterium (assembly GCA_965261445.1). Taxonomy (GTDB): domain Bacteria; phylum Chloroflexota; class Dehalococcoidia; order Lucifugimonadales; family QGNO01; genus DAOUJH01. The sequence continues at coordinate 1,142 of CBDHCW010000002.1, read as the reverse complement.
TGCAATGCTAGTAACCAATGAGCACGGCTTTACTGTTGTAGTCAATAAGGATCATTCAGAAGAACGCAAGCGTTTCTCTTGGGCACATGAACTTGGGCATATATTCTTAGGCAAACCATTGCAACACGGGACTAAATATCGAGGACGCTCTGTTAGTTTTGACTCCGTTGAGAGAGCATGTGATCAATTGGCTGCTGAGATACTAATGCCCAGCAGTCAGTTCCATAGGATGGTGGCTGATCTTGAAGGACTGAAAGGGCTACCTAAAGTAGCACGAGAATTTCGTGTTTCACTGACAAGTGCAGCAATCAGGTATTCTGACTTAGTAAAACAACCTTCTATTCTCATGCTTTGGGAATACCTTCCAGACTCAGATTCTGCCAACTTGCTTTGGCAACGCCCTAATGAAAAGGCCAAAGGTTGGATGATTTTGAGCAATCGGCCATCCGAATATCCTCAGTTATCTTTCGACCTTGCGAGAGCACGTACACTTACTAATCCAGTTAAATCAACCGGCGAGCTTGGGCTTCTTTACAGGAAAAAATCGTCTTCTTTCTCAACCTGCATTACGGAGTCGTTAGCCTTCGGTGCTCCACGATCTCGTAAGTGCTTTTCAATCGCTCACTTACCAGAATCGACCGCTATTTCGGTGCAGAACGCTCGGCTAAAGAAATTCACGAGAGATGGTCAAACCAATTCAAATCGAGTCTGACAACAAACCGTTAAATCTATTCGGCAATTGGCTGCTTAGTCAGCAACGGCGGAAGAGAAGCGCCGCACCTGCGACTGCGGCGGGTAACACCCGCTTTCGCTTCAGGTCTGGCCGCCTGTAATTATTCTGCCCTACGTTTTATCAAGTCGCTTTTGAGGGCATCGATAGAAAGGATCTAAAAATGACCACCAACAGAATAGAGCCAAAACTCACGGAAAACGCTCACACCATCCTCAAACACGTTACCTGATAGGCGACGAGGCGGCGCAGGACCTATTTCTACGAGTCGCCAGGGCTGTGGCGGAGCCGGAAGATCCAGAGACCCGTGAGCGGTGGGCCGATACCTTCTATGAACTGATGGCTACCACCAAGTTCCTGCCCAACTCCCCTACCCTGTTCAACGCGGGCACTGGCCAGGGCACGCTTTCCG
>CBDHCW010000001.1:0-30121 GCA_965261445.1 Dehalococcoidia bacterium | reverse complement strand
ACGCCGACAGCTACAGCCACTGCTATACCTACGCCGACAGCTACAGCCACTGCTATACCTACGCCGACGGCTACAGCCACTGCTACGCCTACACCGGCGCCTACCGCCACTGCTACGCCTACACCGGCGCCGACAGCCACTGCCACGGCTACACCAGCGCCGACAGCCACTGCTACGGCTATACCGACGCCGACAGCTACTGCTACGGCTATACCGACGCCGACAGCTACTGCTACAGCTGCACCGGCACCGATTCCGCATATAGAGGCTCAACATCAGGTGCGTATCCAGAACGTTGACCTAGCGGAGGAGGTTGTCATCATCGTCAATACTGGGGCCAGCCCCCAGGTCATGACCGGCTGGGAGCTGCTGAGCCAGGAGGGCGGACAGCGTTTCGTGTTCCCCGGGTTCACCCTAAACTCAGGTGCTGCCGTCCGGGTTACCAGCGGTCCTAACGGCCGGCAAGCTCCGCCTGACGTGCTGCAGTGGCTGAAATCCGACGGCAGCCCTTACCGGGGCCACGTTTGGAACAATGACGGCGACGTTGCCATACTGTTCGACAGCCGGGGCAACGAGGTATCCAGGTTCCCTTAAACGTAGGGTCCCAGGTGTATTCCTCCGATGATGTGTATGTGCCCGTGAGGCTGGCTCTGCATACCGTCGTGCCCGAAATTGGAAAGCAGTCTGAACCCGTTGGGGCATTGCTCCTTGCCGATGCGTGCGGCTATTGCGGCTACCTTGACCATCTCTTGATTGCTCCACAGCTCTTCCTGGGACATATGTTTTTTGGGTACGGCTAGGAGCATGACCGGCGCCCACCTGAGACGGTTGCGAAAGACCATTACGTCGTCATCCTCATAGATGATGTCGCCGGGCTCTTCTCTGCTAACTATTTTACAGAACACGCATGGCCCGCTGGTCAGTACGTCCTCCTCCTTGGCTTTGAGTGTCCTGCATGGGCGCTCTTTGTTCTACCCCTTGGAGCCTTTGTCACGGAAATCAGGGGCACCAATGGGGCACCAATTCACAATGGTTGCGTCTTTCAGCCGGGACCGCACCTGTGGAGAAAGGCGTTTTTCCATTAGCCCACGCAAAGTAATTATGGTAGGAAGCCGGGCTTCTTGGCGGTGCACGGTTATTTGATAGAGTTTCTCTTCCGCCCAGGCTGTGCTGCTGTGAGAACCAAGGTCGTCCAAGACCAGGCAGGGCGCGGTCCTAACTTCCTCGAACAGCTGGTCGTAAGTTACCGGGCTCTGGGGACTGAACGTATACCTGAGATGGTCCAACAGATCGGGTACGAAGGCGAAGCAAACGTATTTGCCGTCGCGCTCGATCTCGTTCACGGCAGCGACGGCCAGGTGGGTTTTCCCGCAACCTTCCGGCCCTGCGAATACCAGCCAGCCGGAAGGTTGCTCGGCAAAACTACGGGCCGCATTTAGTGCGGCCTCCAGGCTCGCTTGACCTTCAGCGTCCGCTCTATTGCCCCTGGTGTTGAAAGTTTCGAAGGTCATGCGGGGCTTCAGATCCGACTTCATCCGGTCTAATTGCCAGTAGGGAGAGGTGACGGCCTGTTCTCCCAGCATGATTTGCATTACAAGGCTGCTATCCTCGAGGCGCGCCCGCAACTGCTCGTCGAGCTGGCCAAGGGGGACGCTGAGGGAGACTACGGTGGGCATCTGCCGGTTGAACCGGTGGTTCAGTATCTGGTTGAGCTTCTCCTGTGCCCAGGGAGTCGTGGCGTGGGCGCCCAAGTCGTCCAGGGCAAGGAGCGGTATGTTTCGCACGTGCTCAAAGAGCTCGTCGTAGGAGGTTTCGCTGCTGGGAGCGAACGTTGAGCGCAGGTGGTCCAGCAGATCAGGGACCGAGATATAGAAGGCGGGCGTCTCCCGCTCTATGCTGCGGTTGACTATGGCGGCAAGCAGGTGGGTCTTGCCGGAGCCTCCTACTCCGGTGAAGAGCAGCCAGCCCTGTGGGCCATCGGCGTATTCAATGGCGGCTTGGTACGCTTGGGAGAACCTCTGCTGAGCCTCCATTTTGGTGGAGCGTCCCTTGGAGTCTAGGGAATTGAACCTGAGCCGGGCGAGGGCTCCCAGGTTGCTGTGGCTCTGGAGCCGTTCCAGTCTTTGAGCATGGGTGACATCTTCCTGGCAGGAACAGGGAATAGCCCGGCCAAAGTCGGGATGACCAACGGGTACGTCCTGCCTTATCCAGCCCTTGCCTCCGCAAACGGCGCAATCATCCGAGGAGGTCTCCTCCTCAGCGTGCCAGGTAGCCGTACCGTCGGAGATATTCTTTGGGGTCAGTCTCTTGAGAATCTCGCCCAGGCTCTCCATTGTCCTTTCCTTCAGTAGCCCATCTTTTCAGAATGCTGGCTATGTATCGCCAGTTTCTGTGATTCAATCCGACAGCAATATGAAACGCTTCCTCAATCCATGGCCAGGGGTACACCGACTCCGCTTCTTTGAGCTCCTCTGTGAGCAGAGGAGTCAACGAGCCGATGTTCTGCTCATATAGAACAAAGATGTTTGGTCGGTCTTCACCTTGAGATGAAGATGCCGGCTCCTCCACGTCCACTTCACCCAACTGGGTAATGGCCTTTCTTCCCGGCTCGTCGTTCAAGAACAGCACCTTTTCGTTGCTCTGCTCAGCTTCCAGCAAGGTGCCCCGCGTTACCGCCAGTTGGACTCCCTTGATAATCGCATGCTTGTAGCCTTCCGGCTCTTTGGCCAGGGCATCGGCAAGGATCGCATCGTTCTCCAACTCTGATGTAGTGACCCAGAGACGTTTACTGCGGTGCTGGTGCACCAATCCGATCAATCTGAGGGTGCACTTTAGCTCGGCAAGAGAGTCTACCTCTGCAAGAAGCGGCCCCAGCGCCTGCGCCGGAACGGGGATGTACCTGGTTCTTGGGGGGAAGGCGAGCGTTTGGGACATGATCAGACCGCTCTCTGGGTAGCCAGGTTTTCGAATCGAGAGAACTGGTCTCGGAAGTATAGGTTCAGGCTCTTGAGGGGGCCGTTTCTATGCTTGGAGATGATGAGTTCGGCGATGTTCTTGGGGTATGGCTCCACGGGATTCTGCCTTTCCCATTCCTCTTCGGTGTAGTACATATCGTCTCTGTAGATGAACGCCACTACGTCGGCGTCTTGCTCTATGCTGCCGCTGTCTCTGAGGTCTGAGAGTTGAGGTCTATGGGAGGGTCGCTGCTCTACGGCACGGCTTAGCTGGGAAATGGCAATCAGGGGAACATTGAGGTCTCTGGCCAGGCCTTTCAAGGCGCGCGAGATATCGCTCATCTCCTGGACCCTGTTTTCGGAACGGCTGCTGCCCTGCATAAGCTGAAGGTAGTCCAAAACTATCAGGTCCAGTCTACGCTCCATGTGCAGCCGCCTTGCCTTGCTGCGCACCTCTATGATTGTCTGAAGCGGGGTGTCGTCAATGAAGATGGGCAGATCTGAAAGTGCGCCCACCGCGTTGATGACCCTTTGCTGTTCGCGATCGCTCATGAGGTTTATACGCAGGCTGTGGCTGTCCACCTGCGCCTCAGAAGAAAGCAAACGCATAGCCAACTGCTCGCTGCTCATTTCCAGGCTGAATATACCCACGTTGGCGCCTTGACTGGCGGCATGCTGAACAATATTCAGCGCCAGGGTGCTCTTACCCATGCTGGGACGGGCGGCGAGTATCACAAGGTCGGACCTTTGCAGTCCTCCCAACACGGTATCCAGGTCTATGAATCCCGTCGGCACCGGCGCTGTACCATGTTCCAGTGCAGTGTGGACTGACGCCGTATCTTCCAGGTATTTGTCCAGGACGTCTCTCAGAGGAACGAAGTCCCTGTTTTCCCTGCGGGACCTGATGCGAAACAACAACTCCTCAGCCTGGCCCAGCGCCGAGTCCACGTCGGAGTCTTGCTCGTAACCCAGGGCGGCTATTTCCGTGGCGGCCGAGATGAGGTTGCGCATTGTAGAGGTGCGGCTCACCATGCGGGCGTAGTGCTCTATGTATACGGACGTGGGGACGGTGGTTACCAGGTGGCTGAGGAATGCCGCCCCTCCGGACGGGTCCAGCCTTTCCAAGCCTTCCATCTCGTGGGCAACGGAGACCTGGTTTATAGGCTCACCGCGTTGAAAAAGAGCAAGGCATGCTTCGTAGCTCCATCTGTTTCGCTCTCGATAGAAGTCCTCCGGCTTGAGGAACGGCGCCACCTGGAGCATGGAAATGCCGTCTAGCAATATGGAACCAAGCACCGCTTCTTCGGCGGCGTCATCATGGGGTGGCAAGCGGTCAGTGTACATCAAGGCTGCTGTTCCCCTTCTACATCCGTTTCAGGATCGGTTGAGGGAGCCTGCTCGTCTGCAACGTCCATACCGGGAGATTCCACAGCCTCTGGCTGTATATTCTGGCTGTCGGCTTCGGCCTGTGCCGCCTCCTCGGCCATTCTTGCCTCCACGGCGCCCTCCTGCCCTTCAGCATCGACGATGAGCTTCAAAGGAGCCGATATACCGTAGGTGAAGCGCGCCTGCGCTTCGTAGGCTCCCGGTTCATGTATAGGGTTTTCCAGGTGAATCGAGCGGCGGTCGAACTCACGCTCGGTAAGGCGGACCAACTCTTCAGTGACGTGGGTGGAGGTCACCGCGCCGTAAAATCTACCGGTGGGCCCAACCCTAGCGCTGAGGTGCAGCGTCAGTTCGCTAAGCTGCTCCACCAGGGCGTTCAGGTCTTTCTGCTCTTTGATGCGGCGCTCATCTCCCGTTTTGCGTATGGCTTCCAGCCTCTGCATATGGTCGTGGGATGCGGGAACGGCCAGTTGCCTGGGGATGAGGAAGTTACGGGCGTAACCGTTCTTCACCTCTTTGACGTCCCCGGCTTGACCGCTGCCCGGCACATCTGACAGGAAGATTACTTTCATATCTAAACACCTCAAGATAAGATTTTTCTCTAACTTGGAGCTAAACCCCAAGAGATGAAAGAGAATTTACAGTAACAGTTTGACAAGACCTCTTTGGAACGTTTGAGCTATTGTAGCGGGAATTCTCCGGTTTGAGAAGGGTGGAAGCCGGAAGGCCGTGGGCATCAGATTTGCAGCGCTCTTTCAAGACCGTTGTGCCAGCCATCCGAAAGCTCTGCCAGCGGACTGTCCAGAATATCCGGGAATAAGAACCTGTCTCCTCCCACGGTGCCCAGCAAGAGGTACGGCACACCCATTTTTCGGCAGGCTGTTTCCACCGCCCGTAGATTGGCCGGCTCCAACGAAACCAGAATCCTTGAGGCCGCTTCACCAAACAGAGCCACGTCCCAGCGTTCCCCCGCAGAAACACTGCCAGCAAACCCTAAGTTACCCTGAACGGCGCTTTCGGCTATTGCTATGCCGAGGCCGCCCTCCGAGCAGTCATGGGCGGAACTGATTAGACTTTGGTTGACAAGATGCCGGCAGCATTGCTGTACCCTAACTTCCAAATCGAGGTCAATGCTTGGCCGGCCTGCCACTACGCCGTGAATCAGCTCCAGGTATTCGCTGCCGGCCAAGCACGTGGTGTCTCCTGAAAGCTCCGAGGCGCCGATGAGGAGGACGAGGTCTCCCTCTTTCCTGAAAGCCGACCCCACAGCGAGGCTTACGTTTTCCAGAAGTCCCATGGCGCCGACAACCGGAGTGGGATAGACCGCCGTTCCCCTGGTCTCATTGTAAAGGCTGGCGTTGCCGCTTACTACAGGCACGTCCAAAGCGGTGCATGCTTCCACCATGCCGCGCACGGATTCCCTCATCTGATAAGCCACGTAGGATTCATCCGGGTTACCAAAGTTGAGGCAGTCAGTGACGGCCACGGGTGTTGCTCCTGTGCAGGACACGTTTCGGCAGGCTTCGGCAACGGCAAGAGCGCCACCAACAAAGGGGTCCAAGTAGCAGATGCGGCCGTTGCAATCGGTGGAAAGAGCGATTCCTCGTTGAGTAGCCTTGATTCGGAGTACCGCGGCGTCGGCTGCTCCCGGGGCAATGACCGTGTTGGTCTGCACTTGGTGGTCGTACTGGCGATACACCATTTCCCTGCTGGCGACGTTGGGTGAAGCGAGAAGCTTTAACAACACCTGGGAAGGTGATTCCTCAGGCACTGGTGTAGAACCCAGGTTGTACTCCTGCAGATCTTTGAGAAGCTGAGGCTTTTCTCCGGCAACGTTGTAAAGCGGAGGGTGCGTGAGCATTCCCCCAGGGACAACCCCAACCTGTTCTTCCCCCTGGAAAATACGCGCCATGCCGTCCCTGGTCACATCGCCGATAACGGTGCATGGAATGTCCCACTTGTCCATGATAACTCTTACCGCTTCCAGGTTGTTGGGATGGAGTATGAGCAACATCCGTTCCTGGGACTCGGAAAGCATGACCTCGTAAGGAGACATGGCAGACTCTCTTCTAGGCACGAGTGAAACATCCAGCCTGAACCCGGTCCCGCCCTTGGTCGTCGCTTCCACGGTTGAACTGGTGAGTCCGGCGGCGCCCAGGTCTTGCATTCCTTCTATCAGATCAGCGTGCGCCACTTCCAGGCAAGCTTCTATGAGCACCTTTTCCATGAAGGGATTGCCCACCTGTACCGTGGGCCTGAGCTCCGTCTCCTCTTCGAACGTGCGGGATGCCAGGCCTGATGCCCCGTGTATGCCGTCGCGTCCCGTTTCTGCGCCCACCAGAACCAGCAGGTGACCTGGTGTTTTGGCCACGGCTCGCACCAGGCTGTTGGAGGGGACAATTCCGACGCAGAGCGCGTTTACCAGTGGATTGCCGGAATATGAGCTGTCAAAGGCGATTTCTCCGCCCACATCGGGCACGCCTATGCAGTTTCCGTATCCGGAGATACCACCGACTACTCCTTGGAAAAGATGGCGGTTGCGCGGCTCGGTCAAGGTCCCGAATCGCAGCGAGTTCAACAGGGCTATGGGCCGGGCGCCCATGGCCAATATGTCGCGCACTATGCCCCCAACCCCCGTGGCCGCACCCTGGTACGGCTCGACTGCTGAAGGGTGGTTGTGTGACTCTACCTTGATCACCACGGCCAGCCCGTCGCCTATGTCTATGACGCCTGCGTTCTCCTGACCGGGGGCCGTGAGAAGATGCGGACTTTCAGAGGGGAAGGTACGTATCAGTTGCTTAGAGTGCTTGTAGCCGCAGTGCTCGCTCCATAGCGCGCCGAACATCCCAAGCTCGACGGGGTTTGGTTCCCTGTCGAGTCTGCTCACTATATCGCTGTACTCCTCTTCTGTTAGGGCTATCTGGTCAAGGGCTTCTTTAGATATGGTCACGTTGTACACTTAACTTCCAACTAGCCGGCACTTCCCAATGTTACCAATATCACCCCTGCCACCACTAGGAACGCTCCTATCCATATTCGCAGCGTTATTTGCTCCAACTGTTGCAGAAAAACGTGCGCCAAGCTCAAAGATATCAGGGGAGAAACGGACGATACAGGAGAAACCACTACTACGGGAGCCAGGCTAAGCGCCGAGTAGTTGAACGCCACCCCGGACGATGCTGCAATGCCCGACAAGGCCAGGAAGAGAAGCGCCTTCCTGGGCGCGTGACGGTCTTTGACTATGTTCTTGTTTGCAAGTGCGGTGAGGACAAGAAAGCCCACGAACAAGGCCACCGTGGCTACTACCAACGGCGGCGCATGTTCAGTCACAATCTGCCTAGCAAGGAACTGGCTTGAACCATAGGCTGTAGCGGCCATTATGGCAAGGATCATGCCCAGGACAATAGGTTTGCTGTTGAGCCCACCGGGAATCATTGTGTGCATGCTAACGCTGCTCCCGCGCAGTCACTATGAGAACAACGCCTCCAACTATAGTGAGGGTTCCCAGTGCAATCAGAGGATTCAGAGTCTCACCACCAACGAGCACGCCCAACGTCACCGCCACCAGGGGCGCCACGGCAAGCAATGGCGCGGCACGCGACACACCAGCAAGCCTTATGCTGTTGAAGTTGAGGAACCTGCCCAGCAAGTAGTTGAGAAGGCCAAGCAGGGCTATCCATCCTATTGCTGTGAACGACAAGGCAAATTCGTCCAGGCCGTGGACCGCGAAGGCAATGGCGCCGATGAGAAGCGTCCCCGTGGCCAGGGAAAGCGCCGTGCCCGTTGTTGAGCTGATGTTCTGCAATCCCAGGCGTACGAAGATTGCAGACACTCCCCATCCGGTCGCGGCCAGCAGCGCGAAGACAATTGCTAGAGCCAATCTAGCCCGCCGAATCCGCTATCGATTCAAAGATTAGCCGTCCGTCTGTTCCGCCAAGTAGAAGCTCGCAGCAACGTTCGGGATGAGGCATCATGCCGAGCACATTACCGTTCTTGTTGACAATACCGGCTATGTTTTGCAGCGAACCGTTGGGGTTGGAACCTTCCGTTATCACCCCGGAGGGGCTGCAATATCGGAAAACGATCAGGCCGTCATCGTTGAGCGCCTGGAGCGTGCTGGGGTCTGCGTAGTAGTTGCCCTCACCGTGTGAAATGGGTACTTGGATCACCTGGTCCCTTTCACAGATGGAGGAGAACCTGGTGTGGGGGGTTTCCACTCGCAGGTGCGTCCACTCGCAGTGAAAGCTGAGGTCACGGTTGCGCATGAGGACGCCGGGCAGCAAGCCTGCTTCGCAGAGCACTTGAAAGCCGTTGCATATCCCTATGACCAGACCGCCGCGCTCGGCGTGCTCTTTTACTGAACTCATCACCGGCGAGAAACGGGCAATAGCCCCTGTGCGCAGATAGTCGCCGTAGGAGAAGCCGCCAGGCAGGACTACGCAATCCACCTCTGATATATCGGTGTCTTTGTGCCATATATATTTAGCGTCCTGGTGCAACACGTCGGTGATTGCATGATAGCAATCGGTATCGCTCCAGGTTCCCGGAAAGACTACTATTCCAAAACGCAACGGAAATCTCCTGATGGTGACGGGATTACGAGATTATATGTTACTTCGGGCAGAGTGGGGAGTCTATTAAGATAAGTACGGATCTCAGACGCTGAGATAGGTGGAATTATTTACAACTGCGGCCTCTTCTCATGCCAGGGTGTCGCCTGTTCGTAGGCGTAAGCCGCCTGGAACACGGTCCCTTCCTGGAACGGCTTGCCTACTATCTGCAGCCCCACCGGCAGCCCCTTGTCATCGAAGCCGCAGGGCACGCTTATCGCGGGGAAGCCCGTGATATTGAAGGGACGGTTGTGCCAGAGCATCAGGTTCTGCGTTGTTTCCTCCACTCCGTCTATGGTCACGCGGCTTTCTTCCATCTTGGGTGCGGTGAGCTGCTCGGTGGGGGTTATCAGTATGTCCAGGTCATTCATCGCATCCAGATACCCCTGCGTAAACCTGGCCCTGGCCTGGTGCGACTTGATGTAGTCCACCGCCGGCACGAACATTCCCGACTTTATCCGGGTCAGCACCTGCGGGACGTAATCTCCGGGTCGTTCCTCTATCCACTTGCGGTGATACGCCGCCACTTCCGGGCCCAGGATACCTAGCGAGATGGCTACGGCGTCGTCCATGCTGGGCACGTCTACCTCGTGCACCTCCACGCCCATCCCCTCCAGGGTTTCGATGGCCTTCTCTACGGCATCGCTTACCCCCTGCTGCAAGCGGACGAAGAACTCCTTTCGCGGCAGGCCGGCCTTCAGCCCTTTCACCGGTCTTTTCATCTCCGCAACGTAGTCGGGCACCGGTATCTCCCTGGAACCGGGATCTTTGGGGTCGTGCCCAGCCATAGCCTGCAGCAAGATGGCGCAGTCCTCCACGCTCCGCGCCATGGGCCCGGCATGATCCAGCGACCACGACAGCGGCACCACGCCGTGCTTGCTCACCCGTCCGTAGGTAGGCTTTATCCCCACCACTCCGCATATCGAGGCCGGGATGCGTATCGAGCCGCCTGTATCGGAGCCGGTGGCCGCCGGCAGCATACCCGCCATCAGAGCTACACCGGCGCCGCTGCTGGAGCCTCCGGGTATGCGCTCCTTATCCCAGGGGTTGGGCGGCGTGCCGTAGTCCGGGTTGATCCCTATTGCGCCGTATGCAAAGGGATGCATGTTCAGCTTGCCCAGGATGATGCCGCCCGCTTCCTTGAGCTTTGTCACCATGGTGGCGTCCTCGCCAGGCACGAAGTCGCCCAGGATGGGCGACCCTGCCGTGGTGACCACGCCCTTGGTGTAGTAGAGGTCCTTGAGCCCAATGGGTATGCCGTGCAGCGGGCCTCTGTAGCCGCCAGAGGCTAACGCCCTCTCCGACTGCTGCGCCTCCCTGACCGCGGACTCTTCCATAAGCGTGATGAAGGAGTGAAACGTGCCGTCCAGGGCGTGGATGCGTTCCAGGCATGCCTGCAGAAGCTCCACGGGCGACACCTTCTTGTCGCGCAGCAGGGGGGCCAGCTCGGCAATGGTCAGGTAGTGCAGTTCTTGATTAGACATAGTGGGCTGATTCTATTGACACAATATGTGAAGGTCAACTGGGGTGGAGATGGGCGCGATGGGGGGAAGAGGCCTGACTACAGAAAACTGGGCACTACCAACTCATGGTCACCACGCAGGTCTAGATAGTTCTTGTATGCACGCCAAAGGTATACAAGATGTGCCGCCGCTCTCCGAAACCTCTGTAAAAGACGTGCTCCAGATATCCGCGCTGCGTGTATCCCAGCGCAATCACCTGCCTCACTCCTCCTTTGAACAAGCGCATCTTCGCCTTCTGACGTCTCGACACAGTATCACGGCCCTGTTGTCGGCGTTCAACAGGCCTATTGAGTTGCTATCCGTGTGGAGGCCGCGGCAGCAACGGCCGAAAATGGAAAACCTATTCCCTTGCAAGAAAGGCTCGAATAACATAATGTACAATCGCAAGTTTTTAAGCTGATTCACATGGAGGAGAGATGGACCGTTATAGAGTATTGCTCACCGCAATGGTGATAGCCTTATCGCTGCTGGTGCTGGCTGCTTGCCAATCCGAGACAGGCGAGGATACCATGGCTAGAGAAGACACTCTGACCACTATCCTCGACCGCGGAAACCTGGTCTGCGGCGTCAAGGCCGACACTCCCGGCTTTGGCGTTCTCAACCCGGACGGAACGGCTGAAGGCAACGACGTGGAGTTCTGTCATGCCCTGGCCGCCGCCATCTTCGGCGACAGGAGCAAAGTCGAGTTCAAGGAAGCCACTTCCGCCAACCGCTTCGAGTTGCTAGCGGCGCAGGAGATCGACGTGCTCATCCGCACCACCACCTGGACCGCCAGCCGCGACGCCAGCCTGAACGTCGCCTTCGCTCCCACCACCTTCTACGACGGCGCCGGCATCATGGTCAAGGCCGGCAGAGGGCTGATGAGCGTCACGGAACTGAACGGGGCCACCATCTGCATCCTGGACGGCACCAGCACGCAGGGCGCCGTCTCCGACTTCTTTGCTGAGCAAGGGCTTACCTACTCCGAGCTGACCTTCCAAGCCAACCCAGAGTTGCGCGGGGCGTTCATAGGCGATCAGTGCGACGCCTGGTCTTCCGACAAATCGCAGCTCGGCGGTCACCAGTTCACCCTAAAGGCCGATGATGGCATCGATGCCATAGTGCTCCCCGAAACGCTGTCCAAGGAGCCGCTCGGCCCGTCCGTGCGAGACTACGACTCGGAGTGGGAGGACGTAGTGCGCTGGGTGGTGAACGGCATGATCATCGCCGAAGAGCAGGGGGTTACCTCGTCTAACGTAGCCCAGATGGCGTCCAACCCGCCCAACAACACCGTGGCCCGCCTCCTCGGCGCGGGCTTCGACGGCGGCAATCCCAGCGACCTGGGCATCGGGCACGGCAAGATTCCCGTCACCTTCATGCAGAGCGTGATTTCTCAAGTCGGCAACTACGGCGAGGTCTACGACAGCACACTTGAGAGAGTGGGGCTCATTCGTGATGGATCGCTCAACGCCTCCTACTTTGATGGGGGCTTGATATACTCGCCGCCCATGCGATAGGCAGTCTCTAAATTCGCAGGGAAAACGGGAAGGAAACGCATGATGCGTCTTGCGGCGACATGCGTTTCCTTCTATTCTGTCCACTGAGATGATACAGACCCTCCAGACTCTCTGGTACAGAAGCAGGACGCGCACTCTTATCGTGAACGTTGTCGTCGGCGTGGCCGCCGCTTTCATTGCCCTCTACGTCGCCTACTCTCTCATCTCCAACCTCTTCGACTTCCACTTCCTCTTCGGCCCCTACGGCAGCCCGGACCGCACCTCCATCTTCGCCATCCTGGAGATCGAAGCCAGCGACTCACGGTGGCTGGGCATGCTGAAGGGCGCCGGCAACACCATCTCGGTGGTCGTCTTGGCTATCGCTCTCTCGTCGCTCCTCGGGCTTCTGGTGGGCGTGGCGCGGCTTGCCGGTAACCCCATGATCAGCAGACTGGGCGGCCTTTTCGTAGAGACGTTCCGCAACCTGCCGCTGCTGCTCATCATGTTCTTCTTTGCCTTTGGCCTCTTCCGGGAGCTGCCTGGCATAGACACCAGAACAGGTTTGGAGCGGGTCTTCTACGTCAGCAACCGGGGTGTCGCAGTCCCCTGGCTGGAGGTCGCGCAAGACCTGGCCTGGCTGTGGCTGATTGTCCTAGCCGCGGGCATGGCGGCGGCGGCCTGGATCCGGGCCAGGCGTCTGGCAAAGGAGGAGGACACTGGGCAGAGCACCCATCCCAACACCTGGGGTGCATCCGTCTTCTTGGCCGTAGCGGTGGTCTCCTACGTTGCCTTGCTCTTCCCGGTGCGGGTTACTCTGCCGGACGTAGTGCAGTCCACGTCCGGGTTCTACGCCTACGCCGGCGGGAACCACCTTGGGCTGGGGTACCTGAGCGCGCTGGTGTCGCTCACCCTGTACTTCAGCGCCTTCATCGCTGAGATCGTGCGCGGCTCTATTCAGGCGGTACCCCGCGGTCAGATAGAGGCCTCCGCATCCCTTGGCCTAACGGCCTACCAGCGCTTCTCGCTGATCGTGCTCCCCCAGGCGTTGCGTGTCATGCTCCCTTCGTTGAACAACGAGTACCAGAACGCCAACAAGGACTCCACCCTGGCCCACGCCATAGCCTACGGCGAGATAGTCCTCATATCCAACAGGATAGTCAACAACACAGGTCACCTGCTGCAGGCGTACCTTTTCATATTCTTCGTCTTCGTGATAACCAACCTGATCATCTCGCTGATCATGAACACCATAAACCGTAACGTACAGATCAAATGACCACCTTATCCACATACCGGACCATGGCTGCCATCCGTGTGAGTTGGGCCAGGGAGAACCTGTTCAACTCGCGGTTCAGCACGCTACTCAGCCTGGCGACCATAGTTGCTGGCAGCGTCTTGGCGTTCCTCGTCGTGCGGTTCGTTCTGTTCCAGGCCAACTGGGGCCTCGTCGCTATCAACAGAAAGCTGTTCTTCGTGGGCAGCTACCCCTCGGACGAGACGTATCGTATATGGATATCCCTCTTCCTGGTGGGGATGCTTGTTACCCTCACCTACGGCCTCTGGGTCGGGAAGCTCCGGCCGTTCCTGGTGGTGGTGGGCGTGGTGGCCGCGATAACGCTGACTCTGGGACTGGGGACGGAGTTCCACATAGAGGAGCGGGAGTACACAGAGGAGATACGCTCAGGGGACCAGGTCTCCGTGATCAGCGGCATCCAGAGGGAGCTGGTGCGGGAGCAGGGCTGGGCACCTGGATGGCTCTATGCTCTCTCGCTGGGACTGGCCGTCCCCTTTGGCACTAATTGGGTGCTGCTGGCTCTGCTCTATGCGCTCCTCATAGTCGTTGCCTGGGCGGGCAAGCACCTCTCCCGCTGGAGGAGCAACCCTGTTATGCTCCAGGCCATTGGCGCCGGCTGGGTCCTGATTATTCCTGTGACGCTTTTGCTCCAGCTGGGGGTTTCCGCCAGCCAGTGGGAGAGCGCCTTCCTTGACCTGCTGGTGTTTGCCGCGGGCGGTTTCTTCTCCTTCTTCATTGGGCTGTTGCTCGCGCTGGGGAGGGTTTCCCCCTACTGGGCGATCCGAATCTGTTCGGTGGGCTACATAGAGGTGGTGCGCGCCGCGCCGCTGCTCGTCTGGCTCCTCTTCGCCACTTTCCTGGACGACGAACTGGGGACCATCGGCGAGGCGTTCAGCAGCATCTCCCTTGCCTTTCGGGTGATGATTGTCTTCACCTTCTTCGGCGGAGCCTACTTGGCCGAGGTAGTGCGTGGCGGGCTGCAGTCCATACCACGGGGCCAGCACGAGGCTTCCGCGGCAATCGGCCTATCCTCCATCCAGAAGTACGTCTTCATCATCCTGCCGCAGGCCATCAGGGCAGTCATCCCGGCCATCATAGGCCGCTTCATAGCACTTTGGAAGGACACGGCGCTTCTCGCCGCCATCTCCCTGGTCAACACTCTGGATAAGGCGAAGAAGGTCCTGGGGGGACAGACCGACATAGCGGACGGCGCATTCTTCGAGATATACATCGTGGTCGGGCTCATCTACTGGGTGGTCTCATACTCCCTGTCCCGGCTGGGAGGAGTGGCGGAGACCCGGTTGAGGGTGGGCGCCAGGTAGCAGACGCTGTCTGAGGAGGACTGACAGATGAAACATCAGGTAGGGAACGAGATAGTCCGCATGGAGAAGGTGGTCAAGCGGTTTGGAAATTTCACCGCCCTGAACGAGGTGGACGTCTCCATAGCAGAGGGGGAGACGGTGGTCATCATTGGCCCCTCCGGCTCCGGCAAGTCCACGCTGCTCAGGACCATCAACCGGCTGGAGCGGCACGACTCAGGCCGCATCATCGTCGACGGCGTGGAGTTGACCGACGACATCCGTAGCTTGGCCATGATACGGGCGGAGACGGGGATGGTCTTCCAGCAGTTCAACCTCTTCCCGCACCTCACCATCCTCCGCAACATAACCTTGGCCCCGCAGAAGGTACGCCACATGCCCCAGAGGGAGGCAGAGGACTTGGCCCGCGGACTGCTGGATCGCGTGGGCATACCAGAGCAGGCGGACAAGTACCCCGGGCAGCTCTCCGGCGGCCAGCAGCAGCGGGTCGCCATAGCCCGCGCCCTTGCTATGAACCCCAAGGTGATGATGTTCGACGAGCCGACCTCCGCCCTGGACCCGGAGATGATCAACGAGGTGCTGAAGGTCATGGGCGAATTGGCCGACTCCGGCATGACGATGATCTGCGTGAGCCACGAGATGGGCTTCGCGCGGAACGTCGCCGACCGCGTCATCTTCATGGACGAAGGGGAAATAGTGGAGGTGGCTACCTCCGACGAGTTCTTCACCAACCCGCAGGAGCCGCGCACCAAGCTCTTCCTAGACCAGATCCTCTCCCACTGATCCGCCGCCTCACTGACTACGGAGGGAACGACCAGTTCTCCGCTGGTGGCAGGAGACCGGGAACGAAAGGCCGCTGACCTTCAGTCGTCGGATCTCGCTGCCGGCTAGCCCTTCCAGCGCCGGAGCTTCCGGGTACAGGCTAAGGC
The DNA here is from genome assembly GCA_965261445.1 of Dehalococcoidia bacterium. Classification (GTDB taxonomy): domain Bacteria; phylum Chloroflexota; class Dehalococcoidia; order Lucifugimonadales; family QGNO01; genus DAOUJH01. Next base: position 14,631 of record CBDHCW010000001.1, on the reverse strand, counting down.
CATCAGCAGTGACGCCACGCTACCAGAACGCTGATGATGGGGAGGGGTTCAATTTCAGATCAAGAACAAGCGGCTAGTTGCCGGTGGGCTTTTCTTCCACTTCTATGCGAAGGCGCTTGTTGATACGCCCCTTGCTCTCATGGCCGACGACGCGAATGCGGCCGACCTCGGTTGTACTGGCAACGTGAGTGCCTCCGTCGGCCTGGATGTCAAGCCCGTTAATATCTACGATGCGCACCTGCTTAATAGCGGGCGGAAGCAGGTTGATCTTGGTGCGAATGAGGTCTGGGATGCGCATGGCTTCGTCACGGGGCAAGTCCTGCGTGGTAACTGGGCGTGAGGCGGCTACCTCCGTGTTGATCTTCTCCTCGACTTCGTGTGCGAAATCCACCGACATATTCTCCAGTTCGAAGTCCATACGCGCCCTGAGGGGTTGCATGTCGCCGCCTGTGACCTGCGCTCCGTAGTCGCGCCAGATCACGCCGCAGAGGATGTGAAGAGCGGTGTGGGTGCGCATCAGCTTGTAACGCCTGTCCCAGTCGACCACTCCAGTGACCCGTGTGCCCGCCGGAGGAGGGTCGCCCTCTATTTCATGGATGGTCTTGCCATCCTTTCGGCTAATCCGAGCGACCCGGTATTCGCCGTCCGCGGTGTGGAGGACACCGGCATCGCTGGGCTGTCCGCCGCCGCCCGGGTAGAAGGCGGTCCTATCCAAAACGACGCCCTTGTCCAGCATCTCTACGACTTCAGCCTGGAACTCTCTGATGTAGCTGTCGTGGTGGTAAAGGGACTCAGTCATGGTCCTCCCAGAGAGCTGTTCAACAGGTCTCTGATGGACCGTTCGATCTGTTGGAGGCCGTTGAAGTCGTCGTCGGCAATCTTGTAGCAGCGGTCAAGGTAGAGCTGGGCCAGCCTGGAGCCATGAGGCCCGGGCTGGCTTACCGCATCAACTATCTGGGATGCGTGGTACTTTTGGGGCAGATACTTGGCAAGGACGGCTATTTCCCCCTTGGACTCTTCCATGAGGCGCCCATCGTTGCCTTCCATGGCGAATTGCAGCTTGCCAACCAGCTTGGCAAGCTCCCCCAGTCGGTCGCGTTCGCTCATCAGAGAGAGCATGACCTCCTCAACGTCCAGGTCGGAGGAGGGCTCAGAGGAAAGAACGCGTGACGCATCCAGACCCGGTACGGCCTCGATGGTGCTGTGATAAATGCGGGCATACTCCTGAACGGCGTCGTTGACTTGCTGAGCGGCTTCCAGAAGGTCGTCCTCACGCACAGAGCCGGCGTAGATAAGGTCATCGCCTCGTAGATCGGCAAGCCTTTCCAGGAACTCCAGGTTCGCCACTTCTTCGGGAATGGGAGGAATGGCGAAAGACGAGAACTCCTCCATGCCTGAAGACTTGACCTGGGCGGCGAGGAAGGGCGGCACATACTTGGTCAGGTCCAGCCTGAGGGGCAGGACAGCGAGGTAGGTGGCCAGCACCTTTTCGCCGGCCAGGTAGTACAAGATGGCGTGGCCTTTGGGTTGGTTCCGGCTTCCTCTTTCGAACGTTATATCCATGTCCTCTATGATACCCGACTAATCGCTGAATTGGCGCAAGGCTGCCCCGGAATTGCCCCGGCAACGGCCACGTCCCTCGCCATGAGGGCACGGTTGACAATCACACGAGGGATCACGGAAGGATAGCTGTGCGGCTACCAGGCGTTACCTCTGGCCATTGCCGTCCGTACCGTTGCCGCCGTTGCCCCTGACAAAGTTCTGCAGCATGCTGGTGAACTCCATGGGGAAGATGAACTTGGTGGCTTGCCCCTCTCCCAACTTCGTCAGAGTTTTGAAGTATTCGAGGCTCATGGTGCGGCTGTCTACGCCTTGGGCTACGGTGTTTATCTGGGTTAGGGCATTGGAGAAGCCCTCTGCGTTGAGGATCTCGGCCTGCCGGGTTCCTTCGGCGCGTAGGATGGCGGCTTCACGCTCGCCCTGGGCGGAAAGAATGGCGGCCTGCTTTTCTCCCTCGGCGCGGTTGATCTGGGACTGTCGCTGGCCTTCCGACTCGGTGATGTCGGCGGTCTTGATGGCAGCCGCCGACTTCTCGCGCTCCATGGCGCTTTTGACGCCGGCAGGCGGGTTTATCTCGTTGATGGCCACTCCCTGCACCTTCACTCCCCAACGTCCCGTGTTCTCATCCAGGGCCAACTGGAGCTGGCTCTGGATGCGCTCACGTTCCGACAAAGCTTCGGCCAGGGAAACGTTGCCCATGATGGAGCGCAACTCGCCCATGGCAAGGTTGCGTACCGCCAACTGGTGACCGGCCACCTCCATGACGGATCTGTCGGCCATCTCGGGCAGGACGCGGTAGTAGAGGACGAAGTCCATGTCCACCACCACGTTGTCCCTGGTGATGTACTGCTGAGTGGGTACGCGTTCAGGCACTTCACGGGTGTCCACCACCTTTCCCGTCTCCAGGAATGGTATGAGGAAGTGGAAGCCCGGGCCCTTGACGCTACCGGTGTAGCGGCCAAGGCGGAACTTCACCATTCGTTCGTACTGCTTGACAATTATTATGCCGGTTGCCATATTTTCCTCCTAGTGTAGTCCCATTCTAAATAACGTTATCATCTGAAGGAGAGTTTGGCTACAAGAGGCGGGAGAAGCGCACGCGGCTAAGCAAGCTCGGCGGCGGACGGCGGCTCGGCGGTCTTCTCAATAGGGGCCACGGTCAACACAATGCCGTCCACGGCAACAATGCGCACCTGCTGTCCCTCGGAGATGGAACCGCCCCCCTCCAGTGCCGCCGTCCATGTCTCGCCACGGGCGCGAACGGTACCCTTTGGGTTGAGTTCGCTGGTGGTCTCTACCACCTGTCCAATCAGGTCCACAACCTTGGCATCGGGCGGGCCGCGGCGTGATTGATAGGCGAACCTGACCACAAGGCCTCCTCCGAATCCGAGGACGAGGACGGTGGGGATGAGCACCCAGAGGCTGACGGAGACGGAGGGTGGCGCGGTTGGGGAAGGCACCCCGGTGTGGAAAAAGAGCAACAGCCCCCCCAGCAGTAGGCTGACGATAGCGCCGACTCCGAGGACGCCAAAGCCCGCGACGTAGTATTCCAGTAGGGCTAGCCCGAAGGCAAGGAGGATGAGGATTGCGCCGGCCCAGTTCACGGGAAGGTTCCCTAGGACGACCCAGGCCAGGATAAGCATTATGATGCCGGCCACTCCGGGCAGGATAAGGCCGGGGTTCAACAGCTCTACAAAGAGTCCGAGTCCGCCCAGAGTGAGAAGCAGGAACGATATGTTGGGGTTGGCGAGGAAACGGAGAAGTCGCTCCACTAAGCTCAGTTCCATAGTTCGCACGGTGAGGCCCTGCGTGTCCAGGGTAACCTTTGGGCCAGCGGGAGGCCGCAGCGGGGTCTCCAGGCCATGAACCTGCTGGAGCAGTTCGTCCACGTCACTGGCGATGAAGTCGATCATGTTTTCGGCAAGAGCCTCTTCCGAAGTGAAGGAGAGCGCCTCCAACACGGTGGCCTCCAATTGCTCAGCGTTTCTTCCTCTTGCCTCGGCTATGCCGCGCATCTCGGCTGCGGCGTCCTGAAACGCCTTGGACTTGAGGGTATCTGGCAGGTCTTCGCCGCTGCCTGACACGGGGCTGGCAGCCCCAATGTTGGTGCTTGGCGCCATCACGGCGAAATTGGCCGCTGCCGTGATGAACGTCCCCGCAGAGGCCGCCCTGGCGCCGCGAGGCGCTACGTAAACGGCGGAGGGAACGTCGGCTTCCAGAAGATGCTGAGTTATCTTGCGGGTAGAATCCAACAGGCCGCCCGGAGTATCCAGGCGTATGATTACCATCTCTGCGCCTTCCCGCTCGGCACGCTCTACACCCCTGGCGATGAACCCCTCTGAGATGGGGCTGATGATGCCTTCGACTTCCAGCAGCAGGACGTGCCGCTGTTGAGCCTGCACGGAGCCGGTCAGTCCCGCCGCTATGCAGAGCAGCGACAAGATGGCAATGAAGGTGCGCCAGGTAAAGAATGGTCTTGGTAGTAGAGCCGTCATCACAACAAGGATACCATTACTTCATTGACATGAATAATACGCGGGGACATAATCTCCCTGGTCAGGATGGAGCAAAAGAGGAGGGCATCATGAAGCGCATAGGGAAGATGGAATCGCTGGACTTGAACTGCACCATAGTTGGCGCTACCGGTTCGGCAACTATGGGAGGAGCGCCATTCATAGCCAGCACCAGTGACGACCCGTTCAATACAAGAACGCGGGTAGTGGCGGTAGAGCCTGAGGATGGGTATAGGTTTGTGGCCACGCAAATCGTCACCCTACCGGGTTATGAGCCCGTGGAGTTCCACTACATGCACACACGCGGGGTGAACGAGAAGGGGTTTGCCTATGTGTGGTCTGGAGCGCCGCCCAACACACAGTACGAACCTGACTACAGTGGGGCGTATGGCATTCCGTTCGAGCAGTTTGGGAGGATGCTGCTGAGCAGGGCGGGCTCCGTAGCAGAGGGTATCGAGCTCTTGGAATCGATTCCTAGGGCGTTTCACGGGAACTTCCTCTTCGCAGATGCTGGAGGTGAGATGGCGCTGGTCGAGGTGAGCACACAGTCGATGCAGGTGGAGACGCGTACCAGGGATGGATGGCTGGCGCGAAGTAACCACTGGGTGTCGGAGGAAATGGCTTATAAAGGGCGTTCGTCCGGTATACAAAGCTCCAGCGAGGTGAGATTGAAGAGGGCCACGGAGCTGATGAGGAACGGAGAAGGCCGTATAGACGTTGCCTATCTGTCCGACCTTTACCGCGACCACGAAACTCTGGCCGAGACCAGCTGGTCCATATGTGCGCACGGGCATACGAAATCGCCGGACGGAGAGCGTCACGGCACCGTAAGCTCAGAGATACTGGAGCCGGCCAGCAGGACGCTGAGCTACTGCTATGGCTGGCCATGCGGCGGGCCGTTGAGCTACCCCGGTGAGCAGAGCTACCAGGAATACTCCTGGGGCCAATATCTGCCGTTCAGTCTGGACGAGCTTGAGCCAGGCGAATACGTTACTGCTGAAGGGAGGCTTACGCCCCTGGCCGTGCGATACCTGGCGAAGAACGGGAAGAACGGCCACTCCGGCTAGAGGCATTTGCCTGCCTGCGTGGGTTTAGCAGAGTATACGGATAATCACCTTGAAGCGCCTCATAGCGCAGACGTGAGCCAACTCTTCAAAGGCAACTATTTCCGCTTTTGTCCATTCGCCGCTGTTGGCTATGCGGTCTCCCACTACGGGAAACGGCGAATGGCTTTCTACTATACGGTGCCCCGCGGGGGCGCCGTCATCGGTATAGAGGTACCAAGCTGCGGCTGTGGTCATTAGAACGCGCTCCGGCCAGCAGGGCTACTTCTCCACCTGATCCGTCCGGCTGTCTGAACGGGTGACGGCAATATGGGCGAACTCAGAATCGCCGGTGGCGCCGTGCCAGTGCTTCTCGCCGGCTGAGATGAGTATGACGTCACCGGTGGTGACTTCCCGTTGCTCCGTCTCGGTAGCGACAATACCGTTGCCGTTCGTCACGATGAGTATCTGCTCACTGGTGTGGGTGTGCAGCTTGTTGCGCACCCCTTTCCCGAAGCCGATGATATTGGCGTTGTAGTCCTTGCTTCCCGGCGTTACCGGCTGGCGGGTAACGTTTGAATGGGTGAAGAGGTCGCTTAGATACTGCTCCTTGGCAACTTGGGACGGTCTGACGATCTGCACAGGGTGGCCTCCTGGTGGAAGGATTGCTTGGCATTATCCGCTATGGACTGGTAAAAGCAAACCCGCCAGCTACTCTAAAGAGGAGGCGAAGGGGGAATTGTTTCAAACGTTATGTCAATTCCAAAGCTAGAAACGAACCACTTTTTGGAAAATATGGGAAACAAATCCGAATTTCGTAGGCCGATGGCCTGTTTTCGCAATGAGCTGGGGATGTCGATTGGTCGGGAAAGAGGAAGCGAATTTTGCTGTGTAATCATGGATGGACCTTAACGGTGATGATGGTCGATGGGGAAGTAGGAGATGGCGGGGAGGGACCTAGCGGTGTCTTTGGTCAAGGTGGAGGCTGTCCTTCTCCACCCTGTCAGCGCGGCTCGTCCAGACCTATGGAGGGACAGAGGCCGGGGTCTGCTTCGGTAATGTTCCTCGCTTGGGCAGGGTCAGCAAGCTAGCTGAAGGTGCGGAAGACGAGCGCCTTGCGGACGCGGTTCCATGCTGAACGGAGTCGAAATCCTTCCATCATGGAAATGGGCGAGTTGCCATATATAGACCTGCTGTAGGTGTTGCAGATGTAGCCAATGTCTTCTCCGCCCTCCGGGACGGCCCGGGACAACAGACTTCCAAACTCCAACGGAGTATGGGTCATCTCAGGTCGAGCGACAAGCATGCCGGCCATGCGGCGCATTCTAAAGTAGGTGAGCTCCGGGCGGGGCAAGCGCATTATGAATCTGTGCCAGAGCAGCCATAGAGCAACAATCCAGGCAACCATTGTAATGATCAAGAGCAATCCGCCTGACCCGAATGGCGAGGCGGTGAACGAAAGAGGCGGGGGTCGGCCGCCTTCGCCACCTTCCAGTCGGCCGCCTGGGAGTTCTTCGTTTGGCCCTTCCCTGGTCCCTTGCGTTGGGGAATCCTCAGGCTCAAACTCCGGGACTGACGCCAGCGTCCCTCCGTTTAATCCTGTTATGGCAAGGTAGTCCTGGGCCGTCTGGGGTATGGGGTCAAATATCGGGGAAGGCTCAAAGGGGATCCAGCCCGGCCCGGCGAAATAGGTTTCAACCCAGCTGTGCTTATCCTTTTCCCTGACGATGAAAGTCCGAGTTTCAGGGTCAGGGACACCCGTGTTGAAACCGGATACCAGCCGCGCCGGTATACCAGCGGAACGGAGCATCACCGTCATTGCGGAAGCAAAGTGGTCACTATGGCCTGCTTTGCTCTCAAAGAGGAAGTGGTCGACACGGTCGGCATCGAACCTGGGGGGAGTAAGGTCAGTAGTATACTCAAAATCACGCAGGTAGCGCTCAATAGCCAGAGCCTTGTCGTAGGGAGTGACCGCACCCTGGGTGACCTCTTGCGTCAGTCTGTGGACTCTGTCCGGCAGGGAATCTGGAAGCTCCAGGTAGTGCTCATTAACCCAATCTGGATAGTCCGTGTCTGCGCTGCGTATATCAGCTTCTGTGAAAACAGGCAGACGCATAGTGCCAAAATATACATCGCCTTCGTTCAGGCGCTCCTCAGGGCGTACGGTGATGACGTTTTTCTCTACCGGAGAGCCGGCGTGAGTCTCAACCTCTAGCCTGATGGGCATGGTGTCCAGCCCGGTCTGGGGTATGTATATATATCTTGGAGATGACTCCAGCTGTACCCTGAAGCTGAGGCCGCCTATGGACTGCGCTTCTTCGGGTTCGTCTTCCAATGCCAGGGCCTCGGGTGAAAGGAAGAAGGTGAACGCCGTCTCGGAGACGGTGGCATCGGTGGTCCAGCCTCCGGAGGTGTAGGTGGTATATGCCCGGGCTTTCCAGTAGGTTGGTGTGGGAATGTCTCCTCTGAACACAGGTTCGTCGCTGATGGATGCGTTGGGCAAAATGGCCAGTACGGGACCGAAGAGCTGGGGCGAATCCTTCTTGCTTTCTATAGCGGAAAAAAGGCGCCCAAACTCTTGCTGGAACAAGGAGGCGGGTTCCCGGGAGACGTTCCATACGCTGGTTAGCCTCTCACTTCTTGCATGGGTATCCGGAAGTAGGAACACCACCCCCACAATCAGTGAGGAGAAGACCACGGCTATAACAATCCATACCCTGCGCAGTGACGCGGGGTAGGAGATGCCCTGCTTGTTAAGCGACTCCTGGCGTTGCAGAGACGTGAAACGCGCCACCAAGAGCAAGGTGACCAGCAGGAACGGGAAAACAACGGAGAAGTGAGTTTCCGGCAGGTAGGTCAGGTTGATGAACAGACCCACGGAGGCGGGCACAATAGCTAGCCATATCTTGGTTAGCCTGAAAACGGCCCAAGCCGAAATATACCCCGCAGACCAGGCCACCGTAGACAGAATGACGGCAAATGGAACGGAATCGGTGCTGATGCCGTTGCCAAAGAATGCGTTTACCCAGGCCCACAAGCGTGTATTCAGTTCAGAGACGCGCTCTGTGAAGGTCTCTCCTTCAACCAAGCCTACCGCCTGAATATATATCAATAAGAGGCCAAGAAACGTGGCCGCTAGATATGCCTGCCATCCTGCCAGGGGTGAGCGGGCGATGATGAGGCCGGCGAAGGCCCCCAAGAAAGCTGCCAGGGAAAGGGAGGGCGTGGCCACCCACTCCGCGGATTCTATGGACCTGATTACGACAATGGCTACTCCGGCGGCGAGAACAAAGGTGATCCAGTCCTCCGTGCGCAGCCAGCGGAGCACATCGATTCTGGGCATGGCTCTTCCCTGCATCATGATGCCGCCTGCCCGGCAAGGAATGAACTTGCCGTTTCTGGGGCGATCCTGCGGAAGCTAAGAGCTTCGCTCAGATTATCTCCCTTGCGTACAACGTAGCTCAAGGCGCCACTCATATACAGTAGATTTAAGGCACGGTCAATGGCGCCTTCCGCTCCGAAAGAGTGAGGGTCTATGAGGATTACCACTATCTGGGGGACCTCCGCCATCATGGCGTTGACAGCCTGGATCCAAGCTTCGCTGGTGGAAGGGGTGATAATCACCAGACTGGATGATGTGGCAAACAGATTGCGCTCCTCCCTGAGAACGTTGGCCATGGAGCGGATCCCTTCGGCTTTGGCCACTGCCAAGACCCTCAGCAGGTCGTCGTGGGCTGAGGCGCTCCTTTGAGGCGAGACGACGTACTTCTGATCGCCGTAGGCAATGAACCCCACAGGTACGTCCATGTTCAGCATCTTGTTGGCTACGGAAGCGGCAAGGGTGACGCCCATTTCCTCCGTGTTGTCTATCTCATCGCCGAATTGAACATCCTGGTGCAAGTCCAGAAGTATCCAGGCATGGCTTCTGGTATCTCCATCGAACTCTTTGACCATAAGCTTGGACTGGCGCATTGTGGAAACCCAGTGGATGCGTCTCATGGCATCGCCGTACTTGTAGTCCCGTATTGTGGATACGGATGGGGTGACGTCCTGAGTCAACCGGCGGCTGATGCTCGGATGAAACCCATGGCTGGCCGATAGCTGGAAGAAAGGCACGTCCACGGTGTGGGGATAAACGGTGATCTCATTGACGCCGGGGAAACTCCGTTGGAAGCTGAATATGCCGAAGAGATCGCTGGCAAATGCTTGGGGCGGGCCCAACTGGTAGACGCCGCGCTTTCTCAGAAGAGCTTCCGCCTTCCAGACAATTTCCCGGTAGGGGCCCATGTTCAGAACGGCGCCTGTCGTCTGGCCGGGCAGCTGGGCCATGTCCTGAACTTCCAAGAAGAGCTTTGGCAAGGGGCCGGCGTTCTTGATGTGCAGCTCCGTTTCTACGTGGTCTCCAACCTGAGCCCGGCCTGACCTGCGCCGTGCGGAAATGGAGATGCCGGCCAGGTTCAGGCGCGTCAATAGGAAGCTGACCAGCAGAGAGGCCAGCAACACGTAGAACATGAAATAGAAGACGGTAAAGCCGGAGCTTATGGCAGAGAACAGCGTCAGCGCCATTATAGTCAGAACTGTATAGAAACGCTTGGTCAAAGGATGTCCTTCCTCTGGAACCTGGTTGTATCCGGGTCTGTAGCCGTGCCGGCGGAGACGTACCTTTCATGCCCGGTTTGATCCGTTGAGCCGGAGAAGATTATTCTCGCTAGCGCTATGAGTAGAGCCATAGCGCCGGGTACAGTGCCTGCGAGGAACGGCACCCAGAAGGAATAGGGAAGCCAGATCTTGCTAAAGGTCCAGTACCTTGAAATCCCATCATAGAAATATATGGAGCTTATCTCCAAGAACAAGCCGGTTGCCACCAGTATCAGAACCCCCAATACCGCCATGCCTCGCGTGGCCATGGCAGCGCCAACTATCAGCAAGCTGCTCAGCCCAACGCAGGCGCTGTATGCGAACAAGGTCTTGCGCGGGATGGTCACAAATGCGAAAGAGGACATGATGTCGACTATCACCGAGCTATAGAATAGGAGCAAGCTGGCGGGCACCACGGCAGCCACGAGCAGAGCAGCGGAAAAGGTGCGCTTCCTACCAGTTAGAGCCAAGTCCGTGGTTACCATAACCATCAGCGGGATACTGAGGCTGTACACCCAGAACGGTGGGAACAGCGATTCAAGGTTTTGCTCGTAGACGGTGGTGTAGACGAACGGTACAAATCGCAGAAGCGGTAGGGCGAGCAAGAGCAAGAGAAGCAGGCTGAACACGGAGAGGTCAAGGTAACGGTTCGTGGCGCCAAGGCCCAGGGCTGCAGTTCCTACTACGAGGCCCAATAGAAGAGTGGCGGTAGCACCCATGACTTGGTGCCCCGGGTTGGGATACTGGCCGGAAACGGTGAGAATGGCGATGGCAGAGGCGAGCAACGATCCTCCCGCAATCAGCGCCGCTGCGCGAACCAGGATGTTGGGAGCATCTTGGTAGTGTTGAGATACTGCTATCTCACCAGAGCTAAACGGAGTCCGTGCTGCTATTTCCATCATGCTCATCTGGTAGGAGGTGTCCTAACCAGGAACGGCGGAGGCGGTATGAGGCGGCCTGCTGGAAGTTTATCCCATAAAAGCATTTTAGGACAGTATGGGAGCTATGTCTAAAACATATTGGTCACGCGGGTGGATACTGGCCATGCCGGGTGAACTTTACACGGCGGGCATGGGGTTGTTCGGCGGGCCGCATGATGAGTAGTCAAGCTTCAAGTGTCCCGTCCGGGTCGTGGCCTTCCAAGGCCCTCATGTAGCCTGGGAGAATCCGTTCCGCGTAGACCCTTTCCAAATCATCCATCAGATTCTTGGGATCTGAGTGGTAGCAAATATAGGCGGATGTCTTTTTGTTGACAACCTTCATGATTTCGCTGATGTTGTCCGTAATTCCGCCCGTGCCCGTCAGAGCGCCTATGACCTTCCCTTCGTCATAGGCGATAGCGAATTCGCCCAGCGTGCCAGAGCGGCCACCGGCAAAGATAACCACGTCGCAACTCCTGATGTTATCTATCTCTCTGCCCATCAGCCCGCTGCCGGTGTAGATGATAGCATTGTAGGCGCGGGTGGGGGCATTGTATTTGCCTACGTGCTCGAACATGTCGAGAGCGGGGGAGATCCCCACTACAAGCCCTCCCTCTGATTTTGCTCCCAGCACAGCGTCGTGAGGCAGCCCAGGCGCGGCGCCGGTGATCAGCACGTAGCCGCGGCGGGCTATCTCTTTGCCCAGCTCGTGAACCTTGCGCCGTATCTGGAGAGCCAGCTCACCGCCGGCAGAACCCATGACGCCAACGGTAAGGGGCGGGACTACTGAGAATTCATGTCTGTTGTTCATAAGGTGCCTTTCAACGTATGTGTGCTTCCAGTCTAGGTACTGGACCTGCTCAAGCTATTTGTGAACTCACGAAGCTTTTCCCAGTACTGCGGTCCGCCGACTAGATAAGTGTCGTTATGATCTGCACCGGAAATAACGTAGAACTCCTTGGGCGTATTGGCTGCTTCAAAGAGAGCCCTTCCCGCTTCCAAGGGGACGGTATCGTCGATGTCTCCGTGCATTTGCAATAAAGGTGCTTGCAGGTAGGGCATTTTTGCTGCTGAATCGTACTTTGTGCGCAGAAGCCGCCAGAGTGGCAAGAAGGGGTTGGCTTTCTGGGCCATGTAGGGCACGGAAGGGAAACTCGATTCTAGGACTAGCCCGTAAGGCGTTTCTTGCGTGGCTAGCTCTACGGCTATAGCGCCTCCAAGAGAGCGCCCGTAATAGACGATTTGGTCCATTGGGACGTCCCCTCTCGCTCTGAGGGAATCAAGGGCGGCTTTGGCATCAAAATAAGTCCCTTGTTCGCTGGGGGTTCCCTGGCTTTGCCCGTAACCGCGGTAGTCGAAGATGAATATGTTCACTGCCAGCTCATCGTGCATCTCCTTTAGGTTGCCTAGACGGTGGCTAATGTTGCCCGCATTGCCATGAAACCAGAGGAAGGTCAAGTCCCTTGACCCAGGTACGAACCAACCGTGCAGCTGGACGCCATCGCCAGCGGTGAAAACCACGTCTTCGTAGGTCAAGCCTATTTTGGATGGGTCTGAGGCCAGACCTTTTTCAGGGTGGTAGATGAGACGCCGTTCTATGAAACCTGTCATGTATAAACCGCCTAAGGTGATGGAAATGAAGGCCAGAGCAAGGGATAGCGGTATGAAGCGCCTGGCCGTTTTAACTCTGCTCACACAGGTCCTCGCAGTCCCATCACAAGTTGTCAAACCCGTTAGACGGGTGATGCACTCGCTCGCCCCTTCAATATCCGCAGGAGATTGTTGGTTGTGGCTCTCGCTACTTCGTTCGCTGAGAGACCCTTCAACTCGGCCAGCTTCTCTGCCACGTCTTTGATATCCTTGGGTTCCGTCCACCGCATTCTGTTGCGTTTGAAGTATTGCGGATAGGAATCGGTCTCCAGGACAATGCTGTCCATGGGTATGTCCCTGACCGTCTCTTGAAGGTGGGGCAGACGCAGGAGAGGCTTGCCGATAGAGACGGCAAGGTTCATTTCCAAGCAAGCTTTGGCTATGCCTGCGTCCCACTGGAAATAGTGCATGGCCCCGCCTACCTCTTGCACATTTTCCTCTTGGAGCACCTGCAATGTACGGTAATGGTCGTCCATGCGGCCGGGATACTCGCGTGAGTGGAAGACAACGGGTAGGTCGAGCTCTCCGGCCAGACGGACGTGCTGACGGAGCACCTGAATCTGCATCTCCAAGTCTGGCATGCCTTCGCTGAAGTCCAGCCCCACTTCGCTTATGCAGACTACTTTGGGATTCGCAAGCGCCATTGAGCGGAACCTCCGGTAAGCGGTGGCGCTCATTGGCTCCGTAACGTCCATGGGATGAATGCCAATGCCGGCGTAGACGCTGCCGTACCGGTTGGCGAGATCAATGCACTTGAGCGACGATTCCTCGGTAACGCCGGCCGTGATAATAAGTTCAACGCCTGAATCGCCGGCTCTCTGCAGGATGTCCGGCGCCTCTTCAGGCTGGTACTGGTCAAGATGAGTATGTGAATCGGCTAGATACTGAGGCATGTCAAGCCAGAGCTGTATGATACAACTGATTGTATCAGGTCTTGATTAGCAGCCTAAGCCTGCACGAATCTCTTTGCCTTGGGAGGCCTGGCGAACCAGACCAGCAGCGCCGCCAGTAAATAGAGGCCGATGAACGCTGTGTAGGCAGGCCGGTATGACCCTGTGATATCGAACACTACGTTGATCAGGACAGGCCCTCCTCCCGCAATCAATACCTGCAGCGGAAGAGAGGTGGAGCGCACGGTGCCCAGAGTGAGACGTCCGTAGTAGTTGGCCCATATCACCTCCTGGACTATCATCATGCCGGAGAAGCCTGCTCCGTAGAACACAACACCCAGCCAGAGCATGGCACTTTTATCCGCCAGGGCAAGGAAGGCGCTGGCCAGCATCTGTATGAAGAAGGGGCTGACTCTAACAGGCGGCGAGTCCACCCGTTCACTTAGGATTCCCCAGACGGGCGCCACAGCCAGGGTGGCAAGTGAGCGCACCATGAGCAATGCGGCGATGTTTGCGGCGCCTAAGCCCAGGTCTTCCGCGTAAGGAGCTATGCTGATGTTGACGCCCTGGAAAGCCAGCATAGAGGAGGAGATGCCTGTAATGAGCAGCCAGAATGCCGGGGTTTTAATCACCTCCCTACGAGTCCAGACCGCTTCTCCGGCGGCACGTGTTGCTGTACTCAGGCGGGACGGGTTGTCGGGGGTTCCACTGTCAGCGGGAAGGTCTCCGTCGGGTTGGAGGCCAATATCCTCCGGCCTGCGCCTCATCAGAATAGCGGACGGGATCACGACGACTATCCAGGCCAGGATTGCAAAGAAGAGCCAGGCGGTTTGCCATCCCCAGACGGCGATTATGCCAACGGTAACCGGCGCGATGATGAGCATGCCGGTGTTGGTTCCCATACCTGCCGTGGCTATGGCGCGCCCCCTGCGCCTTATGAACCAGTTGGAAACGGCGGTATTGGTGACCAGCATGCCGGTGAGAGCAAAGCCCGCCGCCATGAAAACGCCCCTGATCAGATAGAACTGCCACAGGTTCGCCATTAGGCTGAGGCCCACGAAGCCCAAGCTGAGCAGTATTCCGCCGATCACCATGGGCACCCTGGGTCCATAGCGGTCGATGACGGGGCCAAGAAGGGGAGAGGTAAGCCCTTCGAACAACCGCGCCAGGCTGAGGACGGCGGAGATGACGGTGCGCGACCAGCCAAAGTCGTTGCTCAGCGGGGTGAAGAACAGGCCGAGTACGGATGCATTGCCGCTGGCGAACGAAAACCGGGACAGAAATGTCGCCCCTACAATTTTCCAACCATAGAAATAGCGCGGTTTGCCTGTCTTCACTCCAGCGGCGCCTTATCCCGGGCAAGACGCTCGATCCAGGCTATGACCGGGACGGCCGCTAGGGTGGCCGCCATGCCCAG